>NZ_JBEYIL010000023.1:0-174302 GCF_040635845.1 Streptomyces sp. NPDC006872
AAACGCCCGGTTACATTCCGAACCCGGAAGCTAAGCCTTACAGCGCCGATGGTACTGCAGGGGGGACCCTGTGGGAGAGTAGGACACCGCCGAACTCCTTTTAGAGCTCCGGCTCTTGGGCAGACAGCCCAAGAGCCGGAGCTTTTTTGCGTTGGGGTAAGGTCAGGGGGCATCGTTGGCTCATTTCCTACTGGAGGCTCCCGGGTGGAGGTCCAAGAGACCCGTGTCCAGACAAACCGGGTCTTCACCATCCCGAACATCCTGAGCATGGCTCGCCTCGTCGGCGTGCCCCTGTTCCTGTGGCTGATCCTCAGGCCGGAGTTCGGGGGCCCGAAGAGCGATGGCTGGGCTTTTCTGGTGCTGGCGTTGAGCGGAGTCAGCGACTACCTGGACGGCAAGCTGGCACGGCGCTGGAATCAGGTCAGCAGCCTCGGCCGGCTCCTGGACCCGGCCGCTGACCGCCTCTACATTGTCGCCACTCTGACCGGCCTCACATGGCGCGAGATTCTCCCCATCTGGTTGACGGCTGTACTTGTAGCGCGGGAACTTGTCCTGCTGGTGATGGTGCTCATCCTCCGGCGACACGGCTATCCGCCGCCGCAAGTGAACTTCCTCGGGAAGGCCGCGACCTTCAACCTGATGTACGCCTTCCCGTTGCTTCTTCTCAGTGACGGAAGTGGATGGTTGGCGTCACTCGCTGCTATTTTCGGATGGGCGTTCGCAGGATGGGGTACAACGCTCTACTGGTGGGCAGGAGTCCTCTACGTGGTACAGGTCCGCCGTCTCGTTCGTGCGGACGCCATGGCCGGCTGACCTCGCCGATCGGCGGTAGCAGTGGCTCGATGGCCCGCGGCGGAAAAGTGCGGGACAATCTGGACGGGTGAAGTCGGCTAGACCGTCGTCTCTTTAGGAGGACGCTTCCGACATGAAGGCCGTCGTGATGGCAGGAGGCGAAGGCACACGCCTTCGCCCGATGACCTCGAGCATGCCCAAGCCGCTCCTGCCGGTGGTCAACCGGCCGATCATGGAGCACGTTCTGAGGCTGCTCAAAAGGCATGGGCTCAATGAGACCGTCGTTACTGTTCAGTTCCTGGCGTCGCTGGTCAAGAACTACTTCGGTGACGGCGAAGAGCTCGGAATGGAGCTCAGCTATGCCAACGAGGAGAAGCCACTCGGTACCGCCGGAAGCGTCAAGAACGCAGAGGAGGCGTTGAAGGACGACGCCTTCCTCGTCATCTCCGGCGATGCGCTCACCGACTTCGACCTCACCGAGTTGATCAGCTTCCACAAGGAGAAGGGTGCGCTCGTCACCGTCTGTCTGACGCGTGTGCCCAATCCATTGGAGTTCGGCATCACCATCGTCGACGAAGAGGGCAAGGTCGAGCGTTTCCTCGAGAAACCGACCTGGGGCCAGGTCTTCTCGGACACCGTGAACACGGGTATCTACGTCATGGAGCCCGAGGTCTTCGACTATGTCGAGGCCGATGTGCCCGTCGACTGGTCCGGTGACGTCTTCCCGCAACTGATGAAGGAGGGCAAGCCGGTCTACGGCTTCGTCGCCGAGGGGTACTGGGAGGACGTGGGCACGCACGAGAGCTACGTGAAGGCCCAGGCAGACGTGCTGGAAGGCAAGGTCGACGTCGATATCGACGGGTTCGAGATCTCGCCGGGCGTGTGGGTGGCCGAAGGGGCCGAAGTGCATCCCGATGCCGTGCTGCGGGGGCCCCTGTACATCGGGGACTACGCGAAGGTCGAGGCGGGCGCCGAAATCCGTGAGCACACGGTCATCGGATCCAACGTCGTCGTCAAGAGCGGTGCCTTCCTGCACAAGGCCGTGGTGCACGACAACGTGTACATCGGGCAGCACAGCAATCTGCGCGGCTGTGTCGTCGGTAAGAACACGGACATCATGCGAGCGGCCCGGATCGAGGACGGCGCCGTCATCGGTGATGAATGCCTGATCGGTGAAGAATCGATCGTGCAGGGCAATGTGCGGGTCTATCCCTTCAAGACCATCGAAGCCGGCGCGTTCGTCAATACGTCGGTGATCTGGGAGTCCCGAGGACAGGCGCATCTTTTCGGCGCCCGCGGGGTCTCCGGGATCCTGAACGTCGAGATCACGCCCGAGCTGGCCGTGCGTCTCGCGGGCGCCTATGCCACGACGCTGAAGAAGGGTTCCACCGTCACGACGGCCCGGGACCACTCCCGTGGAGCCCGTGCGCTGAAGCGGGCGGTGATCTCCGCGCTCCAGGCCAGTGCCATCGACGTACGGGACCTGGAGAACGTGCCGCTGCCCGTGGCGCGGCAGCAGACCGCGCGGGGGAGTGCCGGCGGGATCATGATCCGGACGTCGCCCGGGGTGCCGGACTCCGTGGACATCATGTTCTTCGACGGACAGGGCTCGGACCTGTCGCAGGGCAGTCAGCGGAAGCTGGACCGGGTGTTCGCGCGGCAGGAGTACCGGCGGGCGTTCCCGGGGGAGATCGGGGACCTGTATTTCCCGGCGAGCGTCTTCGACTCGTACACCGGGTCCTTGCTGCGGAACGTGGACACGACAGGGATCTCCGAGTCCGGGCTGAAGGTCGTGGTGGACGCCTCGAACGGCAGTGCCGGGCTGGTGCTGCCGAGTCTCCTCGGGAAGCTCGGGGTGGACTCGCTGACCATCAATCCCGGCCTGAACGAGGCCCGGCCGACGGAGACGGGCGATCAGCGGCGGTCCGGGCTCGTACGGCTCGGGGAGATCGTGGCTTCGTCGCGGGCCGCGTTCGGCGTGCGGTTCGACCCGGTGGGTGAGCGGCTCTCCCTCGTTGACGAGAAGGGCCGGATCATCGAGGACGACCGGGCGCTGCTCGTGCTGCTCGATCTGGTGGCCGCCGAGCGGCGCAGCGGACGGGTCGCTCTCCCGGTGACCACGACCCGGATCGCCGAGCAGGTCGCGGCGTATCACGGGACGCAGGTCGAGTGGACGACGACCTCGCCCGACGACCTCACCCGGGTCGGGCAGGACGAGACGACGATCTTCGGCGGCGACGGCAAGGGAGGGTTCATCGTCCCGGAGTTCAGCAGTGTCTTCGACGGTACGGCGGCCTTCGTGCGGCTGATCGGGCTGGTGGCTCGGACGCAGCTCACCCTCAGCCAGATCGATGCGCGGATTCCGCGGGCGCACGTCCTGAAGCGGGATCTGGCGACTCCGTGGGCCGTCAAGGGACTCGTGATGCGGCGGGTCGTCGAGGCGGCCGGAGACCGCTTCGTGGACACCACCGACGGTGTACGGGTGGTGGAGACGGACGGTCGTTGGGTGATGGTGCTGCCCGACCCGGCCGAGGCCGTCACCCATCTGTGGGCCGAGGGGCCGGACGACGCGTCCGCGCAGGCCCTGCTCGACGAATGGTCGGCGGTCGTGGACAGCGCCGGGCGCTGAGCCACGCGCACGCTCACGCGCGCGTGCCGGACAAGTGTCCCCAAGGGGGCCTGTCCGGCACGCCGGTGGGGCCATTCGGAGGTATGCGGCGCGACGTGCGACGATGTGCGGCATGCCGCAGCAGCCCCCCGTTCGGAGCACACCCGCGCGCGTGTCGCGCCCGGACGCCTCCATGTCGCTGCTCACCAACGTCATGGACCACAGCCTCGACGACGGCTATGCAGAGGCCGCCGCCCGTAAGCGGGCCGATGGCTCCGGTGGTCTGCCCAAGACGGTGCGGGCAAAGCTCGGTCTCGCGGCGGGGTTGGTGCTCGCGGCCCTCGTGGTCACCGTCGGGGCGGCTCAGGCGCGGGTCGCGGCTCCGGTCGTCGCCAAGGAGCGCGAGGAGCTGATCGACCGCATCGACCGTGAGACGGATGCTGCCGACAAGCTCGAGAGCACTGTCGACAAGCTCCGCGACGATGTGAGCGCGCGGCAGCAGGAGGCGCTCAAGCAGAGCGGCGGCAGTGACGGGTCGGACCTGGTGGGTGTTCTGTCGGGCGCCGTCGAGGTGCACGGGCCGGGAGTCAAGCTGGTCGTGGACGATGCCGAGGAAGCCACCACGGGCGGTGACGGCGATCCGCGCGAGACCTCCGGTTTCTCCGACACCGGACGGGTGCGCGACCGTGACATGCAGCGCGTGGTCAACGGGTTGTGGGCGTCGGGTGCCGAGGCCGTCTCCATCAACGGACAGCGGCTGACGGCGCTGTCGGCGATCAGGGCCGCGGGTGACGCGATACTGGTCGACAACAAGCCGCTGGTGCCGCCGTACACGGTGCTCGCGGTGGGGGACGGGAAAAACCTGAGCACCAGGTTCCAGAACAGCGCGGACGGGCTGTATCTGAACGCCCTGCAGGAGAACTACGGCATCCGGACGGCCATTTCCGTGGCGGACGACGTCCGGCTGCCCGCCGCACCGAGTGTGATCGTTCGTACAGCTCAGCCGAGAAGTGAGAAGGGCACATCGTGATCGCCGTACTGGGCCTCGTCGTGGGAGTCGTGGCCGGCCTGTTGGTTCAGCCTGAGGTGCCGGCAGCAGTCGTGCCTTATCTGCCGATCGCCGTGGTGGCGGCGCTCGACGCCGTGTTCGGCGGGCTGCGGGCCATGCTGGACGGCATCTTCGACGACAAGGTGTTCGTGGTCTCGTTCCTGTCGAACGTGGTCGTCGCCGCGTTGATCGTGTTCCTGGGAGACGAGTTGGGCGTGGGGTCGCAGTTGTCCACCGGCGTCGTGGTCGTCCTCGGCATCCGGATCTTCTCCAACGCCGCGGCGATCCGTCGGCACGTCTTCAGGGCGTGAGCCGGATGAGCAACCAGGACGAGGCGCCCGAGAACAGGCTGCGCAAGGAGTTGCCCGCCGAGGTCCCGGTGACGTCGTCCGTCGGCGAAGAGGCCGAGCAGCCGGCCGATCCCGTGCTCACCGGCCGGCAGCGGCTGGTGCAGGGGCTCTGGCCGCCGCGGGTCTCCCGGGCGCAACTCATCGTCGCCCTGCTGCTGTTCGGCCTCGGCTTCGGCCTGGCCGTCCAGGTCGCGTCCAACAGCGACAGCGGAAACGCCCTGCGCGGGGCGCGTCAGGAAGATCTTGTGCGCATCCTTGATGAACTCGACGACCGCAGTCAGCGTCTTGAGGACGAGAAGCAGGGCCTCGAGAAGCAGCAGCAGGAGCTGGAGAACAGCTCCGACCAGGCCGAGGAGGCCCGCAAGCAGACGGTCGAGAAGGAGAAGCAACTCGGCATTCTGGCGGGCACGGTGGCTGCTCAGGGGCCCGGCATCACGATGACCATCGAGGACACGAAGGGGACGGTCGAGGCGGACATGTTGCTCGACGCGATCCAGGAACTGCGCGCGGCCGGGGCCGAAGCGATCCAGGTGAACGGTGTACGGGTCGTCGCCGGCACCTTCCTGACGGATTCCGGCGACAGCGTGAGCGTCGACGGGAACAAGATCAACACACCGTTTCGTTTCAAGGTCATCGGCAATCCGCAGGACCTCGAGCCGGCGCTGAACATCCCTGGAGGCGTGGTGCAGACTCTTGAGAAGGAGCAGGCCACCGTGACCGTCGAGCGGTCGGACAAGATCGTTGTGGACGCCTTGCGAGCGGCGAAGCAGCCTGACTACGCTCGGTCGTCGGCCCAGTGAACCGGGGGTGCATGCGGGGCGTCCGGCAGGGGCATGAGGTTGCGGGGGGTCGACGCACCGATCGGGTGGTGCGTGGTGGAAACTGTCAGGTGGACACGGACGTTGTGAAGGTGTCCGGGTCGGCCGGTGTATTCAGTCAGGGTTCGTCCTGCCCCACGGGCGGGTCTGTTTCGGTCAAGGGGAATCGCCCGTGAAGTTGTTTGCGAAGTTGTTCGGCAAGAGCGCGCGAGAGGGCAGCGACAACGCGACCGCTCGTCATCGCGCACAGCCCGACGCGGAGGGTCAGCGGCCGCTGTTCAGGGACCAGGTGGGTGGTCCGGGCGGTGACATTTCCGGAGGTCAGGGTGCGGCGTCGGTTGACCCTGCGCAGTCCGGCGGCATAGGTTTCGGCCAACCGTCAACCTCAAGTACGGGTGGAGGGTTTTCCCCTATGTCGGCCCTTGTGTGTACGAGGTGCGGTAACCGCAATGCGGAGAACAGCCGCTTCTGCTCCAACTGCGGAGCTCCGCTGCGTCCCGGGCTGACGCCCGAGCGTCCGTCGGAGACGACCTCCACCATCTCCATCTCCGGTCTCGAGGCCTACGACGCCGAGGTCACCGGCCAGACGCAGTTGCCCGCGCTCTCTCCCGAGGCGCAGGCCGCGGTCGACGCGCTGCCGTTGGGCTCCGCGCTGCTGGTCGTGCGCCGCGGTCCGAACTCGGGCAGCCGCTTCCTGCTGGACGGCGATCTGACGACGGCCGGCCGTCACCCGCAGAGCGACATCTTCCTCGACGACGTAACGGTCTCGCGCCGTCACGTGGAGTTCCGGCGCAACCCGGACGGCACGTTCAGGGTGGCGGACGTCGGCAGTCTGAACGGCACGTACGTCAACCGGGAGCGGATCGACGAGGTCGCTCTGTCGAACGGTGACGAGGTGCAGATCGGCAAGTACCGGCTGGTCTTCTACGCGAGCCAGCGGGGCTACTGACCCTCCCCCGGAGTCCATCCGGGGGGAACCCAGGGAAGGTCCATGCTTCAAACACCGAGGGGCGGTGCCGGACCGGGCACCGCCGCCGCGGACGGCGGTCCGATGAGCATCGGCACCGTGTTGAACGCGCTGCGCGACGAGTTTCCCGAAGTCACCATCTCCAAGATCCGTTTCCTGGAGTCGGAGGGGCTCATCGATCCGCAGCGGACCCCTTCGGGGTACCGCAAGTTCAGCGCGCAGGACGTCGAGCGCCTCGGTCACGTACTGAGGATGCAGCGGGACCACTATCTGCCGCTCAAGGTCATCCGTGAGCACCTGGACGCCATGGAGCGGGGCGAGGCCGCGCCGCTGCCGACCGTGGGTCGCCAGCGCGACGGCGAGGCCTTTCTGGAGCCGTCGGACGCGCCCACGGTCGCCCGGATCGGGCGGGCCGAGCTGCTGGCGGCCGCGGGGATCGGTGAGCCGGAGCTCGAGGAGTGGGAGGCGTACGGGCTCGTCGTGCCCTTGGAGGACGGCGTCTACGACGCCGAGGCCGCCACGGTGGCCGCGCTCGTGGCCGAGCTGGGGCGGTTCGGGATCGAGCCCCGGCATCTGCGGGTGATGAAGGCCGCGGCCGACCGTGAGGCCGGGCTCGTGGACCAGGTGGTGGCACCGCTCAAGCGTCATCGCAATCCGCAGACGAGGGTGCTCGCGGAGGCCCGTACGAAGGAGCTGGCGGGGCTCACGGTGCGGCTGCATGCGGCGCTCGTGCAGACCGCGCTCGGGGTGCGGCTGCCCTGAGCGGGCGGTTTCGCCGTGGGCGGATCGGTCACCCGTTCCCGGCCCGACTACCCAAACGTCCCGGGCACGGCCTAGGGTTGCTGTGTGAACGAGCTCGATGTCGTAGGTGTCCGGGTCGAGATGCCCTCCAACCAACCGATCGTGCTGCTGCGTGAAGTGGGAGGCGACCGTTACCTTCCCATCTGGATCGGACCGGGGGAGGCGACGGCGATCGCCTTCGCCCAGCAGGGCATGGCTCCCGCGCGACCGCTGACCCACGACCTGTTCAAGGACGTGCTCGAAGCCGTCGGCCAGGAGCTCACCGAAGTGCGCATCACGGATCTGCGGGAGGGCGTCTTCTACGCGGAGCTGGTCTTCGCCAGCGGGGTCGAGGTGAGCGCGCGCCCGTCCGACGCCATAGCGCTGGCGCTGCGCACCGGAACGCCGATCTACGGCAGCGACACGGTGCTCGACGACGCGGGGATCGCCATCCCGGACGAGCAGGAGGACGAGGTGGAGAAGTTCCGCGAGTTCCTCGACCAGATCTCGCCCGAGGACTTCGGCACCAGCAACCAGTAGCCGGCACATACGCGACATGTGGGCGTCCTGCACGGGGACGCCCGTCTCGTTTCCGGCAAATGCCAGCGGCGACTGAGAGCGTCCTACGGCTACTTCTCAGCGCATTCGGCTAGCCTTTCCCCGCGGTGGGGTGCGGGAAACCACTCCTAGGGTGATTATCACTCGGCGTGCCGAGTGTGGCGATCGTTGACGCACCCCTGGTGACTGCCTACCGTCGAGAAGGCAGGTCAAGGACGGAGGTCGGCGTGAGAAGCAGCGGCGACGGTACGGCTGGGGGTGCCCCCGGACTCGGTGTCGGGGGAAGCGGTCCGTACCCTCCCCCGAGCTCTCAGCTGAGTTCGAGCAGGGGGTACCCCCAGCAGAGCGGCGTTGCCGACCAGGCTCCGCAACGGCCGGCGGCCGTGCCGAGCAGCGGAGGGGCGACGTCCATGGCGTCCGAGCAGATCGGCTATCGCGGTCCGACGGCCTGTGCGGCCGCGGGCATCACCTATCGGCAACTGGACTACTGGGCGCGCACCGGGCTTGTCGAGCCGAGTGTGCGGCCCGCGCACGGGTCCGGCACACAACGTCTGTACAGCTTCCGGGACGTCGTCGTTCTGAAGATCGTCAAGCGGTTCCTCGACACCGGGGTGTCGCTGCAGAACATCCGCTCCGCCGTGCAGCATCTGCGGGAGCGCGGGTTCAGCGACCTGGAGCGCATGACGTTGATGAGCGACGGCGCGACGGTCTACGAGTGCACCTCGCCCGACGAGGTCCACGCGCTGCTCCAGGGCGGTCAGGGCGTTTTCGGGATCGCTGTGGGCGTGGTGTGGCGGGACGTCGAGAACGCGCTTTCCCAGTTGCACGGGGAGCGCGTCGACACCGGTGAGACGCTCGTCGGGCACAACCCGGCGGACGAGCTGGCGCGTCGGCGCAACCGGGCGGTCTGAGGCTCCTTGCGGAGCTCGGGGCGGCGGTACGACGCCGTTGTCAGTGGTGTGGTGCAGCATCGGACATGTGAGAAACGCGCCCACCATCCTGCATCTCGACATGGATGCCTTCTTCGCGCAGGCGGAGCAGGCGTCCAAGCCGAGTCTGCGCGGGAAAGCCGTGGTCGTGGGCGGTCTGGGGCCCCGTGGAGTGGTCGCGACCGCTTCCTACGAGGCGCGCGTCTTCGGGGTGCACTCGGCGATGCCCATGGCCCAGGCGCGCCGACTGGCTCCGAACGCCGCCTATCTCGTTCCGCGCTTCGCGTTCTACCGGTCGATCAGCGAGCAGGTCATGGCGCTGCTGGGAGCGCTTTCGCCGTTGGTGGAGCCGCTGAGCCTGGACGAGGCCTTCGTGGACCTGGAGGCCGGGGAAGCGGCCTGGGACAGTGAGTCGGCCGAGCTGGCCGGCGTTCGACTGCGTGCTGACATACGGGCTGTCACGGGTCTCACCGGCTCGGTGGGGCTGGCCTCCTGCAAGATGCTCGCGAAGATCGCCTCGGAGCAGGCGAAGCCCGACGGCCTGGTGCTGATCGAGCCGGGCACCGAGCGGGCGCTCCTCGGGCCCATGTCGGCGCGGATCCTGCCGGGGGTCGGCCCGGCGACGGGGGACCATCTGAGGCGGGCCGGGATCACCACGGTCGACGAGATCGCCGAGGCCGGTGAGGACGAGCTGGTTCGGCTGCTGGGCAAGGCTCACGGGCATGCCCTGTACGCGATGGCGCTGGCGCGTGACGACCGGCCCGTGGTGGCCGAGCGGGAGACCAAGTCGGTGTCGGTCGAGGACACGTACGACGTGGACATCCACGACCGGGTCCGGGTCGAGCTGGAGGTGCAGCGGCTCGCGGACCGGTGTGTGCGCAGGCTGCGGGGGGCCGGTCTGTCGGGGCGGACGATCGTGCTGAAGGTGCGGCGGTACGACTTCTCGACGCTCACCCGGTCCGAGACGCTGCGTGGCCCCACCGACGATCCGACGGTGATCCGGGAAGCGGCGGCCCGGTTGCTGGACTCCGTGGACACGACGGGCGGGGTGCGGCTCCTCGGGGTGGGCGTCAGCGGTCTGGCGGACTTCACTCAGGAGGACCTGTTCGCGCAGGCCGCGGAGGAGCGGTCGGAGGGGATCGAGGAGGAACTCGCGGAGGAGCCCGTCCGCGAGGAGCCGTTGGGGACCGAGCATCAGTGGCGTCCTGGACACGATGTGCGGCATGCCGAGCTCGGGCACGGGTGGGTGCAGGGCAGCGGGCTCGGCCGGGTCACCGTGCGGTTCGAGACCCCGCAGTCGGAGCCGGGACGGGTGCGGACGTTCCGTACCGACGACCCGGGGCTGGAGCCGGCGGATCCGCTGCCGCTGGTGCGGCGAAGACCTGAGGTCGGCTCCGGGAACTCTCGGTGAGGTCGATCAGTTACACAGAGTGAAGCGGTTCGAAGTACGGGGTGAGTCGGAGCGATGACGGTGTCCGGAGAGGCGGCGCCGACGGCGGATGGGGAGCTGCATGAAACTGCACGGAGGTCGGTTCGCGGACTCGGCCGGGGTGTCGCCGGAGCGTGAGGCCGAGATGCGGCAGGTGGCGGATCGGGTCACCCGGTGGTGCGCGAACCGGAGCGACGTGGTCGGGTTGCTCCTCGTCGGGTCCTGCGCGCGTGGGACCGCGCGTCCCGACTCGGACGTCGATCTCCTGCTGCTGTCGACGGTGCCGGATCGCTACGCCGCCGACGAGGCGTGGGGACGTGAACTGTCCCTGGGGGAGGTGATCCGGGTCCAGGAATGGGGGCCTGTCACCGAATGGCGGTATGCCACCGCTTCCGGCCTGGAGGTCGAGGTGGGCGTCGGATCTCCCCGCTGGGCGCGGACCGATCCGGTCGACGCCGGTACGCGAAGAGTCGTCACGGATGGCGCCCGGCCGCTGTACGACCCTGCCGGGATACTCGGGGCGCTGATACGGGCCTGTGCCGCCTGAGGGGGTTCAGCTCTCGTCCGTGCCCGCGAGCCGGCCGAAGTCGTGGTCGGGGAGCGGGGGAGGGGCGCCCACGTCGAGGCCGTAGTGGTGGTAGAGCTGGAGTTCCTGCTCCGGGGAGAGGTGGCGGCCCACGCCGAAGTCGGGGGCGTCCTTGATCAGGGCCCGTTCGAAGGGGATGTGCAGGGCGCCCTCGACCAGCTCGCTGGGCTCCAGGGGGACGAAGGCGTCGCGGGAGAACAGGCCGGTTCGTATGGCCGCCCACTCGGGCACGCCGGTCGCGTCGTCGAGGTAGACCTCGTCGACAGTGCCGATCTTGGTGCCGTTGCGGTCGAACGCCTTGCGGCCGATCAGGTGGCGCGGATCGATGTCGGTCTGCACGGGCCCTCCATTTGGTCGCAACCCATCCGTAAGCACTACAAAAGAGCACATCGGGACGGGCGGCCACTCGAAGGGGGTCGCGTTGACCTCGCTGGTAGTCTGACAACGGCTGCTGACCCCGTGCGGGAGAGTCCTCCGGACACCATCGGAGGCGCCGAAGGAGCAACTCCTCCCCGGAATCTCTCAGGCCCACGTACCGCACGGACGAGGTCACTCTGGAAAGCAGGGCGGGTGCCGACGGCGTCGACGGCTTCCGCTCTCACCGACGGTGAAAGCCGGGTGCCCTCGGGCGGCCGGTGAAGCTCTCAGGTCAGATGACAGAGGGGGAGGTCGTCCGGGTACCCGCGCCGTGGTGACCCTCGAAGGTCGTGTCAGACCAGGAGGCCTCCGTAATGACAGCCCATCGCATTCCGCTCTCCGAGCTCGAGCAGGGAATTCCCTTCGAGCAGCGTCACATCGGGCCCGATCACGAGGCACGGGCCAAGATGCTCGCGCAGGTCGGCTACGGCTCGCTCGACGAGCTCACCGCCGCCGCGGTCCCGGCCGTGATCCAGAACGCCGACGCGCTGGACCTGCCGGGCGCGCGCACCGAGGCCGAGGTGCTTGCCGAGCTGCGTTCACTGGCCGACCGCAACCAGGTCCTCGACTCGATGATCGGGCTCGGCTACTACGGGACGTTCACCCCGCCCGTCATCCTGCGCAACGTCATGGAGAACCCGGCCTGGTACACGGCGTACACCCCGTACCAGCCGGAGATCTCCCAGGGCCGGCTCGAGGCGCTGCTGAACTTCCAGACCATGGTCGCCGACCTGACCGGTCTGCCCACCTCGGGTGCGTCGCTGCTCGACGAGGGCACGGCCGCCGCCGAGGCGATGGCGCTGTCCCGGCGCATGGGGAAGAACAAGAAGGGCCTCTTCCTCATCGACGCGGACGTGCTGCCGCAGACCATCGCCGTGATCGAGACCCGGGCCGAGCCGACGGGCGTGGAAGTCGTCGTCGCCGACCTGAGCGAGGGCATTCCGGCGGCGATCGCCGAGCGTGAGATCAACGGCGTGCTCGTGCAGTACCCCGGCGCCTCCGGTGCCGTACGCGATCTCGGGGCGATCGTCGAGCAGGCGCACGGGCTCGGCGCGCTCGTCACCGTCGCCGCGGATCTGCTCGCGCTGACGCTGCTGAAGTCGCCGGGTGAGCTGGGGGCGGACATCGCGGTCGGCACCACGCAGCGGTTCGGCGTGCCGATGGGGTTCGGCGGGCCGCACGCCGGCTATATGGCGGTCCACGAGAAGTTCGCGCGCAGCCTGCCCGGGCGGCTGGTGGGCGTGTCCGTGGACGCGGACGGGAACAAGGCCTACCGGCTGGCGCTGCAGACGCGTGAGCAGCACATCCGGCGGGAGAAGGCGACGAGCAACATCTGCACGGCGCAGGTGCTGCTGGCCGTGATGGCGGGGATGTACGCGGTCTACCACGGGCCCGACGGGCTGCGGGCGATCGCCCGACGTACGCACCGGTACGCGTCGGTCCTGGCCGCCGGGCTCGAGGCCGGCGGGGTCGAGGTCGTGCACGGGTCGTACTTCGACACGCTGACCGTGCGGGTGCCCGCCAAGGCCGCTGAGGTCGTCGCCGCCGCTCGGGAGCGTGGGGTGAACCTGCACCTCGTCGACGCCGACCAGGTGTCGATCTCCTGTGACGAGACCACCGCGCGGGCCCAGGTCGCCGCGGTCTGGGCGGCCTTCGGGGTGGACGGTGACATCGAGTCGCTCGACGCGTCCACCGAGGAGGCGCTGCCCGCCGCTCTGCTGCGCTCCGACGAGATACTGGCGCACCCGGTCTTCCACCAGCACCGCTCCGAGACCGCGATGCTGCGCTACCTGCGCAGGCTCGCCGACCGGGACTACGCCCTCGACCGGGGCATGATCCCGCTGGGCTCCTGCACCATGAAGCTCAACGCGACCACCGAGATGGAGCCGGTCACCTGGCCCGAGTTCGGGCAGCTGCACCCCTTCGCACCGGTCGAGCAGGTGCAGGGCTACCTCACGCTCATCCGTGAGCTGGAGGAGCGGCTCGCCGAGGTCACCGGGTACGACAAGGTGTCCCTGCAGCCGAACGCCGGGTCGCAGGGGGAGCTGGCCGGGCTGCTCGCCGTCCGCGGCTACCACCGGGGCAACGGGGACGAGCAGCGGACCGTGTGCCTCATCCCGTCCTCCGCGCACGGCACCAACGCGGCCAGTGCGGTGATGGCGGGGATGAAGGTCGTCGTCGTGAAGACCGCCGAGGACGGCGAGATCGACGTCGACGACCTGCGGGCGAAGATCGAGCGGCACCGGGACGAGCTGTCGGTGCTGATGATCACGTACCCGTCCACGCACGGGGTGTTCGAGGAGCACGTCGCCGACATCTGCGCCCAGGTGCACGAGGCCGGCGGGCAGGTGTACGTCGACGGCGCCAACCTCAACGCGCTCGTCGGGCTCGCCAAGCCCGGCCACTTCGGCGGGGACGTCTCGCACCTGAACCTGCACAAGACGTTCTGCATCCCGCACGGCGGCGGCGGCCCGGGTGTCGGGCCGGTGGCCGTGCGGTCGCACCTGGCGCCGTATCTGCCGAACCACCCGCTGCAGCCCGCCGCCGGGCCGGAGACCGGTGTGGGGCCGATCTCGGCGGCTCCCTGGGGCTCTGCCGGGATCCTGCCGATCTCCTGGGCCTATGTGCGGCTCATGGGCGGCGAGGGGCTCAAGCGGGCCACGCAGGTGGCCGTGCTGAGCGCCAACTACATCGCCAAGCGGCTGGAGCCGCACTACCCGGTGCTCTACAACGGGCCCGGCGGGCTGGTCGCGCACGAGTGCATCATCGACCTGCGGCCGCTGACGAAGGCGACCGGCGTGAGCGTCGACGACGTCGCCAAGCGGCTCATCGACTACGGGTTCCACGCCCCGACGATGTCGTTCCCGGTGGCCGGGACGCTGATGATCGAGCCGACCGAGTCCGAGGACCTCATCGAGCTGGACCGGTTCTGCGAGGCGATGATCGCCATCCGCGCGGAGATCGAGAAGGTCGGGGAGGGCGCGTGGCCGGCCGAGGACAATCCGCTGCACCACGCCCCGCACACCGCGGCCGTGCTCGGCGGCGAGTGGGAGCACGCGTACACGCGTGACGAGGCCGTCTTCCCGGCCGGAGTGTCCGTCGCCGACAAGTACTGGCCGCCGGTGCGCCGCATCGACCAGGCCTTCGGCGACCGGAACCTGGTCTGCTCGTGCCCGCCGCTGGACGCGTACGAGGACTGAGGACCGAGGACTGAGGACCGAGCAGGAGGACTGAGGTTCGAGGACTCAGGCTCACGGGCTGAAGTTCGAGGGCCGAGGTTCGAGGGCTGAGACCGAGTGAGCGCGTAGGGCCCTGTCCGTCGTGGGCAGGGCCCCTGCGCGTGCTACGCCGTCGCCAGGGACACCTCGGTCGACTTGATCAGGGCGACGACGTCGGAGCCCACGAAGAGGCCTAGGTCGGTGGCCGCCTCCTTGGTGATCGCGGCGGTGAGCTCGCCGCCCGCCACGGTGATCTTGACCGAGGCCATGACCCCGCCGACGGTGAGGCCGGTGATCGTGCCGGGGAGCTGGTTGCGGATCGAGAGGCCGTCGACGGCGCCTGTGGCCAGGGAGACCTCCGTCGACTTCACCAGTGCGCGGACGGCGGCCCCCTCGGCGAGGGCGAGCTCCTGGACGGCCTCCAGGGTGATGGCGGCGGTGAGGTTCTGGCCACCGGCCAGGTGGATCTTGACGGTGGCCATGACCTCGCCGGGATGGACGGCGGTCACGGTGCCGGGGAGTTGGTTGCGGATGCTCAGGGTCATGAGCGTCAACGGTAGGGCTCAGGGCGTCTTATGTCGGGTATGCCGGGTTCTGTGCCGCCCTTGCCGTCCTCCGGACGTGGCGCTCCTCGCCGTTCGGCTGTCTCGGTGTCGGGCCGTCTCGACGTCTCGCTGATCAGACTCGGTCGATGTGTACGTTTGTCGACTTCACTCGGGCCGTGGCCTCCATGCCGACCTCGAGGCCCAGTTCTTCGACGGCTTCCCGGGTCAGCAGGGAGACCAGGCGGTGCGGGCCGGCCTGGATCTCGACCTGTGCGGCCACGTCGCCGAGTTTGACCGCGGTGACGATGCCGGGGAAGGCGTTGCGGACCGAGGTGTACGGGGTGTCGTCCTCCGCGCTGTCCGAGCGGGCGAGTTCCACGGAGAAGGCGGCGAGGTCCTTGCCGTCGATGAGGCGTCGTCCGGCGTCGTCGCGATGGGTCGACACGCGGCCGGCGTCCGCCCAGCGGCGCGCGGTGTCGGGGCTCACGCCGAGCAGCCGTGCCGCCTGGCCGATTGTGTAGCTCTGCATGCGGGTCACGATAGGGCCGGGGCGGGCGGTGGTGGACGCGGGGGCGCGTGTTGGGTATAACGCGATATGACGTCAGTTCGTGCAGGGGTGGACGGGGTGAAGGACATGTCGGCTGAGGTGCGGGCCTCGCATGCGGACCGGGACCGGGTCGTGGACGCGTTGAGCGTGGCCGCGGGGGACGGTCGGCTGACCGCGGCCGAGCTCGACGAGCGGGTGGAGGCGGCCCTGACGGCCCGGACCGTGGGGGAGTTGGCCGTGCTCACGGCCGATCTGCCGGCGGAGGCGGGGACCAGGGCCAAGGACCTCGTCCGGATCGAACAGCAGGGCGGTTCGGCCGAGCGCGGTGACGGATGGGTGGTGCCGCGACACCTGGTGATCGAGTCGGCCTGGGGGAAGGTGACGCTCGACTTCACCCGGGCGGTGATCGGGCACGGCACCCTCCGCATCGACCTGGACATGCAGGGCGGCACGCTGCGCCTGGTGACCCGGCCGGGGATCGTGGTGGACACCGACTCCCTCGCCCTGGACTACGTCAAGATCAAGAGCCGTCCTTCCGGTCCGGCGGACGCTCCGGTGGTGCTGCGGGTGGAGCTTGCCGGGCGCAAGAGCTTCGGGCGGATCGTGGCGGGGCCGCGGCGGCGGGGGCTGTTCGGGGGGAGCCGGGAGCAGGGCTGAGGCGCCGGGCGTCTCTCAGGGCATCCCCGATGCCCTGAGAGACGCCCGGGCGATCGTGTGGTCGATATCTCGTGGCTCGGGCGCTCCCGTACGTCGGCGCCTTCGCTCGGGGTGCCGCGCTCCCAGGAGTGGCGGATGCCCGTCCAGGCCTCGGCGTACTGCCGTACGGCGACCAGTGCGTCGGTGGGCACCAGGGGGCGGAGCGGGCCGCCGACCGCCGGCCGGTCGGGGCCCGCGGTGATCCGCCCGGGGAGGAGCATGGCGAGGACGCCGGCGGAGCGGGTGAGCCACAGCGGGGCGCGGGGAGGGCGAGGGTCCCCGCGTCCGGTCGACCAGAAGATCGCAGCGCAGGAGCCCATCGGGCGGCCCACAGCCGGTCGGGCGTCGGTGCGCCGGTAGGTGGCGGTCGGTCGGCGGCGGGCGGACTGCTGAGGGGGTGCGGGCGGTTCCCTGCGGGGTTCCTGACGCCTCCGGTTTCCTGACGACTCCGGGGTCGTGGTCCCGGAGCGGGTGTCAGCCGGTGTGGACGCGGGGGCGGCGGGTGCGGTCCGGTTCGGCTTCGCGCAGGACCTCCCGGGTGACCGGGGCGACCTCGCCCTGGCCGAAGAGGAAGAAGCGCAGGAAGTTGGCGAAGGGGTTGCCCTCGGTCCACTCGAAGTAGATGTGCGGGATGCAGCCGGTGGAGTCGCGGGTGTGCAGGAGCAGCGCGGCCAGGGCGTTGGAGATGGAGGAGGACTCCAGGGTCAGGACGCGGTAGCGGTTGTGCAGGACCTCGCCGCGCACCGTCAGGCCCGACTCGAACTCGGACGGGTCCACGACGGTGACCTCGACGAAGACGAAGTCCTCGCCGGGGATGTCGTTGTCCTGGCGGATCTGTTCGATCTTGTCGCGGTACTCGGCCTTGTCGCGCTGGTCGGGCTCGTTGGCGATGAACCGTATCTTGCGGCTGGACATGTCACGGATGAAACGTTCCGCCATGTCGTCCATGGTCACGCTGGTCACGCGGAGCTCGAAAGCGCGGGCCAGTCGGGAGAGCAGGGAGACCAGGATGATGCCGGCGATGAAGCAGGCGCCGATCTTCACGCCGTCCGGGCGCTCGAAGACGTTCACGACGGTGACGTAGAGGAACACCGCAGAGATGACGGCGAAGCCGATCGTCCAGTTGCGCTGGCCGGCCTTGCGGGCGGCGATGGTCACGGCGATCGCCGCCGAGGAGATCAGGACCAGCACGCCGGTGGCGTACGCGCCGCCCTGGGCGTCGACGTCGGCGTCGAAGATCCAGGTGACCAGGAAGGCGATCAGGGTGAAGACGATGACCATCGGGCGGACGGCGCGGGCCCAGTGCGGGGCCATGCCGTAGCGGGGGAGGTAGCGGGGCATCAGGTTGAGCAGGCCGGCCATCGCGGAGGCGCCGGCGAACCACAGGATGGCGATCGTCGAGACGTCGTAGACCGTGCCGAAGGCGTTGCCCAGGTACTCGTGGGCCAGGAACGCCAGCGCGCGGCCGTTGGCCTGGCCGCCGGACTCGAACTCCTTCTCCGGGATCAGCACGGTGGTGATGAAGCTGGTGGCGATCAGGAAGACGCTCATGATGAGGGCGGCGGTCGTCAGCAGCTTCTTCGTGTCCCGGATGCGGCCCTTGGGGTTCTCCTCGGTGTCGTCCGGGTCGCCCTGGACATGCGGCATGACCGCGACGCCGGTCTCGAAGCCGGACAGGCCCAGCGCCAGCTTGGGGAAGACCAGCAGGGAGACGCCGATCATCGCGAACACGTTGCCGTGCTCGGCGGTCAGGGCGTTCGACCAGTCGGTGACCACATGGCCCTCGGTGAGCACGTGCCACAGGCCGACGGTCACCACGACCACGTTCAGGCCGAGGTAGGCGACCACCAGGGCGACCGCGACGCCGATGGCCTCCAGGAAGCCCTTGAGGAACACCGCGCCGAGCAGGGCGACGAGCACCAGGGTGATGATCATCTGCTTGTCGTGCAGGGCGTCGGCCAGGTGCGGGTTCTCCACCAGGTGGGTCGAGGCGTCCGCCGCGGACAGGGTGATGGTGATCAGGAAGTCGGTGGCGGCGAAGCCCAGCAGGGTCAGGACGAACAGCTTGCCCTTCCAGAACGACAGCAGCCGCTCCAGCATCGCGATCGAGCCCTCGCCGTGCGGGCTCTCCTCGGCCACCCGCCGGTAGACCGGCAGGGCGCCGGCCAGGGTGACGATCACCAGCACGATGGTCGCGATCGGCGACAGGAGACCGGCCGCGAGGGCGGCGATGCCCGGTTGGTAGCCGAGGGTGGAGAAGTAGTCGACGCCGGTCAGGCACATGACCCGGTACCAGCGCTGCCCCTTGTGCTCGGGGTGCTCGGGCTCCGGTTCGGCGGCGGCGGGCGTCTGTCGGCCATGACCCTTGCCCATGTCGGACAGGCCCTCCAGCATCCAGGCGCGCAGGCGACTGGGGGGAGGGTGCTCGGTGGTGGCCATCGGAGCGCTCCTGATGTGCGGCATCTCTGCATGTGCGGCTTGTACGGCGTGTGTGGCATGTGCTGCGGCTGTGGCGCATGCCTTGTGCCGTGTGCGGCACAGCGTGCGGATTCGGCCATCCGGTGGACGGCCGACGGCGGAATCAGCGTAAGCGGAGAGTGACGCCTGGGCCCACGGATGACGGGCTGGAAGGCGTCAAGTTTGCGTTAAGACTGACCACGGGCCGGACACTCAGCGTCACGTAGCCAGGGGACTGTTCCGGCCATCGGCTCTTGGCCGCCGCCCGCTCCGTAATGTTCGCCTTCGGATTCGAATGTTTCGATGTCATCCGAGGTCTCGGCGGGGCCCCTTTCTTGAACTGCCCCCTGGATTCCCTGTGTTCAAGGGGTTGCCACCCGTCGGAGGGTGTCTCTAGGGTGCGGCAGCAGCGAAGCTTTCTGGAATTGGACCGAAACTTTCGATCTACCAAGGAGCGCATGATGGGCGACCCGGCACTCTCCCGCCGCGGCTTCCTCGCGGCCTCCGCCGCGGCCGGTCTGAGCATGACGGCACTGAGCGCGTGCGGCGGCGACTCGGACGGAGGGTCGTCGGGGACGACCACCATCGAGTGGTGGAACATCTCCACCACCCAGCCGACCAAAGACGTCTGGGCCGGACTGGCCAAACAGTTCGAGGCCCAGAACCCCAAGGTGAAAATCAAGATCGTCCAGCTGGAGAACGACGCCTACAAGTCGAAGATGACGGCGCTGACCGCCTCCGGGAAGCTCCCCGACATCTTCCACACCTGGGGCGGCGGCGTCCTGAAGCAGCAGGTCGACGCGGGTCTCGTCGAGGACCTCACGGAGAAGACGAAGGAGTGGGGGGACGGGCTGCTGTCGGTCGCCCGGGAGCCCTATCTGCTCGACGAGAAGGTGTACGGCGTCCCGTTCGACATCGGCATGATCGGGTTCTGGTACAACAAGGCTCTCTTCGAGCGGGCCGGGATCAGCGCTCCGCCCACCACGTGGAGCGGCTTCCTCGACGCCGTGCGCAAGCTGAAGGCCGCCGGTGTCACCCCGCTGGCCCTGGCCGGCAAGGAGAAGTGGCCCGGCATGTACTACTGGGCGTATCTCGCGATGCGCACCGCCGGGATCGACGCGCTGGGGAAGGCGGGGGACGACAAGGACTTCACCGGGGACGGGTTCGTCCAGGCCGGTCAGCACCTTCAGGACCTGGTCGACCTGCAGCCGTTCCAGAAGGGCTTCCTCGGCGCCGCCTACTCCAGCCCGACCGGCCAGGCCGCCGCCGTCGGCAACGGCAAGGCGGCGATGGAGCTCATGGGCCAGTGGGCGCCGGTGGTGGAGGCCGACGCGGGCAAGGGGCTCGGCGCGGACCTCGGCTTCTTCCCGTTCCCGGCGGTCGAGGGCGGCAAGGGCGTGATCACCGAGGTGTTCGGCGGGGGCGGCGGACACGCCCTGCGCAAGGGCGCCCCACAGGCGGCCGCCGACTTCCTGAAGTTCTTCGCCTCGGCCGCCACGGACACCGAACTGGTCAAGAAGACCGGGGTGCTGCCGGTCGTGCCGGCCGCCGAGAGCGCGATCACCGACCCCAACATCAAGGCCGTGCAGGCCCAGCTGAAGGCCGCCACCGGGTTCCAGCTCTACCTCGACCAGGCGTACGCGCCCGCCCTCGGCCAGGAGGTCAACGACAGCGTCGCCGCCCTCATCGCCGGTTCCAAGTCGCCCCAGCAGGTCACCGAGTCGATCACCAAGGTCGCGAAGGAAGAGCAGTAGCCGGCGATGACCTCCACCTTTCTCCCGGACAAGCGCAGCGGTCCGGACGTCGACCTGCCGCCCCCGGCCGTGGACCGGGGCCGGGGGCGGGCGCGGCGCCGGGCGCTGCACTGGCTCACCGCCGTCGGCTTCCAGGCGCCCGCGCTGGTGCTGTTCGGCACGCTCGTGCTGTTGCCGATGCTGTTCGCGCTGTACGCCTCGTTCTTCCGCTGGGGCGGCTTCGGCATGCCCGAGGACTACATCGGCGGCGACAACTTCACCCGGCTCTTCCAAGACCCGGTGTTCCTCGGCGACCTGTGGCGCTGCCTGGTCCTGGTCGGGCTCTCGCTGGTCCTGCAACTGCCGTTCGCGCTCGCCCTCGCGGTCGCGCTCAACCAGCGCATCCGCGGCCGGGCGGTCTACCGGATGCTGTTCTTCGCGCCGTACATCCTCTCCGAGGCGATCACCGGCGTGTTGTTCAGCATGATCTTCGCCCCGGACGACGGCCTCGCCGACCAGGTCCTGGGCGCGGTCGGTCTGGGCGGGGTGGGCGGGGAGTGGTTCGCGGATCCCTCCACCGTCATGGCCACCCTGTTCCTGGTCATGACGTGGAAGTACTTCGGCTTCCACATGATGCTCTACCTGGCCGGACTCCAGTCCATACCGGCCGAGTTGACCGAGGCGGCGCTGATCGACGGCGCCGGACCCTGGCAGCGGTTCCGCAACATCACCCTGCCGCTGCTCGCGCCGACCCTGCGGATCAGCGTGTTCCTGTCGGTCATCGGCTCGATCCAGCTCTTCGACCTGGTGTGGGTCGTCACCGCGGGCGGGCCCGACCACCACTCCGAGACGATGGCCGTGACCATGTTCCAGTACGGCTTCAAGCGCTACCAGGTCGGCTACGCCAGCGCGATCAGCGTGGCCATGTTCGGCATCAGCCTCGTCTTCGCCCTCGCCTACCAGCGGTTCGTGCTCCGCCGCGACCTGCAGGGCGCCACCACGACCATGCGAGGAGGCGGCGCGTGAAAACCCGCGAGACCGACCGGAGCGCCGCCCGCGAGACCGCCCGCAGGACCGGCCGAAAGTCCGGCCGGACCCTGCCGCTGCACCTCGTCCTCGCCGTCGTCGGCGCGGTGATGGCCGTGCCGCTCGGCTACGCCGTGCTGTCCGGCTTCAAGTCCACCGACCAGCTCTCCCGCAATCCCGTCGGGCTGCCCGACCCCTGGGTCACCTCCAACTACACCGACATCCTCGGCTCCGGTTCGTTCTGGCGGCTGGTCGGCAGCAGCACCCTCATCGCCGTCGGGACGACCGTGGTGGTCGTCGCGGTGTCCGCGCTCGCCGCGTTCTCCTTCGCCCGGTTCGCGTTCCGCGGGCGGGAGGTGCTGTTCACCCTGTTCACCATGGGGCTGATGTTCCCCTTCGCGGTGGCGGCGCTGCCCCTGTTCCTGCTGCTGCGTTCCCTGGGCCTGCTGGACAACCCGCTCGGCGTGATCCTGCCGCAGGCCGCGTTCGGGCTGCCGGTGACCATCGTCATCCTGCGCGGTTTCTTCCGGGAGATCCCGGCCGAGCTGGAGGAGGCGGCCACGCTCGACGGGTGCGGTCCCCTCGGCTTCTTCTGGCGGATCCTGCTGCCCATGGCCCGGCCCGCCCTCGGCACGGTCTCCGTGCTCGCCGTGGTCGGCAGCTGGAACAACTTCTTCCTGCCGCTGCTGGTCTTCAACGAGCCCACCTGGTGGACGATCCCGATCGGCGTCCAGCAGTTCCAGGGGCAGTACTCGGCGGAGTACGCGCGCGTGTTCGCCTATCTGGTCCTCGCCATGGTTCCCGCCCTGGCCTTCTACTCCGTCGCCGAGCGCCAGCTCGTCGGCGGTCTCGCCGCCGGCGCCACGAAGGGATGACGCGCGCCCGCGGACCCGTACGACACGGCTCACCCACACCCACCCGCACGTGAGGAGTCGCACCATGCCCATCAGCTCCCGCACCCGGCTCAGACTCGCCGGGGTCCTCGCCGCCGTCCTCGTCGCCGCCGGGGTCGCCGGCGGACCGGCCGCGCAGGCGCACGAGGAACCGTCGCACGGAAAGCCGCGGACGACCCTCGCCGACCTCGCGCAGCGCCACGGCCGCTACTTCGGCAGCGCCACCGACAACCCCGAACTCACCGACACCGCCTACACCAGGATCCTCGGCGACGAGTTCGACATGATCACCCCCGGCAACGGCATGAAGTGGTACGCCACCGAGCCGCAGCAGGGCGTGTTCGACTGGACGGCCGGCGACGAGATCGTGAACCTCGCACGGGCCAACCACCAGAAGGTCCGCGCCCACACCCTCGTCTGGCACAGCCAGCTGCCCGGGTGGCTGACCGGCAGGGAGTGGACGGCGGACGAGCTGCGGGCCGTCCTGAAGAATCACGTCCAGACCGAGGCGCGCCACTACCGGGGCAAGGTCTACGCCTGGGACGTCGTCAACGAGGCGTTCAACGAGGACGGCACCTACCGCGAGACGATCTTCTACAGGACGCTCGGCCCCGGCTACATCGCCGACGCCCTGCGCTGGGCCCACCAGGCCGACCCGAAGGCCAAGCTCTACCTCAACGACTACAACATCGAGGCCGTGGGCCCGAAGAGCGACGCCTACTACGCCCTCGCCAAGGAACTGAGGGCGCAGGGCGTCCCGCTCGACGGCATCGGCCTGCAGGCCCATCTCGCCCTGCAGTACGGCTATCCGACGACCCTGGAGGACAACCTCCGCCGCTTCGCCCGGCTCGGCCTGGACACGGCGCTCACCGAGGTCGACGTACGGATGCTGCTGCCCGCGACCGACGAGAAGCTGGCCCAACAGGCCGACTGGTACCGGGACATGACGAGGGCGTGCCTCGCGGTGCGGCGGTGCGTGGGCATCACCGTCTGGGACTACACCGACAAGTACTCGTGGATCCCGGCGTTCTTCCCCGGCCAGGGCGCCGCGCTGCCCTGGGACGAGCAGCTCGTGCCGAAGCCGGCCTACTACGCGATCCGGGAGGCGCTCAGCTAGCGGCGCGTGGCGGCGCGGTGCTCGACCGCACCACCAACTCCGTGCCCAGTTCGACCCGTGGCGAGTCGGGGCGCTCGCCGCGGGCCAGGCTCAGGACCGTGCGGACGGCGAGTTTGCCCATGTCGGCCAGGGGCTGGCGGACGGTGGTCAGGGGCGGGGCCGACCAGCGGACTTCCGGAAGGTCGTCGAAACCGACCACGCTCATGTCCTCCGGCGTCCGCAGGCCGCGCCGGCGCAGTGCCTCGATCGCGCCGAGCGCCATCTGGTCGCTGGCGGCGAACACCGCGGTCGGGGGTTCGGGCAGGTCGAGGAGGGCGGTGCAGCCGGTGAAGCCCGACTCGGGGTGGAAGTCGCCGGGGACGACGAGGGTCTCGTCGACGCCGAGGCCGGCCGCCTCCAGAGCGGCCCGGTAGCCGTCGAAGCGGGCGCGGGAGCAGAGCAGCCGGGGCGGGCCGGCGATCAGGCCGATCCTGCGGTGGCCCAGCGCCAGCAGATGCTCGGTGGCCGCGAGGCCGCCCGCCCAGTTGGCGGCGCCGATGGTCGGGGTGTCGGCGGCGGGGGAGCCCATCGGGTCGACGACGACCAGCGGGACGCCCAGGATGCGCAACTGCTCGTGCAGGGTGGGTTCCAGGGCCGAGGTGACCAGGATGACGCCGTCGGAGGCGCGGGAGCGCAGGTTGCGCATCCATTCGCGGGCGTCGCCGGAGCGGCCGTGGATCGCCGACACCACCGTGCCCACGCCGGCCGCGTGGGCGACCTCCTCGACACCTCGGATGATCTCGACCGCCCAGGGGCTGTCCAGGTCGTTGAAGACCAGGTCGAGGAGGGAGGCGCGGGCGGGGGAGGCGGCGGGGCGCTTGCGGTAGCCGTGCAGTCGCAGCAGGTCCTCGACCCGGGCCCGGGTCGACGGGGAGACGTCGGAGCGGCCGTTGACCACCCGGGACACGGTCGGCACCGAGACGCCGGCCTGGCGGGCGATCTCCGTGATCGTGACCCTGCCCCGTGACACAGGCGCCGCATCCTCCGCTGTCACTTCCCCACCTCCGTCGCCGCGTTCCGGACGCCGCGCCGAAACTTCCAGGAGTCTTCCGGAAGACACGCTGCCCTGGGAAGGCATTGCCGGCGGGCGCATCGCGCAGAGACCGCGGGACTACGGGGAGTGACCGGCCCCGGACACGCGTCGGGGCCGGTTCGCAGTGGGATGTCTGCGGCCGGCCCCTCATGTCTCCGGACGGCGGTCCCGCGCCGTCCGGGTGGTGCTCAGGCGGCGCTCACGACCCGGTGAGGGGCGATGACCTGGCCGTCCGGCAGGAGCTCACCGGTGTCCTCGAAGAGCAGGACGCCGTTGCACAGCAGGCTCCAGCCCTGCTCCGGGTGGTGCGCCGTGAGGCGGGCGGACTCCCGGTCGGCCGAGGTCGCTGTCGGGCACGGTGGCTGGTGTTGGCACATGGATGGGAACTTCCGCTCTTGCGTGTCGTGTGAGGTGGTCGTGGTGTCTGTCCCGCGGCGTGAAACGTCGTTCATGGCCGCCCCCCGTTGTGATAAGTCGTTCGGAACCAGTGTTGCCCCACGGAGGTCGATCCGCAGCCATTTCGCGGCACCGCCTCTCACAGGTTCATGACGCGTCACCCGGGCGGGCGGTTCATCTCAACCGCACTGTCACTTCGGGTGGTTCCTGGTGGTCGGATAGGGCTAGTCCGGGCCGGACGCGGGCGGAAGTCGCGGCGGCGGACAGCGCCGTACCCCGTCGCCGGGGCCGCGGTGACGGGGTACGGGGTCGGGTGGATCAGGCGGGCGAGCCGAGCAGCGGAGGCGGCGCGGGTGTCGTCCGGAGGGTGAGCACCGGGAGCAACTCGGCCACCCGGTGCGCGCGATGGGCGGCGATCCCGGGCGGCGCCGGGGCCAGCGGCACCAGCAGGTCGGTCGGGGCGGGATGGCCCGCGGTGCCGTCCGAGGCGCTGTCGCCGTGCAGCCAGAGCGTGAGCATGTAGAGACCGGGCACCGACAGCAGGCGCGCCTGGTACGGCTGGGTGGCCGACTCGGCCTGGCGCAGGGCGCGTTCGGTGGAGGCGATGTAGGGGCCCTCGAAGAAGTGCGAGAACGCCCAGCCGTCCGGGGTGAGCCGGGTCTCGGCCGCGGCCACGGCGCGGTCGCCGCAGCGGATCAGGAAGCGCCAGCCGGCCAGCCGGGTCTCGGCCGCGCCTTCCGGGGTGATTCCGTCCAGGACGTGCAGGGGCAGCGGGAGTTCGGGGGTGGCGTCTCCCTGGGCGGTGCGCAGAGACGGAGTACGAGCCTCGCGGACGGCCGTGGGGGAACCGAGTGCCGTGAGGACGGAGCGAAGTGCGGGCGCGGGAGCCGGGGGGACCAGCAAAGGCATGGTGGGTCGCCTCTCATTCGACAGGCACGGTGGCGCGAGGGCGTGGGCGGACGGCGCTGTCAGCCAACTCTCGGGGGTCGGAGAGGTAGCGGCCGGTCTGGGGATGCCCGGGTGCGCGAGCGGCCTGCCGTCATCTCGACGACAGGCTCCTTCGACTGTGGGCGCCAACCTTCTCTGCCTTGTTCGCGGAGTTTATACGACACGTGTTCAGACTGTGTTTCGTCTAGTCGATCGCGGGACACTCGGCAAGGGTTCATTCGGTCGGCGATACGTGTGAATCATCCCGATTCAGCGTGGGCCGCGCGGCGGTGACCTCGGGTTATGCGCGCGTAGCGGTCGGCCCATTCTCGTCGGAGTTTTTCACGAGTTGCCGAGTTCCGGAAAAGGCGCCCGGCCGCATGCCCGGTGAATGTGCCAACGGACACCTCCGACGGCTTTCGGTCAGCGTAGCGGGCGCCGTGCCCGACGGGGGACGTTATCGATCGGCCGGGTTGGGCATCATTCCCCCTGACCCGGACCTGACCCGGACGTCCGGCGGCCGAGATCGCCGGTCCGCCCATGCGAGGAGGGACGCTTCGATGGGGGAGAAGGTCGTGGCAGGCGCGTTCGACCTGTCCGATCGTCAGCACTACCGGGAAAAGCTCCGGCGGTGTCTGACGGGGCTCGAGCGACTCCTGGCCCAGAAGCGCTTCGACCGCCCCAAGAACCTCATGGGGCTCGAGATCGAGCTGAATCTCGCGGGCGCCGACGGTCTGCCGAAAATGCTGAACGGTCAAGTTCTGGAAAGAATCGCGAGTCGCGATTTCCAAACAGAACTCGCCATGTTCAACCTGGAAGTCAACATAGCCCCACACCGATTGGGCGGTCGGGTTTTCGATCGGCTCGCGGAGGAACTCCGTACGTCACTGGCATATGCCCATCGAAAGGCGGGCGAGGTCGATGCCGGAATCGTGATGATCGGTATTCTGCCGACTCTCGACCGGGACGACCTGGTGACGTCCAACCTTTCCGACGTCGACCGCTACACCCTGCTCAACGATCAGATCGTGGCCGCCCGGGGAGAGGACTTCGTCCTCGAGATCGAAGGGGTGGAGCGACTGTCGTGCACCTCGAAGTCGATCGTGCCCGAGGCGGCCTGCACCTCCGTGCAGCTGCATCTGCAGGTCACGCCCGACCGGTTCGCCGGGGTGTGGAACGCGGCGCAGGCCGTCACCGCCGCGCAGATCGCCGTCGGCGCCAACTCGCCCTTCCTGTTCGGCCATGAGCTGTGGCGGGAGTCGCGGCCCCCGCTGTTCCAGCAGGCCACCGACACCCGGCCGCCGGAGCTCCAGGCGCAGGGCGTGCGGCCGCGGACCTGGTTCGGGGAGCGCTGGATCAGCTCGGCGTTCGAGCTGTTCGAGGAGAACCTGCGCTTCTTCCCGCCGCTGCTGCCGATCTGCGATGCGGAGGAGCCGCTGGAGGTGCTGGACGCGGGCGGGGTGCCCTCGCTCGCCGAGCTGGTCCTGCACAACGGTACGGTCTACCGCTGGAACCGGCCCGTCTACGGCATCGCCGACGGCGTTCCGCACCTGCGCGTGGAGAACCGCGTCCTGCCCGCCGGGCCGACCGTGACCGATGTGATCGCCAACGCGGCCTTCTACTACGGCGTCGTCCGCTCCCTGGCCGCGGAGCCCCGGCCGGTGTGGTCCCGGCTGCCGTTCGAGGCGGCCGCCGCCAACTTCGACGCGGCGTGCCGGTACGGCATCGACGCGCGGCTGCAGTGGCCGCGCCGGGGGCGGCTCGGGGGCGTGGTCGAGGTGGACGCGGTGAGTCTCGTCCGGGACGAGCTGCTGCCGCTGGCCGAGGCCGGGCTCGACGGGTGGGGGGTGGAGCCCGCCGACCGCGATCTGTATCTCGGGGTCATCGAGGAGCGCTGCCGACGACGGGCCAACGGGGCGACCTGGCAGGTCGAGACGTTCCACCGGGCCGTGGACGCCGGGCTGTCCCGGGACGCCGCGCTGGCGGCCACCACGCGGCGCTACGCGGAGCTGATGCATCTGGGGGAGCCGGTGCACACCTGGCCGGTGGGGCTGCCCGAGCCGGTGCCCATGGGGTGAGGGCGTCGGGTTCACGAGCCCTGTGTCGCCGCCGCCACGATGGCTTTGAGGATCACCGTGTGGATCTGGGAGGGGTCGGTGACCGACTGGCCCGAGCCGCCTGTCGCCTTGGCTATCTGGTCGGCCTCGGCACGGTCCGCGCCCGGGCCGACCGCGATCATGATGAGGGGGACGGGACGCCGGGGGCTCGCGAGTTTCTGGAGTTCGGCGAGAAGGGTGGTCCGCGAGATGCTGCCCGGGTCCTGGTTGACGCCGTCGGTGAGGATGACCAGCGCGTTGAACTTGCCCTGGACGTAGGAGGCGGTGGCCTCCCGGTACGCGGCGAGAGCGGTGTCGTACAGGCCGGTCGCGCCGTTCGGGACCGGTGCGAGACCGCCGAAGGCGGACGACAGCCGGTCGCGCTGTGTGCTGCCGCCGCTCGCGGCCGCGCCGAGCGGCTCGGTGGGCACCAGGACGCGGTAGTCCTTGTCCCCGTCCAGCTTGGTGGAGAACTCCCACAGCCCGATCTCGTCCTGCGGCGTGAAGGTGGCAAGGGCCTGGAGCAGCGAGGCCTTGGTGACGTCCATCCGTGAGCGTCCCGTGCCGGGGACCGGCTCCGACATGGACGAGGAGGCGTCGACGACCGTGGTGAGGCGGGCGCTCTGCACCGTGATCGTCCACGCCCCCAGGGTCTCCTCGACCGCCGTGTCCGTGGCGGGCCGGGCGGCCGGCTCGGAGAACGGCTGCGGGCTGCTGCCGCCGGCCGCGGTCACGACCGTCTGCGGGACGTCGTAGTCGGACGTCCGGAAGCCGTGTCGCTGGAGGATCTTCTGCTGCTCGGGGCGGCGCAGATAGGTCATGAACCGGATCGCCGCCCGGCTCTCGTCGGTGCTCAGCCGGGTCTTGTCGACCAGCGTGTACGGGTAGTCGAGGCGGGGCGAGCCGTCCTTCGGGTAGAACAGGTCGAGGCCGGTGCCCGCGTCCGCCGAGGCGTTGTACGTGAACGAGGCCTGCTCGGTGACCACGACCGCCTGGTTGCGCTTCGGGTTGCCCCGCTCGGCGCCCGAGGTGTCGCGCGGCAGCGTGTCGAGGACCTGGGCGTCGGTGTCCGAGGTGCGCTGGGACAGCGTCTTCATCAGGGCCGCGGTCTGCGTGGCGCCGTCCTGGGAGCCGGCCGTGGCGGCGCCGACCTGGGTCAGTGCGAGCAGACCGGTCGCGCTGCGCGCCGGGTCGGCCGCGCCCAGCCGCAGGGGGCTGCCCTCGAGGGTGGCGGCGGCCAGCTCCGGCCACGAGTACGTCTTCTTCGGCCAGCCCAGCGACTTCGCCGCCGTCGGGACCATCGCCACCGTGACGGGGGTGGAGGCCACGTTGCCCACCGGGGTCACCTGGGTCGCCTTGCGGTCGGCGGTGATCCGCTGCACCCACAGGTCGGAGTCCGCCACCCACACCTGTGCCGCCGCGTCCTTGCCCGCCGCCAGTGTGTCGGCGACCTTGGCCGACTCGCGTGCCGTGACGGTGATCGCGAGGCACAGTCCGTCGGACGTGAGGCCGCTGTCCTCGGCCTGCTTCGCCGCGACCGTGAGCGCCGGGGCCAGATCGGGGGACGCGGCCACGGTCAGCCGCACCGGGTGGTCCCGGCAGGACGAGCCGAAGGAGAGCAGACCGCTGCGCACGGCCGCCGTGGCGCCCCCGGCGACCGTGAGGACCAGGGCGGTCGCGAGGGCCACCGTGCGACGGCGTATGCGAGGACGGGGGTCGCTGCCGCCCGCCCCGCGTTCATCGGGCAAGCTGTGACGTCCCATGACGGTGGTGCCCCTCCCGGTCGACTCCCGTGGCGGATTTCCGCCGTGCGGCATGCGAAGGGGAGGTACGCCCCGTACGGCGCCCGTCCCCCCGACGGTCTGTCACGCACGATCTTCGTAACTTCTTTCGAGACCCTAGCGAGACCGGGGTGGGTATGCGGCGGTTTTATGCAACTGGAGGCAAGTGTGCAGGTGGAGGCGGGGTCGGTGGCTGATTCGTTTCCGCAGGATCGGCCCCCGCGGCGGATCCTCCGGGACGAGACGCTGCTCGTTCTGGGGCTTTCGCTCGGTGCGAGCGGTGTGTCCGCCCTGATCAGTTTTGTCGGATCGGTGACCAAACCAGGAGGCTTGAAGGACCAGGCGGCGACCCTCAACGCCTCGGCCGCGCCGGGCCGTCCATGGCTCGATCTCGCCTGGCAGCTCTTCGGCATCGCCACGGCGCTCGTCCCCGTCGCCCTCGTCGCGCACTTCCTGATGCGTGAGGGGAAGGGGCTGCGGACCCTCGGCTTCGACCGCACCCGCCCGTGGCCGGACCTCGGCCGCGGGGCGGCGATCGCGGCGGTGATCGGCAGCAGCGGCATCGCCTTCTACCTGGCGGCACGCGGCCTCGGCTTCAACCTCACGGTGGTGCCCGAGGCGCTGCCGGACGTGTGGTGGAAGTACCCGGTGCTGATCATGTCCGCGATGCAGAACGCGATCCTCGAAGAGGTCATCGTCGTCGGCTATCTGCTGCGCAGGCTGGGCCAGTTGGGCTGGTCGCCGGGCAGCGCGCTCGTCGCCAGTTCCGTGCTGCGCGGCTCGTACCATCTGTACCAGGGCATCGGCGGCTTCATCGGCAACATGGTGATGGGCGTGGTGTTCGTCTACCTCTACCGGCGCTGGGGCCGGGTGGGCCCGCTGGTGGTGGCGCACTCCCTGCTCGACATCGGGGCCTTCGTCGGGTACGCGCTGCTGGCGGGGAAGGTGGGGTGGCTGCCCACGCCGTGACCACCCCGGTTCCGCTCCTTCCCGTTCTTCCCGTCCTTCCTGTGCTGCCTCTGTTTCCCGTCTTTCCTAGACGAGCAGTTCGCCCTCGATGACGGTGACCGCGCGGCCGCTCAGCAGGGTGCGGTCGCCGCGGAACTCGGTGCGGACGCGGCCGCCGCGGGGTGAGGCCTGCAGGCCGGTCAGGGCGGTGCGGCCGAGCCGCTCGGACCAGTAGGGGGCCAGGGCGGTGTGGGCGCTGCCCGTCACCGGGTCCTCGTCGATGCCGATGTTCGGGAAGAAGCAGCGGGAGACGAAGTCATGGCCCAGGTCCGGGTTCTCGGCGCGGGCGGTGGCGATGACACCGCGGCTGGAGCAGGCGGCCAGGGCCTTGTGGTCCGGCCGCAGGGCGTGGACGGCCTTCTCGTCGGCGAGCTCCACCAGCAGGTCCCCGACCTGGGGGCCGGTGTCGAGGCAGGCGAGCGGCTCGGCGCCCAGCGCCTCGGCGACGCCGGCCGGGATCTCGACCTTCGTCAGCGGGGCGGTCGGGAAGTCCAGGGTGATCGAGCCGTCCGCGGCGGGCGTGGCGACCAGGACACCGCTGCGGGTGGCGAAGCGCACCGGGCCCGTGTGGGCGCCGGTCGTGTGCAGGACGTGGGCCGTGGCGAGCGTGGCGTGGCCGCACATGTCGACCTCGGCGACCGGCGTGAACCAGCGCAGGGCCCAGTCCGCCTCGCCGCCCGGCGGGAGCGGGTGGGCGAACGCCGTCTCGGCGTGGTTGACCTCCAGGGCCACGCTCTGGAGCCGGTCGTCGTCCGGGAAGGCGTCCAGGAGCAGGACCCCGGCCGGGTTGCCGGCGAAGGGGCGGTCGGTGAAGGCGTCGACGATACGAATCTGCATGCCGGTGACGCTAGGCGGCCGGTGGCACCGTCGGCCAAGGCCAATCCGGGAGTCCTGGCCTGCTTTCCGTGGCAGGCCGTTGCGGGCTCGCAGCGCGCCCGGAGCGGATCACTGGGATCCTGGAAGGGTGTGCTGCGCATGATCTGACGACCAGGGCGGTGAGCGCCATGGCTGGTCTCGGAGACCCTCAGGGGGATCCGTTTCTGCGTACGCGGTTCGTCGTGCCGGCCCGGCCGGTGACGTTCCTGCGGCGTGAGCGCCTGGTGAGACACCTCGACCAGGCGCTGGGGACTCCGTTGACCATGGTCAACGGAGCCGCGGGCGCCGGCAAGACACTGCTCGTCGCCGACTGGGCCGCGGCGCGCGAGCGGCCCGTCGCCTGGCTCACCACCGACGCGGCGGGCCAGGGGCCGGGCATGCTCTGGGCGTATCTGCTCCAGGCCCTGCGCTCCGCCGGCGTGTCCCTGTCCGACGGGATCGGCTGCCCGGCGGACGCGTCCCGGGTACCGCCCACGCTGCCCGCGCGGCTCGCCGCCGAGCTGAGCGCCCGGGACCGGCCGGTGATCGTGGTGCTGGACGAGTACGACCGGGTGACCGACCCCGAGATCGCGGAGCAGTTGGAGTTCGTCGTGCACCACGCGGGCGACGGCCTGCGCCTGGTCCTCGTCACCCGCACCGAGCCGCTGCTGCCGTTGCACCGGTACCGGGCGGCCGGCGGACTGACGGAGATCCGGGGCGCGGAGCTCGCCTTCACCCCCGAGGAGGCGACCGAGCTGCTGGAGCTGCACGGGCTGCGGCTGCCGGCGCACGCGACGCAGGGGCTGGTGGAACGCACCCGGGGCTGGGCCGCCGGCCTGCGGCTGTGTGCCCTCGCCGCGCGGGAGAGCCCGGACCCGGAGCGGTATCTCAAGGAGTTCGAGGCCGACCGCAGCACGGTCGCCGACTTTCTGCTGGCCGAGGTGCTCAGACGGCAGCCCCCCGAGACACAGGACCTGCTGCTGCGGGTCAGCGTCCTCGACCGGTTCTGTCCCGAGCTGGTGAACGCGCTGACGGGGCGCGCCGACGCCGAGCCCATCCTCGTCGGACTGTGTCGCGAGAACGCGTTCGTCGAGCACCTCGGGCAGGACCGGTACCGTCTCCACCCGCTGTTCGGGGAGATCCTCCGGGCCCATCTGCGGGTGCGGTCGCCGGGCCTGGAGCCCGCGCTGCACCAGCGGGCGGCGCACTGGCTGCGGGGCTCGGGGTCCCTCGCCGAGACGCTGGGCCATGGCGCGGCCGCGGGCGACTGGGAGTTCACCGCGGGCGCCCTGGTCGACGACCTCGCCATCGGCCGGCTCTTCACCGGCCTGCGCTCCGACGAACTCGCCGAACTGTTCTCCCGGATGGGACCGGAGGCCACAGGTCCGGCCACGGATCTGGTCCGTGCGGCCCGTGAGCTGTCCCGGCGCGACCTCGACCACGGTCTGGTCCATCTGCGGCACGCGGAACAGGGTCTGACGGCCGAACCGGGTCTGACGGCGGGACGGACCCGGGCGGCCGAGTGGAGCCCGGAGGGCGAGGAGTCCGGCCTGGTCGCCGCCCGGTTGAGCTGCGCCCTGCTCGAGGCGCTGGCCGCCCGGCTCACCGGTGCGCCGGGCCGGGCGGAGACGGCCGCGGCGACGGCCGAGTCGCTGCGCGACCAGGTCCCCGCCCACCTGCTGGACAGGCATCCCGAACTCATCGCCCTCCTGCTGGCCCATCTGGGCTCGGCGCGGCTGTGGGCCGGACGGTTCGAGGACGCGTGCGCCGCCCTGACGAAGGTGACCGGCGCCCCGGAAGGGGCCTCGACGGCGCTCGCCCGCGAGGACTCGCTGGGCCGGCTGGCGCTGATCGACTACCTGAACGGCTGGCCCGGCAGGGCGGAACGCAAGGCGCGGGCCGCGCTGACCGGGACGGAGCGGTACGGCCTGACCCAGCCGTCCGCCTCCGGCATGGGACGGCTGGTCCTGGCCGCCGTCGCCGTCGACCGCAACGACCTGGGGCGGGCTCAGACCCTCCTCGACGAGGCCGACGAGGCCGTGGAGTCGCACCCCGCCTGGCGGGACCCGGTCCTGGACGCGGGCCGGGCCATCGCCACCGCCCGGCTGCGGCTGGCCCGCGGCGACACCAGGGCCGCGCTCGCGGTAGCGGAACAGGCCGTTCCGGCCGCCGTGGTCTCTCCCTGGGCGGAGGAACAGACGGCGCTCGTCGTGTCCGCCGCGCATCTGGCCGAAGGACGACCGGAGACGGCCGTCGAGGTGCTGCGGGCGCTGTCCGACGAGCAGCCCGCCTGGGTGGTGGGCGCCGCGCGCGCCGAACTCGCCGCGGGCCGGCCCCGGGCGGCGGTCGACCTGCTCGACGGTGTGCGCGCCGAGGGCCGCTACGGCCCCGCCGTGACCGTCCGGGCCACGCTGCTGAGGGCACAGGCGGCGCACGAGGCGGGGGACGCGGCCGCCGCGTGCAGGCTCGTCGCCCGGGCGCTGCGCGAGGCACAGCGCGACGGGCTGCGCCGTCCCTTCATCGAGGCCGGACCGTGGATCCGCCCCTTCCTCGGCGCCGCCGCACCGCGGGGACCGGCCGCGGACCGGCCGACCCCCGGCGCACCGCCGCCCGACGGCCCGCCGGCGCCCGTCGTGGAGGAGCTGAGCGGACGCGAACGCGACGTGCTGCGCAGGCTGGCCCTGATGATGTCGACGGAGGAGATCGCCGCCGATCTCTATGTCTCCGTCAACACCGTCAAGACCCATCTCAAGAGCGCCTACCGCAAGCTCGCGGTCAACCGTCGGGGCGACGCCGTGCGCCGGGCCCGAGAGCTGAAGCTGCTGTGACCGAGCGGGTCCGGCTCCCGCGGCTCGCCCGTGGTGGGTGAGGCGGCGACCGGACATCTCCGCTGCCATGGAGGTGTGGACACCGTGACCCGCTGGCGGGCTCTGATGGTCCTGGGCACCGCCCAGTTCCTGATGGTGCTGGACACCTCCGTCATGAACGTCTCGATCAGCCAACTGGTCGAGGACTTCGACACCGAGGTGACCGCCATCCAGGCGGTCATCACGCTGTACGCCCTGGTCATGGCCGCCTTCATGATCATCGGCGGCCGGTTCGGGGACATCTTCGGACGCCGCCGGCTCTTCCTGCTCGGCCTCGTCGTCTACGCCACGGGATCGGCCCTCACCGCCGCCGCTCCCACCCTCTGGGTCCTCGCGCTCGGCTGGTCGGTCATCGAGGGACTGGGCGCCGCGATGGTCCTGCCGGCCATGGCGGCGCTGGTCGCCGAGTCCTACCGGGGGCGGGACCGGGCCGTCGCCTACGGGGTCATCGGAGGCCTGGCCGGCGCGGGCATCGCGGTCGGCCCGCTGCTGGGCGGCTGGGTCACGACGTATCTGACCTGGCGGCTCGTCTTCGCCGGCGAGGTCGTGGTGGTCCTGGTGATGCTGTGCTTCCGCCGGGTGATCCCGGAGTCCCCCCGAACCGGGGCGCGACACCACCTCGACGGCGTGGGCGCCGCGCTCTCGGCGGCCGGTCTGGCGCTCGGCGTGCTCGGGGTGCTGCAGAGCGGGACCTGGGGCTGGGTCCAGCCCCGCAACCCGCCCTTCACCGTCTTCGGGTTCTCGCCCACGCTGTTCGTCATCGGCGCCGGAGTGGCCGTGCTGGCCGTCTTCGTGCACTGGGAGCGGCGCCGCGAGGCCCGGCGCGCCGAGCCCCTGGTGCATCTGGCGCTGCTGCACCGGCCCGCGCTGCGATCCGGCCTGATGTGCCTGCTCAGCCAGAACCTCATCCTGTTGGGGCTGTTCTTCACCATCCCGCTGTACCTCCAGGTCGTGCAGGGCTTCGACGCCTTCGAGACGGGCCTGCGACTGCTCCCGGTGTCGATCACCATGCTGGCCGCCTCCATGGGCGCCTCCAGGCTGGGCCGGGTGGCCGGGCCGCGCCGGATCGTGCGGCTCGCCCTGGTGACCCTGGTCGGGGCCGTCGTGTGGTTGCTGGCCACGATCGACCCCGAGATCGACGACGCGCAGTTCGCCGGAGCGATGGCCCTGCTCGGGGTGGGCATGGGCCTGCTCGCCTCGCAGCTGGGCAACGTCGTCCAGTCCAGCGTGGGGGAGGACGAGCGCAGCGAGGTCGGCGGGCTGCAGTTCACGGCCCAGAACCTGGGCTCCGCGCTGGGCACCGCGCTCATCGGATCGCTGCTCGTGGGCGCGCTGGCCCAGGCCTTCACCACACAGGTGGCGGACGACCCCCGGCTGTCGGAGGAGACCCGTCAGCAGACCGGCGTGGCTCTCGAGGCGGGGATCAGCTTCGTCCCGACCGAAGAGGTGCGCGCGGCGGCCGAGGACGCCGGTCTGCCGCCCTCCGAGGTCGACGCCCTCGTGGACTCGTACGCCTCGGCGCAGCTCGACGGTCTGAAGGCGGCGATCCTCGCCGCCGGCGGGATCACTCTGGCCAGTTTCCTGGTCACCTCGCATCTGCCGGCCCGCAAGGCCGAACGCCCGGGGCGGCCCGACACCGGCGCGCCGGCCGACGCGACGGGATCGCGCCGCTGAGCCGTCCGGCTCTTCCGGTGCTTTCGTTGCTTTTGTTGCTTTCGGTTTCTCCGGCTCTTGAGGCTCGTCCGGCTCGTCCGACTCGTCGAGGGAGGTCACGATGGCGGGGACGGGACACGGCTCGGCGGTCCGGGCGGACATCGCCGAGCGCCGGGCCGAGACCGACTACACCGGCGGCGTCTACGGATCCATGCTGGCCGCCTCGGTGGTCGTCGGCGCCGGCTCCCTGGACTCGTTCCCGCGCCTTGAGCTCATGCTGCTGCTGTTGCTCACCGGCGTCGTGTTCTGGGTCGCGCATGTGCACGCCCAGCTGTTCGGGGCGCGGCTGGCCCAGCAGGGCCTGGGTCGTCGGGTCGTGCTGCGGGTGTGCCGGGAGGAGTGGCCGATCGTCAACGCCGCGGTGCCGCCGGCCGTCGCCGTGGCCGTCAGTCCGCTGCTCGGCCTCGACCTGGAGGGCACTCTCTGGCTCGCCCTCACGGTCGCCGTCGCGGGCCAGGTGGGCTGGTCCGCGGCGGCGGCACGGCGCGCCGGAGCCTCGTGGCACCTGGTGTCCCTGACCGCCGCGGTGAACCTCGTGCTCGGCCTGCTGATCATCGCGTTCAAGCTCTTCGTGACGCACTAGAGGCACGTACCGGACGTGCGACGTGGGCGGACATCACCTGCATGGGGTGAGGCCGGACGGGCGACAGGGGCGGACGATCGTGGGAACAGAGCGCGGTCCGCCGTCCCAGGCCATCCCGGGGGAGCAGCACATGCGCTATGAGTTCCGCGTCGACGGACATCTGTCGGAGGCGCTGACCAGGGCCTTCCCGGAGCTGGAGTATGTGGTCATGTCCGGGCAGACCGTGCTGTTCGGACACGTCGTCGACGAGGCGCACCTGTACGGGCTGCTGGCCCGCTGCCAGTCCCTGGGCCTGCGGGTCCTGGAGATGCGCCAACTGCCGGAGTGACGCCGACCGCCGGCGTGACGTGGAGTCGTGCGCGAGGAGGAGCCATGAGCGTGTCGTCCGGTCCCGCACCGCACACCGGGCCCGTCGGCGTCGATCCCGCCGAGGGCCTGGCCGCGCTCGGGCGCTCCTGGCTGTGGATCCTCGGCTCGGCTCTCGCCATGCTCGTGCCGGGCATCCTGATCCTGGTCTGGCCGGACGAGACCCTGCACGTCCTCGCGGTCCTCATCGGCCTGTACCTGCTGGTCACCGGGGTGTTCCGGTTCGTCGCGTCCTTCGCCGGGGAGGACCACGGCGAGCGGGTCACCGGGCTCCTGCTGGCCGTGCTGTACGTGGTGGCCGGGGTGCTGTCGCTGCGGCACCCGCTGCAGACCATCGCCGCGCTGTCGCTGATCGTCGGCGTCCTGTGGCTGGTGTCCGGCATTCTCACGCTCTTCACGGCGCTCGCCGCCAAGGACCTGCCGCACCGGGGAGTCGTCCTCGGCGCCGCGGTGCTCGCCGTCGTCGCGGGGATCGTGGTGCTCGCCCTGCCGACCGAGTCGGCCCTGGCGCTGACCCGGCTGCTGGGCCTGTGGCTCGTCCTCCTCGGCCTGGTGGAGGCGGCGGTCGCCCTCGCCTGGCGCGCCGCGCTCCGCCGGAGGGCGCGGCCGAGCCGGCCGAGCGCCCCCGTCGGGACCGGCTGAGCGGCCTCACCCGTCTGGGGTGAGGCCGCCGGGCTCCCGCCCTGTGCAGGGTGGGAACGGCACGCACTTCGGGTTTTCGGGCGCAGGCCCGGGACGGAGGAGACAGATGAATGGGGACACGTACCTCGCGTACGACTATCCGCTGCTGAGCGCCTTCTGGACCATGCTGGTGTTCTTCCTGTGGATCATGTGGTTCGTCCTGCTGTTCCGCTGCATCGTCGACATCTTCCGCGACGACGAACTCAGCGGCTGGGCCAAGGCCGGCTGGCTGGTGTTCTGCATCGTCCTGCCCTTCCTGGGCGTGTTCGTCTACGTGATCGCGCGGGGCAAGGGCATGGGGCGCCGGGAGGTCAAGCAGGCGCGTGATCAACAGCAGGCCTTCGACAGCTACGTCCGTGAGACCGCCAAGGGCACCGGCGGCAGCTCCAGCAGCGTCGACGAACTCGCCCGACTCTCCGAGATCCGCGCCCGTGGCGACATCACGGACGAGGAGTTCACCAAGGCCAAGCAGCTCGTCCTGAGCGGCTCCGGCCGCTGAGTTCCGCAAGTCCGTGCACTCGTCGAACGACGACACCGAATCGAGGCAACGGGATGACCGCGTCACACACCACGCCGTCGGCCGGGCGGCACACGGCCAAGCAACAGTGGGCCCAGGGCCTGATGATCTTCGCAGCCGTCACGCTCATGCTCTCCGGAGTGCTCGACATCTTCCGCGGCGTGATGGGGATCGCCGAGGACGACGTCTTCGTGACGACCCGCAACTACGTCTTCGCGTTCGATCTCACCGGCTGGGGCTGGATCCACCTCGCCCTGGGCGTGGTCGCCGTGATCGTCAGCCTGGGTCTGTTCCAGGGGGCGATGTGGGCGCGGGTCGGGGGCGTGGCCGTCGCCGGGCTGATCATCATCGCCAACTTCCTCTCCCTGCCGTACTACCCGGTCTGGTCCGTCGTGCTGATCGCGTTCTCCGCGTTCGTCATCTGGGCGCTGTGCGTGGTGAAGCCGAACAGGTCCGCGGCATGACCGGCCCGGCCCGCCCGGACCGCCCGGTGTCTCCAGGAAGGCGTTAGACGATGTGCCGATGGCTTGCCTACTCGGGTACCCCGGTCCTGCTCGAAACGATTCTCTACCGACCGGCCCACTCGCTGATCGACCAGAGCCTGCACTCCCGGATGGGCGTCGAGACGACGAACGGCGACGGCTTCGGCGTCGGCTGGTACGCAGCCGACGCGGACGACGGGAGCCCCGCGGTCGTCCGGGAGATCGGCCCCGCCTGGAGCAACCGCAATCTGCGGGAGATCGCCGGTCATGTCCGCTCACCGCTGTTCTTCGCCCACATCCGGGCCTCGACCGGCACGGCGGTGCAGCAGACCAACTCCCACCCGTTCCGGCACGGCCGCTGGATGTGGATGCACAACGGTGCGATCACCGACTTCCACCTGATCCACCGGGACCTCGCCCTCGCCGTCGACCCCGCGCTCTTCCCCGACATCGAGGGGTCGACGGACTCCGAGATGATGTTCTTCCTGGCGCTCACCCTGGGCCTGGAGGAGGACCCGCCGGGCGCCGTCGCGCGGATGGCGGGCCTGGTGGAACGCGTCGGCCATGAGCACGGCGTGGAGTTCCCGCTCCAGATGACCATCGCGGTGACCGACGGACAACGGCTGTGGGCGTTCCGCTACTCCAGCCAGGGAGCCTCCCGCTCGCTGTTCTACAGCACCCGCGTGGAGACGCTCCGGGCGCTCCACCCCGACCTGGAGTTCCTGCGCGAGGTCTCCGACGAGACCCGCCTCATCGTCTCCGAGCCCCTGGGCGATCTGCCCGGCGCCTGGAACGAGGTCCCCGAGGGCACCTACGGTGTGGTCCAGTCCGACGGTGCGGACGACATCGTCCAGTTCGTCCCGCAGGCGGCGTAGAGCGCGGCGACCTGGCCACCGCCCGTTCGGCGGGCTCGGCTCAGTGGACGGAGAACCCGCCGTCGACGAAGAGCGCCTGGCCGGTGACGTAGCCGGAGGCGCGGCTCGCCAGGAACACCGCCGCTCCGGCGAAGTCCTCGGCCAGGCCGTTGCGCCCGACCATCGTGCGCGCGGCCAGCGCCGCCACCTTCTCGGGGTCGGACGACAACCGCGCGTTGAGCGGGGTCATCACGAAGCCGGGCACCAGCGTGTTGCAGGTGACCCCGTACGGCGACCACGCCTCCGCCTGCGAACGGGCCAGCGACTCAAGCGCCCCCTTGGAGACCCCGTACGCGCCGCTCCGCACGAACGCCCGGTGCGCCTGCTGCGAGGTGATGTGGATGATCCGCCCGAAGCCCCGCTCGGCCATGCCGGGCCCGAAGCGTCGGCCCAGCAGGTAGGGCGCATCCAGGTTCAGCGCCATCGTGGCGTCCCAGACGTCCTCGTCGAGCTCGTCCATCGGGGGCCGCAGGTTGATCCCGGCGCAGTTGACGAGGATGTCGGGCTCGCCGAACACCTCGACCGCCTGCTCCGCCGCCGCGCGCACCCCGTCCCGGGTGCTGAGGTCGGCGCTGACCCAGCCCGCCCGGCAGCCGTCCGCCGCCAGCTCCTCGACCGTGGCGGCCAGTTCGGCCTCCTTGCGGGCCACGATCACCGTGCTCGCGCCGGCGCGCGCCAGCGCCCCGGCGATGGCCCGGCCGATGCCGGAACTGCCGCCGGTCACGACGGCGACCCGGCCCTCCAGCGAGAACAGCTCGGCGAGGTAGGCGTCCGAGGTGCGGCCCGAGGTGCGGTGCGAGGCGTGGTGGGAGGCGTGGTGCGAGGCGTGGTGGGAGGTGGCGTCCGAAGCGTCGTCCGAAGCGGTGCGCGATGTCATGTCCGCACCCTAAAACGCGAGGGCCTTGCCAAGCGAACTGTTCACGATATATCGTTGACGCATCGCGACAGATCAACGATGGAATGAAGGAGTGGTTTGCGATGCGTACCCACGGATTCGAGCGTGGACATGGACAGGACGGCCCCCGGCGCGGCGGCCGCGGCGGCTTCGACGGACGGCGTGCGGCCTTCGGGCCCTTCGGCCCGGGCGGTCCCGGTGGTCCGGGCTTCGGCCCCGGCTTCGGGGGCCCCGGCTTCGGACCCGGCCCCTGGGGCGGGCGAGGGCGCGGCGGACCCAGGGGGAGGGCGCGGCGAGGTGACGTACGGGCCTCGATCCTGGCCCTGCTCAAGGACCGGCCGATGCACGGCTACGAGATGATCCAGGAGATCGCCGAACGCAGCGGCGGGGCATGGAAGCCCAGCCCGGGCTCGGTGTACCCGACCCTCCAGCTCCTGGAGGACGAGGGCCTGATCAGCAGTGAGAGCGACGGCGGCAAGAAGCTGTTCTCGCTCACCGACGAGGGCCGCACGGCGGCCGAAGAGGGGCCCGAGGCCCCCTGGGAAGAGGCCACGCGCGGGGTCGACTGGGAGGCTCTCACCGAGATCCGCCAGGCCGGCTTCGGTCTGATGGAGGCCTTCGGGCAGGTCTGGAAGACCGGCAGCAAGGAGCAGCGCGAGAAGGCGCTCGCGGTCATCAACGACGCCCGCAAGAAGCTGTACCTGATCCTCGCCGACGAGGACTGAGGCGGTAGCCGCCGTACGGCCGTGCAGTAGCACACGGCTGCACTGCTGCACTGCTGCACGACGAGGAAGGCGCCCCGTGGAATCGTCCACGGGGCGCCTTCACGCGCGCGTGCCTCTGTCTTGCCTCAGACCACCAGTGCGCCCAGCTTGCGCAGCGACTCGTTCAGGGCCGCCGTCCCCGAGTCCTTGAGCTTGCCCGCCATCAGCGACACGGCCGCGCCCGTGAACTCGCCGTCGATGCGGACCGTCGTGGCGTCGCCGTCGGGGGTCAGGGTGTAGCGGGTGGCCACGGCCACCGCCATCGGGCCCTTCCCGCGGATGGCGAGCACCCGGGCCGGCTCCAGTTCCGCCACGGTCCACTCGACCTCCGCCGGGAAGCCCATGAGCTTCATGTTCTCCTGGAAGGTCGCGCCCAGTTCGAGGGTCTTGGGGCCGCCCTTGGGGAAGTTGGTGTGGGTGGCGTTCCACTCCCCGTATTTCGGCCAGTCGGTGAGCTGGGCCCACACCTGCTCGGCCGGTGCCTGGATGCGTGCCTCGGCGCTGATCTCGGCCATGCGACCACCTCTTCGTGTCGGGCTCTTCATGTCGGGCGACTCGGCTGCGTCGTCGCGGAAAGTAGCCCCAAGGCCGCCAACATTCAATACTGATGAACCGTCAGTCGAGCCGTGGGCGCGGTCGTCAGTCGAACCGGCGGTCGGGCGATCCGCCCACCCGGCGGATCACCGCCGCGTCGAACACGTCCCACGCGCGCGGGAAGGGCCCCTCGTCGTGGCAGTGCCACGCCTGCCAGAAGAGGTCGGCGGGCAGCGCTTCTGCGGGGGCGTACACCCGGTAGACGTACTGTCGGCCGTCGATCGCCGGCAGGGTCACCAGCCAGCACGCGCTCTCCATGTCCGTGGGGGACGTGCGGGCGGGGCTCGACGGTTGCACGAGGGGCGCAGCGCAAGGCGGCGCGCGCCTCTGCGCGGGAAATGGTCTGATCTCATCCGTGAGGAGGAGATTGCGGCACCCCTGGTCCGCTCTGCGTGGGACGCCAAGATGCTTCCCGCCGGGGATGACCGGACCCGGTCGGGACTGATGGGGTAGGGGATGTGCAACCCCGTATTCCCCGGCAGTCGCCGCTCGACCAGGCGGCGCACGGCATGTACGACGATCCCAGGCTCGGTGCCGAGCCCGCGGCGGCGCTCGCCGCCGCCCGCCGCCGGGCGGTCAGAGACGGGGACCGCCAGATCGACACCGCCCACCTGCTGCACTCGCTCCTGGAGCACGACTCCCAGGTCCGCGCCGCCTTCGACGGCGGACCCCAGCTCGCCCGGCTGCTCGGCTATCTCGTCCAGCGCAGCATCGGCTACGGCCTGCGCTGGCAGAGCGGTGTCGAGGACTCCGGGGCCCTGCCCGTCGTGACCGTCGTCGAGGGGTTCTCGCCGCTGGCCGCGCTCGCGCTCGAGCACGCGTGCGTGCGGGCCGTCCTGCGCGACGGCGCGCCGGCCCGTGGCGTCGATCTGCTCGTGGCGATCGTCGAGGACCCGCAGGCGCGGGCCGTCGAGGTGCTCACCCGGGCCGGCGTCGACGTGTACGAACTGCGCGCCCGCATCGAGGACGGTCTGATCGAGGGCGGTCTGATCGAGGACGGTGGCCTCGACCGCTGACCGACCGCGCTGTGCCGGTCCGGCACCGTCCAGTCGATGAGACAGGTGTCAACGGGGATGACGCTCATGTCGTCGCCTGTCATCATGTGCCGGTGCATACGTCTGTGAGCAGTCAGGGCAACCGTGGAAAGGGCATCGGGCTCGGTCTGGCGGTCGGGTCGGCCATCGCCTTCGGCGGATCCGGGGTCGCGGCCAAGCCGTTGATCGAGGCGGGCCTGGACCCGCTGCACGTGGTGTGGCTGCGGGTGACCGGCGCGGCCCTGGTGATGCTGCCGCTCGCCTGGCGACATCGCGCGCTGCTGCGCACCCGCCCCGCGCTGCTCGCCGGGTTCGGTCTGCTCGGCGTGGCCGGCGTGCAGGCGTTCTACTTCGCCTCCATATCCCGCATCCCCGTCGGCGTCGCGCTGCTCGTGGAGTACCTTGCGCCCGCGCTCGTGCTGGGCTGGGTGCGGTTCGTGCAGCGCAGGCCCGTGGCGCGTGCCGCCGCGCTCGGTGTGGTCCTCGCGGTGGGCGGACTGGCCTGTGTCGTGGAGATCTGGTCGGGGCTGAGCTTCGACGCCTTCGGACTGCTGCTCGCGCTCGCGGCGGCCTGCTGCCAGGTCGGCTACTTCGTCCTGTCCGACCAGGGCAGTGGTTTGGGCGACGACGCCCCCGACCCGCTGGGCGTGATCGCCTACGGTCTCCTCGTGGGCGCCCTGGTGCTGACCGTCGTCGCCCGTCCGTGGGGCATGGACTGGTCCGTGCTCGCGCACACCGCCGGCATGAACGGCGCCGAGGTGCCCGCCTGGCTGCTGCTCGCCTGGATCGTACTGATCGCGACGGTCGTCGCCTACGTCACCGGCGTGGTCTCGGTGCGCCGGCTCTCCCCGCAGGTCGCCGGAGTGGTGGCGTGTCTGGAGGCGGTCATCGCGACCGTCCTGGCGTGGGTGCTGCTCGGCGAGCACCTCTCGGCGCCGCAGATCGTCGGCGGGGCGGTGGTGCTGCTGGGCGCGTTCATCGCACAGTCGTCCGCGCCCGCGAAGGGCTCCCCGGAGCCGGTGGCCGCCGGCCGCCCCGAAAGGGAGCCGACCGTCCGCGAAACGGCCGTCTGACCCGACGCTTGCGCCGCCGCCCCGGCAGCCTGAGGCGAGCCCTCAGATGCTGCCCGAGTGGCCGCGCGCTGCGGGGCGGTACGGCGCGCCCGTCCCACGAAGGGCGTGCCGCCCCCGCTCGCCCGGGCCACCGCGGGGGCGTCCGCGGGCGTCCGAGTGCCTGCCGCCGTTCGCCTTGGCGGCGAGCTTGCTGCCGGACGGCGTGCAGCCAATCCGGGGTCGGCGCGGCCGCGGCCGGCAGTCCCGCTGGGAGGGAGCCGGATCATCGGAAGCCCCGGCGACGAGCGGCAGCTGGGCGGCACGCCCCGGGGCGAAGAGCCCCACGCCGCCGAAGTCAGACGCCCAGGGCGAGTGTCCCCGCCCCCTGGCCAGGCGTCTCCTCCCAGCCGCGGATCCTGTCCGCGAGCCGCTTCAGGCGTGCGTCGGACGGGGGCACGTCGATCTGGAAGTGGGACTCGTTCGGGTGGCGGAAGTCTCCGCCCCAGGCCACCACGTCCTGGCATTCCTCGAGAATGTCGCGGACCGTCGCCAGTTGGTGGGGGAAGAGACCGTCCTTGGCGCCGTCCGGGTACCAGGTCGGGCGGATAGCGACCGCCGTCCCCGAGGCGTGGTTGGTCGCGTAGCCCTTCAGCGTCCGGTCCGCCGGGCGGAAGCCGATCACCTCGCCGTGAGCGAGAGTGTCGATCTCGTAGTGGTAGCGGCGGACGACATGGACGAGCACGGTGGCCGCCGCACCGATCCGCAGCGCCACGGAGACCGAGCTGCCCGGCACCTGGCGGGTCCAGATGGCTCCCGACCCGTCGGTCTTCGGTTCCATCGGCCAGCCGTTGGCACTGGTGGGCGGCGTCCGCGGGCCGTCTGCGGCGGCCCGCGCGGATGCGGATGCGGACGCGGACGCCGGGGAGGGGAGCGCGAGCGTCGCGAGACCCGCCGCCGTGGTCAGGCCGACGCCGGTGCGCAGTACGGAACGGCGCGGCGGATGTGGGGATGAGACGGATCCCGTCCTCAACCTGGCTGCCGCGTACCGCACGGCCACCTTCGTCGTGCAGAACGAGAACGGCATCCCGGCCCGTCTCCGCCCCTACACCGCCGAGGTCCGTAGACATCTGATGCGCTACGCACCCCAGAAGAAGGCCTGCCTTCCGTACCGCACGACGGAGAGCTCCTACCCGGCGCCGTGTCCCTGAGCCGCCGGCGCGGGACGCGTCGCGCGGGCAGCTGAGCGTCACAACGCCGAGAGGTAGTCGGGGAGTGCGGTGCCGGGGGTGAGGTCGGCCTCCGGGAGAGGGGCGCCGTACCCCTTGCGCAGCGGGAGGACGCCGGCCCAGTGGGGGAGGGCGAGGTCCTCCGGCTCGTCGTTCACCCCGCCCGTGCGGGTCTTGGCCGAGACCTCGTTCAGATCGAGACGGATCACCGCGGTCGCCGCCAGTTCCTTCTTGTTGGCGGGACGTGAGTCGGCGGACCGGCCCGGGACGACGTGGTCGACGAGGGCGTCGAGCGCGGTGCGCTTCTCCTGCGGGTCGGTCACGTCGTACGCGACGCCGTGCACCACGGCCGAGCGGTAGTTCATCGAGTGGTGGAAGGCGGAGCGGGCCAGGACCAGGCCGTCGACATGCGTCACCGTCAGGCACACCGGGAGCCCCGGGTCCGCCTGTCCGGTCATCCGCAGCGGACGCGAGCCCGTCGAGCCGTGCACATAGAGCGTCTCGCCGACCCGGGCGTACAGCGTCGGCAGCACGACGGGCGCGCCGTCGCGGACGAAGCCGAGGTGACAGACGTAGCCCTCGTCGAGTATCGCGTGCACCAGATCCTTGTCGTAGGACGCCCGCTGCGCGGCACGGGTGGGGATCGTGCGGTCGGTCGGGGTGTAGGCGGCGGCCCGTGTCGTCGGCTCCTGGGTCCCCTGCATGGCGTTCTCCATTGCTCTAGTGCATAATGGCCTTTGTGCTAGGAGAGTATCCGATCGAAGGTCGGCGCGCAGCAGACATTTCCGCGAGCGTGGAGGCGGCGGTGAGCGCCGGCGAGCTGCGGCCCGGGCAACTGCTGCCGCCCATGCGGGAGTTGGCCCAGACGCTGGGGGTGAACCCGAACACCGTCGCGGCCGCCTATCGCACCCTGCGCGAACGGGGGGTGATCGAGACCGACGGCCGCCGGGGCAGCCGGGTGCGGTCGAAGCCCGCCACGACCGGGCGCGAGTTCATCCGCGTCGAGGTGCCGGCGGGGGTGCGGGACGCAGCGGCCGGCAACCCGGACACGGCCCTGCTGCCACCGTTGGGGCCGGCGTTCGCGTGGGCCGCCGCGCAGGGCGACCGGGAGCCGGTCCTGTACGGACACGCTCCGGTCGAACCCGAGCTGGCGCGCCTGGCCCGGGCCGACCTGGACGCGGACGGCGTGCCGGCCGGGCCCGTGGCCGTCGCCTCCGGCTCGCTGGACGCGATCGAACGCGTCCTCGCCGCACATCTGCGGCCGGGTGACACCGTCGCCGTCGAGGATCCCGGCTGGGGCTCCCTGCTCGACCTCGTGCCGGCCCTCGGACTGCGCCCGGTTCCGGTCGGCCTCGACGACGACGGACCGCTGCCCGAGGACGTCCGCCGCGCCCTGGCGGCCGGGGCGAGCGCCCTGATCGTCACCGACCGGGCGCAGAACCCGACCGGCGCGGCGGTGACCGCCCCACGCGCGCGTGCTCTGCGCGCCGTCCTGCGGGAACACCCGCAGACGCTGCTCGTCGAGGACGACCACGGTCATCGGATCGTCGACCTCCCCCTGCATCCCCTCGCCGGCGTCACCCGGCACTGGGCCTTCGTGCGCTCGGCCGCCAAGGCGTACGGGCCCGACCTGCGGTTCGCCGTGCTCACCGGGGACGACGTCACCCTCGACCGGGTCCGCGGACGGCAGCGGCTCGGGCCCGGCTGGGTCAGCCGGATCACCCAGCGGGCGGTCCTGCGGCTGTGGGCCGACGGGGCGGTGGACGCGCGGGCGGTGGCGGCGGCGTACGGCAGTCGGCGGGACGCGTTGATCGCAGCGCTCGCCCGACGAGGGGTGGAGGCGTACGGGCGCAGCGGGATGAACGTGTGGGTCCCCGTGTCGGACGAGACGGGGGCGGTCGCCGGCCTCTTGCACGCGGGATGGGCGGTCGCGCCGGGGGCGCGGTTCCGGGTCCAGGCTCCACCCGGGATCCGGATCACGGTGTCGACGTTGACGGAAGGGGAGATCGCGGTGCTGGCGGACGCGGTCGCCGCTGCGGTGCGGTCAGTGCCCGGGCGCGGGTACGTGTAGCGCAGGCGATAATTCCCGACGCGGATCTCGTAGCATCGCTTATATGTTGAACCTGGAGCGCCTGCGCACCCTCGACGCCCTCGCCCGGCACGGATCGGTCAGCGCCGCCGCGACGGGGCTGCACATCACCACCTCGGCCGTCTCGCAGCAGCTGGCCAAGCTGGAGCGGGAGGTCGGGCAGCAGTTGCTCGCCAAGCAGGGGCGGGGCGTGCGGCTGACGGACGCCGGACGGCTGCTCGCCGACCACGCCTCCCGGATCCTGTCCCAGGTCGAGCTCGCCCAGTCCGATCTGGAGGCCCAACGCGGGCAGGTGGCGGGGGAGTTGAGACTGTCCGCGTTCCCGACCGCGGCGCGGGGGCTGTTTCCCTTCGCCTTCGCGGCGCTGCGCAAGGCGCACCCCGCGCTGCGGCTGCGCTCGTGCGAGATGGAGCCGGAGCGCGGCATCACCTGCGTTGTGCGGGGCGACCTCGATCTCGCCGTCGTCCTGGACTGGTACAACAAGCCGATGCCGGTGCCGGACGGCCTGGTCAAGGCGTCCATTCTCGAAGATCCCGCCGATGTCGCCATGCCGGCCGGGCATCCCCTCGCGGGCCGGGACGAGGTGGACCTCGGGGAGTTCGCCGAGGACGAGTGGATCACCTGGGGCGAGGGCGAGTTCTGCCACGAGTGGCTGATGTTCACGCTGCGCTCGCGCGGCATCGAGCCGATCGTCGGCCACCGGGCGGCCGAGACGCACACCCAACTCGGTCTGGTGGCCTCCGGGTTGGGTGTCTGCATCGCGCCCCTGCTCGGACGTCACCCGGTGCCCGAGGGAGTCGTGATGGTCCCGTTGCGCCAGCGTGTGCGCCGGAATGTGTACGTGGTCTGGCGGGCGGACGCCGACCGCCGCCCGTCGATCCGGGCGGCGGTCGGGGCGCTCAAGGAGGCGGGTCGGTCGGTGAGCTGAGCCGACCGGCCGGACCGGGCCTACGCGCCGCCCAGTTTGCGGAAGTCCCAGGACACGATCTTGGCCGGGTTCAGCCGCACCCACGCGTGCCGGCCGTCGTGCGGCATCGCGTCCAGGCCGAAGTTCTTGCGGGCGAACAGCGTCTCCACGGCGTCGAGTTCGGCGCACAGCTCGCCGGTGCGCGGGGCCTCGCCCACGAAGTCCACGGCGCCGGACAGCTCGACCCCGCGCAGCGCGTCGTACTCCTCACCCGTGTCGATCACGATCGCGACCCGTGGATCGCGGCGCAGGTCCGCCCAGCGCTTGCTGCGCACGACCGAGTACAGCCAGAGCGCGGTGCCGTCCCAGAGGAACCACAGGGCGCTGACGTGCGGGGCGCCGTCGGTGGACACGGTCGCGACCCGGCAGGTGCGCTGGTCGGCGAGGAACGCGTCCAGCTCGCCCGACGTCATCATGATCTTCCGGCCCCGGCGCTGAGTGACGGTCATCCGGCCCCCTCATTCTTCTTCTCTTGTCGCTGTTTCCCGTGTACTGCTTCCCTCGTACTGCTTACCAGTACGACTTTTCTGACACTGTGTCAGAAAAGCAAGTGTCCTGACATCAGGGGGAGTCGTGCCGTCGTCCGAAGAGCTCCGGGACCTCCTCGACCCCGACTCCACCGTGCTGCTCACGGTGGAGTGCCAGCAGGGCGTCGTTGGCCCCGGTGCCGCACTGCCTCAACTCGCCGCCGCCGCACGCGAGTCGGGTGCCCTTGCCAACGTGGGCCGACTGGTCGACGCCGCGCACGAACGCGGTGTCCAGGTCGTGCACGCCATCGCCGAGCGCCGTCCCGACGGCCGGGGCGCGAGCCGCAACGCCCGTCTGTTCCGTGCTGCCGAACGCTTCCCCGTCCAGCAGCTCAGCGGTACCGCCGCGACCCGTCTCGCGCCCCCGATCGAGGTCGCCGAACAGGACCTCGTCGTACGGCGGCTGCACGGACTGTCGCCCGTCCAGGGCACCGATGTCGACGCCCTGCTGCGCAACCTGGGCTGCCGCACCCTGGTGGTGAGCGGCGTCTCGGCCAACGTCGCGATCCCGAACACCGTCTTCGACGCCGTCAATCGGGGTTACACGGTCGTCGTGCCGTCGGACGCCATCGCGGGGGTGCCTGCCGACTACACCCCCGCGATGATCCGTCACACCCTCGCATTGGTCGCCACGGTCGCGACCACGGACGAGGTGCTGGACTGCCTCCGGCGGACGGCCGTCAGGCCAGAGTGATCGAGTCGCCGCTGACGGTGATCGCCACCTCCGGCAGCGCCTTCTGCGCGGGACCGCTCTTCACACTGCCGTCCGTGATCGAGAAGTTGCTGTTGTGGCACGGGCAGTTGATCACGCCGTCGGCGATGCTCTTCACCGCACAGCCCTGGTGCGTGCACACCGCGGAGAACGCCTTGTACGTGCCCGCCGTCGGCTGGGTGACGACCACCTTCTCGGAGTCGAAGACCTTGCCGCCGCCCTCGGGTATGTCGGCGGTCGTGGTGAGCGCGGCACCGGCCGCGGCGTTGTCCCCGCCGCCCGTGCCGCCGGTGCTCGCGGCCTCGGTGCTGCCGGTGGAACCGGTGGAACCCGACGTGCCGGCCGACGAGGACGAGCTCGACGAGTCGTCGTCGGAGCCGCCGCACGCGGTCAGCGCGACGGAGAGCCCCGCGGCTCCGGCGGCTGCCACGACGGTACGGCGGGCGGGCCCCGACGCGGACTTGATCGATGCGCTGGTCATGCTGGGGGGTTCCCTTCCAAAGGGGGTGCGTGGATCTGTCAAGAGGTACGAGCCGTGGACGTCGCTTGTTCAGCGCCCCCGCCAAGTCCGGACAGTGTCGAGATCTTGACCCGTTCGACATGAGCACGGCGTAAGCCAGAGCTGTCGCGGAGCTGTCGGCCGTGCATCGCTCCAGGCCCAGTAACCTGGGGCGATGCTCAAGGAAGTCACCGCGACCCGCTATGTCACCCCCTTGCGTGAGGGCGGCTCCCTGCCGGGACTCGTCGAGGCCGACGACTTCGGTGTATACGTCATGAAGTTCACCGGCGCCGGACAGGGCCGCAAGACGCTGGTCGCGGAGGTCGTCTGCGGCGAGCTGGCCCGCAGGCTGGGCCTGCGGGTGCCCCGTCTGGTGACCGTGGAGCTCGACGTCCTGCTGGGGCTCGGCGAACCCGACCAGCAGGTGCAGGAGTTGCTGAAGGCCAGCGGCGGGACCAACCTCGGCATGGACTTCCTCTCCGGAGCTCTCGGCTTCGACCCGCTCGCCTTCCCGGTGAGCCCCGAGGAGGCCGGCCGGATCGTCTGGTTCGACGCGCTGGTGAACAACGTCGACCGCTCCTGGCGCAACCCCAACCTTCTGGTGCACCGCGGCGACCTGTGGCTCATCGACCACGGCGCCACCATGATCTGGCAGCACAACTGGCCCACCGCCGAGACCTCCGCGGCCCGCCCCTACGACGCCGGCGACCACGCCCTCGCCCCCTTCGCGCCGGACGTCGCGGCCGCGACGGCCGAGCTGGCGCCGCTGGTCACCGCCGAGCTGCTCGCCGAGGTCACCGCCGAGATCCCCGACGTCTGGCTGGCGGACGAGCCCGGCTTCGACACCCCGGACGCGCTCCGGCGTGCCTACGCGGCGCCTCTCCTCGCGCGCGCAGCCGTCATCCACGACCGCATCAAGGGGACCAAGTGAACGACCGCCACATCATCCGGCCGGGTCAGGGCGGCGACCGGGACGTCTTCGAGTACGCCCTGCTGCGCGTCGTACCGCGCGTCGAACGCGGCGAATGCATCAACGCGGGCGTACTGGTGTACTGCCGCGGCCAGGACTACGTCGGCGCCCGCACCCACCTCGACGAGACGAAGCTCCTCGCGCTGGACCCCGCGGCGGACGTCGCCGGGGTGCGGGCCGCCCTGCGGGCGGTGGAGGGCGTGTGCGCGGGCGGCGCGGCGGCCGGGCAGGCGGCGCACGACGACGCCGGGCGGCGCTTCCGCTGGCTCATCGCGCCCCGCTCGACGGTCGTCCAGCCGGGCCCCGTGCACACCGGGCTCACCACCGATCCCGCGGCCGAGACCGAGCGGTTGCTTCAGCTGCTGGTGAGGTAATGGATCACACCGGCGTCGTGTGGCGTTGACACCGGGTGCCAGGGCTTCTAGCGTCACGTCTGCCGAAGGTACTAAGCGGTCGCTCACCACCCGGGCGCGGCAGACTTTCCCAGGTCGGGCTTTCGTCAGGTCAGGCATTCTCAGGTCAGGCATTCTCAAGGGCGAGGAGAACCAGCAATGTCCACCAATGAGCAGCGGGTCGCCGTGGTCACGGGCGCGGCGCGCGGCATCGGAGCCGCCACCGCCGTACGACTGGCCGCCGAGGGCCGCGCGGTCGCGGTCGTCGACCTCGACGAGGCCGCCTGCAAGGACACCGTCGAGAAGATCACCGCGGCGGGCGGCAAGGCCATCGCCGTCGGCGCCGACGTCTCCGACGAGGCCCAGGTCGAGGCCGCGATCGCCCGTGTCGTCGCGGAGCTCGGCGCGCCGACGATCCTCGTCAACAACGCGGGCGTGCTCCGCGACAACCTGCTGTTCAAGATGAGCACCGGCGACTGGGACACCGTCCTCAACGTGCACCTGCGCGGCTCGTTCCTGATGACCAAGGCCGTCCAGAAGCACATGGTCGACGCCGGCTTCGGCCGGGTCGTCAACCTGTCCTCCTCCTCGGCGCTCGGCAACCGCGGCCAGGCCAACTACTCCGCCGCCAAGGCCGGTCTGCAGGGCTTCACCAAGACCCTCGCCATCGAGCTCGGCAAGTTCGGCATCACCGCCAACGCCGTCGCCCCCGGCTTCATCGCCACCGACATGACCGCCGCGACCGCCGCCCGCGTCGGCATGGGCTTCGAGGAGTTCAAGGCCGCGGCCGCCACCCAGATCCCGGTCGCGCGCGTCGGCGAGCCCGACGACATCGCCAACGCGATCGCCTTCTTCACGAACGAGGCCGCCGGCTTCGTATCCGGCCAGGTGCTGTACGTCGCCGGCGGACCGCTCGACTAACGGCCACAAGGGACGACTGAGGATCACCGACATGACTGAACTGCCCGCACTCTCCGGCAAGGTCGCTCTCGTCACCGGCGCCAGCCGGGGCATCGGCTACGGCGTCGCCGAGGCGCTCGTCGCCCGCGGCGACCGGGTCTGCATCACCGGCCGCAACGAGGACGCCCTCAAGGAGGCCGTCGAACAGCTCGGCGCCGACCGGGTCATCGGCGTCGCCGGCAAGGCGCACGACCTCGCACACCAGGCCGCCGCCGTCGAGCGCACGATGGAGGCCTTCGGCCGCGTCGACTTCCTGGTCAACAACGCCGGTACGAACCCGGTGTTCGGGCCGATCGCCGACCTCGACCTGGACGTGGCCCGCAAGGTCTTCGAGACCAACGTGGTCTCCGCGCTCGGCTTCGCGCAGAAGACCTGGCACGCCTGGCAGAAGGACAACGGCGGCGCGATCGTCAACATCTCCTCCGTCGCGGGCCTGTCGGCCTCGCCGTTCATCGGCGCGTACGGCATCAGCAAGGCCGCGATGATCAACCTGACCCAGCAGCTGGCGCACGAGTTCGCGCCGCGCGTGCGGGTCAACGCGATCGCCCCGGCCGTGGTGAAGACCAAGTTCGCCGCCGCCCTGTACGAGGGCCGCGAGGCGGAGGCGGCCGCCGCCTACCCGCTGGCCCGGCTCGGCGTGCCCTCCGACATCGGCGGCACCGCCGCGTTCCTGACCTCGGAGCAGTCGGACTGGATCACCGGCCAGACGCTCGTCGTCGACGGCGGAATCTTCCTCAACGCCGGCGTGGCCTGAGCCCCGACGCGCACGACCGGGCGCCGTTTCCTTGACGGAAACGGCGCCCGTGTCGTCACCCTTGTGTCGCACACGGTGATGACAACGTAGTCAAACCAAAAGTGATCAATACCGCTGCACAGCCGCCGGTTCAGGCCGCGCGGGGCTGCGGTATGGTCTGCCAACCCTTGGCATGGCAGATCGAGGAGCGTGCACGTGTTCAACCGGAACCGATCCTTGCAGCAGGTGGCTGCGATCGTGTCCATATCCCTGGTGGCCGGGTGCAGCCTCTTGGGGGAGGAGAGCTCCGACGACGCCGGACCGATCGTCGTGGGCACCACCAGTGCTCCCAGCACGCTGGACCCCGCGGCCTCGTGGGACAGCTCCTGGGAGCTGTTCCGCAACGTCTATCAGACGCTCCTGAACTACAGTCCCGGTGGAACCACCCCCGAACCCGACGCCGCCGAGAGCTGCGAGTTCACGGACACGACGAGCACCGTGTACAGCTGCAAGCTGCGCGAGGGCCTGAAGTTCTCCAACGGGCACACGCTGGACGCCGAGGCCGTCAAGTACTCGTTCGACCGGATCAAGAAGATCAACGTCAACGGCGGCCCCACAGGTCTGCTGGGAACGCTCTCCCGGGTTCAGGCGAAGGGCGACCGAGAGGTCATCTTCCACCTCAGCCAACCCGACGCCACCTTCCCCCTGGTGCTCACCACGCCCGCCATGTCGATCGTGGACCCCGAGGACTACCCCGAGAACGCGCTCCGCGAGGACGGGAAGATCAGCGGCTCGGGACCCTACAACCTCGACTCCTACGAAGAGGGCGAGAAGGCCACGCTCGTCCGCAACGGCAGCTACAAGGGCATCGCGGACCTCAAGAACGACGCCGTCACCATCCGCTACTTCCCGCAGTCGAGCGAGCTGGTCAAGGCACTCAAGAACAAGGAGATCTCGGTCGTCTACCGCGGTCTCGGCGCCTCCGACACCGTGGACATCGAGACCAACCAGCAGAAGGAGGGGCTCCAGCTGGTGGAGAACCCCACCACCGAGATCAGCTACCTGGTGTTCAACCCCAGCGACCCGTGGGCCGCGAAGCCCGCGGTCCGCAAGGCCATCGCCCAGATCGTCGACCGCTCGGCACTCGTGCACAAGGTCTACAAGGACACCGTCGAGCCGCTGTACTCGATGGTCCCTGCCGGACTCACCGGTCACACCACGGGCTTCTTCGACGACTTCGGCGACCCCAGTGTGGCCAAGGCCAAGAAGCTCCTCAGGGAAGAGGGGATCACCGAACGTGTCCCGCTGACCCTCTGGTACACCAGCGACCGTTACGGCTCGACGACCAAGCCCGCCTTCGAGGAGCTGAAGCAGCAGCTGGAGGCCTCCGGTCTCTTCACGATCACCCTCAAGAGCCGTCCGTGGAAGACCTACGTCAAGGGCTACCAGAACGGCGAGTACCCGGTGTTCGGGCGCGGTTGGTTCCCCGACTTCAACGACGCCGACAACTTCATCGCGCCCTTCGTGGGCGAGCAGAACGCGCTCGGGACCCCGTACGAATCCCCCGAGATCACCGGCAAGCTGCTGCCGGAGTCGCGCGCGGAGGGCGATCGCGCGGCCGTGGCGAAGCAGATCGAGGCCGCTCAGCAGATCTTCGTGGACGACGCACGGCTGCTGCCGCTGTGGCAGGGCAAGCAGTACGTGGCCGCGGACGAGGAGATCGCCGGTCTCGAGAAGGTCATCGACCCGGCGACCATGATGACGATGTGGGAGCTGTACCGGAAGACCAGCTGGTAGCGGCGAACTGTCAGTGGTCGCCTGTAAGTTCTGTGGTCTGGAAGCGACCGCACAACAGAGGACGTCGACGTGACCGACAACGCCATGCTGCCCGAGTCCTGGCACGGGGTTCTGGGCGACGAGCTGCAGCAGCCCTACTTCAAGGAGCTGACGGAGTTCGTCGAGGAGGAGCGGGCAAAGGGGCCCGTCTACCCTCCGCGCGAGGAGGTGTTCGCCGCACTCGACGCGACGCCGTACGACCGGGTGAAGGTGCTCGTCCTCGGCCAGGACCCGTACCACGGCGAGGGTCAGGGGCACGGCCTGTGCTTCTCGGTGCGGCCCGGGGTGAAGATCCCGCCGTCGCTCCGCAACATCTACAAGGAGATGCACGAGGAGCTGGGCACCCCGATCCCGGACAGCGGCTATCTGATGCCGTGGGCCCAGCAGGGCGTCCTGCTGCTCAACGCGGTCCTCACGGTCCGCTCCGGCGAGGCGAACTCGCACAAGGGCAAGGGCTGGGAGAAGTTCACGGACGCGGTGATCCGCGCCGTGGCCGACCGGCCCGACCCGGCCGTCTTCGTGCTGTGGGGCAACTACGCGCAGAAGAAGCTGCCGCTCATCGACGAGAGCCGGCACATCGTGGTCAAGGGCGCGCACCCCTCGCCGCTGTCGGCGAAGAAGTTCTTCGGCTCCCGTCCGTTCACGCAGATCGACGCGGCGGTGGCGCAGCAGGGCCACGAGCCGATCGACTGGACGATCCCGAACCTGACCTGACCTGACCCGTCCCGACCCGTCCTGCCCTGTACGGTCCTGACCGGACTTCCCCGGCCCCGGTGCCGCCTGCCCCCGATCGCCGGTGCGTGCGGCTAGCGTCGACGCATCGGCGCAAGGGAGGCCTGGGTGGCGGAGAGACAGGGGCGGACGGCGTCGGAGACGCTGCTCACGCGGATCGGTCAGGTCGTGATGCTGCACCACGGGGGAGACCGCGAGGAGGCCCGGCACCGGCTCCTCGACCTGTGGACGGAGGTCGGGGAGGACGGCGACCCGCTGCACCGCTGCACCCTCGCCCACTACCTGGCCGACACCCACGACGACCCGTCGGACGAACTGGCCTGGGACCTGCGGGCGCTGACGGCGGCGCAGGAGCACGAGGGCTCGGTGGAGGCGCGGGCGCTCTATCCGTCCCTGCACCTCAACCTGGCGGCGGACTATGTGAAGCTCGACCACGCCGAGGCCGCCCGGACCCATGTGCGCAGGGCGCGCAGGGCGGCCGCGGCGCTGGGGGACGACAGCTACGGGGACGGCGTACGGGCGGCGATCAGCAGGATGGAGCTGAGACTGGGGGAGGGGGAGTGGCGTCGGGAGGGGTGATCCGGGAGGCGTGAAACGGGGCGGGCGAACGGGGACGGGCGGACCGGGACCGGTGAACCGGGACCGGTGAACCGGGACCGGCGAACCGGGACGGGTGTACCGGGGGGCGTGAATACTCATCGTCCGTAGGCCTGTTCGCAGATCACCGCTTCCGGGCTGTCCCGCTGCCATGCGCCGTACTTTCTGCCGAGCGCGCACACATCGGTGTTCCTGCGCACCTCCGCCTCCACGTCCGGGATCTCCACACGCGGCAGTGCGTGCCGTCGCGGTTCCGGGTGGGGAGGCCGGGCGTGCGGACGCGAACGGGGCGCGGGCGGCTGCTCGGTCGGCGCCGCCGCCGACCGCCGCCGGTCCGGGGTGGCCGGCGTCGTCGGTTCCGGTTTCCGGGACGGCGCGATCATCTCCAGCGCCTCACGGGCCGGCGCCTGCACGATCTGCGTCTCGGCCTGCCCGTCCGGCCGCGGCACGGACGGCCGGGACGGGGCCGGGGCCGGACCCGGTGCGGGCGGACGCTGGACGGTCATGCACCCGGAGAGGGCCGAGAAGGCCACGGTGACCAGGAGCGTGGCGGTGGTAGTCGTTCGATGCACCCGCGCAACTCTGGTGGTTGCGGCCGTCCGAGCAACAGCGGACCACCCGAGGTTGCCCCGCACGGGTGATCTCGTACCCCGTAGGGAGGGAGCGGACCCGGACACGCTGACGGCCGCCGCCGATTTGCTGCGTCCTGCTCGGCCGGACGGCGCCAAGCGGGTCGGGCGAAGTCGGCTGCAGTTCGGCAGCGCCCTGAAGGGGCGCGGGGCGCTGACATCTGCGGCTCCGCCGCGATGGGGGTCCCCCCGCTCGAGCGCAGCCGAGAGTGGGGGAGCGACCAGCCACGATGGCACCGCAGCGGAACGACGGCACATCGCGGCCCCGCGGCGGAGCCGCATATCGACACGGTCAGCGGAGCGCTCAGTCTCCGGTCGCGCCGTCGATGCGCTCGCGGAGCAGGTCGGCGTGGCCGTTGTGCCGGGCGTATTCCTCGATCATGTGGGTGTAGATCCAGCGCAGGCTGAACGGTTCGTCGGTGAACCTGCTCTTGCCGCGCGAGAGTTCCTCCAGGGCGAAGCCGGCCGCGTACCGCCGGGCGACCTCGATCTCGGCCTGCCAGGTGGCGTGGGCCTGCGCCCAGGTGTCCTGCTCGGTGAGGTGGAACTCGCCGTCCCGGTCCTCGTCGCTGTAGTAGATCGGCTCCGCGCCGTCGTCCACGAGCACCCTGCGGAACCAGCTGCGCTCCACCTCCGCCATGTGCCGCACCAGGCCCATCAGGGACAGTTCGGACGGCGGCACCGAGGCGGTGCGGAGCTGCTCGTCGGTGAGGCCGGCGCATTTCATGGCCAGGGTCTGCCGGTGGTAGTCCAGCCAGCCTTCCAGCATGGTGCGTTCGTCGGCGTTCTGGGCGGGTTCGGTGCGCTGCGTCGTCGTCATCTCCGCATGGTTACCCCGAGGCGCCCGCGCCCACCACGGGTTTTCCGGTGGGCCGTATGCTGCCGTGGAGACAGGCGAGCAGTGAGGGAGCACCCCGTGAAGGTCGGCTGTATCGGACTCGGCGACATCGCGCAGAAGGCGTATCTGCCGGTGCTCGGCGCGTTGCCCGGGGTCGAACTCCATCTGCAGACGCGTACCCCGGCCACCCTCGACCGGGTCGCCGACACCCTTCGGCTGCCCCGTGAGCAGCGGCACCGCGACCTCGACGCGCTGCTCGCCGTCGGCCTGGACGCGGCGTTCGTGCACGCGCCCACCGCCGCGCACCCCGAGATCGTCGCCCGGCTGCTGGAAGCGGGCGTCCCGACGTACGTCGACAAGCCCCTCGCCTACGAACTCGCCGACTCCGAACGGCTCGTGGCGCTCGCGCAGACGCGCGACACGTCCCTGGCCGTCGGTTTCAACCGGCGTTTCGCGCCCGGGTACGCGCAGTGCGCCGACCATCCGCGCGAGCTGATCATCATGCAGAAGAACCGGATCGGACTGCCCGAGGAACCGCGCAGGATGGTCCTCGACGACTTCATCCACGTCGTCGACACCCTGCGCTTCCTGGCGCCGGGCCCGGTCGACGACGTGAGGGTGCGGGCCCGCGTCGAGGAGGGGCTGCTGCACCACATAGTCCTCCAGCTCAGCGGAGACGGCTTCACCGCGCTCGGTGTGATGAACCGGCTCAGCGGCTCGAACGAGGAGATCCTGGAGGTGTCCGGGCAGGACACCAAGCGGCAGGTCGTCAACCTCGCCGAGGTCATCGACCACAAGGGGCAGCCGACCGTGCGGCGGCGCGGCGACTGGGTCCCGGTGGCCCGGCAGCGCGGCATCGAGCAGGCGGTGCTCGCCTTCCTGGACGCCGTGCGCGCGGGAAAGGTGCTCAGCGCCCGGGACGCGCTGGCGACTCATGAGCTGTGCGAGCAGGTGGTCCGAGCGGTGCGGGACGGGTCCGCCGCAGCCTGACCGCCCGGCTCCCCTCGGTGAGGCCGAGGGCCACGAGCGTCAGCAGGGCCAGGTGGACCGGCCAGTCGCCGTACCGGACGTACGGGGTGACGCCGTCGGCGAGCGGGACGTCGTAGACGGCCGTCGTGCTCGCCTCCGTGCCCAGCCATGAGCCGATGCGCCGACCGCTCGCGTCGTACACCGCGGAGACGCCGGTGAGGGTGGAGTGGACGAACGGCCGCCCGGTCTCCGCGGCGCGCAGCGCGCCCAGCGAGGCGTGCTCCGCGGGCGCCCAGCTGTGCTGGAAGGTGGAGGTCGACGACTGGGCGACCAGCACGTCGCTGCCGTCCTCGGCGAGATGCCGGCTCATGTCGGGGAAGGCCGTCTCGAAGCACACCATCGGCCCGATGCGCAGGCCCGGCGCGACGTCCATCACGACCTGCCCGGCGCCGCGCCGCCGGTCCTCGCCGGCCGCCTTGCCGACGGAGGTGGCCCAGCCGAGCAGCGAACGGGCCGGTATGTACTCGCCGAACGGCACCAGCCGCATCTTGTCGTACCGGTCGCCGGTCGGGCCGTCGGGGCCGACGAGGATCGAGCTCTTGTAGATGCCGGGCCGGTCGGAGCGGCGGGCGTCGACGTTGACGAGGATGTCGGCGCCGGTCGCGCGGGACAACCGCGCGAGGCGATCGGCCAGATCGGGCCGCTCGGCGAGGTCGTACCCGACACTGCTCTCGCCCCAGACGATCAGATCGACGTCCTGCCCGACCAGCCGTCGGGTCAACTGCTCCTCGCGGTCGAAGCGTCGGTCGGGCCCGTCGATCACACCCGGCTGGACGACGGCGATCCGGGCCTGTCCGTCGACGTCGGGGCGCGGCGCCCACACCCAGGCCGCCGAGGCCGTGGCGGCCGTGGCGACCAGCCCGGCGAGCGCCGGCAGCCGGGACGCGGGGAGCGCGATGAGGACGGCGGCGGCCACGTTGACCGCCACCACCAGCAGACTCAGCAGCCACACCCCGCCGACGGAGGCGAGCCGCAACGCCGGCTGCACCTGCCACTGACTGGCCCCGAGCATGCCCCACGGCCCGCCGAGCCCCTGCCAGGAGCGGACGAGTTCGACGGCCAGCCAGGCCGAGGGCAGGACGAGCAGCGCGGCCGCCACCCGCCCGCGGGACGGCATCGCGTCCGCGGCGAGGAACCGGCGCACCAGCCACCCCCACGGAGCCCACAGGGCGCCCAGCAGCGCGGCGATGACAAGCGTGAACACATGCAGGGACGGCAGCAGCCAGTGATGCATCGCCAGCATGAAGCCGAAGCCGCCGCTCCAGCCGTCGTACGCCGCCCGCCGCCCCGTCGGCGCGGAGCGGGCGAGCAGGATCCAGGGGACGAGCGCGAGGTAGGCCCACCACCACAGGGCCGGCGCCGGGAACGCGAGCACGGGCAGCGCGCCCGCGAGAGCCGCGACGGCCGAACGCCGCCAGGGGGAGGTGAGCCAATGTCCGAACCCCTGCGTGAACCCCTGCATCCCTCCAGTGTGCGCGCCGCGGACGATCTCCGACAGAGTGCTTTTCGGCTCGGCAGGAGCGCGTTTCGGCTCAGCCGGGCAGCCGTCGCCATTTCTCCCGTACGACCACCTCGCGCATCCGCCAGCCGTCGTGCGTCCGCAGCAGACCGAAGGTGTACCGGCCGCCGTAGACGAAGTCGGGTGCGCCGGCCGGGGAGCCGTCGGGGGCGTCGGCGGTCAACCGCATCGGGTTGACGTAGTCGGCCTGCACCCGGGCGGTGTCGCCGGTGTCCTGCTCCAGGATCCCGAAGTGCACCCGGCGGTTGACGATGAGGTGCTGCCGCATCGCGAACACCCGCATGCTCTCCGCGAGCCAGGCGGCGACGTTCCCGGCCTCCCCCTCGATACCGCCGGCGGAACGGTAGTCCGCCCGCCCGTCCGATGTGAACAGTTCCCGGTATGCCGTCCAGTCACCGTCGTCCACCGCCACGGCGTAGTCGGTGATCAACCCGTCGACGGCCAGTCGGTCCATCACGGTGGCGAGCTCCACACGCTGCGTCATGGCCCGAGTCTTCGGCATGGGAGCGGATCAGCCAAGGTCTGTGCGGGTGTCGATCCCACGTACGGCTTCCGCGCCCCCCGATCCTCGGCCTTCCATGATCGGTCGTTGCCGTTTCGTGATCGTCCGGGCCTGGTCCGGTCACATGCCGAGCCCAGCGTGAGTGACCACGGCATCGAGCCGTGACCGTGTACTCGATCAGTTGGGGAGCAGACATGCGACGACTCGGAACCGCGTTGGCGGTCTTAGCGCTGGCGGGAGCCGGCCTCGCGGGAACGGCGGTGACGGCCCAGGCCGACACCGGCGCGTCGGCGGTGTGCGAGACCGGGTGGGGGAGCCTGGAGAAGCGGGTGACTCCGGCGGAGGACTACCTGCCTCCGCTGACGAACGTGAGGACCGGTCAGCACGAGTGCTTCGACCGCATGGTCGTCGACTACAAGGGCGGCTCGGGGACCGGCGACATCGGCTACCGCGTCAAGTACGTCGACAAGCTGATCTCGGTCGGCACGGGGGAGATCCCCATCTCCGGCGGAGCGATCCTGCAGATCGCCGTGTCGCCCAACCACGACCCGGAGACCGGCACGAACTCCTACCCGGGCACGCACGGGCAGCCGCTGCCCGGAGTGGACATCACGGGCTACCAGACCTTCAAGGACACGCGATACGTCGACGGCCTCGAGGACGATGTGGTCATCGGGGTCGGCGTACGGGCGCGGCTGCCGTTCCGCGTGACGCAGTCGGGCGACCACCTGATCATCGACGTCGCACACTCCTGGAACGCCACCTCCTGAGCCACGCACGGCCCCAGGGAGGGTCCCGCACGGCCTCGAGGCAGCCGCCTCGGGGCCGTGCGGTGCGTGGACGCCGGTTCGCGCCCCGGGGTGATCCGCCCGAGTCGCGGCCGTCCACGGCCCGTGCGAGCCTGAGACTGCGGACTGGTGGCCGCCGGGTGGGGACTCTCGATCGGAGGCGCCCCATGAATCCTGTCACCGCGTCGCCCGTGCGGATCGAGGCATTCCTCGACCCCCGGCTGTCGAGATGGCTGTGGCTGGTGAAGTGGCTGCTGGCCGTCCCGCACTACATCGTGCTGTTCTTCCTCTGGATCGCGTTCGTCCTCGTGACGATCGTCGCGTTCTTCGCCATCCTCTTCACCGGCCGGTACCCGCAGTCCCTCTTCACCTTCAATGTCGGCGTCCTGCGCTGGAACTGGCGGGTCGGCTACTACGCCCACGCCGCGCTCGGCACCGACCGGTACCCGCCGTTCACCCTCGCGGACGTCCCCGACTACCCGGCGCATCTGGACGTGGCCTACCCCGAGCGGCTCTCGCGCGGACTGGTCCTGGTCAAGTGGTGGCTGCTGGTGATTCCGCAGTACATCGTCGTCGGGGTCTTCACCGGCGGGGGCTGGGGGTGGGGAGGAGACGGCGGCTGGCGCGGCGTCGGCCTGATCCCCTTCCTCTCCCTCGTCGCCGTGGTCGTCCTGGCGTTCACCGCCCGCTACCCGGTCCACCTCTTCGATCTGCTGCTCGGCCTGGTCCGCTGGTCCGCGCGGGTGATCGCGTACGCCGCGCTGATGACCGACGCGTACCCGCCGTTCCGGCTCGACATGGGCGGACAGTCCGAACCGCCGACGACGACATCGGCGACGTCGCCGGGCGGCTCCGGACGCTGACGCGGCGGCGGCCTACGGCCTACTGAGGGATCGAGGCGATCGGTGCCGTCGTAGCCGTCGGAGCCATGACGTGCCGTCCGACGAGTTCGTACGACCGCAGGCGGTCGGCCAACGAGTACACGGGCGTGACCAGCATGAGTTCGTCCGCGCGGGTCGCCGCCACCAGGTCCGTCAGGCGCTTCGCCACGGTCTCGGGCGAGCCGACCGCCTGCTGTGCACGGAAGCCCGCCAGCGCCTGTGTCTCCTCCGCGGTGAACGCGTGCGCGGCCGCCTCCGCGGGCGTGGGGAAGGGGAAGTCCCCTCGCCCCTTGAGGAGGCCGGCCTTGACGACGTCCATCGGGCCGGCGAGTCGGGCCGCCTCCTCCTGCGTCTCGGCGCACACGGTTTCCACGCAGACCAGCACGCGCGGGCGCGCGCACCAGCGGGACGGCGCGAAATGTGCGCGGTAGTGCGCGAGCGCGGCGAGGGTGTTGTCGGGACGAATGTGATGGGCGAAGGCGATCGGCAGACCGAGTTCCGCGGCGAGCGCCGCGCCCGCCGTGCTCGAGGACAGCAGCCAGGGCTCCGGGAGCGGGTCGAGGGCGACCTCGTCCACCAGGAGCCGCAGGGTCGCCGCCACATCGTCGCGGTACTCGTCGTCGGTCGTGGGTCCCGCTCCTCGCCGCAGCGCCCGCGCCGTCGACTCGTCGAAGGTGCCCGGGCCGCGGCCGATGCCGAGGTCGATCCGGTCCGGGTGCAGCGCGGCCAGCGTGCCGAACTGCTCCGCCAGCATGAGCGGAGCGTGGTTCGGAGCGAGCACGCCGCCGGATCCGAGGCGCACGGACGACGTGGACGCCGCCGCGTGAGCGATCAGGACGACGGGCGGGAACGCGCCTATCGCCGGGGAATGGTGATGCTCGGCGTACCAGAGCCGCAGGTAACCGAGGTCCTCGATGCGGCGGGCGAACTCGGCGGTGTCTCGTAACGTGTCCGCGGCCGAGGAGCCCGACTGGACCATGGCCACTTCCAACGCGCTGAACGGCAGGGTGATCATGCGGTCAGTGTAGGGAGGGCCCTGCGCCGCCCGAGCGGCTCTGCGCCAGGCTGATCGGACCGGCCGGGCCGCATGGCGGCGGCCCTGTGCGCGGGGTCGGGGCTCAGGCCGCCGTGACCACGTCACCGCGGATCGCCGCGGCCCACTCGACCACCAGCAGTTCGTACTCGGCCCGCTCCTGGGTCGACAGCGACCCGCCGGCGCGCAGCCAGAGGGCCCGGATCCGCTCGTTTAACTCGGCAGCGGACCGCACGGAACCAGGGACGACAGAATCGGGGGACATGCGGCAAAGCCTAGGCGCATCCACTGACACTGCGCTACGGGACGGCTACGGACACCGATATGGGCTTGGTCACGGTTGATCGATCATCGGCGACGGCCGCTCCCCGGTGGGTTCCGCACAGCGGAGAGCGGACCTGGCTCGGTCGGGTCAGCCGGCGGACTCCGCCGCGTGCGGACTCAGGACACCCATGCTGACCAGCACGATCAGCACGATGCCCAGGACGACGCGGTAGTAGACGAACGGCATGAAGGACTTCGTGCTGATGAACTTCATGAACCAGGCGATCACCGCGTACCCGGTGACGAAGGCGATCACCGTCGCGAACATCGTCGGCCCCCACGCCACATGGCCGCCCTCCAGCGCGTCCTTCGTCTCGAAGACGCCGGAGGCGAGGACCGCCGGAATGGCCAGCAGGAAGGAGTAGCGGGCCGCGGCCTCGCGCTTGTAGCCCATGAACAGGCCGCCGCTGATGGTGGCGCCGGAGCGCGAGACGCCGGGGATGAGGGCGCAGGCCTGGCAGAGGCCGAAGATCAGGCCGTCCTTGACGCCCAGGTTCTCCAGGCTCTTGCGCTGCTTGGGCGCGCGGTGCTTCGCGCCCGCCTCGTCCCGGGCCGCGAGCCGGTCGGCGATGCCGATCACGATGCCGACGACGACGAGCATGGTCGCGGTGATCCGCAGATCGCGGAACGGTCCCTCGATCTGGTCCTTGAGGGTGACGCCCAGCAGCCCGATCGGGATCGAGCCGACGATCACCAGCCAGCCCATCTGGGCGTCGTGGTCCTTGCGCATCGTCTTGTCGAAGAGCGACCGGCTCCAGGCCGCGATGATCCGGCCGATGTCCTTGCGGAAGTAGATCAGCACCGCTGCTTCCGTGCCGATCTGGGTGATCGCCGTGAAGGCGGCACCGGGGTCCTCCCAGCCGGAGAACGCCGCGGTCAGCCGCAGGTGCGCGCTGGAGGAGACGGGGAGGAACTCGGTCAGCCCCTGGACGAGTCCGAGGATGAGAGATTCGAACCAAGACATGAGGTGAGGAAGTCCAAGCGCCGATCGGAAGGGGCGACCGCGACAGCAGGCCGCCGCGTCCGGTGAGGTCCGGTGAGGTCCGGTGATCAAGAGTGTGCAAAGGAAGCGTAGCGGTCCCGTGTGACAGGTTCGCCACAGGGGTTTCGCGGGCGCCGTGAGCTGCGCCGTTCGACCACCCGTGAACTGCGGCATTCGTCCGTCGAAGGCTCGGACTCCCGGATGGTTGACCGGCCGCCCGACCGCCGCATACGTTGCCTCCGAGGGGAAAGCGCTTGCTGTGCGTGTGTGCCGCACGCTTCCTGCTCGGTTGCTGGATCGCCGGCCGTTCGGCCGTTCGTCGGAGGAGTGCTGATCACGTCCATGTCCCCATCCACTCCGCTGCCTGTTCCCCTCGACGGCCGCCGTATCCGGGCCGCCGTCATCGGCACCGGCGCCATCGGACGCGGCTCCCATCTGCCCGCGCTCAAGCAGCTCGCCGCCGAGGGCGAGACCGAGGTCGTGGCGGCCGTTGACATCGATGCCACCGCCGTCGAGGCGTTCTGCGCGCAGAGCGGCGTCCCGCACGCCTACACCGACCTCGAACTGATGCTCGCGGAGCAGCGCCCGGACCTGGTGACCATCTGCACCCCGCCGACCCTGCATCGCGAGCAGAGCGTGGCCGCGCTGCGAGCCGGCGCCTGGGTGTGGTGCGAGAAGCCGCCCGTGCCGACCCTCGCCGACTACGACGCCGTCGAGGCGGAGGAGGGGGAGACGGCGGGCCCGTACTCCTCGATCGTGTTCCAGCACCGCTTCGGGTCCGGGGCGCGGCACGTGCGGCGGCTGCTCGACGAGCAGGCCCTCGGGCGGCCGCTCGTCGCACACTGCCAGACCACCTGGTACCGCGACACCGCCTACTACGCCGTGCCCTGGCGCGGCCGCTGGCAGACCGAGGGCGGCGGCCCGGCGATGGGCCACGGCATCCACCAGATGGACCTGCTGCTCGACCTCCTCGGCCCGTGGAGCGAGGTGCGGGCCATGGCCGGCCGACTCGTGCACGACGTGGAGACGGAGGACGTGTCCACCGCCCTCGTCCGCTTCGAGAGCGGGGCCATGGCCACCGTCGTCAACAGCGTCCTGAGCCCCGACGAGGTCAGCCGCATCCGGATCGACTGCGAGCGCGCCACCGTCGAGCTCACCCACCTCTACGGCCACTCCAACGCCGACTGGAGCGTCACCCCCGCCCCGGACGTGCCGGGCGACGAGGCGGCGGCCTGGCAGGACTTCGGCGCGGACGTCCCGAGTTCGCACCTCGCGCAGCTGCGCGAGCTGGTCGCGAGCATGCGCGCGGGCCGGCGGCCGCGCAGCAGCGGCGCGGACGGGCGCACCAGCCTGGAGCTGATCTCCGCGCTGTACAAGTCGGCGTTCACGGACACGACGGTGCGGCGGGGCGAGATCGGGCCCGGCGACCCGTACTACACGGCCCTGCACGGGGGCGCTCCGGGCTGGGCGCCGGGCACGGCCGCGGTGGGCGCGGAGGTGCCGGCATGAGCGGGGAGCTGCGTCTCGTCCACGCCCACGGCGACCGCATCACGGTGACCGACCCGGCCACCGGCGTCGAACTGCTCGCCTACGTCTACCGGCCCGAGGCGGCCTGGGAGGCGCCGCGGCCCTACATCCACCCGCTGCGGACCCTCGCCGGCGACATCGTCACCGACTACCGGCCCAACGACCACCGCTGGCACAAGGGGCTGTCGCTGACCGCCTCGCACCTCTCGGGCGCCAACCTGTGGGGCGGGAACTCGTACGTCCACGGCGAGGGGTATCTCGAACTCCCCGAGCGGGTCGGCTCGATGGCGCACGTCGGCTTCGACGAGGTCGCGGCCGACGCGGGCCGTGTCGTCATCGCCGAGCGGCTGACCTGGCATCCGCACGGCGGCGAGCTGTGGGCCGACGAGACGCGCCGGATCGAGGTGCACGACGTCGACCCGGACGCCGGCTCCTGGGCGCTGACCTGGACCAGCGCCGTCACCAACCGCCGCGACGAGCCGCTGCGTTTCGGCAGCCCGACGACCGCCGGGCGGGAGCTGGCCGGCTACACGGGTCTGTTCTGGCGCGGTCCGCGGGCCTTCCGGGACGGCCGGATCATCGGACCGGAAGGCGAGGGCCCCGGGCTGATGGCCTCGCAGAGCCCCTGGCTGGCCCTGTCCGGCGAGCACGACGGCGCCGACGGGCACGCCACGGTCGTCTTCGCGCACGCCCCCGAGAACGACCACTCCGGCGCGGAGGGGACCCACCCCGCCCACTGGTTCGTCCGCAACGAGCCCTTCGCGGGCATCGCCCCGTCCTGGGCGTTCTTCGACGAACTGGAGCTCGCCCCCGGCGACACGCTCACCCGCCGCTACCGGGTGATCGTGGCCGACGGCGCCTGGGAGCGGGACGCGATCGAGGGGTACCTGAAGGCGCACCCGTGGTGAGCGCGTACGCGGGACTGCCCGGCGGGGTCGCCGTCTCGCACCTGTGCGTGTACGACTGGCCCGCCGCGGACGGCCTGCACGGCGGAACTCCGCACCTGCACCTGACCTGTTCGGAGGGGTACGTCGTCATCGGCGGGCGCGGCTCGGTGCAGACCCTGACGGCGTCCGGGTACGAGGTCACGCCCCTCGCGCCCGGCACGGTCGCCTGGTTCACGCCGGGCACCGTCCACCGGCTGGTCAACGACGACGACCTGCGCATCGCCGTCCTGATGCAGAACAGCGGGCTGCCGGAGGCGGGCGACGCGGTGCTCACCCTGCCCCCGGAGTACCTCGCCGACCCCGAGACGTACGCGGCCGCGACCGTGATCCCCGCCGACGCCCCGGAGGAGGAGCAGGCCCGGATCGCCCGTGCCCGGCGCGATCTCGCGCTGGAGGGCTACCGGGCGCTGCGCGAGGCCCCGGACGTTCCGGCGGCCCTGGCCGACTTCCACCGGGCCGCCGCCGCGCTCGTCCGGCCCCGGCTCGCCGAGTGGCGCGAGCGCTGGCTGCGCGGGGCGCGGGCGGCCGCGGAGGCCACGGGGGAGCAGCTCGACCGGCTCGCGGCCGGGGACGTCTCCCACCTCGCCGAGGCCGTCGTACGGGCCGAAGAGCCGTCCACGTACGGGAAGTTCGGGATGTGCGGGCGGCTGGACGTGTACCGGGGGCCCGAGTAGTTTCCCCGAATTGTCCCCGGCTCCCCCGAAGGGGTGATCCAATCGACGGATGTTCAGGACGGCGTCGAGAACGGGGAGTCGACGAATGCGGATCAGGGTCAGGACGACGGCGGCGGTCCTCTGCGCGGCGGCACTGGTCGCCGGCTGCGGGGGCGGCGGCGGTTCCGATGCGAAGCCCTCCGCGGCTGCCTCCGGGACGGCTGCCGGGGACGTGGAGGGGACGACGGCGAGCGCGTCGGCGTCCGGAGCGCGCGCCGAGACGCTGGGCGAGGCACAGCTGAAGTCCGCCGCGCTGACCGGCGGCGACGTGGACGGCTACCAGGTCACCGACTTCCCCGCGAAGCCCGACGGCGACTCCACCGCCCGCCCGGCGGCCTGTCAGCCGCTGGAGAACATGCGCACCGCCACCCCGGATCCGGGCCCTAAGGCGTTCGTCGGCCTCCTGGCCTTTGCCGGGGCCGGCCCGGCGGCGGGTTCCGCCACCACCGTCGGCCTGATGGCGTACGACCAGCCCGCGGCCGAGGGCGTCCTGGAGGGTCTGCGCACCGCCCTGAAGGAGTGCACCGCCTACGAGGGCGGTGTGCCCGCGCGGACCACCGTCACGACCGTCGTCGCCCCCGACGCGGGCGACGAGGCCGTCGCCTTCGGTCTGCGGACCGCGAGGGACAGCGCGGACGCCTTCGTGGTCGTCCGCACCGGCGCCACGGTCGTCCTGTTCTACACCGCGAGCGGTACCGGCGCTGCGGCCGAGGTGCCGGACGAGCTGATCTCCGCGCAGGTCCGGAAGCTGGAGGCCTAGGACCGGCCTGCCTACCGACGGCCCAGGGCCTGTCCCGGGGTCAGGGCTTGCGCAGGTGGTGGCGTTTGCGCCAGGCCATCACCGCGCCCGCCACCGTCGGCAGCGCGATGGCGGCCAGCGCGATCAGGAAGGCCGGCGAGGTCGGCGCCGAGGCACGGGCGCCGGCGACGACGTAGGCGGCCGTGTTGGGGATCGAGCCCAGCGCGGTCGCCACCAGGTAGGGCGTCCAGCCCATCCGGGAGACGGCCGCGCAGTAGTTCACGCCCCAGAACGGCAGCCCGGGGAACAGCCGCGCCGCCAGCATCGAGCGCATCCCGTGCCGGCTCAGCAGGCCGTCCGCCGCCGTCAGCAGCCGACCGCGCAGCAGCGGCCGCAGGGCGTCCTGGCCCAGCACGCGGCCGAGGCCGAAGGCGAGCCCGGCGCCCAGCACGGTGCCCGCCAGCGAGGTGCCCAGACCCACCGCAGAGCCGAACAGCGCGCCCGCGGCCAGGTTCAGCAGCGGTCTCGGCACGAACGCCACGGTGCACAGCCCGTACGCCACCGCGAACACCGCGGCCGCCGTGGGGCCGCCCAACTGCGGTGGCCAGCCGTCCGCGAGGAGCTTCTGCGGCTCGAAGGCCAGCACGCTCGCACCGGCCGCCGCCAGCAGCGCGACCAGCAGCGCGAACCGGGACCAGGGCGACAGCAGCACTCTGCCGCAGCGCGCGAGACGACCTGCGGGCGCTGCGGGGGTGACGACACGCACCGGAACGACGAGTTCCGTGGCGGTGGCCCGGGGAGAGACCGTGGCGGTGTCACCAGAGCGGGTGGTGGCATCGAGCATGCCCGCGACACTAACGGACGGACATGTGTGATCGCCGTATGGTTCGTCTCATGGCCGTGACAGGTGCGGAAACGATCGGCGTGCCGGACAGCGTCCTCGCCGACACCGTGCTGGAGCGGCTGACGGCCGCGTACGGCGGCGCGGCCGACCCGGAGCGGGCGGCGGCCATGCGCGCCTACATGAAGGACGTCGCCCCCTTCCTCGGCCTGCCCACCGCCGGCCGCCGCGCCCTGTCCCGCACCGTCCTGGCGGGCACGCCCCGCCCCGACGAGGCCGACTGCACGGCGATCGCCCTGCGCTGCTGGGCGCTGCCGCACCGCGAGTACCACTACTTCGCCGTCGACTACCTGCGCCGGCACGCGGGACGCCTGTCGTCGGCGTTCCTGCCCGTCGCCCGCCGGCTCGTCGCCACGACGTCCTGGTGGGACACGGTCGACCCGCTCGCCGCACACGTGGTCGGCGCCCTGGTCGAGGCCGACCCCCGCCTCGCCGCCGACATGGACGTATGGATCGTCGACGAGGACCTGTGGGTCGCCCGCACCGCCCTGCTCCACCAACTCCGCTACAAGGACCGCACGGACGCCGACCGGCTGTTCGCCTACTGCCTGCGCCAGTCCGCCCACCCGGACTTCTTCATCCGCAAGGCCATCGGCTGGTCGCTGCGCGAGTACGCCAAGACCGACCCGGAGGCCGTCCGCACCTTCGTCGCCCACGAGCGGAGCCGCCTCGCACCGCTGTCGGTACGCGAGGCCCTGAAGAACATCGGGGACGGCTAGCGCCGGCACGGCGCCGGCGCGGCGTTCGGTCGTCCGCTCAATGCGCCTCAATGCGCCGAAAACCATTCGACGTCGTACGAACCATCCGCGATGATCGGGTCCATGTTCCGGTTCGCCTTCGTTCTCGCAGCATCCGCCGTCGCGGATGCTCCGAAGGCTGCCGTTCCGCCTCTCGCGGCCGCTGTCGGCGGCGCCCGAAGCTGACCCTCTCCGGATTGTCCGGCGGACCCCGCAGGGGGAGGGTCGGCGAGTACCTCGGGGTCCCCACTTCCTACGGACACGCTTCGAGGTACAGCCATGCCCAAGACCGCTTACGTGCGGACCAAGCCGCACCTGAACATCGGCACCATGGGTCACGTCGACCACGGCAAGACCACCCTGACCGCCGCCATCACCAAGGTCCTCGCCGACCGCGGGTCCGGCGCCTTCGTGCCCTTCGACCGGATCGACCGCGCCCCGGAGGAGGCCGCGCGCGGCATCACGATCAACATCGCGCACGTCGAGTACGAGACCGACACCCGGCACTACGCGCATGTCGACATGCCGGGCCACGCCGACTACGTCAAGAACATGGTCACCGGCGCCGCGCAGCTCGACGGGGCGATCCTCGTGGTCTCCGCGCTCGACGGGATCATGCCGCAGACGGCAGAACACGTCCTGCTCGCCCGGCAGGTGGGGGTGGACCACGTCGTCGTCGCGCTGAACAAGGCCGACTCCGGGGACGAGGAGCTCATGGACCTCGTCGAGCTGGAGGTCCGCGACCTGCTCACCGAGCACGGCTACGGCGGCGACGCCGCGCCCGTGGTACGGGTGTCGGGGCTGCGGGCCCTGGCGGGCGACCCCCGCTGGACGGCTTCGATCGACGCGCTGCTCGACGCCGTGGACACCTATGTGCCCATGCCCGAGCGGTACCTCGACGCGCCGTTCCTGCTGCCCGTGGAGAACGTGCTCACCATCACCGGCCGGGGAACCGTGGTCACCGGCGCCGTGGAGCGGGGCCGGGTCCGGGTGGGCGACCGGATCGAAGTGCTCGGCGCGGGGCTGGAGACCGTCGTCACCGGCCTCGAGACCTTCGGGAAGCCGATGGACGAGGCCCAGGCCGGGGACAACGTGGCGCTGCTGCTGCGCGGGGTGCCACGGGACGCCGTCCGGCGGGGGCACGTGGTCACGGCGCCGGGGAGCGTCAGCCCGAGCTGTCGGTTCACCGCCCAGGTGTATGTGCTGTCGGCGCGGGAGGGGGGTCGTACGACGCCGGTCTCCACCGGGTACCGGCCGCAGTTCTACATCCGCACGGCGGACGTCGTGGGGGATGTGGACCTGGGGGAGGCGGCTGTGGCGCGGCCCGGCGAGCGGGTGGCCATGACCGTCGAGCTGGGGCGGGAGGTGCCGCTGGAGCCGGGACTGGGCTTCGCGATCCGGGAGGGCGGTCGCACCGTGGGGGCGGGGACCGTGACGGCCGTGCTGTGACGGCTGTGCGGTGAGGGCCTGACACCGTCCCGCGACCCTGAGGGCGTCGTCCCACGGGCACAATGAGGACGTGAACGACGAGCCCATACCCGTTACCCGAGCCGTCGACCACGGCACCGCCAAGCTGATGCCCGACATCGACCGGGAGCGGGCCTGGCTGCTGACGGTCGACGGGGCGCCGCAGTCGTACGTCGACCTCGACGAGCCCACGCACCTGGAGTTCGAGTACACACGGCGTCTGGGGTACGTCCTGGACACCGTCGCCGAGCCGGGCCGGCCCCTGGACGCGGCTCATCTCGGCGGCGGTGCGCTCACCCTGCCCCGGTACCTGGCCGCGACCCGGCCGGGTACCCGGCAGGACGTCGTCGAGTTCGACCGCGGACTGCTGGAGCTGGTCGCGGAGCACCTTCCGGTCCCGGCCCGGTCCGGCATCACACTGCACGCCGCCGACGCGCGGGCCTGGCTGGAGGCGGCTCCGGACGGCTCGGCCGATGTGCTCGTCGCCGATGTCTTCGGCGGCTCACGCGTCCCCGCCCATCTGACGTCCCTGGCCTACGCCCAGGAGGCCGGACGGGTCCTGCGTGCCGACGGCGTCTATCTCGCGAACCTCGCGGACTCGGCGCCCTTCGGCTTTCTGCGGTCCCAACTGGCCAACCTCGCGGCGGTGTTCGAGGAGCTGGCACTCATCGCCGAGCCGGGCGTGCTGCGCGGCCGCCGGTTCGGCAACGCGGTGCTCGTCGCCGCGCACCACCCGCTCGACGTGCCCGCCCTGGCCCGCCGCACCGCCTCCGACGCGTTCCCGGCCCGGGTGGAGCACGGGCCCGGCCTGCGCCGATTCATCGGCGACGCGCGACCCGTACGGGACGAGGACGCCGTACCGTCGCCCGAGCCGCCCGAGGGCGCGTTCGGCATCGGCTGAATCCGGCTGGTCGGCTGCATCGGCTGAAGGGGCTGAAGGGGCTGAAGGGGTCGGGCGTCGGCCGGCTCGGTGGCGGTCCGAGCCGGCCGGCTGCGCTCTAGCGTCCCGTCGGCGTTCCGTTCAGGCGCACGGTGCTGAGGATCTGCATGATCGTGGCCTTCGGGAGCTCGTCCTTCACGCCCTTGGCCGCGTACAGGTTCCACGACACGTAGTCGCCGTCGGAGTTCTTGAAGCCGAACGTGATCGCCTTGCCGTCGCTGTCGCACTTGCCCTTCTGGGGCGTGTTCGTCGACTGCGCCCAGGCGTAACTGCCCACGATGCCGGAGGCGGTCGTGAAGGCGGTGGCCTTCTCGTCGAAGGTGAGGCTCTTCTTGTCCGGCTCGGTGTAGCCGCCGAACACCCACCACGCGGGCGTGTTGATCGCGATCTCGTCGGTGGTCTTGGCCCCTTCGGCGCCCTTGCTGCCGACCATGGCCAGCGGGGTGTCGTCGGTCTTGCCGTCCTTGTCGGCGTCCGTGGAGCACCACTTCGACTTGAACTCGGCCGTGCCGCCCATCAGGATCCGGTCGTAGCCGTCGGTCTTCGTCTTGTCCTCCCACTCGAAGCCCTGGCTGAGCCCCGGCTTCTGGACCTCCCAGTCGGCCGGCACGTCGAAGGCGATGCCCCACTTGGGGTTCACGACGACCTTCCAGCCGGCGACGGTCGCCTTCTCGGTCTCGCTGCTGCGCGGGTTGTCGTCCGTGCCGGACGAGCCGGAAGCCGAGGCGGACGTGGACGTCGTAGGGCTCGCACTGCCCTTGGCCACGTCGGCCGGGTCGTCGTCATCGCCGCCCAGCACCAGGAACCCGGTGACTCCGGCGGCCACGACGACGGCCGAGGCGGCGATGACGGCGATCAGCTTGGTCCGGTTGCCGCCGCTGCCTCCACCGTTGCCGCCGGGCCCGACGGGCGGCGGCGTCGGTGCGCCCGGGGGCGTCTGGGCGCCCCATTGCGGTTGCTGCGCATAGGGGTTCGGCTGCTGCTGGTAACCGGGTTGCTGATACGGATTCGGCTGCTGGTATCCCGGCTGCTGGTACGGATTGTTCTGCGCCTGCGGGTTCTGCTCTCCCCCGGGCGGCTGCTGTCCTGGCCACATGGCCAGAAACCCTAGTGCCGTCCGGGACACGGTTCGGTCACCGCCCCTTGTCAGGGACGTACCGAATCCGACGATCGATCATTGCGACCGGTCTGGCCAGCCGAAGCTACTCGTAGGTAACATCGCTGTCATGAGCGCAGACCAGATGTCCATCGGCGAGATGCTCGCCGCCACCGTGCCCATGGCCCGGACCCTCAACCTCGAGTTCCTGGAGGCCGGTCCGGACAAGGCCGTGGTCGCCCTGCCGGACCAGGGCGAGTTCCACAACCATGTGGGCGGACCGCACGCGGGCGCGATGTTCACGCTCGGCGAGTCCGCCAGCGGCGCGATCGTCCTCGCCGCGTTCGGGGACCAGCTCTCCCGCGCCGTGCCGCTCGCCGTCCGCGCCGAGATCGGCTACCGGAAGCTGGCGATGGGCGCGGTCACCGCGACCGCCACGCTGGGCCGCCCGGCCGCCGAGGTCGTCGCGCAGCTCGACGCGGGGGAGCGCCCCGAGTTCCCGGTCGCGATCGAGATCCGGCGCGCCGACGGGGCCGTCACCGGCGAGATGACGGTGATCTGGACCCTGCGCCCCAACGGCTGAGCGGCGTTCGCGGCAGACGCGAGAGCTGACGGGACCCCGTGACGGGACCCCGGTCGCGGCGTGCGCCGCCGCCGGGGCCCTCGGGCCGGCACCGATGCGGCCGTGCGGTCAGGCCGCCAGCCGCCCCTGCTTCGTGCGGCCGTCCTCCAGGCCCGCCACGAACTCCTTGAGCCAGGCCACGAACTCCGGTCCCAGGTCGGGCCGGTCGCAGGCCAGGCGGACGACCGTGCGCAGGTAGTCGGCCTTGTCCCCGGTGTCGTACCGGCGGCCCGAGAAGATCACGCCGTGGACCGTGCCGCCCGCCGCGAGCTCCTGCAGCGCGTCGGTCAGCTGGATCTCGCCGCCGCGGCCGGGCTCGGTGCGCTCCAGGACGTCGAAGACGGCCGGATCCAGGACGTAGCGCCCGATGACCGCGTACCGGCTCGGCGCGTCCTCGCGCGCGGGCTTCTCCACCAGACCGGTGACGCGCACGACCCCGTCCTCGCCGGACGGCTCCACGGCCGCGCAGCCGTAGAGGTGGACCTGCTCCGGCGGCACCTCCATCAGCGCGACCACGCTGCCCTCGTAGCGCTCGCGGACGTCCAGCATCCGGCTGAGCAGGGTCTCGCGCGGGTCGATGAGGTCGTCGCCGAGAAGCACGGCGAACGGCTGGTCGCCGACGTGGTTGCGGGCGCACAGCACCGCGTGGCCGAGGCCGAGCGGGTCGCCCTGCCGGATGTGGTGGATGTCGGCGAGCCGGGCCGGGTCGCGCACCGCGTCCAGCCGCACGGTGTCGCCCTTGGCGGCGAGCGCCTGCTCCAGTTCGAAGGCGTGGTCGAAGTGGTCCTCGATGGCCCGCTTGTGCCGGCCGGTGACCATCAGGACGTCGTCCAGGCCGGCGGCGGCCGCCTCCTCGACCACGTACTGGATGGCCGGCTTGTCGACGACCGGCAGCATCTCCTTCGGGGTCGCCTTGGTGGCGGGGAGGAAACGGGTGCCGAGACCGGCGGCCGGGACGACTGCCTTGCGAACACTGGGTGCGGAGTGGGGGGCGCTCATGCGGATCATGGTGCTGCACGGGGATGGGAGTACGCAGAGAGTCCTCTCTGAGGTTCCTGTGTGCCGCCTTGCCCACCTCGTCCCGTCGCCGGGCCGGAAGTTGGAGATTCCGTGTGCCGTCCGGCTTTTCTCGTACACAAGTTGAGTCACCCAGTCCGGGCGATTTCGAATGCGGGTGCGGATACCGGCGGTAACTTATCTGAAATTTCCGCGCTTTGAACTTGCGTCACTCGAACTCCTTGTTTCCTGTGAGGCGTGTGTGCGAAGGTGAGCCTCCCCTTACGGATGGGTCGGATCAGGTCAACGTGCCTGGTCAGGCCAAAGGTACGCACCAATCAGGCACCTGCTTTCCGACGACGTGTTCCTCCGTGCCGTGCGTCGGCTTGGAAGGAAATGGTTTCGTGCAATCCCCGAACCCCCCACGCCCGCCCCACCCGCCCCGCCCCGGCCGGCCCCCCGGGGATTCCGACCCCGAACTCGTCGCCCGGCTGGCCGGCGACGACGGACGGGCCCGCGCGATCGCCCTGCTCTTCGCCCGGCACTGGCGAGCGACCCACGACTACGCGACCGTCTGTCTGGCCGGCACCGAGGACACGGCGCGGCTCGTGGCCGCCGCCGCGTTCCACGAGGTGCTCGGCCGGCTGACGGAGCGGCGCACCGGGGGCGCGCTGCGTCCCCAACTCCTCGTCGCCGTACGGGAGACGGTCCGCGAATGGGCCGGCACAGAGCGGGTTTCGGCCGTTCTCCCGGAGCTCCGGAAAACCGTCGGCGGCCGTGGACTGCGCGCCGCACGATCGGTGACCGCCGAAAGGCGGCAACTCGCCGAGCGCGCTTTCCAGTTGCTCCCGACCGCCTCCCAATGTCTGTTGTGGCACACGGAGGTGGAGGCGGAACCCATATCCGTACCGGCCGGTCTGTCCGGCGTGGACGGCAACACCGCGGCGGCCGTCCTGGAACAGGCGCGGGAACAATTCCGGGCGGGCTGTGTACGCGCCCACCGCGAACTCGCGCCGACGAGCGAATGCCGCTTCTACAACCGTCTCCTCGACATTCCCCTGCGGCGCGGCGGCACCCTGCTGCCCGATGTCCGGCAGCATCTCGCGCACTGCCGCTTCTGCCGGCACGCCGCCGAACAGCTCAGCCATTTCGACGGCGCGCTGGACGTGCTGCTCGCCGAGACCGTGCTCGGCTGGGGCGCCCGCCGCTACCTCGACTCACGCCCCGGACGCGCGGCCGCCGCCGGCGCACCGGCCCGGCCCGCGGGGGTGCGTCCGCCTGCCGGAGCGCGTCCGCCCGTCGGGGGCGGCCGTCATCGCACCACCTCGGCCGGTCTGCTCGATCTCCAGGTCAGACGGCCGAAGGCCGTGCTGGTCGGCGTGGGGCTGACCTCCCTCGCGCTGGTCGCGACCGTCTTCGTGGCCAAGGGCTGGTCCGACGACAACGCCGTCCCGGTTCCCGGGGCCACCTGGGGCGCGCCCGTCGGCGGGCCCAACGCCCCGATCGTCGGCCGGCCGGGCGTCCCCGGCGGCTCCGACGACCCGTCGCCCGCCGGATCCCCGTCGGCGGCCTCGGCCTCCCGGGAGGCCGAGGCCGCGCACGGCAGGCTGCGCAGCCCGGACACGGGTCTCTGCCTCGACGTCCCCGGCGGACGGGCCGAAGCCGGTGCGGCGATCGTCCTGGCGCCGTGCTCGCAGGTGGCGTCCCAGCAGTGGTCCTACCAGGAGGACGGTCTGCTGCGCAGCGCCGCCGCCCCCACGCTCTGTCTGGCCGCCGACCCCGACCGCCGGACGACCGCCCTGGGGTGGTGCCTCGTGCACTCCGGCGAGACGTTCTTCGACCTGACCGTCCGCGGCGAACTGCTGCTGCGCCGGGACGCAAGCCTGGTCGTCGCCCGCGGTGCGGGTGGGCCGGGGAAGGCCGTCGTCGTCGCCGAGCGGGACGGCTCCGCCGGTCAGCGGTGGGTGTTCGACGCGGCCGTCGCGTCGGCGGGCGAAACCGGCCCGGACGTACGTGAGCCGACGGAGCCGCCAGGTCCGGGCACCGCCCCTGACATCCCGGGCGCCCCGGACGGACAGGTGCCGCCGATACCGGGACCGATACCGCGCAGCGCCCCGCCCCTCGCGCCCGACACCGCTCCGGGTCCCGCCGAGACCGCCCCGTCCGCACCGGAGTTCGGGACGAGGATCGCCCAGGTGGGCTGCTGCGACACGTCGCCCGACCCGGCCGGGACACCGGATGCGCCCCATGTGTCCGCTGTGCTGAGTGAAGTCGTCGGGGACGTCATCGAGTCCCTCGGCCACCGGGCCGCGAGACCGCAGTGAGACCGCAGTGAGACCACGGTGACACCGCGGTGAGACCGAAGGAGGGGCCGCCCGAGGGGAGCGGCCCCTCCTTCTCCTCGCCGGCCGAGCTCCTTACCGGCCGAGCTCCTTGCCGGCCGAGTGCTACGACGTGCAGACGTCCCTCAGCTCGGCCGCCGCCTTGTCGATGTCGCCGGAGTCCGGTCGCTCGCCGTTGAGGATGTCCTGGTTGTAGTCCTCGATCGCCTGGTTGAGCTTGTCGACCGCCTTGTCGACCTTGCTGTCGTCCGACTTGTCGTTGATCTTGTCCAGGTTCTTCTCGATGGTGTCGATGGAGTCCTCGGTCTTCGTCGGATCCTCGATCGCGTCCGCTCCGGCCTTGTTGATCGCCGTGATGCTGTCCGTGATGTCGTCGGCGTTCGAGAGACAGTCGATCGAGTCGTCGAACTCGCAGCCGGTGAGGAGGCCGGCGGTCAGCGCGAGGGCTGCCGCGGCGGTGGCGATGACGGCAGTACGGCGTCCGCGTCGGCGGTTCACGGCCATGGAGGAGTCCTTTCGGGACGGTGCGCAGAGGGTGGCTTCTTCGTCCTCCACGATCACGTGGCCGAGCCGCCGCCACGAGGGACCGCACCCCCGGATCCGTGGTGTAGCGCGCTACACCACGGGACGGACCGGGCCGGGCCGACCCGGTAGGCTTCCCGGGAACGCAAGGCTGCCCAAGGACGTCAAACGGGAGGAACCCGCGGTGCACGTGCAGGAATGGCTCGACACGGTGCCCGCGGCCGCCGTCTATGCCGTGGTCGGCCTGGTCATCGGATTCGAGAGCCTCGGCATCCCGCTGCCGGGAGAGATCATCCTGGTCTCGGCCGCGCTGCTGTCCTCGCAGCACGGCGGGATCGACCCCGTCATCCTCGGCGCGTGCGCCACCGCGGGCGCGGTGATCGGCGACTCCATCGGCTACGCCATCGGCCGCAAGGGCGGACGCCCGCTGCTGGCCTGGCTCGGCAAGAAGTTCCCCAGGCACTTCAGCGAGGGGCACATCGCCACCGCCGAGCGGTCCTTCGAGAAGTGGGGCATGTGGGCCGTCTTCTTCGGCCGGTTCGTCGCCCTGCTCCGCATCTTCGCCGGGCCGCTCGCGGGCGTCCTGCACATGCCGTACTGGAAGTTCCTCATCGCCAACGTGCTCGGCGGCATCGCCTGGGCGGGCGGCACGACGGCGGTCATCTACTACGTGGGCGTCGTGGCCGAGTCCTGGCTGAAGAGGTTCTCGTGGCTGGGGCTGGTCCTGGCGGTGCTGATCGGTGTGGCCTCGTTCCTGATCGTCAAGCGCAAGGCCAAGAAGGCACAGGCGCAGGGCGCCTCACGCGAGACGGAGCCCGTCGCGGCCGCCGAGTAGCCCGCGCCGCTCCCGCGACCCGTGGTGACTACTCGTGGATCTTCCCGTGGGCCTTGGCCAGGTCCGCGTACAGGGTGCCGTTCAGCGTGACCCCCTGACGCTCCTCCTCCGTCAACTCCCGCTTGACCTTGGCCGGCACTCCCGCCACCAGTGACCCCGGCGGGACCTCCATCCCCTGGGGTACGAGCGCCTGCGCGGCGACCAGCGAACCCGCCCCGATCACCGCCCCGTTGAGCACGGTCGCCCCCATGCCGACCAGACAGTCGTCCCCGACCGTCGCCCCGTGCACCACGGCGTTGTGGCCGACGGAGACCCGCTCGCCGATGGTCACCGGAAAACCGGGGTCGGCGTGCAGCGTCACGTTGTCCTGGATGTTGGCGTCTCGGCGGACGGTGATCCGCTCCACGTCACCCCGCACGACGGCCCCGTACCAGACGCTCGCCCCCGCCTCCAGCGTCACGTCCCCGATCACCGAGGCGGTCGGCGCGACGAACGCCTCCGCGTCGACCTCGGGTTCCCTGCCGCCGATGCCCACGATCAGCGCCTTGTGCGTCATCACCGTCTCCTCACGTCACCTCGTGTCGGTGGTCTCCCGGCACCGTACGCCACCTCGTAGGGCGAAGATCACAGGGCTCCCGCTCCTTGGCGGCACCGCGTGCTGAGTACGGTGAGCGGGTGCCGAAGCGCAGGAACACGTTCTCATCATGGCCGCGCCGACTGGGGCAGCGGGCCGTCCACGCAGGCTGGGCCTGGGTGCAGCGCACGGGCTCCGTCACCGCCGAGCACCCCGGACGCTTCCGCTTCGGATCGATGGGCGAGGGCACCCGGCTCGCCTTCCCCCTCGGCACGGTGTTCGGGGAGCCGTGGATCCACCTCGGCGCCCACTGCATCGTCGGCGAGCAGGTCACCCTGACCGCGGGGCTGATGCCCGACCTCGACCTCGGTCCCGACCCGATCCTGCGCCTCGGCGACGGCGTGGTCCTCGGCCGGGGCAGTCATGTCATCGCCGACACGACGGTCACCATCGGCAGCGACTGCTACTTCGGTCCGTATGTGTACGTGACGTCCACGAACCACTCCTACGACGACCCGCACGAGCCCATCGGCAAACAGTGGCCCCGGATGGAGCCCGTGGAGATCGGCCCGGGGTGCTGGATCGGCACGGGGGCGGTGATCCTGCCGGGTGCGCGGATCGGCCGGAACGTCGTCGTCGCGGCCGGGGCGGTGGTGCGCGGCACGGTCCCCGACCACTCCGTGGTCGCGGGCGCGCCCGCGAAGGTCGTCCGACGCTGGACGCCCGCCGAGGGCTGGCAGCCCCCGCTGCGCACCCCGCCCCCGGTCCCGATACCGGACGGCGTCACCTCGGACCAGCTGGTCGCCCTCTCGGAGCTGGACGAGGAGACGGCGGCGCGACTGTCGGAACTCGACGACACGACCGCGGCCCACCTCGCCCAACTGAAACCGGAGAGCTGAACGGGCCCGGCGGGGCTGGACGACTCACCCGGTCCCGGGGCGGGACCAGGCGGCTGGCCCGGTTGGGCAGGGTCGGCCCGGTTGGGCAGGGTTCGGGAGTCGGTCCTTTTCGGTGGGCGGGGGCCGAGGGATCAGCCTGTCGCCAGGAGGAGCGTGCCCACCAGGGCCAGTCCCGCGCCCGCCGCCTGGATCGCGCGGATGCGCTCCCGCAGGAAACCGCGGGCCGCGACGGCCGTCACCACCGGGTAGAGCGAGGCGAGCACGGCGGCCACGGTGACCGGTCCGTGCTGGGCGGCGACGGCGTACGTGCCGTTCGCGGCGACGTCGGCCAGCCCGACGAAAACGAACGCCGGGAGCGAGGCCCACGCGAGACCGCCCTCGGGCAGCGCGGGCGCCCCGCGCCGGACGGCGACGTACAGCACCGCACCGCCCGTGGCCACACTGAGGACGCGCTGCACGAACAGCGCGAGGAACAGGCCGGTGACGGTCGTCGACGCCTCGGTGATCAGGACGAACACCGTGCCGAAGCCGAGCGCCGAGAGCAGCGTGAGCAGCACGGCCTGCCGCTGCACCGGCGCGCCCCGCAACTGCGGCCCGCCCGCCAGGACGACCCCCACGACGGCGACCGCGATGCCCGCGAACTGGACGAGCCCCGGGCGCTCGCCGAGGACCAGCCCGACGGAGACCGGCACGGCCACGCTCAGCGTGGCCAGCGGGGAGACGACCCCCATCGGCCCCAGCGCCAGCGCCTTGTAGAAGGAGAACAGGGCGACCGGACCCACCAGCCCCGCCGCGACGGCGAACCACAGGCGTGGACCGGCCTCGCTCCAGCCGCCGGTGGCGACCACGATCACACCGAGGACGGCCGCCGCGATCGACTGCGACACGACGACCACGGTGAGCGCCGGGGTCCGGCGCGTCAGCAGCCCGCCGCCGAAGTCGGCCAGGCCCCACAGGAGGCTGGTGGCCAGGGCGAAGAGTGCTGTCACGGGTTCCTCGCAGTACAGTTCGGTGCACGATCGGGTGCACCACACCATAGTTCAGGGAAGTGAACCCTGTCATCCAGAATAATGGACTCCGGTACGGGGTGGTGCTGGATGGTGCTGGGTGGTGCTGGATGGAATTGGACGGACCTTGTCAGATCTCGACCTGCTGACCCAGTCCCTGGCGCGCAACGTCAAGCACTGGCGCGCAGTACGGGGCTTCACCCTCGATGTGCTCGCCGCCCGCGCGGGCGTCAGCCGCGGCATGCTGATCCAGATCGAGCAGGCCCGCACCAACCCGAGCATCGGGACCGTCGTCAAGATCGGCGACGCGCTCGGCATCAGCATCACCACCCTGCTCGACTACGACCAGGGCCCCAAGGTCCGGATCGTCCCGGCGGAGCAGGCCGTGCGGCTGTGGCACACCGACGGCGGCAGCTACAACCGGCTGCTGGCCGGCACCGAGGCGCCGGGCCCGCTGGAGATGTGGGACTGGCGGTTGATGCCCGGCGAGAGCAGCCCGTCCGATCCGCACCCTCTCGGCACGGTCGAGCTCCTGCACGTCACGGTGGGTGAGCTGACCCTCACCGTGGACGGCGTCGAGTACCGCGTCCCGACCGGTTCGAGCGTCTCCTTCGAGGCGAACGCCCCGCACACCTACGGCAATCAGGGCGAGGTGCCGATGGAGATGGTGATGGCCGTCTCGGTCCCGCCCGTGCCCTGAGGCACCCGTACGGCGGCCGGGGCGAGGCTGTTAACGTGCGGCCATGCGCGCACCCATCGGTCACTTCGACACCGCCCTCCCCGCCCCCGACTGCCTCGACGAGCTGCCGACCCCGGTCGCCGAGGCCGTACGCGACTGGAGCGGCTCCGTGCCCGCCGATCAGCTCGTCTACGTCGACACCGATCCGCAGTGGGCCGACACGGCCGTCTTCGTGGAGCACTACGGTCGCGAGCTGCTGGAGCAGTCCGCGAACTGTGTGGTGGTGGCCGGCAAGCGGGGCGGCGAGACGACCCTCGCCGCGTGCCTCGTCCTGTCCACCACCCGGGTCGACGTCAACGGCGTCGTCCGCCGCCAACTCGGCGCGCGCAAGGCTTCGTTCGCCGCGATGGACACGGCGGTGGGGGAGACCGGCATGGAGTACGGCGGCATCACCCCGATCGGACTCCCCGCCGCCTGGCCGGTGTTGGTCGACTCCGCCGTCGTCGACCTGCCGTACGTCCTGGTGGGCAGCGGGCGCCGGCGCGGGAAGCTGCTGGTGCCGGGCAAGGCGTTCGCCGAACTGCCCGGCGCGGTGGTCCTGGAGGGGCTCGGCGTCGCCTGACCCCAGAGCCTGTGTCTCAGGCCGCCATGTGGTGGGCGAGGGTGTGGTGCGGATCCGCCTCGCCCGGCGCCGGCGTCGGATCCGCGTGCACCAGGGCGGCCGTGAGCCGCGGCACGGCGTGCAGCAGGGCGTGTTCGGCGTCCACGGCGATCGCGTGTGCCTGACGTACCGTCACCTCGCCGTCCACGACGACCGCCACCTCCGCGCGCAGCCGGTGCCCGATCCAGCGCAGCCTCAACTCGCCCACCGCGCGCACTCCTTCGACCTCCCGCAGGGCCTGCTCTGCCCGGTCCACCAGGGCCGGATCCACGGCGTCGAGCACCCGGCGGAACACCTCGCGTGCCGCGTCCCGCAGGACCAGTGCGATCGCCGCCGTGATCGCCAACCCCACGATCGGGTCGGCGAGTTGCCAGCCGAGGGCCGAGCCGCCCGCGCCCAACAGCACGGCCAGTGAGGTGAATCCGTCCGTGCGGGCGTGCAGGCCGTCCGCGACCAGTGCCGCCGAACCGATGTCCCTGCCCACCCGGATCCGGTAGCGGGCCACCCACTCATTGCCCGCGAAGCCGACGAGCGCGGCCATCGCGACCGCCGGGAGGTGCGTGACGGGACGCGGATCCAGCAGCCGGTCGATCGCCGTCCACCCCGCGAAGGCCGCGCTCGCGGCGATCGTCAGCACGATCGCGATGCCCGCCAGGTCCTCCGCCCGCCCGTAACCGTAGGTGAAGCGGCGGGTCGCCGCCCGTCGGCCCAGCACGAAGGCGATGCCCAGCGGCACGGCCGTCAGCGCGTCCGCCGCGTTGTGCACCGTGTCGCCGAGCAGGGCCACCGACCCGGACAGCACGACCACCACGGCCTGTGCGACGGCCGTCACGCCCAGCACGGCGAGCGAGACCCAGAGCGCGCGCATGCCCCGGGCCGAGGACTCCAGCGCCGGGTCCAGCTTGTCGGCGCTCTCGTGGGAGTGGGGGGTGAGGAGGTGCGCGAGGCGGTGACCGGGCGAGGAGCGGTGATGCGGGTGCTCGTGTGCGTGGGCGTGGGCCTGGTCGGGGTGGTGCGTGTGTCCGTGCTCGCGGGCGTGCCCATGTTCGCGCCCGTGTCCGTGCCCGTGTTCGTGGTCGTGCGGCTGGCTCACGTCGATCCCCTTCCGGTTCCGGCGGCTCCGGTCGTACGCCGAGGTGGACGCGCGTGTGCCCACGACGCCATTATGTGCGTATGAGCGCACGCATGCACCTGTCACCTGCACACCATGCGCATCCGCGCACCCCCGGCGAGGAGCAGTTCGCCCTGGCCGCCGAGCTTCTCGCCCTGCTCGGCGACCGCACCCGCCTCACCCTGCTGCACGCGCTGACCTCGGGCGAGGCCGACGTGACGACGTTGACGGAAGGTTGCGGGGCGGCCCGGCCGGCCGTCAGCCAGCATCTGGCGCGGCTGCGGCTGGCCGGGCTGGTGAACACCCGCAAGGAGGGGCGACGGGTGATCTACACGCTCTCCGACGGCCATCTGCGCCGGCTGCTGGACGAGGCGCTGAACGTGGCCGACCACCGGCTCGGCGACAAGCCGGTGCACGACTGACCGGGCGCGGGACTCAGTAGCGCTCGGCCGTCCCGAGGTACTGCTCCGCGAAGGCGGCAGCGGCGGCGGGCGACGTGAACAGACGGCGCAGCCGGGCGAACGTGGTGCCCGCGCGGAACGAGTCGCCGGCCGCGGTCCCGTGGTAGACCTCGGACAGCCACTGGGAGAACTCCTGGTAGTCCCACACCCGACGCAGACACGCCTGCGAGTAGCCGTCCAGCCCGCCGCCGTCGCCGCCGTCCAGGTACGCGACCAGCGCGTCGCCCAGCAGGAACGCGTCGTGCAGCGCGAGGTTCATGCCCTTGGCGGCGATGGGCGCGACGAGGTGGGCCGAGTCCCCGGCCAGGAAGAGCCGCCCGTACGCCATCGGCTCGACCACGTAGTCGTGCATGTCCAGGACGCGCTTCTCGATCAGCGGCCCCTCGGTGAGCGGCGGGGCGTCGCCGCCTCCGAGGCGCTGGTGCAGTTCGGACCAGACACGGTCGTGGGACCAGTTCTCCGGGTCGTCGCCGGGCGGACACTGGAGGTAGTACCGGGTCACCTCGGGGCTGCGGGCCATGTGTCCGGCGAACCCGTTGTGGTGGACGCCGAAGAGCACGCAGTCGGAGGACGGCGGCGCTTCGGCGAGCAGCGCCAGCCAGCCGATGCCGTAGTCGTGCCGTGCGACCCGCGCGTGCTGCGCCGGCAGCGCGGCCCGGCTCACCCCGCGCGCACCGTCCGCGCCGACGACGAAGTCGCAGCTCAGCAGCCGTCGTTCAGCCGTGTCCGGGCAGGTGTAAGACACCGAGGGCCGGGCCGTGTCGAGATCGTGCAGCTCGACGTCGCCCACCGAGAAGCGGGCGTCGCCGCCGCGCACGTCGACGTAACCGTGGACGAGGTCCGTCACCAGCAACGGCTGTGGATACACCCAGTGGTGATGTCCCGTCAGTTCGGTGTAGGAGAGGCGGTACCGCTCGCCGCCGAAGCGGAACTCGCACGCCGAGTGCCGCTGGGCGCGCTCCAACAGGTTGCCGGCCAGGCCCCGTTGCTGCAGTCCGCGGACGGCCCACTCCTCGATGACGCCGGCGCGCGGCCGTTGCTCGATGAACGCACGGCTCTCCGTCTCCAGTACGACACAGTCGACGGACGCGGCCCGCAGGATGTTGCCGACGGTGAGACCCGCGGGCCCCGCGCCCACGATGACGACCGGAGTGTGGTGGGGGGAAGGGGAGTTGGTGGTCACCCGCACATTATGGGCGCGGGGGTGGCCCGGGCGGCCGGTCGGTGCCTCAGCCCAGCCGGGGGATCTCGATCGCCGGGCAGCGGTCCATGACCATCTCCAGTCCCGCGGCCCGCGTCCGCTCGTAGGCCGCCTCGTCGACGACGCCGAGCTGGAACCACACCGCCTTCGCTCCCTTGGCCACCGCCTCGTCGGCGACGGCGCCCGCGAGGTCGCCGTTGACGAAGACGTCGACGACGTCCACCTCGAAGGGGATGTCCGCGAGAGAGGCGTACCCCTGCTCCCCGTGCACCGTCTCCGCCTTCGGGTGGACGGGCACGACCCGCTTGCCGAAGCGCCGGAGCACCTCGGCGACGCCGTAGGCCGCGCGCTCACGGTTCGTCGACAGGCCCACCACGGCCCAGGTGTCGCCGAGTCCGGTCAGAATCCTGCGGATCGTTGCCTCGTCGCCGTACACGGCGGCCTCCTTGCGTTCGGGCAGGAACGGTTCCCTCCGTCCGAACAGTCTGCGACGGCTCCCGATTCCGGCTTCTGCCACCGGCTTCTGGTACCGGCTTCTGCCTGCGAACCTGCGCCCGCTCCCCGGCTCTGACCAGGCACCGTCGCTCTTCTGCGACTTGATCGGCCCGACAGGCCCTAGGCTCGCCCTGTGCTGCGCATCATCGACGCCCGAACCGGCGAAGCCGTCGTCGCCACCCCCGTTCGGCGGGGCCTGACCCGTGTGGAGGCGCATGCCTCGGGGTACGGGGCCGGGTCGCTCCGGATCCTGCTCGTCGCCGACCTGCTCGTCCGCGCGCTGGAACTCGGCGGTACACCCGTCTGGTCCCTGCTGACCGGAGAGCGGGACCAGGCGGAGCTCCGGGCCGGGGCCACCGCCCTCGGCATGCACCCCTTCGAGGGCGGCCGCGACCTCGGCGCCGGAGCGGGCGTGGGCGAGGCGCAGGTGCTGCATGTGGTGGGCGAGGACGGAGGGGCCCCGGACGAGGTGCGGGTCGCGGTCGCCCCGGTGGAGGGGGCCGTGCCCTCGGGACCGGTGACGGGCGCCGGATCGGACGCCGACCCCGCCGCCCTGCGTCTCGCCCTCCTCTCCAGGCCCCGCACGGAGCCCCTCCGGCTCGACGCCGTCGCCCTGGGCGAGGCCCGCGACACCCTCGTACGCTGGAGGAGAGCCGTCGCCGACTGGGCGCGACGGCCGTCGCGGCCGGTTCCCGACCACCTGCGCGGGCGGCTGCGCACCGCCTGGGAGGACGACCTGGACGTGCCCGAGGTACTGCGCGTACTGCGCTGGGTGGAGGACGCCGGACCCGAGCTGCCGGACGGCGCCCGCTTCGAGACGTACGCCTACGCCGACCGGCTGCTCGGCCTCGAACTCACCCGCGACCTGGGAGCCCCGGCGTGAGGGGGCCCGGCGGCGGGACCCCGCTGCGTCGGCTGGTGGTGCTGCGGCACGCCAAGTCGGCCTGGCCGGACGGCGTCCCCGACCATGAGCGGCCGCTCGCCCCGCGCGGTCGCCGGGACGCGCCCGCCGCGGGCCGCGCGCTCGCCGAGACCGGCTGCGTCCCGGACCTCGCCCTGTGCTCCACCGCCGTCCGCGCCCGCCGGACCTGGGAGCTGGCCGCCGCAGAGTGGGACACCCCGCCCCCGGTGCGCTTCGACCCGCGGCTCTACGGGGCCGACGTGCCCGAGATCCTGGACGTCGTCCACGAGACGCCGGCCGACGTCGAGACGCTGCTGCTGGTCGGGCACAACCCCGGCCTGGAGGAACTGGTCCTCGACCTGGCCGGGGACGGCCTGGACGACGCCCTGGACGAGGTACGGCTGAAGTTCCCGACCTCGGCCGTCGCCGTCCTGGCCTGGTACGGGCCCGACTGGCGCGCCCTGACCCCCGGCACGGCCCTGCTGACGTCGATGACCGTGCCGCGAGGCGAGAAGCCGCACCCGCGCAAGAGCTGACCGACGGCGAACGGGCGTACCGGCGATCACCGCATAGGCTGGCCGGATGCAGGACGAGTACCGCACAGTCGCCCACGCGGGCGTGCACGAGACCGAGGTCAACCGCTCGCGCTTCCTGTGCGCCCTCGCCCCGGCGGCCACCGAGCAGGAGGCCCAGGACTTCGTCGCGTCCGTCCGCAAGGAGCACGCCGACGCCACCCACAACTGCTGGGCGTACGTCATCGGCGCCGACGCCTCCGTGCAGAAGGCCAGCGACGACGGGGAGCCGGGCGGCACCGCGGGCGTCCCGATGCTCCAGATGCTGCTGCGCCGCGACATGCGGTACGTCGTCGCCGTCGTCACCCGCTACTACGGCGGCGTCAAGCTCGGCGCGGGCGGGCTCATCCGGGCCTACGGCGGCGCGGTCGGCGAGGCCATCGACACCCTCGGCACCCTCACCCGCCGCCGCTTCCGGCTGGCCACGGTGACCGTCGACCACCAGCGCGCCGGCAAGGTCCACAACGACCTGCACTCGACCGGCCGCGAGGTACGGGACGTCCGCTACGGCGAGGCGGTCACCATCGAGATCGGCCTCCCGGACGCCGACGTGGACGCCTTCCGCGCCTGGCTCGCGGACGCTACGGCGGGCACTGCGGTGTTCGAGCTGGGCGGAGAGGCGTACGGCGACGCGTGACGCGCGCGGGTACGGCAGACCCATTGGCGGAAACTCATCGGCGCCGTCGCCGCGGCCATGGATTGTTCACCTCGAGTTCTCTTGTAATTCGGCATGTGCTTTCCTTTGTCGCCGGATGTAATGGCCCAGTGTGGTCATTGTGACCGGCGTCACATAGATTATTCATAGGGCTTGTCCGTCAAATCCCGGGATTTGCCTATCGATTGATCTGGACGGCCTGTTTCCCTCCCTTTAGCTTCGACTGGCGAAAGCTTGATCGTTTTATCGATTGAAAGTCCGGGGGAGGACTGGGGGATGACGGTTCCCAGACGGGGCCGCGCCGCTGCATGCGCAGTGAGCGCCGTTGCAGGTCTTACGTTGTTGGGCGGGATGGTGCCGGCCTTCACGGGGACGGCGGCCGCCGCTCCCCGGGCGCAGCAGGAGGTGACCGAGGGGGCCGCGCCGGCGAAGGGCACGGAGAACGCCGCTTTCGGTCAGGCCGCGCGCTCGGGAAAAAAGGTGGAAATCACTTCGCTGCGCGCTGAGACCAGCGAGACCTACGCCTTGCCGAACGGCAATTTCGAGGCCGTGGAACATCTGCGTCCGGTGCGGGCGCGGGTGAATGGCGGGTGGAAGGCGATCGACACCGCGCTGGAGAAGCGCGCCGACGGCAGCGTCGGGCCCAAGGCCGCGACGGTGGGCATCACGTTCTCCGGCGGCGGGAAGAAGCAACCGCTGATCACGCTGGAGCGGGCGGGCCGGACCCTGTCCCTGTCCTGGCCGACGGCGCTGCCGGAGCCGGTGATCGACGGTGACACGGCCACCTATCCGTCGGTGCTCGAGGACGTGGACCTGCAGGTGAAGGCGAGCGTCGACGGCGCCTCGGAGGTGCTGGTCGTCAAGACGCCCGAAGCGGCCGCGAACCCGAAGCTGGCCGAGCTGCGGCTGGCGATGAACGCCGACGGCATGGACGTACGCACCACGCCGGACGGCGGCCTCGCGGCGGTCGACACGGCTGCCGGCGGGCCGGTCTTCGAGGCCCCGCGGCCGATGATGTGGGACTCCGCCAAGGGCGCGTCGACCGCGGCGGCCCGCACGGCGGCCGGGAAGGCGGCCGAGGCCGCCGATCCGTCGCACGGGCCCGGCGAGTCCGCGAAGGTCGCGCCCATCGGCGTGAGCGTCGCCCCGGGCGACGACGCACTGGTGCTGAAGCCGGACCGGAAACTGCTGAAGACCGCCACGTTCCCGGTCTACATCGACCCGCAGTGGTACACGCCGAAGGCGAGCAGCTGGACCTTCGCCTCCCGCTACTGGGCCTCGTCCCCGCAGTGGAAGTTCAACGGCAACTCCGACTCGGGCATGGGCTACTGCGCGGGCGACGCGCGCTGCGCGCCCGAGGACGTCAAGCGGATCTTCTACACGATCCCGACCTCGCGGTTCGCGGGCAAGTCGATCCTGTCGGCGGAGTTCGTGGTCAACGAGACGCACTCCTACAGCTGCACCAAGACCGATGTGCAGCTGTGGCGCACCAAGGGGATCAACTCCTCGACCACATGGAACACGCAGAACGCCGACGGCTTCTGGGTCGACCTGCAGAAGACGCTGAGCGAGGCGAAGGGCTGGAGCAGCGACTGCCCGGGCGGCAGCGTGGAGTTCTGGGCGCTGCGTGCGGTGCAGCAGGCGGCGGCCAACGGCTGGTCGACCACGACGTTCGGTCTGAAGGCCCGGGACGAGAACGACGTGCTGTCGTGGAAGCGGTTCTCCGACGACGCATGGCTGCGGGTGCAGTACAACCGCCCGCCGACGCAGATCCGTATGTCGCAGCTGACGCAGGACCCCGGCGGCGCCTGCTCCTCGACCGCCAAGCGGGTCCGCATCCTGCCCAAGATCCGGGCGAACGACGTGACGGACCCGGACGGCGACAACATCTCCGTGCAGTTCCAGGCGTCCTGGGACACCGGTGACGGCAAGGGCTACACCGCACGCTGGACCTCGGCCCGGACGACCTACAAGAAGTCGGGCTCCGACTTCGCGATCTCGCTGCCGACGACCATCCCCAAGAACAAGACCATCGGCTGGCATGTGCGCTCCTACGACAGCGCGCAATGGTCGCCCTGGAGCTATACGGGCTCCGCGACCGACTGCAACATGGTCTACGACACGAGCGTGCCCGCCGGTCCCTCCATCGCCTCCACCCAGTACCCGGCCTCGGACCCCGAGGACCCGAACGACCCCTGGCTGGACGGTGTGGGCCGGTACGGCACCTTCACCATCGACTCGACGTCCGCGGACGTGTCCAAGTACTGGTTCGGCATCAACGGCGACCCGACCAGCGCACACACGCTGACCACCTCCGCCGGCGCCGCGCAGACGACGAAGTTCATGCCGACCAAGTCCGGCGTCAACTTCATCACGGCGCAGGCCTTCGACACCGCGGGCAACGGCAGCGAGATCCGCACCTATCAGTTCCGGGTCAACGCCGGCCAGCCCGACCGGCTGAACATGAAGCTCAACGAGGCGGCCGGCTCGTCCACGGTCAGCGGTGTGGGCGGGGAGTGGCCCGCCCAGCTGAACGGCGCGACCCCGGGTGGGGAGGGCGTCTCGGGCCACGGCCTGCACTTCGACGGCACCGACGACTACGCCGCCACCACCTCCCCGGTGCTCAACACGGCCAAGAGCTTCTCCGTGTCCACCTGGGCCAAGCTGCCCGCCACCCAGCCCGCCACCTCGGTCGTGGCTCTCTCGCAGGCCGGCGCCAACACCAGCGGCTTCGAGATCTACTACTCCCCGGCGCTGGGCGGCTGGCAGTTCCTGCGGCACAGCGTCGACGCCTCGCCGCCGGCCATCTCACGCGCCGCACAGCCCGCCTGCCCGACCGGCGACACCGCCTGCGCCGCCGCACGGCTGGGCACCTGGACCCACCTGGTCGGCGTCTTCGACAACCCCAACGGGGAGATGCGGCTGTACGTCAACGGCGCACTGGTCGGCAGCGCGGCGTTCACCACCCCGTGGGACTCCCGCGGCCGCACCCTCCTGGGCGTCGCCCAGCACTACGGCACCCTGGGCAACTACTTCACCGGTGATCTGGACGAGGCCCAGCTCTTCGACTACCAGCTCACCGCCGCCCAGATCAGCCGCCTCTACGCCAAGCAGCCGGTGAACACCAACCGTCCGGCGAAGGTGGTCTGGCCGCTGGACGAGGACGCCTCGGCGACCGCGGCCGTCGGCCGGTCGCAGCAGGTCACGGCGACCGTCAACGGCGGGGCCCGGCTGGGCTCGGCGGGCGTCGACGGCACGGCGGCGACCTTCGACGGCGTCGACGACGGGGTGATCACCGCGCAGCCGGTGCTGGACACGTATCAGAGCTTCGCGGTCTCCGCCTGGGCCAGACTGCCCAAGGACAAGGAGAGCCGGGCGATGATGGCGGTGACCCAGGGCAGCACCAGTGTCCCGGGCTTCGAACTGGTCCACTCCTCGGCACTGGGCGGCTGGGTCTTCCTGCGGGCCGGTTCCGACGCGACCGGCGCCACCTTGGCGCGGGCCCGGCAGAACGCCTGTGACGCGAACGTGAACTGCGCAGCCGCCCGACTCGGGGAGTGGACCCATGTCGTGGGCGTCTACGACTACGACGCCGGTCAGATCCGGCTCTACGTCGACGGAGTGCTGAAGGACACGCAGCCCTTCACCACCCCCTGGCTCGCCACCGGCCCGGTCACCCTGGGCTACAAGGCGACGGGCGGGGCCCAGGCCTTCATGAAGGGCGACCTGGACGATGTCCGGCTGTTCGACCGAGCCCTGTCCGGCGACGAGGTCAAGGAACTGAACAAGGCCCGACCGGTCGTGCAGGGCCGCTGGAAGCTGGACTCCGGCTCCGGCACTCCGCTGACCTCCGCCGACGACTCCTCGGGCAACCGGGCGCTGACGCTGGCCGGCAACGCCTCGATCGACGTCTCCGGCAGCTCCAACTACGTGGGCACCGGTGGGCTGCTGCTGGACGGCAGCGGCGACTACGCCTCCACGGCCACCTCGCCCGTCTCCACCGGGACCAGCTTCACCGCCGCCGCCTGGGTGAGCACCGCGGCCCGACCGGATCATCCGGTGACCGTGTTCTCGCAGGCGGGCTCGGTCAACAGCGGCTTCGCGGTGCGGTACGTGCCCAGTGCGACCGACCCGGCGAACGCCGGCCGATGGCAGCTGGCGATGCCGGGCTCCGACGTCAAGGGCGCGACCGTGGCGACGGCCGAGCATCCCAACTTCATGAACAACACGAGTTGGAACCATCTGGCGGTGGTCTACGACGCCTTCGCCGATCAGATGCGGCTGTACGTCGACGGCAACCTGGAACAGGTCGTCTGCGCCGACAGCGACGAGGACGGCAGCCCCGATGTCGCAGGCTGCACCGACTCGGTGTCCTGGAACTCCAACGTCCTGCCGTTCAACGCCACCGCCGGCCTTCAGCTCGGCCGGGGCAGGACCGACGGCGCCTGGGGCGAGTACTGGCCCGGCGTGATCGACGACGTGTGGACCTTCCAGGGCGTGGCCTCGGACGACCAGATCGCCCGGCTGGCCAACGGTACGGACCTGGCCACGGTCCCCGGCCCGTAACAGCCGGCACGGACCCGTGCGGGGGCGGACCCGAAGGCCCGCCCCCGCACCCATGGATGTCTTGCCTTCCGCCGCGTCGTCTTGCCGTCGTGGCGTCGAAAAAACCAGCGGGTGAAGGGGGAAACGCATGAACTTGGCTGAAGGGGTACGGGCGAGAGCACGGCGGAGAATCGCCGTGACCGTGTCCGCGGTACTGGTCGGAACCCTGCTGCAGGGGGCGTTCACGCCGTCGGCGGCACAGGCGGACGACATGCCGAAGGTCCCGGCCTCGGAGAAGGCGCTGTCCGGGCACACGGTGAAGTCGCTGCCGCGCGGGACGGACGGGCAGCGCAAGGTGCCGTCCGCGGCCCCACGGCACGCGTTGCCGAAGGCCGGATCGGCGACGGTGACCCTGCGGCCGGGCGAGAAGGCGGTCACCCGACGGGCGGGAACGCTGCCGGTGTCGCTGACGGCGCCCGCGGCGAAGAAGACGCCGACAGCGCTGTCGGGCGACGCGACCGTACGCGTGCTGGACGCGACGGCCGCCCGCAAGGCCGGCGTCGAGGGCCTGCTGTTCTCCGTGCGGCGCGGGACCGGCGCCCAGGGTGCCAAGGTCGGCGTCAGCGTCGACTACGCCGACTTCGCGCAGGCCTACGGCGGCGCCTACGCCGCCCGCCTGAAGCTGGTACGGCTGCCCGCCTGCGCCGCGACGACCCCGCAGCGCGCGGAGTGCCGCACGCAAACGCCGGTCGACGCCCGCAACGACGGGACCACACTGTCCGGCGACGTCAGCATCGCGGGCGCCGAGCCGATGATGCTGGCGGCGACCACGGCCGCCGCCGACGGCGCCTCCAGCGCCGGCGGCGACTACACCGCCAGCCAGTTGTCCCCCTCCGCGACCTGGTCGACGAGCCTGAATTCGGGCAGCTTCTCCTGGTCGTACGACATGCCCGTGCCGGGCGTGCCGGGCAAGTTCGCGCCCAGCGTGGGCCTGTCCTACTCCTCCGGCGGCATCGACGGCCGTACGTCCTCCACCAACAACCAGTCCTCCTGGGCGGGCGACGGCTTCAACCTGTGGCCCGGCTCCATCGAGCGCAGCTACAAGGGCTGCGCCGACGACGACGTGAAGAACGCCGACGGCAACAAGCCCGGCGACATGTGCTGGGCGTACGACAACGCCACGATCTCGTTCAACGGGCGCGCCGGCGAGCTGATCCCGGCCGGCACCGACACCTTCAAGATCAAGGGTGACGACGGCACCAAGGTCCAGCGCGTCTACGGCACCACCTCCGACGTCCGCTCCAACGGCGCCCGCAACGACGAGTACTGGAAGGTCACCACGACCGACGGCACCCAGTACTTCTTCGGCTACAACCGCCTGCCCGGCTGGGCGTCGGGCAAGGACACCACCGACTCCACCTGGACGACCCCCGTCTACGGCGACGACGAGGGCGAGCCCTGCCACGCCGCCGCCTTCGCCGACTCCTGGTGCCGACAGGCCTACCGCTGGAACCTCGACTACGCCGTCGACGTCCACGGCAACGCGATCTCCTACTACTACAAGAAGGAGTCCAACTACTACGCCCGCAACCTCACGGCCGCGGACGAGACGTCCTACGACCGCGGTGGCTACCTGGACCGGATCGAGTACGGGCTGCGCAAGGACACCGTCTACTCGGCCAAGGCCCTGGCCAAGGTCAGCTTCGTCTCGTCCGAGCGCTGCCTGCCGCAGACCGGTGTGACCTGCGACGCCTCGACCATCGAGGACAAGAAGTTCTACTGGTACGACACGCCGTGGGACCTGAACTGCAAGTCCGGGGAGGACTGCACCAAGTCCGCCTCCCCGAGCTTCTGGACCCGTAAGCGGCTGACGTCGGTCACCACCCAGGTGCTCAAGTCGGACGGCACGTACGCCCCGATCGACACCTGGACGCTGGGCCACCGCTGGGGCATGGCGGACATCGACTACCAGCTGCTGCTCGACTCGATCCAGCACACCGGCAAGTCGGCGACGCCCGAGATCACCCTGCCCAAGGTCACCTTCGGATACCACCAGGACGCCAACCGCCTCGACATCGCGGGCGACGACACCGCGCCCTTCATCAAGGAGCGCCTGTCCACCGTCGTCGACGAGTCCGGCGGCCAGATCGACGTCAACTACTCCGCGGCGGCCTGCGACGCGGGCAACCTGCCGACCCCGCAGACCAACACCACCCGCTGCTACCCGGTCTGGTTCACCAAGTCCGGCGACGCCGACCCGACCCTGCAGTGGTTCAACAAGTACGTGGTGGAGTCGGTCACCGAGACCGACCGCACCAACTCCTCGCCGGACATGGTCACCCGCTACGACTACCTCGACGGCGCGGCCTGGCACTACGCCGACGACGACGGCCTGACCAAGGAGAAGTACAAGACCTGGTCGCAGTGGCGCGGCTACGGCCATGTACGAGAACGCACCGGCGGCCAGGACCCGGTCGGCATGAAGTCGCAGACCGACCACTACTTCCTGCGCGGCATGGACGGCGACCGCAAGGGCCCGTCCACCGGCGACGGCACCAGGTCCGTGACCGTCTCCGACGACAACGGCGGCACCATCACCGACCACGACTCCGCGGCCGGCTTCGAGTACAAGACCGAGGACTACAGCGGCCCCGGCGGCCGGGTGCTCGAGAAGACCGTCAGCACGCCCTGGCACCACCAGACGGCCAGCCGGGTCCGGGTGTGGGGCATCACCACCGCGAACCTGACCGGCACCGCCTCCGTGCGGACCTGGACCTCCCTCGACGACGGCGCGGGCGCCAAGTGGCGGCAGACGTACCAGACCAACACCGCCGAGAACACCGCCGGCCGGGTCACCCAGCTCGAGGACTTCGGTGACACCTCCACCGCGGCCGACGACCAGTGCACCCGCACCACCTACGTCGACAACACCACCGCCTGGATCCTCACCAAGCCCTCGCGCGTGGAGACCGTGGCTGTCAAGTGCGACGCCACCCCGGACCGCTCCAAGGACGTGCTGTCCGACATTCGCACCGCCTACGACGGCCAGGCGTACAACGCCGCCCCCACCAAGGGCGACCCCACGCGCGTCGCGAGCCTGAAGTCGCACAACGGCACCACCGCGACCTACCTGGAATCCGGCGTCACCTACGACACCACCTACGGCCGCCAGCTCACCAGCACCGACATCACCGGCACGGTCACCGCGACCCTGACCGGCGCCCCGGTGCGCACCGACCGCACCGACGGCCGGACGACGACCACGGCGTACAGCCCGACCACCGGCTTCCCCGTCACGGTCACCACCACCAGCCCGCCGGCCACCGCGGGCACCGCCTCCACCGCCCAGACCAGCACCACCACGTACGACACCCTGCGCGGACTCCCCGAGACCGTGCTGGACACCAACAACAAGCGCACCGACCGGACCTACGACGCGCTCGGCCGCGGCCTCAAGATCTGGCTGCCCGACCGCTCCAAGGCCAACAACCAGACCCCGAACTACGAGTTCGAATACACCATCACCGACGGCAAGCCGGTGGCGGTCGCCACGAAGACGCTGAAGAACGACGGCGGGCAGCGCACCTCGTACACGCTGTACGACGGCTTTCTGCGGACCCGCCAGACCCAGGGCCCCGGCCCGTCCGGCGGCAGGCTGGTCAACGACGTCTTCTACGACGAACGCGGCCTGACGGCCAAGGCCTTCGCGCCGTACTACAACACCGCCGCGCCCTCCACCGAGCTGCTGAAGCTCGACGACGCCCTGGCGGTGGAGACCCAGACCTGGAACACCTACGACGGCCTCGGCCGCGTCGTCAAGTCGCAGCAGGTGGCCGGCAACGGCGACGGCGGCACGGTCCTCGCCGTCACCACCACCAGCTACGGCGGCGACCGCACCACGGTCACCCCGCCGGCCGGCGGCACGCCGAGCACCACGGTCACCGACAGCCGCGGCCGCACCACCGACCTGCTGCAGTACGACGCCGCCACGCCGACCGGCACCCCGTCCACGACCCACTACGACTACGACCCCGCCGGACGGCCGGCCGCGGTCACCGACCCCGTCGGCAACCAGTGGACGTACCGCTACGACCAGCGCGGCAACAAGATCGGGACGAAGGACCCCGACAAGGGCGAGTCCACCTACACCTACGACGACCGCAACCTGCTGCTCACCAGCACCGACGACCGCCAGCCGAAGCAGACCATCACCCACGTCTACGACGGCCTCGGCCGTGAGCTGGAGACCCACGACGGCACCGCCACCGGCCCGCTGCTGACCAAGCACGTCTGGGACCCGGCCGGCAACGAGGGCCAGCCGGCCTCCGCCACCCGCTACGTCGGCGGCGCGAGCGGCAGCGCGTACACCACCACGTACAACATCTACGACACGCTCTACCGCCCCAACCGGGTGACCACCACGATCCCGGCCTCCGAGGGCGCCCTCCAGGGGGCCTACCAGTCGAACACCAAGTACAACCCCGACGGCACCGTCCAGTCGAGCAGCTACCCGGCGGCCGGCGGCCTCGCCTCCGACGTCCTCACCCCGACCTACGACGACGTCCTGCGTCCGGTCACGCTCTCCGGCACGGGCGGTGTCACCTACATCACCGCCACCGCCTACAGCTACACCGGCAAGCCGCTGCAGTTCACGTACCAGAGCGGCGGCAAGAAGACCCAGGTCACCAACACCTACCAGTGGGGCACCCAGCTCCTGGACAACACGCGGGTCGACCGCGAGGGCGTGCCCGGCGTCGACAAGTCGTCCACCTTCGGCTACGACAAGGCCGGCAACATCACGTCGATCAGTGACGTGTCCCGCGACGGCACCGACAACCAGTGCTTCGGCTACGACCACCTCGGCCGCCTCACCGAGGCCTGGGCCCAGGGCGCCACCGGCTGCTCCGCCACGGCCGGATCCCTGCTCGGCGGCCCCGCGCCCTACTGGCAGTCGTACACCTACGACGCCACGGGCAACCGGCGCACCGAGACGCTCCACGACACGACCGGCGACGCCGCCAAGGACGTCAAGCGCACCTACGAGTACCCCGCGCCCAAGTCGCCGCGGCCGCACGGCCTGACCCAGGTCACCACCGCCGCAGCCAACGGCTCGTCCATCGACACCTACACGTACGACACGGTCGGCAACACCCGCACCCGCACCATCGGTGGTACCCAGCAGACTCTCGACTGGGACGCCGAGGGACACCTCGCCAAGGTCACCGAGGGCGCCAAGACCACCTCCTACGTCTACGGCGCCGACGGCAACCGGCTGATCCGCCGCACCGACTCCGACACCACGCTCTACCTCGGCTCCACCGAGATCACCCTCGCCAAGGGCGCCACCGCTGCCAAGGCCACCCGCTACTACGACCTCGGCGGCGGCAACCAGGCGATCCGCACCGACGACGGCAAGCTGTCGTTCCTCCTCGGCGACCACCACGGCACCTCCGAACTCGCCGTCAACGCGACCGACCTGTCCATGCAGCAGCGCCGCTCCACCCCCTTCGGCGGAGCTCGCGGGCAGGCGCCGACCTCATGGCCCGGCCAGAAGGGCTTCATCGGCGGCACCGAGGACAGCACGACGGGGCTGACCCACCTCGGCGCCCGCGAGTACGACCTGGCGACCGGCCGTTTCCTCAGCGTCGACCCGGTCATGGACTCGGGCGACCCGCAGCAGATGAACGGCTACAGCTACACGGAGAACAACCCGGTCACCTACAGCGACCCGACCGGCCGCACGAAGTGCGACGCCAACCCCGAGCTGTGCGGCAAGAAGGACAACAGCTGCGACTCGGCGTGCGTCAAGAAGAACATCGAGAAGGTCAACAAAGCCAACAAGGCGACCGAGGAATACTTCAGGAAGAAGCGCCAGAAAGAGGCGCAGAAACTCTACAACTACTTCTTCAAGCCGTCGAAGTGCTTCGGTAATCCGGTCCTTCCGCTCCCCAAGTACGACACCTGCTACACCCAGGCGGAAATCGACTCCGACAAGCAGCTCGTGAAGACCGTCATGTCCGCCTTCGGCGACATGACGATGCTCGAACCCTGGTACCAGTGCGCCTTCAACCACAACCAGGACAAGTGCGACACCCTCGGCCTGGCCATGTCCACGGGCGACGCCGGCGCCGTCGCCAGGGGCGGGGTCAGGTTCGTCAACGCGCTGAGCAAGGCCGGGCGGGTGCTGTGCAGCTTCACCTCCTCGACCCGCGTGCTCATGAAGGACGGGCGCACCAAGGAGATCGGGAAGATCAAGCCCGGTGACAAGGTGGCGGCGGCCGATCCCAGAACGGGCAAGCGCCAAGGGGCGCGCACGGTCACCGCTCAGGGCGGCCACCGCGACACGGACCTGGTCTACCTGAGCATCCGTGACGAACAGGGCCGTATCGTCACCGTCGACACCACCTACGAACACCCCTTCTGGGACGCCACGGCTCGCGCGTGGATCCAGGCCGGCGAACTCGCCGTGGGCCACGACCTCAGCACCGCCGAGGACGGCCGCGTCCGACTGGTCGGCGTCCGGCACGAGGTCGGCGCGGCCGACATGTACAACCTCACGGTCGAGGAACTGCACACGTACTACGTGCTCGCCGGTTCCACGCCGGTGCTGGTGCACAACTGCGATGTGGCACTGGGCAGGGCGGCAGAGGGAACGTACAAGTGGGCGGAGGGCAAGAACTACAAGCACTTCGGGGGCGACGAGTTCGCGGGCGTCAACTGGATGGGGCCGGTGGAGAGCGCGATCCGGGATCCCAAGGTCACGCTGCACGTGAACATGGACGACCTGGGCACGTTCGAGGCCGCCGCCAAGGAGGGACTCGCCCCGGGGGCCAGATCGACAGAGATCGAGATGGGATGGATCGCCCGAGCGGTGGCCAATGGAGAACGCGATTGGACGACGATCCACTGGTATCGCACGGACGTCACAGCGAAGAAGAAAGTGGAATTCTTTCCCGATGAGCCCGACTGGTCGAGCTTCGGTAGATTGCGACCGTTCATCAACGACACGGGACCTTCGTGCAAGTGCTAGGACCACGATCTCAAGGAGCGCCCTCCACTGTGGAGACGAACGACACCTCCCCCCGTCCGGACCTGTCCCTGTTCCTGGACTCCGCTCTGTACCCGGACCTGATCGAGAGGGGCGGTCTCGTCTCCGCTCTGGAGAGCCTGGCCCGTGAGAGCGGCTTGGATGTGGGAACCCCCTACAGCGAGTACGCCTCGGGGCCGGGGCGCTACAAGAGTGCCGTCATCGCGACGGACCGCGGCACGATGTCCATGCTGCTCGGCAAGCACGAGCGGATGATCTCCCTCGACATCCGCGGGCGCGGATTCACGTGGGCGGACGGAATGACGGACGATCTGCGGGAGCTCGTCAGGGCAGTGGCGGCCTGGCGCAGCGGACTGCCCGTGGACGAGTTCGCCGGGGCCTTCCCGTTCATGCGGCTCGGCCGGCTCGCCCGCGGGTACGAGAGCGGCGATCCGATCTCGGCTCAGTGGGAATGGCTGCGGACCGCGGAGGTCTACGACGACGAACGGCCCCTGGTGGAGGCGGCCCATGCCAACGGCCGCCTCCGCGGGCTCTTTCCCTATCTCAGCCACGGGGTCCTGCGGCTCTCCACGGAGCTGGGGAGGCAGGGGGCACGCGAAATCCAGATCTCTCCGGTCACCGGAGGCTCCTACCGGGTGGAGGACACCGGGCCGGGAGACGGGGTGAGGAACGCGGTCGCTCTCGAGGAAGCGATCGACGCCGCCGTCGATCTCCTCCTCACCTCCGGCTGACCGGGTCCTCTCGGTCGAGCGCAAACGAAGGCCCCACCGGACGTCCGCGTGACTCCGGTGGGGCCTTCGCGGGTGGCTGGAGGAGCTAGCGTGGTGGGTGTTGACGACGAGCCGTACGGGTTCGTGCCGGATCCAGAGACGCAGTAGGGGCGAAAAGTGCAGTTCAGGGGGATTTCATGAGAATACTGCACACCTCCGACTGGCATCTGGGCCGGGCGTTCCATCGGGTGAGCATGCTCGGGGCCCAGGCCGAGTTCATCGCCCACCTCGTCACGACCGCGCGCGAGCGCGAGGTGGACGCGGTGGTCGTCTCGGGAGACGTGTACGACCGCGCGGTGCCCCCGCTCGCCGCGGTCGAGCTGTTCGACGACGCCCTGCACCGCCTCGCCGACCTCGGCGTGCCCACGGTGATGATCTCCGGCAACCACGACTCGGCCCGCCGGCTCGGCGTCGGCGCCGGGCTCATCGACCGCGCGGGCATCCACCTGCGCACGGACCCGACCGCGGCCGGCACCCCCGTGGTCCTCGCCGACGCGCACGGCGACATCGCCTTCTACGGCCTGCCCTATCTCGAACCCGCCCTGGTGAAGGACGAGTTCGGCGTGGAGAAGGCCGGCCACGAGGCCGTGCTCGCCGCCGCCATGGAGCGCGTCCGAGCCGACCTCGCCGCACGCGCGCCCGGCACGCGCTCGGTCGTCCTCGCCCATGCCTTCGTCACCGGCGGCGAGCCCAGCGACAGCGAGCGCGACATCACCGTAGGCGGGGTCGCCTCCGTGCCCGCCGGGGTCTTCGAGGGCGTCGACTACACGGCGCTCGGGCATCTGCACGGCTGCCAGACCATCACCGAGCGGGTGCGCTACTCCGGCTCCCCGCTGCCGTACTCCTTCTCGGAGAGCGCCCACCGCAAGACCATGTGGCTGGTCGACCTCGGGGCCGCCGGGGAGCTCACCGCCGAGCGCATCGACTGCCCGGTCCCACGCGCGCTGGCCCGCGTCCGGGGGCCCCTGGAGGAACTGCTCGCCGACCCCGCGCTCGCGCGCCACGAGGAGGCGTGGGTCGAGGCGACGCTCACCGACGCCGTCCGCCCGGCCGACCCCATGGCCCGCCTCACCGAGCGCTTCCCGCACACGCTCAGCCTCGTCTTCGCCCCCGAGCGCGCCCCCCACGACCCGGACGTCTCCTACGCCCGCCGCCTCGCCGACCGCAGCGACCAGGAGATCGCCGAGGACTTCGTGGCCCATGTGCGCGGCGCCGGCCCCGACGCCCGCGAGCAGGGCGTGCTGCGGGACGCCTTCGACGCCGTACGCGTGGACGACGCGGTACGGGAGGTGGCGCGGTGAGGCTGCACCGGCTCGACCTGACGGCCTTCGGCCCCTTCGGCGGCTCCCAGAGCGTCGACTTCGACGAACTCTCCGCCGCCGGACTCTTCCTGCTGCACGGGCCGACGGGCGCCGGCAAGACCTCGGTCCTGGACGCCGTGTGCTACGCGCTGTACGGCTCCGTGCCCGGCGCCCGGCAGAGCGCCGGCCAGGGCATCAACCTGCGCAGCGACCACGCCGCGTCCGCCGCGCGCACCGAGGTCGTCCTCGAACTCACCGTCGCGGGGCGCCGGTTGGAGGTCACCCGGCAGCCGCCGTACGAGCGGCCCAAGAAGGGCGGCCGCACCGGAACGGTGGTCGAGAAGGCCGCGAGCGGGCTGCGTGAGTACGACTCGGTCGCCGGCGCCTGGAAGGACCTCAGCCGCTCGCACCAGGAGATCGGCGAGGAGATCACCCAGCTGCTCGGCATGAGCCGTGAGCAGTTCTGCCAGGTCGTGCTCTTGCCGCAGGGCGACTTCGCGCGTTTCCTGCGCGCCGACGCCGAGGCGCGCGGCCGGCTGCTGGGCCGGCTGTTCGACACCCAGCGGTTCGCCGACGTCGAGAAGCGGCTCGCCGAACGCCGCCGCACCACCGAGGCACGCGTGCGTGAGGGCGACTCCGCGCTGCTCGCCGACGCGCACCGGATGCAGCAGGTGGCCGGGGACGCCATGGAGCTGCCCGAACTCGCCCCGGGCGAACCGGGCCTGGCCGAGGCGGTGCTGGCCGCGGCCGCCGTCGCCCGCAGCACCTCCCGCGAGCTGCTGACGCACGCCCACTGCGGCCGCCTCGCCGCCGAGTCCGGGCAGGCCGCGGCGGAGCGCACGCTGACCGACGTCCGCGAACTCGACCGGTTGCAGGGGCGGTTCGGGCAGGCGCAGGCGCGGGCCCGGCTGCTTCAGGAGCGGGCCGGCGCGCATCAGGAGGCGCAGGCGCGGATGGAGCGCGGGCGCAAGGCGGAGGCGGTGGCGCCGGCGCTGGAACTGCGCGAGGCCGCCGACACCGAGCACACCAGGGCGTCCGCCCGTGCGGCACACGCGCGTGCCCTGCTCCCGGAGCGGTTCGCGGACTCCTCGGCCGCCGGGCTCGCCGCCGCCGCCCGCCGGGCCGCCGAGGAACTGGGCGGGCTGGAGTCGGCCCGCCGGGGCGAGCGCCGGCTGGCCGAGCTCGCCGCCGAGCGGACCGAGCTCGACCGACAGGAGCGGGACGACGAGGAGGTTCTGGCGGAGAGCGCGGGCTGGCTCGCCGGCTGGGACGCGACCCGCGCCGCGCTGCAGGCCCGTATCGAGTCCGCCCAGGAGGCCGCCACCCACGCCGAACAGCTCGACGGCCGGCGCGAGCCCGCCCGGAAGCGGCTCACGGCCGCCCGGCGGCGCGACGAACTGACTCGGGACCTGGAGGCGTCCCGGCGGCAGGCCCTCACCTCCGGCGAGCAGGCGCAGACGGCCCGCGCACACTGGCTCGACCTCAAGGAACAGCGGCTGAACGGCATCGCCGCCGAGCTGGCCGCGACGCTGAAGGACGGCGAGGCCTGTGCGGTCTGCGGAGCCGTCGAGCATCCGGCCCCGGCCCGCAAGGACGCCGGGCACATCGACCGCGAGGCCGAGGAACAGGCCCTCGCCGCGTCCCGGCGCGCCGAGGAGCGTCATGCGCAGGACGAACGCGCCCTCGGCGCCGTGCGGGAAGAGCTGGCGGCCGCCACCGCCGAGGCGGGCGACACCCCGACGGACCGGCTCGCCGCCGAGGCCCAGGAGGTCGAGCAGACCTATGCGCAGGCCCGCCGGGACGCCTCCGCGCTGCACCCCGCGCGCGAGGAGCTGCGCCAGGCCGAGCAGGAGCACGAACGCCGCACGGCGGCGCAGCGCGAAGCCGAGGTGAGGGCCGCGTCCCGGGTCGGGCACCGGGAGCGACTGGAGGCCGAACGGTCCACGCTGGAGGAGGAGTTGACGCAGGCCCGGGGAGCGGCGGAGAGCGTCGCCGCGCGGGCGGCCCAGCTGGAGCAGCGGGCGGCACGGCTCACCGACGCGGCCGACACCGCCCGCGTCGCCGACGAGAGCGCCGAGCGCCTCAAGGCCGCCGACGGACGCCTCGACGAGGCCGCGTTCCGGGCCGGCTTCGACACCCCGCAGGCCGCAGCCGGCGCCCTCCTCGACGACACCGCCCACCGCGAGCTGCAACGGCGGCTGGACGCCTGGCAGTCCGAGGAGGCCGCCGTACGGGCCGTCCTCGCCGAACCGGGCACCGTGGCCGCGGCCCAACAGCCGCCTGCCGACGTCGAAGGCGCCGACCGGGCGGCCGGTCGGGCCGCGGAGCGGCTGCGCCGGGCCGCCTCCGCGCAGGACGCCGCCGCGCGCCGCTGCACCGAACTCGACCAGCTCTCCGCGCGCGCGGAGAGCGGTGTCCGCCGACTCGCGCCCCTGCGCGACGAGTACGACCGCGTGGCACGTCTGGCCGGACTGACCGCCGGCACCTCCGCCGACAACGAGCGCAAGATGCGGCTGGAGGCGTATGTCCTGGCGGCCCGTCTCGAACAGGTGGCCGCCGCCGCGACCGTACGGCTCCAGCGCATGTCCTCCGGGCGTTACACCCTCGTCCACTCCGACGACCGGGCCGGCCGTGGACGCAGTGGGCTCGGGCTGCATGTCGTCGACGCCTGGACCGGGCGCGAGCGGGACACGGCCACGCTGTCGGGCGGCGAGACGTTCTTCGCCTCGCTCGCCCTGGCCCTCGGCCTCGCCGACGTCGTCACCGACGAGGCGGGCGGGGTCCGCCTCGACACCCTCTTCATCGACGAGGGGTTCGGCAGCCTCGACGACCAGACGCTCGACGAGGTCCTCGACGTCCTCGACTCCCTGCGCGAACGCGATCGCAGCGTCGGCATCGTCAGCCATGTCGCCGACCTGCGGCGGCGGATCCACGCGCAGCTGGAGGTCGTCAAGGGGAGATCGGGGTCGTCGGTGCGCCAGCGCGGCTATCTGCCGAGCGGGCGGCGGGGGAGCGGTGAGGAGTAGACGACGCTGGTCGTGACCGATCCCAGCGCGCCGATCTTCCCCGACACCTCCTCCAGGTGCCGCATCGAACGCGCGGTGACCTTGATCACGAAGCAGTCGTCGCCCGTCACATGGTGCGCCTCCAGGATCTCGGGCGTGACGGCCACCAGGTCGTGGAACGGTTTGTAGTTGCCGTTGGGGTAGCGCAGTCGGACGAAGGCCAGGATCGGCAGCCCCAGCCGCTCGGGGTCCACGACGGCGGCGTACCCCTGGATGACGCCCGCCTCCTCCAGCCGCCGCACCCGCTCGGTGACGGCGCTCGGCGACATCGCCACGGCACGCGCCAGATCGGCGAAGCTGGCCCGGCCCTCGCGCTGGAGGACCTCGAGGATGCGCCAGTCCGTGGCGTCCGGGGAATACGCGGTCATGGACGAGAGATAGCAGGGGAATCCCCGGCGGAGCAAGGTCCACGCCGTGGATCGCCCCTTCAGGGAGATGAGCACCGGCCGTAGATTTCTGGTCATCGGCAACCAGCCGGAGCAACCAGTCGGAACCGCCACGGAGAGGCCCTGCGATGACCGTCACCACGACCACCGTCAACCCCGTTCTGCGCGTCGCCCCCGCCGCCCCGGCCGAGGCCGCCGCCTACTTCCGGGCGAGCCTCGTCTTCCACGCCGACGTCTCCGACGTGGCCGCGGCCCTCGCCGCCGACGGCGACCCCGGCTTCGTCGTCCTGGACTCCCGCTCCACCGAGTCCTGGGACCAGGGCCACATCCCGGGCGCCGTCCACCTGCCCACCGCGCTCATCGCCGAGCAGGCCGAGCAGCTCCTCGACAAGGACGTGCCGGTGGTGACGTACTGCTGGGGCCCCGGCTGCAACGGCGCCACCCGCGCCGCCCTCGCGCTCGCCGAACTCGGCTACCGGGTCAAGGAGATGCTCGGCGGCTTCGAGTACTGGGCGCGCGAGGGCTTCGCGTTCGAGACCTGGGAGGGCGGCGAGCGGCGCGCCGCCGACCCGCTGACCGCGCCCGTGGACGCGGCCGACTGCGGCTGCTGACGCGCCGCCCGCGGGATCAGAGCTGTGCCAGCTCGTCCACCAGGTCGTCCAGCCCCAGCGACCCCTGCGAAAGGGCCGCCATGTGCCAGGCCTTGAGGTCGAAGGCGTCGCCGTGGCGCTCGCGGGCCTTCTCCCGGCCCAGCAGCCAGGCCCGTTCGCCGAGCTTGTAGCCGATCGCCTGACCGGGGATGCTCAGGTAGCGGGTCAGCTCGCTCTCGACGAAGTCCGCCGGGCGGCTGCTGTGCCCGCCGAAGAACTCCTGCGCCAGCTCCGGGGTCCAGCGCTCACCCGGGTGGAACGGAGAGTCCGCCGGGATCTCCAGCTCCAGGTGCATGCCGATGTCGACGATGACCCGCACCGCCCGCATCATCTGCGCGTCCAGATAGCCGAGCCGCTGCTCCGCGTCGGTGAGGAAGCCGAGCTCGTCCATCAGCCGCTCCGCGTACAGCGCCCAGCCCTCGGCGTTGGCGCTGACCATGCCGACGGAGGCCTGGTAGCGGGAGAGGTCCCCGGCGATGTGCGCCCACTGGGCGAGCTGGAGGTGGTGGCCGGGGACGCCCTCGTGGTACCAGGTCGAGACGAGGTCGTAGACCGGGAAGCGGGTCTGTCCCATGGTCGGCAGCCAGGTGCGGCCCGGCCGGGAGAAGTCCTCCGACGGAGGCGTGTAGTAGGGGGCGGCCGCGCTGCCGGGCGGCGCGATCCGCGACTCCACCTTCCGTACCCGCTCGGCGAGTTCGAAGTGGGTGCCGTCCAGCGCGTCGATCGCCTGGTCCATCAGACCCTGCAGCCAGTCGCGGACCTCGTCGACGCCCTCGATGTGCTTGCCGTGCTCGTCGAGGTGGGCCAGTGCCACCCAGGGCGTGGCCGCGCCCGGCAGGATCTTCTCGGCCTCCTTCTTCATCTCGCCGAGCAGCCGGTGGTACTCCGCCCAGCCGTACGCGTACGCCTCGTCGAGGTCGAGGTCGGTGCCGTTGTAGTAGCGGGACCAGCGGGCGTACCGCTCCCGGCCGACGGTGTTCGGCGCGCCCTCGGCCGTCGGCGTGTACACCTCGCGCACCCAGTCCCGCAGCTCCACGACCGCCGCGGTCGCGGCCCGGGCCGCCTCGTCCAGCTCGGCGCGCAGCGCCTCGGGCAGCGCCTCGGAGCCGGTGGCCACGAAGTCCTCGAACCAGCCGCGGCCCGCGCCGTCCGTGTCCGACCACTCCGTGAGCTGTTCGACGAACGTGGCGGTCGGCCGCGGAGCCGCGTACAGCTTGCGTTCCAGGCCGAGCGCCAGGGACTCCCGGTAGCCGGCGAGGGCCGTCGGCACCGCGCGCAGCCGTTCGGCGATCGCGGTCCAGTCGTCCTCGGTCCGGTTGGGCGTCACGGTGAACACCTCGCGCACATGGTGCGCCGGCGTGGACATGTTGCCGACGGCGCGCAGGCCTTCGTCGGCGTCGTGCACCGCGAGTTCCGCGGTCAGGCGCTCCCGCAGCAGGCGTGCGCACCGGCGCTCGATGTCACTGTCCGCGCCCGGCCTCCGCTCCGCCTCGTCGAGTCTCGCCAGGGTGTCCCGCGCGAGCTGTGCGAGTGCCTCCTGGCCCGTGGGCGAGTAGTCGGGCAGACGGCTCGAACTCTCCTGCACACCGAGGTACGTGCCGGTCACCGGGTCGAGGGCGATGAGGTCGTCGACGTAGGCGTCGGCGACCTCGCGGGGCAGCGGGCTGCTGGTGGTCTGTGACATGGGCCCCATCCTGGTACGCGGCGGCGCCTCACGTCACGGCGTTTGTCCCGATGTCGCCGGTGGCAGCAGAGGTCCGCACTCCCACTGCTGGAAGATCAGCCGGGTCTCGACGCGGGCGACCTCCCGCCGGGCGGTGAACTCGTCGAGAACGAGCCGCTGCAGATCCGCCATGTCCGCGACGGCGACATGGACGAGATAGTCGTCGGGCCCCGTGAGATGGAAGACGGTCAAGGCCTCGGGCAGCGCCCGGATCCGCTCCACGAACGGCCCCACCAACTCCCGCCGATGCGGCCTGACCTGCACGGACAGCAGCGCCTGCAGCCCGCGCCCGAGCTTGGCCGGATCCAGCCGCAGCTGATGCCCGAGGATCACGCCCGAGCGGCGCAGCCGCGTCACCCGGTCCAGGCACGTCGACGGCGCGACGCCGACCTGCGCGGCGAGGTCACGGTAGGTCATCCGGGCGTCGTTCTGCAGCAGCCGCAGCAGCTGCAGATCGACCGGGTCCAGTACGACGGATTCGGCCATCGATCGAACGTAGCACGGACATCTGTTCCCTCCGCCCGTCCGATGTTCACTCTGCCATGCATGGACTCAACCGCTGCGAGCACGCACGCGTACGACGGCGTACGCACGTCTGGAGCGCCCCGCGCACTGGCCACCGAGGCCGTGCACGCCGGGCGGGACGACCTGGCCCGGCAGGGCCTGCACGCCCCGCCCATCGACCTGTCCACCACCTACCCGTCCTACGACAGCCGCGCCGAGGCCGCCCGCATCGACGCGTTCGCCGCGACGGGCGCGGAACCGGACGGCCCGCCCGTCTACGGCAGACTCGGCAACCCGACGGTCGCCCGCTTCGAGACGGCCCTGGCCCGGCTGGAGGGCACGGAGAGCGCCGTCGCCTTCGCGAGCGGGATGGCCGCGCTGAGCGCGGTCCTGCTCGCGCGCGCCTCCCTGGGCCTGCGGCACGTCGTCGCCGTACGCCCCCTCTACGGCTGCAGCGACCATCTGCTGACGGCCGGGCTGCTCGGCTCGGAGGTCACCTGGACCGACCCCGCCGGCATCGCGGACGCGCTGCGCCCCGACACCGGGCTGGTCATGGTCGAGTCACCGGCCAACCCGACGCTCACCGAGGTCGACCTGCGGGCCGTCGCCCACGCCTGCGGCTCGGTCCCGCTGCTCGCCGACAACACCTTCGCCACGCCCGTGCTCCAGCGCCCCGTCGAGCAGGGCGCACGGCTGGTCCTGCACAGCGCCACCAAGTACCTGGGCGGCCACGGGGACGTGCTGGCGGGCGTGGTCGCCTGTGACGAGGAGTTCGCCGGGCGGCTGCGGCAGATACGGTTCGCCACCGGCGGCGTGCTGCATCCGCTGGCCGGCTATCTGCTGCTCCGCGGCCTCTCGACGCTTCCGGTGCGGGTGCGGGCAGCCTCCGCGACCGCCGCCGAACTGGCCCGGCGGCTGGCCGCGGACCCGCGGGTCGCCCGCGTCCGCTATCCGCGCATCGGCGGCGCGATGATCGCCTTCGAGGTCCACGGCGACCCGCACGAGGTGATCGCGGACGTCCGGCTCATCACCCCGGCCGTGAGCCTCGGCAGCGTGGACACGCTCATCCAGCACCCGGCCTCCATCAGCCACCGCATCGTCGGCGAGGAGGAGCGCCGGGACGCGGGCGTGAGCGACCGGCTGCTGAGGCTGTCGGTCGGGCTGGAGGACGTCGAGGATCTGTGGGGGGATCTGGCCGGGGCTCTGGGGGCGACGAGGGCGTCCGCCACCGTGTGAAGAAGGCCCGGCGGTGCACCGCCGGGCCCCTCTCGCGTGCTGCGTTCCGCATCAGTCGCGACTGACGCACTCCCCGTGCCGCGGGGACGTCTCGCGCGCCGCGCTCTTCTCCAGGCGCGCGGTGATCACGAGCGTCCCCTCCTCGATCTGGTAGTCGAGGGGCAGGCCGAGGCCGCGCATGGCGGCGACCATGCCCGTGTTGGAGGACTGCGTCACGGCGTACACGCTCTCGCAGCGCGCCTCCACGGCCATCTCCACCAGCCGGCCGAGCAGTTCGGCGCCGATGCCGCGGCGCTGCCACTGGTCCTCGACGAGCAGCGCGACCTCCGTCTCGTCGCCGTCCCACAGCAGATGGCCGAGGCCGACGATGCGGCCCGACGTCGTCTGAACGGCGAGGGTACGGCCGAACCGCGGGCTGAGCAGGTGGTTGAGGTAGCGGTCCGCGTCGCCGACCGGCCCGTGGTAGCGCATCGAGAGGGTGCGCGCCGAGCACCGCTCGTGCATCGCCTTCGCCGCCTCCAGATCGCCGGTGTCGGCCCGGCGCACGGTGATGTCGTTGCCCTCGGGCAGCGTCAGCACGTCGTGGCCGCCCGGGACCCGCGGGCCCAGCCGCGCGTCCAGCTCCACCAGGGCACGCGCGCGTGCGAACTCGGTCGGGGTGAACGGCAGGTACGGCCGCTCCACGGTGATCACTCCGCCTTCCGGCGCCCGCAGGCGCATCACGGTGTCCTCCAGGACGCCTTCCACGGGCACGGCCTGCGCCCCCCGGCCGCTCTTCCCCGAAGCGGCGGGCAGCGAGCGGATCGTGCACCGGCCCAGCAACTGCCGCAGCGCCAGCGGCAGTTCTGCGGCGTCGAGGGCGGTACGGGTGGCCAGTCCCAGGACCCGGGTCGGCGCGTCCACCAGGTCATGGGCGTCGGCGCGCTCGATCCAGGTGCTGCTGCCGCCCGCCAGCGCCACCGCCCGGGTGATCTCGGCCGCCGCGAGGGCGCCCGGGGCGCGCAGCAGGAACTCGTCCACGGTTTCCTCGCCGAGCGGATGCGTCTGCAGGCTCAGGATGTCCACCCGGTGGCCGGCCAGCGCCGCGCAGAGCGCGGCCAGCGACCCCGGGGCGTCCTTCACGGTCGTCCGCATCCGCCACAAGGCGCTCTCCTCGGCGACCCCGGAGGAGAGCTCTGCCGGCCCGGCCTGCGGCTCCGCGGAGCCCGGTCGGGCGCCGGTATCACCCGTCGGGGGCGCGTGACCGTGGCGGCGTGCCCACCATGTGTGGAACCCGGCCGTGGCGACGAGCAGGGCCGCGGAGACCGACAGCAGCGCCGGACCGTCGGGTCCGTGCCCCACCAGGTTCGCCACGCCGTCGGCCACCGCGACGGCCGTGAAGAGCGCGGCGAGTTCCACCACGTCCCGCCGCCAGTGGTGCACCGGGCGTCCGCGCTTCGTGCGCGTCACATCAGACATGTCTCGAGTCATGCAGTCACTGTGGACGAACGGTGTTGCGTGATCACGAACGCCTTGTGACTGACGGGTTAAGGCTGCTAATGCCCGTTTTGTTAAGTCTTCCACTTCTTCTACGATCACTATCCACGCCAGGAGTCACGACAGCACCGCGCACCGGGGGATGACGCCGGTGCGCGGCACATGCTTTCGAGGGTACCGGGACGCCGGACTACTGCCCGACCCGTCCCGGCTGCAGCACCTTCGTGAACAGCACGGTCCCGTCCTGCTCGCGCAGACGTACCGTCAACTCGCCGCTGTCGCCGTCGATGTCGACCTCGCCGAAGAACTGGTAGCCGCCGGCGGGCGACACGTTCGACGCGGTCGGCGCCTTCACGAACACCCGCTCCGGACCGAAGGTGCCGTCCAGCGCACTGGCCGGGAAGGCGCCCGCGTTGAGCGGACCGGAGACGAACTCCCAGAACGGCTCGAAGTCGGTGAACGCGGCCCGCGACGGCTGGTAGTGCTGCGCCGAGGTGTGGTGCACATCGGCCGTCAGCCACACCGTGCCCGTGATCCGCCGGTGCTTGATGTACCGCAGCAGCTCGGCGAACTGCAGCTCACGGCCCAGCGGCGCACCCGGGTCGCCCTGCGCGACGGCCTCGATGTTCGCCCTGCCCTCGGTGGCGTCCGGCACGACCAGCCCGAGGGGCATGTCGGCGGCGATCACCTTCCACACCGCACGCGACCGCGACAGCTCCCGCTTGAGCCACTCCAGCTGCTCGGCGCCGAGGATGCCCTGCGGGTCCACGGTCTGGTCGTCGGGCGAGTTGGCGTTGCGGTAGGTCCGCATGTCCAGCACGAACACGTCGAGCAGCGGCCCGTGGCGCACGGCCCGGTGGACGCGGCCCTCCTTGGCGCCCGGACGCAGCGTCGAGATCGGGTAGTACTCGCTGAACGCCTGCCGGGCACGCGCCGCGAGCACGTCGACGCTCTTCTCGGTGTACCGGGGGTCGGAGTCGGTGATCACCTCGCCCGGGTACCAGTTGTTGCGGACCTCGTGGTCGTCCCACTGGATGATCGACGGCACCTGGGCGTTGAACCGGCGCAGGTTGTCGTCGAGCAGGTTGTAGCGGAAGTTGCCGCGGAACTCCGCGAGCGTCTCGGCGACCTTGGACTTCTCCTCGGTGGTGACGTTCCGCCAGAGGGTGCCGTCGGGCAGCGCCTGGGTCGCCGAGATCGGGCCGTCGGCGTAGATGTTGTCCCCGCTGCACAGGAAGAAGTCGGGGTCGAGCTCGGCCATCGCATCGTAGATGCGGTAGCCGCCGAGCTCCGGGTTGATGCCCCAGCCCTGGCCCGCGAGGTCCCCGGACCACAGGAAGCGCACCCCGCGCCGACGCCCGACGGGCACCGTGCGGAACGTGCCGGTCACCGGCTCGCCGGTGCGCCGAGGGTCGTCCGGGTCGGCGAGCAGCACGCGGTAGTGGATCTGCTCGCCGGCCGGCAGCCCGTGCAGCCGGGTCGTGCCGGTGAAGTCGCTGCCGGCGCCCAGCAGCGGACCGTGCCAGCGGCGGGCGCCGCGGAACGACTCGGTGGCCGCCGTCTCCACCACCATCCGCGCCGGACGGTCGGACCGCACCCACACCAGCCCGGAGTCGGACGTCACGTCCCCGGTCTGCACACCCCAGCCCGCCTTGGGCCGCCCGGACAGCGCGAACGCGGGCGCCGCGCCGACGGCGGCGGGCAGGGTCAGGGCCGCGGACGCGGCGAGCGAACCACGCAGGACGCTGCGGCGCCCGGGGAACGGACGGTGTGACATGGAAGGGCCTCCTGGGACGGGAACCAGCCGGTGTGCACAGCCACAACTACTGGTGCGCCGCAGCGCCCACGGAAACCACAAGTGAACAACTGGCCGTCCGAACCGGCTCCTTCGGCCCCGCCCAGGCCGCCGACAGCGCCCTCGGCGGGGTCGGCGCCGCCCCGGGGCCGGGGCCTCGTGGCGTGCGCCCAGGGCCTCAGCGGCTGCCGTCGAGGATCAGGCGAGCGACGAGCGCCGGGTCGTCGTTCATCGGGCAGTGACCGCAGCCGGGCAGCCGCACCAGGCGCGCGGCCGGGATGATCTGCTTCACGCGGACGCCCTGACGGCGCACGAGCAGCCAGTCCCGGGTGCCCCAGCCGACGGTGACCGGGACGCCGGGAAGGTCGTCGGTGAACCGGACGGTGGCGCCGGCCCGCAAGGTCTGGTCGAACCCGGTCGCCTGGGCCAGGGCCAGCGTCTCGGCGACCACGGCCTCGGGGGAGCGGCGGCTCGGACGGGCGTAGATGGTGCTGGTGAGGGCGGTCCGGCCGGCCGCCGTGCTCGCCAGCCGCTCGACGAGGGGCAGCGGCATCCGGCGGGAGATCTGCCGCATCGTGAGCAGGACGCCGAACGCGTAGCGCCGCTCGGCCTCCGACCAGAACCCGGCCGGGGACAGCGCGGTGACGGTCCGTACGAGCTTCTCGCGGCCGAGCTCCAGCGCGAGCAGACCGCCGAGCGAGTTGCCCGCCACATGGGGGCGGTCCAGCTCCAGCGCCTCGCAGAAGGCGCCGAACACGCCGGCCGTCGTGGGCAGGTCGTAGGCGAGGCCGTCCGGCAGGGCGGGGGAGACACCGAAGCCGGGCAGGTCCACGGCGATCACGTCCCGCTCGGTGGCCAGGATGTCCACCACCGGGTCCCAGGCCTGCCGGTGGTGGCCGATGCCGTGCAGCAGGAGCAGCGGCTCGCCCTTGCCCACGCGCGCGTAGGAGACCGTGACGGACTGCGGCCCACTGGGGGTGGGGACCGGGAAGGAGACGGTGGCGGACATGGGGAGCTCCTCGTCTGGGAGGTCTGGTGGCGACGCCTGCGGCGACGTCTGCGGCGACGTCTGGCGGCGGACGACGTAGACAGCTTGTCAGCAATTACTACTGGCGGGTAGCCCCCGAAGGGTGAACCCGACCGGCTCAACGCGCTCTGCGCAGCTCCAGGTTGAAGTCCGCGTGGCCGAAGCCGCGCATCAGGTCCAGCCACAGTGGCAGCCACATCTCCACACTCCGCGCCGCCCGGATGCCGCCCAGGTCGAGCACCCGGTCCGCCGGCCAGCCGAACTCCCCGAGCAGCGCCGTGACCTGCTCCTTCGCCTCCGCGTCCGCCCCGCACACGAAGACCTGGTGCTCGCCCGGCACGCGCGCGGGATCCACCATCACCTGGCAGTTGACCGTGTTCAGGGACTTCACCACGCGCGCGTGCGGGAACGCCCGCTGGATCTGCTCGCCCACGCTGTCCGACTCCACGGGGGACAGCCGCATCTCGCCGTCCTCGAAGGCCAGCGGGTTGGAGACGTCCAGCACGATCTTCCCGTCGAGGTTGGCCGCCCCGGCCGCCTCCAGCGCGGCCAGTGACGCCCGCCCGGCCACCGCGTTCACCACCGTCTCGCCGGCGGCGGCCGCCTCCGCGAACGTACCGGCGCTCGCCCGCTCGCCCGCTTCCCGCGCCCATTCCAGGGCCGCCGGATTGTCCTTCGAGCGTGAACCCAGGACCACCGTGTGCCCCAGCTCCACGAGCTTTCGGCCCAGAGTGCGACCGACGTCGCCCGTACCCAGCACCGCGTACCGCACAGCGACCTCCCGTTTCCTCGGACCGGACCCTCGTCACGGTAATTCCCCCCGGCGTCGCAGCCCGCCTTTCGCGAACGGGGATTTGCCGGAGTGTCACGAGAACGCGCCTGTACGAACGTCCCGTGAACGTTCTCGGGTCTGAGGCCGTCGCCCTGCAGAGGGATCGAGGATTGGTCTTGACCAAGGGTGGGGGCCGCCCTATGGTCGCAGAGAAGTACAACAACCTTTAATAAACAAGGGCGCGAAAAAACGCCGCCGGACCACGGCGATTGCGGAGGACAGGGTGGGGACCACGCAACTGGAATCGGTACCGGAACCGAAGTACTGGCATCTCAAGACCGTGCTGAGCGAGGCACTCGACTCCGAATTCACCGTGGGCGAGATCCTGCCCAACGAGCGCGACCTGGCGGCCCGCTTCGGCGTCGCCCGCGCGACGCTCCGGCAGGCGCTCGAACAGCTCGAACTGGAAGGCCGGCTGCAGCGCCGCAGGGGCGTCGGCACCACCGTGGCGCCGCCGCGGATGGGCGTCGCCGTCGGCACCGAGCAGCAGGGCTGGCCGGGCACGGGCGACGACGGCTGGCAGGCCGTCGACTGCACCCTCGCGGCTCCGCCCGCGGCCGTCGCCACGGCCCTGGAGACCGCCCGCGACCAGGCCGTCCACGTCGTGCGCCGCTCCCGGGTCTCCCACGGTCAGCCCGTCGCCGCGGAACTGCTCTACGTCCCCCGGACGTCGGTGCCCGACCTGACCGCGATCGACGCCCCGGCCGAGGCGGCACGCGCGCGTGCGGTGCTGCGCGAGCTGCAGCGCCTGGAACTGCAGGGCCAGGACCGGGCCGTGGAGCTGGGCTCGGCCCGCGCGGACGACGCCAAGGAGCTCGACCGGCTCCCCGGCGCGCCCGTCCTCGTCGTCACCACGCGTTTCTTCGCCGAGGGCCGCACCGCGGCGCTCTCCGTCGCGACGTATCGCGCGGACACCTGCCGACTGACGTTCGGCGCGTCCGGCGGCGTGGAGATACACCACGGTCCGGAGCAGCAGGCCTCCTGAACGCCCCGTCCGCCTCGGGTCGCAGGCGGCAGGCTCCCTGAACAGCCTGCACCGGCCGCCGGAGCGGACCCGCCCACCGCGCCCCGGAACTCCTCCGGGGCGCGGCGCGTTCGTCCGATACGGCGGTTCCGGCTGCGGCCGTTCCGGCAGTTCCGGCGGCGCGCGGTGCGGGTCACCGCCGCGCCGTCACCGTTCCCTCCACCGCGAACAACTGCTCCTCCACATGATCGAGGGCGAGCCGCAGCGCCCCCGTGGCCACCGCCGCCTCACCGAGCAGCGACTGGACCACCTTCGGCGGCCGCAGACAGTAGCGCTCCAGCTCCTGTCGCAAGGGCTCCAGCACGCCGTCGAGACCGGCCGCCCAGCCGCCGACCACGACCAGCTCCGGGTCGAGGGCCAGGACCAGCGCGGCCACATCGTGGACGAGCCGCTGCAGGAACCGGTCCACCGCCGCCCGGGCCCGCTGGTCACCCTCCCGGGCCTGCGCGAACACCTTCGCGACCGCGTGCTCGTCCAGCGGGTGCAGCGGCTCGTCCGTCGTGGACAGCAGCGTCTCCGGGGTCACCTCCCGGCCCAGCAGATGCAGCGCGCCGATCTCCCCGGCCGCCCCGCCGTACCCCCGGTGCAGCCGCCCCCCGATCAGCGAGCCGGCGCCCGGACTCAGCCCGGCCATCACGAACACGACATCGTCGGACTCGGTCGCGGAGCCCTTCCAGTGCTCGGCCACGGCCGCCGCATTGGCGTCGTTCTCCACCAGCACCGGGCACTTGAAGGACCGGCTCAACCGCTCGCCCAGCCGCAGCCCCGTCCACTCGGGCAGGGCGGTGCCCAGCCGTATCGTGCCGTCCGCCTCGACGATCCCCGGTGTGCCGACCCCCACGGCCCGCAGCGAGCTGCGCGGGACACCGGCCCGGCGCAGCAGCTCGGCGACCGCGGTGCGCAGCCGCTCCAGCCGCTCGTCCGCCGAGGCCGTCTCGTCGACGTCCTTGGCCTGTGCGCCCAGCACCCGCCCGTCCAGGTCGGCCAGCAGCGCGGCCACCCGGTGCGAGCCGATCTCCAGACCCAGCAGATGCCCGGCCTCCGCCCGGAACCGGAACCGCCGCGCGGGCCGCCCCTGCCGCCGGGCGACACTGTCGTCGGCCGCCTGTTCGACGACGAGCCCCGCCTGGATCAGATCCTCGACGACCCCCTCGACGGTCGGCCGGGACAGCCCCGTCAGGCGGGTGATCTCCGTGAGCGTCGCGCAGTCCGCGGCACGCAGCGCGTGCAGCACCACCGCGGAGTTGATCCTTCGCAGCAGCGATGGATCCCCGCCGGTCAGCCGACCCAACGTCCGTCCTCCCAGCTCGTGCGCGTGTTTGGGCGGATCGTACTCGGCGGGACGGACCCGGGCGAGCACGGATCCGTACCGGAATCCACACCGGGGCCCGGCGTCCGCCGGCTCAGCCGGGCGCGACGAACCCCGACTCGTAGGCCGTGATCACCGCCTGGGTCCGATCGCGCGCCCCCAGTTTCATCAACACCGCGCTGACATGCGACTTGACCGTCTCGGTCCCGACGACGAGCCGTGCGGCGATCTCCGCGTTCGACAGCCCGCGCGTCATCAGCCGCAGCACCTCGGCCTCCCGCTCGGTCAGCCGCGCCCGGTCCAGGACGTCCCGCGCCGCCCGATTGCCGCCCCCGTCGCCGTACTCGGCGGCCAGCCGCCGCACCGACGCCGGGAACAGCAGCGACTCGCCCTCGGCGACCAGCCGCACCGCGTGCACGATCTCGGCGGGCCGGGCCCGCTTCAGCAGGAACCCGTCCGCGCCCGCGCGCAGCGCCTCGTACACGTACTCGTCGTTCTCGAACGTCGTCACGACCAGGATCTTCGGCGGCCCGTCCACCGTCCGCAGCACCGCGCGCGTGGCCTCGATGCCGTCCATCAGCGGCATGCGTACGTCCATGGCGACCACGTCCGGTCGCAGCTGCCGCACCAACGGGATCACCGCGGCCCCGTCGGCCGCCTCCCCGACGACCTCGATGTCGTCCTGAGCCTCCAACACGGCCCGCAGTCCGGCCCGGACCAGTGGTTCATCGTCGACGAGAAGCACGGTCACCGGCATCCGGTCAGCCTAGATCAACGCAGCGGCAGCTCCGCGCGTACCTGCCAGCCGTCCGCGTCCGGTCCGGTCGACGCCCGCCCGCCCAGCAGCGCCGCCCGCTCCCGTATGCCGCGCAGCCCGCTGCCCTGCCCGGGGCCGGGAACAGGTGCGGTGGGCGTCAGCGGGTTGCTGACCTCCAGGCGCAGGACGTCGTCGGCGACTCCGACACGGACCCGCACCGAAACGGCTCCCGCGTGCCGCAACACGTTGGTCAGCGCTTCCTGGAGGATGCGGTAGCCCTCGCGGGAGACCGGTCCCGGCACCGACTCCAGGGGCCCGGTCAGCTCGGCGTCGACCTTCGCCCCGGACACGCGTGCCGACTCCAGCAGACGATCGGCCTCGGCCAGCGTCGGTCTGCTGTCCGCCGGCCGCCCGGACTCACGCAGCACGCCCAGCACCCGCTCCAGATCCGTGAGGGCCGAGCGGCCGGTCTCCTCGATGGCGGCCAACGCCCGGTCGGTGAACCCCGGATCGCCCGCCGCCCGCGCCGCCCCCGCCTGGAGCACCGCCACCGTCAGCGCATGCCCGATGGAGTCGTGCAGCTCCCGGGCCAGACGGTTGCGCTCCAGGAGTTGCTCGGTGCGTTCCTCCAGGGCGGCCAGCCGCTCGGCCGCGGACGGACCGAGCAGCCCGCGCGCGCAGACCGTGACCAACTCGCCCAGGCCCACGACGACGCCGTAGAGCGTGAGGAGGGGAAGGGGGACGAGCAGGGCGAACCACCAGTGCGGTGTCACCGACGGCAGGACGGACATGCCGTGCGGCACCCGACCGCCGGCGCCCGCGGCCAGGTCGTGGACCAGGACGGGCAGCCACACGCATCCGAACATCGACACCGCGCCCAGTGCCATCCGCACCTCGAGCCACAGCACGGTCCGCAGCCGGTCCCGCCAGGTCGCCGAGGCCGCCACGGAGAACCCGGGATCGGGGTCGCCGGGCAGCAGGAGCAGTCGCGCCTGCACCCCCTCGCCCGTCCGCACCGCCGGGATCAGCCCGACCGGGACGAGCAGCAGCGCGGGCACCCACGGCCGCGACGGGTCGATGAACATCCAGACGCTCACGACCAGCATCGGCACCCACAGGTGCAGCAGTCGTGTGTACGTCGTCCCCCGCAGCAGCGGGCGCAGTAAGCGGCCCATGCGGACATCGTGGCAGGCCCCACTGACAACGGGCCTCCCCCGAGCGAGGGAGCGGCTCTCCCCGGTCGGGGGAGGCCCGACGCCCCCGCCGGTGACGAGAGTGGTGGCCATGAACAGCATCGACGTCCGCGACCTCACCAAGGAGTACGGCCCCCGGCGGGCCGTGGACCGGCTCACGTGCTCCGTGCTGCCCGGCCGGGTCACCGGCTTCCTCGGCCCCAACGGCGCAGGCAAGTCCACCACCCTGCGCCTCGTCCTGGGCCTGGACCGGCCGACCTCGGGCACCGCCACCGTCGGCGGCCGGGCCTACTCCACCCTCCGCGAACCCCTGCGCCACGTCGGCGCCTTGCTCGACGCGCAGGCCGCGCACGGCGCCCGGACGGGACGCGATCACCTGCTCGCCCTCGCGGTCGGCAACCGCATCCCCGCCCGCCGGGTCGACGAGGTGTTGGAGGAGACCGGGCTCGCCCCCGCCTCGCGGCACCGGGTGAAGACGTACTCCCTGGGGATGCGCCAGCGGCTCGGCATCGCCGCCGCCCTGCTCGGCGACCCCGAAGTCGTGCTGCTCGACGAGCCGTCCAACGGACTCGACCCCGAAGGAATCGTCTGGATCCGTGAGTTGTTGCGCCGGCTGGCCGGGGAGGGCCGCACCGTGCTCGTCTCCAGTCACCTCATGAACGAGACCGCGTCCTTCGCCGACCACCTCGTCGTGCTCGGCCGGGGCCGACTGCTGGCCGACACCCCGATGCAGGACTTCATCGACGCGCGCGTGCAGCCCCGGGTCCGCATCCGGACGTCCGACCCGCTCGCCCTGAAGAGCGCCCTCGCCCGGCACGGCCACGACGCCGTGGAACAGGCCGAGGGGCACTGGATCGTGCACCACGCGCGCGTGGACGACATCGGCCGCCTTGTGTCGGACGCGGGCGTCCCCCTCCTCGAACTGACCTCGGAGGTGGGCACGCTGGAGCAGGCCTACCTCGACCTGACCGCTGCCGACGCCGAGTTCGCGGCCCCGCCCCGGAAGGCCTGACCATGGGATTCGCCCCTGCCCTCCACTCCGAGTGGATCAAGATCCGTACCCTGCGATCGCTGGTCGGCGGCCTGTGCGCGGTCCTGCTCGCCACCGTCGCGTTCTCCGCGCTGGCCGGAGTCGCCACAGCCACCGACGCCGACGACTTCGACCCGCTGTTCGCCGCGTTCTTCGGCGTGAACTTCGGGCAGATCGCGGCCGTCGCGTTCGGCACGACGGCGGTCTCGGCCGAGTTCCAGGCAGGCGCGTTGCGGGTGTCGCTGGCCGCGGTGCCGCAGCGGGGCCGGTGGTTCGCCGCCAAACTGACGGCGATCGCCCTGCCCGTCCTGGCCGTCGGTCTGACCACGGGCCTGGTGACCCTGGCCGTGGGCAGCGCGGTGCTGGGGGAGAAGGCCGCCGGGCTGAGCATGTCCGAGAGCCTGCGCGGTGTCGTCGGCTGCGCCGTCTACCTCACGCTGATGGCGCTCCTCGCCGCCGGTCTGACGGCCCTGCTGCGCAGCGGAGCAGCGGTGCTGAGCATCCTCGTCCCCTTCCTGCTGATCGTGTCCTTCGTCATCGGCGACCTGTCCGGCGACGTCGCGGACTTCCTGCCCGATCGCGCCGGTCAAGTGGCCCTCCGCACCCGGTGGGACGGCGTCCTGGGACCGTGGACGGGGCTCGCGGTGACCGCGGTGTGGGCGCTGGCGGCGGTCGCGGCGGGGGCGTGGCGGGTGCGGCGGCGGGACGCCTGAGCGCGGAGGTCTCAGCAGAGGCCTGAGCAGAGGCCTGAACCGAGCCTGAGCCGAGCCTGGGCAAGGGAGCCGACTGACCCACCGCCAATTGTCAGTGGCGGCGGGTTTACTGGATCACATGGACATCGCGCGCTGCCTCGCCACCGTCGACCTGCTGTGCACCCGGGAGTTCCCCGAGGAGCAGGGCAGGACGGACCTGGGCCCGGGAGGCCCGGGATATCTCGTCGCCGAGTTACAGACCAGCGGCGACTTCTGGGAGGACGACGGCACGGAGTGGGAGGAGGCGGAGGCACAGTACGAGGCCGACCGGGACGGTCTGGCGGAGCGGCTGACCGACCGCTGGGGCCCACCGCACGTCATCAGCCTGGCGAGCACCCTGGCCCGCTCGACGGAGGGCGAGGACATACCCGAGCCCTGGGCCTGGCTCAGCGGTCATGTGCCGGACGTCCAGCTGTGGCAACTGCCGGGCACGGCGCGCTGGGTGGCCCTGGGCGTCTCCCAGTGGGACAAGGAACTGCCCTTCGAACTCCTCGCGATTGTGACGGAGACGGATCCGCCCTGAGAACTGAGGAGCAAGGACTGAGGAGCGAGGCCTGATGCTCGGAGGCCTGGAGGCCTGGAGGCCTGGAGGCCTGGAGGCCAGAAGGCATGGCGGCCTGATTCCTGGAGGCCTGAGGACCGGGCGCCGAGCGCTCAGCCCTCCGCCGCCACCCGCAGCCGCCCGTACTCCTCCGCCATCGTCGCCGCCGTCCAATGCGCGTTCAGCCCGCTCGGGTTCGGCAGCACCCACACGCGTGTGTCCCCGATGAGTCGCTCCTGCGGACCCATCTTTGCCTTGCGGTCGTCGAAGGCCGCCCGGTAGGCCGTCACGCCCACCACCGCCAGCCAGCGGGGCTTCAGTCGCGTGACCTTCTCCGCCAGCAGTCGCCCGCCGTCCCGGTACTCCTCAGCCGTGAGTTCATCGGCCCGGGCGCTCGCCCGAGCCACCACGTTCGTGATGCCGAGCCCGTAGGACAGCAGTTCCTGCTGCTCCGCCGGCTTCATCAGCCTCGGCGTGAAGCCGGAGAGGTGCAGCACCGGCCAGAAGCGGTTGCCGGGGCGGGCGAAGTGGTGGCCGGTCGCCGCCGTCATCAGCCCCGGGTTGATGCCGCAGAAGAGCACGCGAAGACCGCCCGCGACGACGTCCGGTACGAGTCGGTCGCGAGCGGCCTCCAGCTCCGCCTGGGTGAAGCGCGTCAGAGGATCGCTCCGGGGGTGTAGCCGGCGGCCGCCGGCCGCTGCTTCACGATCTCCTCGACCCGGCCGACGACGATGGCCACCTGGGAGGCCGCGGCGCCCGTGAACGACAGCTTGTCGGCCATCAGCGCGTCCAACTGGGCACGGTCGAGCGGCAGTCGCTCGTCGGCGGCCAGCTTGTCCAGCAGCTCGTTGCGCTCGGCGCCCTGCTCGCGCATCGCCAGCGCCGAGGCCACCGCGTTCTCCTTGATCGCCTCGTGGGCCACCTCGCGGCCGACACCGGCCCGCACCGCGCCCATCAGCACCTTGGTGGTGGCGAGGAACGGCAGGTAGCGGTCCAGCTCCCGCGCGACGACGGCCGGGAAGGCGCCGAACTCGTCGAGCACCGTCAGGAACGTCTCCAGCAGACCGTCGAGCGCGAAGAACGCGTCCGGCAGCGCGACCCGGCGCACCACCGAGCAGGACACGTCGCCCTCGTTCCACTGGTCGCCCGCCAGCTCGCCGGTCATCGAGGCGTACCCGCGCAGGATGACCATCAGGCCGTTGACGCGCTCGCAGGAGCGGGTGTTCATCTTGTGCGGCATCGCCGAGGAGCCGACCTGGCCCGGCTTGAAGCCCTCGGTCACCAGCTCGTGCCCGGCCATCAGCCGGATCGTCTTCGCCAGCGAGGAGGGGGCCCCCGCGAGCTGCACCAGCGCGGTCACGACCTCGTAGTCCAGCGAGCGCGGGTAGACCTGCCCCACGGACGTGAACGCCTGCGAGAAGCCCAGGTGACCGGCGATCCGGTCCTCCAGCTCGGCCAGCTTCGCGGCGTCGCCGCCCAGCAGGTCCAGCATGTCCTGCGCCGTGCCGACCGGGCCCTTGATGCCGCGCAGCGGGTAGCGGCCGAGCAGCTCCTCGACCCGGCCGTACGCCACGAGCAGCTCGTCGGCCGCCGTCGCGAACCGCTTGCCCAGGGTGGTGGCCTGCGCGGCCACGTTGTGGGAGCGGCCGGCCATGACCAGCTCGCCGTACTCGCCGGCCAGCTTGCCCAGGCGCGCCAGCACGGCCACCGTGCGGTCGCGGACGAGCTCCAGCGACAGCCGGATCTGCAGCTGCTCGACGTTCTCCGTCAGGTCGCGGGACGTCATGCCCTTGTGGACCTGCTCATGACCGGCGAGGTCGTTGAACTCCTCGATCCGGGCCTTCACGTCGTGCCGCGTGACCTTCTCGCGCTCGGCGATCGAGGCCAGGTCGACGGTGTCGAGGACACGCTCGTAGTCGGCGATCGCCGCGTCCGGCACCTCGATCCCGAGGTCCTTCTGGGCCCGCAGCACGGCGAGCCAGAGCTGACGCTCCAGCTTCACCTTCTGCTCGGGCGACCAGAGCGTGGCGAGCTCGGCGGAGGCGTAGCGTCCGGCGAGGACGTTGGGGATGCGGGGCTTGGCGGGAGCGGCAGTCACGTGTACGGAGCATACCCGCTGTATATGGCGTTCTCCGCCCGTCTCTACCGTCCACGTAATCCGTGGTCAGTCGCTGTCCGTCCCTCTCGTGACGCGTCGTTTGTGAGATGCGTGTGAGACGGAGCGGCCCCAGCTCGGTGACTCCACCGCCGGCCGGGGCCTGAGTCCGAACACCTGACAAGACCAGGAGCCAGACCGTGACGAACCGTACCGTCACCCTGCCCACCCTCGACCACGGCCCGGTGAGACATCAGGAGTCGGCCTCGCGATCCGCCGACTCCGCGTGGTCACTACCCGTGCCCGAGCCCCCATCGCAGAAGCCATAGTCGAGGAGGACGAGCGCGTCGTGGTCGGGGGTGCCGGGCTCGGCGTAGTACGTGACCAGGCGATGACCGGGGGTGCCCTCCAGGCGCATTCCCTGGTAGCCCAGGGTGAAGGTGCCTACGCCGGGGTGGTGGTAGGTCTTGCGTCCGTGCGCGTGCCCCTTCACGTCGTAGCGCTCCCACAGGCGGGCGAAGTCCGGGCTCTTGAGCAGGAGTTCACCGACGAGATGGGCGAGGTCGGGTGCGTCGGGGTCGGTGCCGGCCAGTGCGCGCAGCCGGGCGACGCAGCCGCGCAGCGTGTGCTCCCAGTCGTCGAAGAGGTCCCGAGCGGCAGGGTGGAGGAAGGCATAGCGCGCGAGGTTGCGCTGCTTGACCGGCCAGCCCTCGATGCCTGCGAAAAGCCGTAGCCCGGCGGGGTTCCAGGCCAGCAGGTCGTTGGTGCGGCTGGCGATGTAGGCGGGACCCGGCCGAAGACTCTCCAGCAACAGCGTGAGCCCTGGTCGCACTGCCCTGCTGGGCGCGATGGGCGGTTCGGGCGCCGTCCGGGCGGCGCGAGCCGCGAGGTCGCGCAGGTGCTCGTGCTCGTCCTCCTTCAGCAGGAGGGCACGGGCCAGCGCGTCGACGACCGACGGACTGGGGCGGGTCTCCCTGCCGCGCTCCAGGCGGGCGTAGTAGTCGATGCTCACCCCTGCCAGAGTGGCCAGCTCCTCGCGGCGCAGCCCCGGGGTGCGGCGCAACCTGGAAGCGGCCGTCAAGCCCACCTCCTCGGGAGTCACCTGAGCCCGGCGGGCCAGCAGGTAGCGCCCCAGCTCGGTGCCACCACGGGCGGGCTGCTGCTCACGTGTCATACCCACCAGGATGTCGGGGCTGTGACCTGCGCGGCGGGCGCGTGGGGTGCCCTGTCACAGCACGGAACGCCACTGCCCGGCACAAGGCGGCCTGCCACACGGCGCGCCGAGCGCGCACGCTTGGCCATGTCGCGGATCTCCCCCACAGAGGGGGCCGGGCCCACACGGTGAGGGACCTGAATCGGAGGGTCCCGGCCGCGAAGCCCCGTGGATCACGGTCGGCGCCGGCCGTCCCCCCGTACGCGAGCACCGACGCGAATCTCAGCAGGTGTCCGCGAGGCACGCGAGCACCCCGGAAGCGAAGGAATCGGTAACCGTGAAGCACATCAAACTGCGCGATCTCGATGTTTCCCGGATCGGTCTGGGCGCGATGGGGATGAGCGGCGTGTACACCGGCCACGGCACGGACGACGCCGAGTCCGTCCGCACCATCCACCGCGCACTCGATCTGGGCGTCACCCTCATCGACACCGCCGAGATCTACGGGCCCTTCGTCAACGAGGAGCTCGTCGGCCGGGCCGTGAGGGGCCGCCGGGATCAGGCGGTGCTGGCCACGAAGTTCGGCCTGGTCTCCCACGCGGGCGGCGGTCCCGGCGTGCCCGGCCCCGACAGCAGTCCGGCGAACGTGCGCGCGGCGGTCGAGGGCTCCCTCAGACGGCTCGGCACCGACCACATCGACCTGGGCTACCAGCACCGGGTCGACCCGGACACACCAATCGAGGACACCGTCGGCGCTCTCGCCGAGCTGGTCGCCGAGGGAAAGGTCCGCCACATCGGTCTGTCCGAGGCCGGTCCTGACACGATCCGTCGCGCCCACGCCGTGTACCCAGTCAGCGCGCTGCAGACGGAGTACTCCCTGTGGACGCGGGACGTGGAGGCGGAGATCCTGCCCTTGCTGCGGGATCTGAACATCGGCCTCGTGCCCTGGGCGCCGATCGGCCGCGGCTTCCTGACCGGCAGGATCCGCTCCACCGACCAGTTCGACGCCACGGACCGGCGCCTGACCAACCCGCGCTTCACCGCGGAGAACCTCCAGCACAACCTGGCCCTCGTCGACGAGGTCGAGGCGGTGGCCACGGACGTGGGCGCCACTCCGGCGCAGGTGGCCCTGGCGTGGCTGCTGGCGCAGGGCGACGACATCGCGCCCATCCCCGGCACCAAGCGCGTCACCCGCGTCGAGGAGAACACCGCCGCCGACCAGGTGGCGCTGACCGCCGAGCAACTCGACCAGCTCAACCACCTCACCCCGGCCGCGGGCGACCGTCTCGAAGCGGAGATGAGCCGGTTGGTCAACCTCTGAGCCGGTCACCTGTCTGAGCACCGGCGACACCCGTGACGAGAGTGAGGCACATGATGCGAGGAGCCCACGCATGCCAGACGAGCCGAACCCCGCCCAGAAGATACTCGGCGACTTCGCACCGATGCTGTTCGAGCCGACCGACGAGGTGCTGTTCGGGGGCGTCTGGGAGCGTCCGGGCCTGTCCGCGCGCTCTTGCAGTCTGATCACCGTCACTGCTCTGGCTGTCGCGTACCGCACGGAGCAGCTCGGCAACCGTCTGCGCCGGGCGCTGGCGAACGGGCTCAGCGAGGACGAACTGGTCGAGGCCATCACCCACCTGGCGTTCCACGCCGAGTGGCCGAGCGCGGTCACGCAGCTCAAGGACTTCGTCGCGAGCCAGGACAACGGTCAGCGGGAGGCCGAGCAGCAGCCATGCGTACCACCACTCCGGGCCCGGGCCGTCGGGCGGCTCGGCAGCCGCCACATGGACCTCTATCAGCCGCATCGGGTGGACCCCGGCGTGCCGATCGAGAAGACATGGGAAGCACGGGCGGAGACGGCGGCAGCGGGCAAGTGCCGTCACATCGGCCTGTCCCCCTCGCCCCACCGCGAGCCCTCGTCAGCAAGGTGCGGAGATCGTCAAGCGGCTGATCCCCCATCGACTACCGCTCAATTCAAGGAAGATCGGAAAGTTTCATGCGAGCAACAGTGATGTACGGCGCCGGCGATGTCCGTGTGGAGGACGTCCCCGACCCGAAGATCCAGAACCCCACGGACGCCGTCGTCCGGGTGGTGCTGTCCTGCGTCTGCGGCAGCGACCTGTGGCCGTACAAGTCGATGCCGGTCTCGGACCAGGGGCGGCACATGGGACACGAGTTCCTCGGCATCGTCGAGGAGGCCGGCTCCGAGGTGTCCGGGGTGAAGGCCGGTGACCTGGTGGTGGCACCCTTCCTCTGGGCGGACAACACGTGCGTCTTCTGCAAGGAGGGTCTGCACGTGGTCTGTCCGCACGGCGGCCAGTGGGGCGTGAACGGGGTCGACGGCGGTCAGGGCGAGGCTGTGCGGGTGCCGCAGGCCCAGGGCACGCTGGTCAAGCTTCCGGTGGCGGAGGACTCCGCTCTCCTGCCCTCGCTGCTCAGCCTCTCCGACGTGCTCTGCACCGGCCACCACAGCGCAGTCAAGGCCGGCGTCGACCCGCGTACGACCGTGACGGTGATCGGCGACGGCGCGGTCGGCCTGTCCGCCGTGCTGGCCGCCAAGCGGCTCGGGGCCGAGCGGATCATCCTGATGGGCCGGCACAGGGACCGCACCGACCTGGGCGTCGAGTTCGGGGCCACCGAGGTCGTTTCCGAGCGCGGCGAGGAAGGTATCGCCCGCGTGAAGGAGCTGACCGGGGGCGTGGGCACCCACGCCGTGTTGGAGTGCGTCGGCGCGCTGTCGGCGCTTCAGATGGGCCTCGGCGTGGTCCGCCCCGGCGGCGCGATCAGCAGAGTCGGCGTGCCCCAGTACAGCGAGATCCCCTTCGGCTTCATGGACTTCGCGAAGAACGTCACCATCACCGGCGGTGTCGCCCCGGCTCGCGCGTACATGGACGAGCTGCTGCCCGACATCCTGGAGGGGAAGATCGAGCCGGGCCGCGTCTTCGACCGGAGCGTCGGCCTGGAGGACACCCCGGGCGCCTACCGTGCCATGGCTGACCGTGAGGCGCTGAAGGTCCTCGTCCGGCCCTGACCGTGCCGCAGGAGCCGGCCGCCGTCAGCTCCGCTCCTCCTCCACGGGTTTCGAGATCTCTTCGGTGACCGCCCTGTCGAGGAGGAGCATCTTGTCGTGGTCGGGAGTGCCGGCTTGCGCGTAGAACACCACGAGGCGGTGACCGGGGGTGGCGTCCAGCTGCATGGACTGGTAGCCGAGGGTGAGGTCGCCGACCTCCGGGTGGTGGAAGGTTTTGTCCCCGCGCGGGTGCGGCTGTACGTCGTAGTCCCTCCAGCGGCGCACGAACTCCGGGCTTTCGAGCCTGAGTTCGTCGATGAGTTGGGCCAGGCCGGGGGCGTCCGGTTCGGTTCCGGCCAGGGCGCGTATACGGCCGACACACGTGCGGACCTGCTCGTCCCAGTCCGCGAACAGCTTCGGCGCATGGGGGTCGAGAAAGAGATAGCGCAAGGCGTTGAGTCTGTCGGCCGGCCAGTGCTCCGACCCTGCGAACAGGCGGACCGAGCCCGGGTTGCCGGCGAGGATGTCCATCGTGCGGCTGATCACGTACGCGGGGTTGGGGCGCAGGCTCTCCAGCATCAGCTCGATGCCGGGCCCGACAGTCCGCTCGGGCACAGCCGACTGTTTGGGCGCGGTCCGGGCGGCACGCTCGGCGAGCTCGCAGAGGTGCTCGTGCTCGTGTTCGTCCAGCCGGAGGGCGCGGGCGAGGGCGTCGAGGACGGACGGGCTGGGGTTGGTCTCCTGCCCGCGCTCCAAGCGCGCGTAGTAGTCGATGCTGATCCCCGCCAGCGTGGCCAGCTCCTCGCGGCGCAGCCCTGGTGTACGCCGCAGCCCTGCGCCCGCGGCCAGGCCGACGCCCTCGGGCGCCACCTGGGCCCGGCGGGTCCGCAGGAAGATCCCCAGTCCGCTGCCGTCGGCGATCTGCTGCTCACGTGCCATGCGGTCCAGTATGCAACCTGGTGGGGCGGACCTGTGAACCGCGTGTGGGTACGTCCCAGGGGGCAAGCCACCGACCGGCTGCCTGGTCGATCGGTTCGGCAGCGGCGGAGGTGAAGACCGTCCCCCGTTCTTTCCGAACCCGAGAACCGGCAGCCAGTTATTGATCCTGCTCTGGCAAAGGACCGTTTGCGAGAACAGTCAGGTGTTTCCGGGCTTCGGTGCACTGTTCATCGGTTCTGCTGGTCGGTGGGAGCGGGGCTGCCCAGTAGGCGAGGCGTTCTCGGTGGCGGCTCAAGCAGCGAGGAGTTGCAGGGCGTCATGGTCGGGGGCGCCTGGAGCGGTGCTGTAGGCGGTGAGGGTGAGACCGGGCTGGGCGGGCAGCTCCATGGCGTCGAAGTCGAGGGTGATCACGCCGACGGCGGGGTGGCGGAAGGCTTTGCGGCCGGTGTAGTGCAGGCGCACGTTGTGCTTGGCCAAGGCGGTGCGGAATTCCTCGCTGCGGGTGACGAGTTCGCCGATCAGCTGGGTCAGGTCGCTGTCGTGCGGGGCGCGCCCGGCCTCGGTGCGCAGCAGGGACACGGTGGTGTTCAGGGCCTGCTCCCAGTCGGGGAAGAAGTCGCGGCCGAGCGGGTCGAGGAACTGAAAGCGGGCGATGTTGGCCGTCTGGGTAGTGGGGTCGGGGAACAGGGGTGAGTACAGGGCGCGGCCGAGAGGGTTGGTGGCGAGGATGTCGAGGCGGCCGTTGCGGACAAAGGCCGGGGAGTCGGTCATGGAGTGCAGCACGCGCAGGACGCTGTCGGGGAGCGGGCCGCGGGCGCGCTTGCGGCGGGCGGGGCGTTTGGCGGCGGCGCGGGCCAGGTCGTAGAGGTGGGCGCGTTCGGCCTCGTCAAGCTGGAGGGCGTTCGCGACGGCGTCGAGGACTTCTTCCGAGGCGCCGGCGATGTGACCGCGCTCCAGGCGGACGTAGTAGTCGACGCTGACGCCGGTGAGCATGGCGACTTCCTCGCGGCGCAGGCCCTTCACCCGGCGGTTGCTGCCGTAGGCGGGCAGCCCGGCCCGCTGTGGGGTGATCTTGGCCCGACGGGAGGCCAGGAACTCGCGGATGTCGCTCTCGGTGCTCATGCCTTCCACGCCAAGCCGGACAGCGCAGATCTGGGCCCCGACGCGCAGATCCGCGCCCAGATCGAGACGAACCTGTTCGGCCCGATGAACGTCACCCGCGCCGCGCTGCCCGTCATGCGTGCCCAGCGCGCCGGGCACGTCCTCACCCTCTCCTCCCTTGCCGGGGCGGTCGGCGTCGACTTCTGCGTCGCCTACTCAGCCGCCAAGTTCGGCAGCCGGGCTTCTTCCGCACCGAACTCCTCGTGGACGCCTCCACCACCTACGCCGAGGGCTCCATTGACGACTACGCCGAGCGCACCGCCGAGACCAAGACGGTCTGGGCCTCCATGAACGGCATGCAGAGCGGCGACCCCGCCAAGCTCGCCGACGCCCTGCTCAAGGTCGCCGACCTGCAAGCGCCCCCACTGCGGTTCGTCGCCGGCGACGACTGCCTCCAGGCCGTCGAGGCCAAGGCCAGGGAACTCCTCGCGCAGGTCGACGCCTCCCGCGCACTGGGCTCCGGCCTGACCCACGACGACGCCTGACCACCCGCCCACGACCACAGAGGAACACCCATGGAACACGTCACCGACACCCCTACGATGAAGGCCCCGGCCGAGCGCTTCACCGGCGATGTCTACCTCAACCTCATCGAGGCCCCCGCCGAGCCCGCACGCCTGGCCGTCGGCCTGGTGCGCTTCACCCCCGGAGCCCGCACCAACTGGCACTCGCACGCCAACGGCCAGACCCTCTACGTCACCGACGGCGTCGGCATGGTCGGCACCCGCGACGGCCAGGTGGCCCGCATCACCGCCGGTGAGACCCTCAAGTGCCTGGCGGGCGAAGAGCACTGGCACGGCGCCACCGACACGAACCTCATGGCCCACCTCGCCATCGTCGTCGGCGACGGAAACGGCGACGGCACCGCCTGGCTGGAGCCGGTCACCGATGAGCAGTACGCCAAGGCCCTGGCCGCCCACGCCTGAACCCCACCGCTCCGCAGCGCCGCCGACGCTACCGGGCGGAGACCATGCCCGTAGTGGCCGGGACGCCTGAGCGTCCCGGTCACCACGTCTTCGGCCAGGCCCCAGCCCGGATGCCACGCCGGGGCCGCCGCTACCTCCTTTTGCGGAGCGCGAGGACGGGGCACCGCCGGCGCCCGCACGGAGCGTGGATACGTGGACCAGGGCGGACTGAAGAGGTGGAGGGCGATCATGGACACCTCCTGGGACTCCTTGTCCTGCCCGGCCAGGTCGCCATCCTTGCCGTAGAAGAGGTCCTTGTTCGCGCTGTCTCGTCTCCCCTGGATGCCATGGGCCGCCGCGACCCCTGGGGGCCGTCAGGCGAAGGAGGCAAGCAGTTCGCGGTACTGCTTGGCGGCGATGGCCAGGTCCTCGTCGGAGACCCCGAAGACGGTGCTGTGCAGCTTGAAGTAGGGCTGCTGCGTGTCGAACTGGCACAGACGCAGGGTGTTGTCCCAGTTGTTGAGCAGCTCCTCGATGGTGCGACCGTTGGAGCCCTCGGGAGAGTAGTTGCCTTCGCTGCCGCCGACGGTGACCGCCACGACGGCCTTCTTGCCGGCGGTCTGCGATGCGGTGCCGTCGGTGGTGAAGGCCCAGCCGTGGGTGAGGACGAGGTCCTGCCACAGCCTCAGGAGCGGGGTGGTGTTGTACCAGTAGACCGGGTGCTGGAAGACGATGACGTCGTGCTCGGCGAGGAGCGCGCGCTCGGCGTCGCCGTCGAGGGCGAAGTCGGGGTAGGCCGCGTACAGGTCGTGCACGGTCACATGGTCGAGGTCCCTGACGGCCTCGACGAGTGCGGCGTTGTGCTTCGACTCGGCGAGGTTCGGGTGGCCTACGAGAACGAGAACCTTGGACATGGGGGTGCCTCTCGAACGGGCGATCGTTGAAATGGGAACAATCCGAGAGTAAGCGAGGAAGGTTGAGAGCTCAAGTGAGAGCTCAAGTGTGCTCGGCTACTCTGTGCCCATGGACGACGTGCGATGGCTGGACAGCTATGAGCAGGAGACCTGGCGGGCCTATCACGTGGCCTCTCAACTGCTGGTCGAGTCCCTGGACCGGCGACTCCAGCGCGACGCACAGATGCCGCACGCCTACTACCTGATCCTCGCCATGCTCTCCGAGGCGCCCAGCCGCACCATGACGATGACCCGGCTGGCACAGCAGGTCCACGCCCCCGCGAGCCGCCTCTCCCACGCCGCCACGAAGCTTGAATCACACGGCTGGATCCGCCGCCACCGCGACCCCGACTGCGGCAGGACCACGCTCGCCACCCTCACCGACGAGGGCTTCTCCGTGCTGACCGAAACGGCCCCCGGCTACGTCCGCCAGGTACGCTCCGCATTCTTCGACCGGCTCACCCCGGAGCAGGTACGGCAGCTCCATTCCATCTTCACCAGCCTGCTGACCGAGTTCGAGCAGGAGGGACAACACTGACGGCGGCGGGACCTGGAGCCCCCGGGCTCCGCCTCAGCCCTCATGACCCGCACGGCGCTCCGCGGTGATCGAAGGACGGCGTTCGCATCTCCCGCTATCACACCAACCTGCGCGATCTCCCCGACGTAGGCGCTCGGCGACGGTTCCGCTGTACCACTGCGGCCCGGCCCGCGAGCGACCGCCGTCGTGTTTCCCGTGACCAAACCTCAGTCCGCTTGGCCGGCATCCTGCCCATGTGCCTGCTGAAGACGGTGGAGGACAGAAACCTATGCGCGAGCGAAGCCCGTCCGATAGGCGATGACGACGAGTTGCGCGCGGTCGCGTGCGTGCAGCTTGGTCATGATGCGGTTGACGTGGGTCTTGGCGGTGTGCGGCGACAGGTGGAGGCGCTGCGCGATGTCGTCGTTGGACAGGCCTGCCGCGACCAGGCCCAGGACCTCGCGTTCTCGTTCGGTGAGACGTTCCATTCCCGGCGGGGTGGTGCGCGGTGAGGGCCCGGGCTGGATCAGGTAGCGGGCGATGAGCGCCTTGGTGGCCTTCGGCGACAGCAGTGCCTCGCCCTGGGCCACGGTGCGGATGCCATCGAGGAGGGTGACCGGCTGGACGCCCTTGCCGAGAAACCCGCTGGCGCCGCCGCTCAGGGCCTCGAAGACGTACTCGTCGGCCTCGAAGGTGGTCAGGATCAGCACCTTCAGGGCGGCCAGGTCCTTGTCCGCGCCGATCGTGCGGGTGGCTTCGAGGCCGTCCATCTCGGGCATGCGGATGTCCATGAGGATGACATCGGGTCGGGCGTCACGGGCCAGGGTGACGGCCTCGCGGCCGTTACCGGCCTCGCCGACCACTTCCAGGTCGGGCTCCGCATCGATGAGCATGCGGAATCCGGCGCGGATCACCGGCTGGTCGTCGGCGACCAGGACGCGGATGGTCATGGTGGGTTCCCTTTCGGCGGCGGGGGCGGACGCGGTACCGGCTCCTGCCGGATCTTCTAGTGGTCGGGCAGCAGGAGCCGTGCGTGGAGGCGGAAGGTGCCGTCGGGATCCGGCCCGGCGGACAGGGTGCCGCCCGTCGCCTGGGCGCGTTCGCGCATGCCGGTGAGGCCGTGCCCGGTGCCGACGGCTACGGCCGGGGCAACGCGGAGCGGGTTGCAGATGGTGATGTCCAGCGCGTCCGGCCAGTAGTCCAGGAGGAGCAGGGCACCGGGCTCGCGCCCGTGCTTGTGGGCGTTCGTCAGCCCCTCCTGGATGATCCGGTAGGCGGCGAGGTCGGTGGCGGTCGGCAACGGCCGGGGTTCTCCGACGACCTGATGGCGGATGCCCAGACCGGCCGCCGTGAACGATTCGAGGAGCTGCCCCAGCCGGGACAGCCCGGGAAGGGGTTCGGTCGGCATCGTCTCGTCGTCGGCCTGGCGCAGTACGTAAAGCAGTTGGCCGAGTTCGTCGAGCACCGCGCTGCCCGCCTCGTGGATGTGACCGAGGGCAATCTCGATCTTGTCGGGCTGGGTGCGCGCGAGGTGGCTGGCGACACCGGCCTGGACGTTGATCAACGCGATGTGGTGGGCGATCACGTCGTGGAGTTCCCGGGCGATGCGCAGCCGCTCCTCGGCGACCCGGCGGCGGGCCTCCTCCTCCAGGGTCGCTTCGGCGCGCTCGGCCCGTTCCTCGGCCGCCGCGACGTAGTTGCGCCAGGTGCGCACGCTGAAGCCGATGGCCGCTGCCATCCCGACGAAGGCGACCACCCCGAAGATCTCCCCGTTGATGACCGAGCCCGCGTCATAGGCGTTGGCGGCATACAGGGCAGCGGCCGTGGTGACGGTCGCGATGATCGCGGGCCACCGCGGAGCCCGGACGGTGACCGTGTAGAGCGCGATCATCGCCGTGGTCTCCAGCAGATGCGCGGTCGTGGGCGCGGCCACGATCGAGACCACGGCGCCGAGCAGGGTGAACACCAGCACGGTCAGGGGCGCCCGGCGGCAGGCGAACAGCAGGACGAAGGTCAGGCCGGCGGCGAGGACATCGAGGGCCGACGGGCTCCGCCCGGACTCGCCCAGCGTGTCCAGCACCGTGGCCACACCCGCGATCGCCGCCGCGAGGACGGCGTCGAACAGGCCTGGGCGAGATTGGATCACCCGCCGCAGGGACGCCGTGCTCATGACGGTCTCAGAGTGGGGCGCGGCCGTGCCGCCCAAGCGCCTCACGGCACCGGGCGGCACGGCCTCGTCGTCCGGGTCACGCATCGCGCCGCTTGAGCAGGGCCGCAGCGCCCGTCAAAAGGGCCACGAGGTAGCAGACGAAGACCAGGAGCCCGGCCCACGGCGACAGGGCGTCGCTGCCGAGGTTCTGCTCCGTGATGAACGACTGCGCGGCGTTCATCGGCGCGTACGGAGAGATGGCGTCGCTGACGCTCCCGGGCAGCAGCCGCAGCACGCTCGGTGCCAGGAACAGTGCGCCGACCACCGCTGTGATCGCACCGGCGGTGTTGCGCAGCATGCTGCCCACCGCCAGCCCGATCAACCCGGCGCCGGTCAGGTAGACAGCCGCGCCGACGACCGCCCGGAAGGCGCCGGGGTCGGACAGCGAGGCGCCGTCGAGACCGCGTGCCGACAGGATCGCCTGGCCGGCCAGGAACGACGTCAAGGCGGCGGCGAACGTGAACAGGAAGCTGCCCGCGGTGAAGACCGCCACCTTGGCCCACAGCACCGGCAGGCGGGCCGGTACCGCCGACAGCGTGGAGCGGATGGTGCCGGTGGCGTACTCGCTGGTGGCCATGAGCACTCCGACCACCGCAGTGGCCAGCGCGGCCATCGTGACCCCGTAGAGGCTGTTCCACGTCGGGTCGTCCAAAGCCGGGCCGTTCCCGCCGTCGCCCTCCACGACCATGGAGGACACTAGGCCGAGGCCCACCGTGACCAGCGCCGCGATGGCGAGGGTGTAGAAGGTGGACCGCAGCGACCAGAATTTGATCCACTCCATGCGCGCGACGCGCGGCAGGGTGACCCGGGAACCCGCTGTCCGGGTGAACGTGGCGTTGCCTGCGGTACTCATCGGGTTGTCCTTCCTTGCGTGGCGAGCGGAGCGTCGACCGAGCCGGCGTGGTACTCGACGGAGTCCTGCGTGATCTCCATGAACGCCTCCTCCAGCGAGGCCTCCTTGGGCGCTAGGTAGTGCAGGGTCAGCCCGGCGTCGGCCGCCCGATCTCCGATCTCGGGCGCGTCCAGCCCTTCGACGTCGAGCACGCCGGCCTCGGAACTGCTGACCGTGACCCCGTCACCGGCCAGCAGTTCGCGCAGGCGCGCCGCCTGGGGCGAATGCACCCGCACGCTGCGATGCGACGACCGGGCGATGAATTCGGCGATCGGACCGGCCGACAGCAGGCGGCCTCGCCCGATCACGATCAGGTCCTCGGCCGTGACCGCCATCTCGCTCATCAGATGCGAGGAGACCAGGACGGTACGCCCCTGCTCCGCCAGCCCCTTGAGCAGGTTGCGGATCCACAGCACGCCCTCCGGGTCCAGGCCGTTGACCGGCTCGTCCAGGATGATCGTCTTCGGGTCGCCGAGGAGGGCCGTGGCGATGCCCAGCCGCTGCCCCATGCCGAGCGAGAACGCACCGGCCCGCTTGTGGGCCACGTCCTTCAGGCCGACCAGGTCGATGACCTCCAGCACCCGCTTCGTCCCGATGCCGTTGCTCGCCGCCAGGGCCCGCAGGTGGTGGAACGCCGAACGCCCCGGGTGCACTGCCTTCGCCTCCAGCAGCGCACCGATCTCGTGCAGCGGCGCCGCGTGCCGCGCGTGTGGCCGCCCGTTGACCGTGACCGTGCCGGACGTCGGCCGGTCAAGGCCCATGATCATCCGCATGGTCGTCGACTTCCCTGCCCCGTTGGGGCCGAGGAAGCCGGTCACGATGCCCGGTCGCACGGAGAAGCTCAGGGAGTCGACCGCGAGTTTCTCGCCGTACCTCTTGGTGAGGTTGTTGACCTCGATCATGTTCCTACCTCCGATGGCGAAAGTGCTTAGGGCTCAACCCTCGCCTTTCGGCAGCTCAGGGGCGTCGCCCCACCGCGGACACCTGTCGTACCGCGATGGTGGTACGGCAGATGTCCTGCCGAACGGCGTCAGATGGGTTGGCCCGCTGCTTTGTGCGCCGCCAGCCGCTCCAACAAGGAGGCGAGCGCTGTCATCGGCCTGCCGTGGCGCCGGCCCTCGTCGAGACACGCGCGCAGTCCCTCGACGTCCTGTGCGTGCACCTTGCCGCCGTGGTGAAAGCGGTTGAAGGCCTGGTAGTCCAGCGGCAGCATGTCCCGCTCCATCTTGAGGTGCACCTTCGCGGTGGTGCGCGGCCCCATGAAGCGGGCCATCAGCCTGCCCCGCAGGCCGTTCTTCGGGAGCGCCATGATCTCGGCCTGGGCGCGACAGGCCAGCCGCCAGAGCTCTTTGTCCGCCACGAGGCCGGCGAATCCGGGCCAGCCCGCGATCGCCCCTGCCATGTACACGGGGGAGCCCGCGTCGGAGAAGATGTCGTCGAGGCCTCTGCTGATGAGAGCGCAGCGTGAGAGGCCGGACCGGTTGTAGAGGGCGGCGAATTCCTTGGCGGCGGTGGCATTGCCGCTGTCGATGCGGAAGCCGACGTTGTTCGCAGGGTGCTTGTAGGCGACGTTCGCCCTGGCGACCTTTGCCGGGTCCGTCGGTGCGTGCACGGGCAGGCCTGCCCTCGCCTGATGGGCGAGCATGCCGAGGAACCCGTGGGTCAAGCGGTCCGCGGCGATGCCGAGGACGTCCAGGTAGTGGTCACGGATGCCCATGCCGAAGGCGCTCATGACGACGTGCGCGTCGGACATGCGGATCGCGTCGCCGAGGGCGCGTAGCGTCGCGGTGCCTTCTTCGGTGCGGCTGGCGTGTCCGTCGAGCGTGACGAGCACGAACTGGAAGCTCTTCTCGGCCAGTTCGGCGGTGTTCTCCACGACGCTGTAGTCAGCGAAGACTTTCAATGAGGCGTCGTCGTAGCAGTAGAGCTGCTGCGGGGAGTCGAGCGCGGATTTCCGTCCGGCACGGACGAGGAAGGTGACGTCCGTGCCGGCCCGGGCCAGGTGGTAGCCGACGGGAAGTCCCGTGGCACCGGCGCCGACAATCAGTATGGACGATCTGTTCATGGAGTATCTCCGAGGTGACGTGTCTGCCCTGGAACGGTCTGTCGGCGTTCAGGCCCGGCCAGGGGCTGTACCTACGGCCGCGTCGGCCAGTTCCCTGACCCGGTCGGCGGGGACCGCGACTCCCGGGGTCTCCAGGTACCAGCGGTACGCCTCCTCCTGGCTCATCTCCTGGGTGGGCTGTGCCGGGAAGTACGGCTGCACGTAGACGGGGGTGCCCGGTTCGCTGCGCCAGCTGTCGGCGAGGGCGCCGATGTCCACCGCGTCGTAGCCGAGGACGTCCAGCAGGGCCGATGCCTCCGCCTTGGCCTCTATGTCGTCACCCGCGAGGGGCAGCGCGCTGCGGTCCGGGGCTCCGGCCGGCCGGGCCAGGGCGGAGAGGCGCACGGAGTCGACGTTGTTGAAGGCCTTGACGACGCGGGAGCCGGTCAGGTGCCGCTGGACCAGCTCGCTGGAGGTCAGCTCGCCCTCGGCCAGCTCGGCGATGGGGCCGAAGTACTCCGGGAGGTGGTTCATGGTGTCGATGACCGTCTTGCCTGACAGGGCGGCGGAAGGAAGCCGGCCATAGGCGCTCAGCGGGATGGTCGCCACCACCAGCTCGCCGGCGTCGGCGGCCTCGGCGGGCGTGGCCGCTCGTGCCTGCGGGCCGAGTGCGGCGACCAGGTCGGCCAGGCTCTCCGGACCGCGGGAGTTGCTCAGGACGACGTTCAGGCCGGCGGCGACGGCCAAGCGGGCGAGTGCGCTTCCGATGTTGCCGGCACCGATGAGTCCGAGGGTCTTGGTCATGGGGATGTCTCCGTTTCAAAAGGGACGTTTTGATGGGAATCGATCGCAGGAGCAGATTTGTTGGAGGCCGCTCGGAGCTGCGGTCTCACCCGCGCAGGCTCATGCCTCCGTCGATCGACCAGGCCTGGCCGCTGATCCAGGCCGCGTCGTCGGAGAAGAGGAACGCGACGGCACCGGCCAGATCGGCGGGTTCGCCCAGGCGCGGACTGCGGGCGTACTGCAACGCCAGCGCCTGCATCTGCTGGTCGTCCTGCCTCTGCTGGGTCTCACCGATGACCAGACCCGGCGCGACAACGTTGCAGCGGACGCCCTCCTTGCCCCAGCGCGAGGCGATATGGCGGGTCAGCGCGTTGATCCCGGCCTTGGAGGCGGCGTACGCCGGGCGGGTGGGCTCGCCGCCCCAGGCAGCACCGGAGGAGGTGTTCACGATCACGCCGCCGCCCTGGCCGAGCAGGTGCGGGAGGACCGCACGGCAGGTGAGGGCGTAGCCGAGCAGATTCACGTCGTGGGTGCGCCGCCAGACCGCCGGGTCCATCTCCAGCAGGTCGGTGTCGCGGCCCATCGTGTTCTCGGAGAGATCGGCACCGACGTTGTACAGCCCGTCGACTCCGCCGAGTTCAGCGGCGGCCCGGTCGACCAGGTTCTGGATCGAGGCTTCGTCCGCGAGGTCGAACTCCACGGCGATCGCCGTCCCGCCCGCCTCGGTGATGCGCTGGGCGGTGACCTCCGCCCCCACGGGATCGATGTCCCCCACGACGACCGAGGCGCCCTCGTCGGCCAGCCGCTCCGCTGTGGCGGCACCGATGCCGGTGGCTCCGCCGGCGATGACGATCCGCTTGCCCTTCAGCCCTCTCATGTCACTCCCTCATTGCTGGTTCCCGGCTCCTGCCGGCGCACGGGATGGCTACAGCCGCAGAAATCTGAATCGAAGCACCACATATGAATCACTCGATGGTTTCTGAAACTCGGTGTCACACTAGAGACTGTAGTTCATCCCTGCGAGTCAGGTTCGAGAGAGAGGTAGGATCACGAGGTGACTGAAGGAGCGCGAACAAGCACGCGAGACATCGCACGAGCCGCCGTACGGGCCGAGTTGTCCCAGGTGGCCTTCGAGTTGTTCCGCCGCGACGGATTCGACAAGGTCACCGTCAACGACCTGGCCGCAGCGGCCGGGGTGTCACGCAGTACCTTCCTGCGGTACTTCGGCAGCAAGGAGGACGCCGTCCTCGGCGCCGTCGAAGCACAGGGCGAACAGGTCGCCGACGCCTTGCGCGCCCGGCCCGCCGACGAGGACGACTGGACGGCGCTACGGCGTGCGCTGGACGCCGTCATCGAGCCCTACCACCACGACCCGGCCGCAGCGCTCGCTACGACCCGCCTGGTCATGGGCACACCCGCCTTGTGCACGCGGCAGCGGGAGAAGCAGAACAGCTGGCGCCCCGCCCTGGCCGGGGCACTCGCCGAGCGCACCGATCCGCCACGGACGCTGTCCCTGGCCGTGGAGGTCAAAGCCATGGCGGCGCTGGACTGTCTCAATCTCGCCCTCGACCACTGGACCACCTCCGACGGTCGACTCGACCTCGTCGACCTCCTGGACGAAGCGTTCGCCGCGCTGACCGGACGATAGGAAGGGCGCAGCCGCAGCGTCCTCACTCACGCGGCGTGACCAGTGTGCCGTCGCTCCCGGCTTCGTGGGGTGCCGTGTCACGGCACTGAACACGGTTCCCTGGCACAGCACGGTCTGCCACCCGGCGAATCCAGCGGCCAGACTCGGCGATCGAGGCGTCCGCCGTACCTACGACGATCCGGTTCGTACCGCGCTGAGCGCCCGTGTCCATCCCGGAGAAATTCCTTGCTCGGTCTCGAACTCGTCGTGGTCCTGTGCGTGACCGTGCTCGTGTGCCAGGTCGCGGGAGAACGGCTGCGCGTCGCCCCGCCCATCCTGCTGCTGGTCGCGGGGGCGCTGATCGGTTTCGTCCCGGCGCTGCGCGAGGTGCACCTGCCGCCGGAGGCGATGCTGCTGCTCTTCCTCCCGGCGCTGCTGTACTGGGAGAGCCTGACCACCTCCCTGCGCGGCATCCGGCAGGACCTGCGCGGCATCGTGCTGATGAGCACCGCGCTGGTCGTCCTCACGGCCTGGGCCGTGGCGGCCGTCGCGCACGCCCTGGGCCTGCCGTGGGGACCGGCATGGGTGCTCGGCGCCGCCGTCGCGCCGACCGATGCCACGACGGTCGGGGTCCTCGCCCGTATGCTGCCGCGCCGCGCAGTCACCCTGCTGCGTGCCGAGAGCCTCATCAACGACGGCACGGCCCTGGTCGTCTACGGCCTCGCCGTCGGCATCACGGTCGGCGAGGAGCATCTGAGCGGGCCGCGCGTCGGGTGGCTGTTCCTGCTGGCCTACATCGGCGGGGCGGCGGCCGGGGCGGTGACGGCGTGGCTCGGCATCCAGGTGCGCCGCCACCTGGACGATCCCCTCCTGGGGAACGTGGCCATGATCCTCACCCCGTTCACCGCGTTCCTCCTCGCCGAGCTGATCGAGGCCTCAGGCGTCCTGGCCGTCGTGGCGGCGGGACTGATCATGAGTCAGGCGGGTCCGCGCGTGGTGGGAGCGGCGACGCGGTATCAGGCGCAGACGTTCTGGTCGCTGGCCACCTTCCTGCTCAACGGCGTCCTGTTCGTCCTCGTCGGGGTGGAGGCGCAGTCGGCCGTCCGGGACCTGACCAGCGATGATCTCACCCACGCCGTGATCACGGTCATGGCCGTGTCCGGGGTGCTCGTCGCCGTGCGCTTCGCGTTCCAGTTCGCCGCCGCGTACCTGATCCGTCTGCTGGACCGCCGTCCGCAACAGCGCCTGCGCCGAGTCGGCCAGCGGGCCCGGGTGCTCGGCGCAGTGGCCGGGTTCCGGGGCGCGGTGTCGCTGGCTGTGGCCCTGTCGGTGCCCGAGACCCTCGACTCGGGTGCGCCGTTCCCCGACCGTGACGTGATCGTCTTCGTGACCTCCGGAGTCATCATGGTGACGCTCGTGGTGCAGGGCCTGATGCTCCCGCGCGTGGCCCGCTGGGCCCGGCTGCCCCACGACACGTCCGTCGAGGAAGAACGCCGGCTCGCGGAGACCACGGCCGTCGAAGCGGCACTCGAGGCGCTGCCGGAAGTGGCCGCCGACCTCGGTACCGACCCGGACGTCGTCGACTGGACGCGCCGCGAGTACGAGACCTATGCGCGTGTCGTCCGCGCGGGCGACACCGACGACGATGACGACCCCGCCGTGGTGCTGCGCCACATGGAGGACTACACCGCTCTACGCCTCGCCCTCCTGGCCCGGAAACGCGCCGCCGTCGTCAGCCTTCGCGACAAGAGCCGCATCGACGACACCGTGCTGCGCCAGGTGCAGGCACTGCTCGACATCGAGGAGGTCCGCCTGTCCGGGGCGGAGCTGCACGAATGACGCGGCACGATCCACCTCGCCGGTCCGTCTTTCGACCTCTTGACGCGGCGTCCTGAACTCACTGAACAGAAACCATCAAGTCTCCGACGTCACACGTCTGGCGTCCTACAGAGAGGACGGCTCTGCCGTGGTCATCATCTCCATAGTCGTCGGGCTCGCCGTGCTGGCGGCGTTCGGCGCACTCCACTGGTACGCGTGGCGCCGCCTCGTGCGCGACACGACGCGGCAGGGCTCCGTCCTGCGCCGATCGGGAAGCGTCGTCTTCGTGGCCGGGTCGTTGATCGCGGTGGGCGCCCTGATGATCAGCCGCGCCGAAGTGCCGTTCCGCCTGGTACAGATCCTGGCCTGGCCCGGATACCTGTGGCTGGCGTTCTCGCTGTATCTGCTGCTCGCCCTGCTCGTAGGAGAGGCGGTCCGACCTCTGCTGCTGCGGTGGTTCGCACGACGGGACACGACGGCGGAGGTGGGCGCCCTGTCCCAGCAGACGCCTCAGCTCGCGGCCGTCGCGCCGGGACCTCCCGCCGTGACGGAGCACCCGCTAGCTCCGGAGTCCGGACCGCCCCCGGCTTCCGCCCCCGCCTCCCCCTCCCGCCGTCTGTTCGTCTCCCGCGTCGTGGGCGGCGTCGCCGCGGCTGCCGCCGTCGGCACGGTCGGCCAGGGCGCGTACGGCGTGCTGCGCGGCCCGAAGGTGAAGCGGGTCACCGTCCCCCTGGCCAAACTGCCCCGCAGTGCGCACGGATACCGGATCGCCGTAGTCAGCGACATCCACCTGGGTCCCGTCCTGGGCCGCGGTTTCGCCCAGCGGGTCGTCGACACCATCAACGCGACCCAGCCCGACCTGATCGCGGTGGTGGGCGACCTGGTCGACGGCAGTGTCGAGGACCTGGGCCCGGCGGCTGCCCCGCTGGCGCAGATGCGCGCACGGCACGGCGCGTTCTTCGTCACAGGCAACCACGAGTACCTCTCCGGCGCCGAGCAATGGGTCGAGAAGGTAAGGGAGTTGGGGCTTCGTCCCCTGGAGAACGCGCGCACGGAGCTGCCTGCCTTCGACCTGGCGGGTGTCGATGACGTCCGAGGCGAGCGGGAAGGGAAGGGCCCGGACTTCGCCAAGGCCCTCGGCGACCGCGACCGCTCCCGCGCCGCCGTCCTTCTCGCCCATCAGCCCGTGGTCATCCACGACGCGGTCCGCCACGGCGTGGATCTCCAGCTCTCGGGCCACACCCACGGCGGCCAGCTCTGGCCCGGCAACTACCTTGCCGAACTGGCCAATCCCACGGTCGCGGGCCTGGAGCGCTACGGCGACACCCAGCTCTACGTCAGCCGCGGTGCCGGAGCCTGGGGACCACCGGTGCGGGTGGGCGCCCCGTCCGACATCACCGTCGTCGAACTCGCCTCGCGACAGGCCTAGCTCCAGCTGTCGATCGTGATCTTGCCGCTCAGTGTGGCTGGCAGGCCGGATGGCCGGGTCGGGCAGTGGAAAGACGTGGCCGACATCGTGGCCTTCCTCGCGCAAGAACAGGATCGCCCACTGGTCGGTGATCGTGTGGATTCGCCAGTTCACGGTTGATCAGCCCGTCCGCGCATTATCATGCGTTCGGAGGCGCCCGAGCGCCTGCCCCGGACGAGATGTGCGCCGTACCCGGCCCGCCAAGACGACGCTCTCAGGAGATGTCATGGGCGAAGTCACACGGCAAGTCAATTTCGTGTCCGATGTTCCCGAACCTCGCGTGCTGGACGTCGAGTGGATCCATGGATCGCCGTCGGCGAAGCACAACACCGATCCGGACATCCAGGTGCACGCCTACGATGAGCACACGTTCATCCTGCGCCAGAACATGGCGATCGACTATGAGGCACCGTTCCTGTTCCTGATGTTCGGCAATGACCGAGTCGTACTGATCGATACAGGGGCCACTGCGTCCGCCGAGTTCTTCCCTCTGCGCCGGGTTGTCGACGACCTGATCGGGCGTTGGCTGGGCGGGCATCCCCGGGACGGCTACTCGCTGCTCGTCCTGCACACCCACGCTCACGGTGACCACATCGCGGGCGACGCCCAGTTCACCGACCGCCCCGACACCGAGGTCGTGGGGGCGGATCTGAGCAGTGCCTGGGCGTACTTCGGGTTCGACGGCGATCCGAGCACGGTGGCCCGGGTCGACCTCGGGGGCCGAGTGCTGGAGTGTCTGGCCACCCCCGGCCACCATGAAGCAGCCGTCACGTACTACGACCCGCACACCGGATTCCTGCTCACCGGCGACACGGTGTATCCCGGGCGGCTGTATGTGGAGGACTGGGCAGCCTTCGGCAGGACCGTCGACCGTCTGATCGGGTTCGCCGGCACCCGACCGGTCACCCATGTTCTCGGCTGCCACATTGAGATGACCAACGAGCCGGGTGTGGACTACCCGGTCCTCACCACCTACCAGCCGGACGAACCGCCGCTGCAGATGTCCGTGGGGCAATTGCGCGATATCCGCCAGGCGATCGACGAGATCGGCGACCAGCCCGGACGACACGCCTTCCCCGACTTCGTCATCTGCCGCAAGGACCCGTGAGCAAGCTCAGGCCGCAGGTGCCCCACGTCGGTCGACAACCGGCTCCGGTCGGACGTGGACTTGCGTGCTGCGATCCCGAAGGACGGCTGTGCCCGTGCCGCCGTCTTCCCTGCTCGCCAGTCGATGTCTCCGGCTGGGTCGGCCCTGGCCTGGATCTGCCGGTCCTCCACGCGCGGACGCCGGTGACCGCTCGCGGTATCAGCGCAGCGAGTGACTCCCACTCCTGATCAGTGAGTGCCCGAGTTACCCGGGCCCGGCGTTCGGAGGGTGGTGACGGCCGCCCCTCGCGGTCCGCCGGTCAGGTGAAGAGTTCGCCGTCGAATGCCTCGGAGGCCTCGACACGCCCGTCCGATCCGACTCGGACACAGGTGAAGCGGTAGGCGGTGGCCAACTGGTGGGGTGGGGTGAAGAACAGGGCGGTCGCGACGGCGTCGGCGACGGCCGCGTCGTCGGCGATCACCCAGGTGGCGACAACGTCGGTTGTCGGCAGCCCGGTGCGTCCGTCGAGGACATGATGCAGTCCGGTGCCCCAGACACGCCGATTGGTGGCGGAGGCGCACAGGGCCTGCTCGTGCACTCGGGCGACGCCGATCACCCGGTGCGGGTCGCGAGGGTGTTCCAGTCCGACACGCGGCGTGTCCGCGCCGCTGTGGCGCAGGTCGCCGCCGGCGTCGACGACGAAGCGACCCGTGCCTGCAGCGCGCAGCAGCGCGGCCACGAGATCGACCAGGTAGCCCTTGCCGGCAGCCCCGACATCGATCACGAGGGGGCGTCGAGTGAGGAGCGTGGTGCCGTCCCGGACGACGTCGGTGCTCCACGACGGCCGGGCGCGGGCGTGCTGCTCACGGACCGAGCCGGGCGCGGGGGTGAGGCTGTATGTGCTGTCGTAGCCGAGGAGTTCGAGGTCGCGGCCGACGAGTGGGTCGACGGCCCCGTCGGTGAGTTCGGCGAGCCGGTCGTAGAGGTCGAACAGGGCGCGGCTGTCCTCGGGGAAGGTGAACCGGCCCCCGGCGGGGGTGGTGGCGATACGGGAGACGAGGGAGCTGGGGCGGAAGCGGGAGTAGACGGAGTCGAAGTCCTCGATGCGCTCGTGCAGCCGTTTTCGCAGGTCCGCGTCGAGGGGGGTGTCCGTTTCGATACTCCAGCGCGTGCCGATGGCGTCGAAGGTGAGCGTCGGGCGGTCACCGCGTCCGGATGCGGTCGAGTCCCCCTCACGGTCTGGGTGGATCAATGAATTCACCTTCGTCCTTCGTCGGACGCGCTGGAAACGCGGGGGACAGGGGTGCGGGCCCCGGAGAAGTGCGCTTCCGCTGGTCGCGGCAACGCAGCGGGCCCCTTGCCAGGGTCCTCGCTCCTCTACCGATACAGCGTCGCCGCCCGGCCCACCACGCGACAGGGCGTGCTGTGCCGGGGAGAACCGTTCAGTGGTGTGGCAGGGCGTCCCACGTCCGACCGGCAGCTCGGCGAAGTGGACCGTCCGTCTGCTGACCGGGATCGGAAAGCACCCCACCTGCCACAATGGCGGTATGACGTCTCAGCGGCGGAGCAGCAGCGAACTCGGATCTTTCCTGCGCGCCCTCCGAGCCCGGGTGACACCGGCGAAGGTCGGCCTCACGGTCGGCGCAGGTCTGCGCCGCACGCCGGGCCTGCGCCGGGAGGAGGTGGCCACCCTGGCCGGGGTCAGCATCGACTACTACGCCCGCCTCGAGCGCGGCACCGAGTGCCACCCGAGTCCGTCAGTCATCGACGCCCTGGCCCACGCCCTCCAGCTGAACGCGGACGAGCACGGGCACCTGCGGGAGCTCGTCGCGTGCGCCGCCCGGGCCACACCCGGACCTGCCCCGGAGGAGGGATCTGCAGCCGTCTCCACCCGGACCGTGGGGCCCGAGATCACGCTGCTGCTGGAGAACCTGCGGCCCCACCCCGCGTACGTGATCAACAGCACCTTGGACGTGATCGCCTCCAACCCGGCCGGGCTGCGCCTGTTCTCCGGGCTGGAGGAGTGGCCGGCCGAGCGGCGAAACATCGCACGCTACGTCTTTCTCCACCCCGCAGCTCGCGACCTGCTCGCCGACTGGAGCGCGGAGATCCATGCCTGCGCCGGCTGTCTGCGCGCCCTGGCCGTGACCAGCCCGGACACTCCCGGCCTCGCCCCCCTCGTCGACGAGCTCCTCGTGACGAGCACAGACTTCGCCCGTCTCTGGGAGGACTACGACGTGCGGGCGTACTCCCACGGGAACAAGACGTTCCAGCATCCGGACAGCGGTGCGCTCACCCTCGTCTTCCAGTCCTCGCAGTTGGAAGGCACGCCCGGCGACCGTCTGATCACCTATTTCGCCCCACCCGACAGCCCTGAGCACGACGCGGTGACCATCCTCGACAAGGACACGCGGGACGAGCGCGCCGGGGTGCGGCGTTCCGTGCTGTGACAGGGCACCCCAACGGGCCTGCCCCGCAGATCACGGCGTTGCCAGACTGGACGACATGACGAGTGAGCAGCAGAGCGGCGGCGGCACTGAGCTGGGGCGCTTCCTCCGGGCCCGGCGCGCCCAGGTGACCCCAAAGGACGTCGGCCTGCCCCCTGGTACAGGCCTGCGCCGCACGCCGGGCCTGCGCCGGGAGGAGCTGGCCACCCTGGCCGGAGTCAGCATCGACTACTACGCCCGCCTGGAGCGCGGCAAGGAGACCCGGCCCAGCCCGTCCGTGGTCGATGCCCTGGCCCGCGCCCTGCTCCTGGAGGACGACGAGCGAGAGCACCTGCACAGCCTGGTCGCTCGCGCCGCCCGGACCGCGCCCGGAACCCCACCAGAGGGGAGAGCCCAGGCCGGACCCAGCCGGACGGTGTCTCCTGGGGCCCTCATGCTGCTGGAGAGCATGCGGCCCAACCCCGCGGCCGTGGTCAGCCGAGCCCATGACCTGCTCGCCTGGAACCCGGCCGGGCTGCGCCTGTTCCCCGGGATCGAAGACTGGCCCAAGGAGCAGCGCAACTATGCCCGCTACCTCTTCCTGCACCCTGCCGCACGTCACCTCTTCGACGACTGGGACACCCAGATCCGCGGCTGCATCGCCCACCTGCACGCCACGGCCGGCGCGGATCCCGACGCCCCCGACCTGGCCCGGCTCGTCGGCGAACTTCTGCTTCGGAGCCCGGAGTTCGCCCGTCACTGGGAGCGCTACGACGTGAAGGGGCCCTCCAGTCGGCGTAAGAACTTCCATCACCCGGAGGTCGGCGACCTCAGCCTCGGGTTCCAGGCCCTGCAGTTGGAGGGTGCCCCCGGCCACCGTGTGTTCCTGTTCTTCGCCGAGCCCGGCACTCCGGAACACGATGCGCTCGTCCTCCTCGACCTCTTGGGGCAGGAGCACACCGCGAACACGGCGGCGAACGACGACGGGCCGTCGACGGTCCCGCCGGAGGAGGCGGAGTCACCTTCGTCGTGATGCTGCCCGGTCGCCCGTCCGGGCGGACGGGCGACCGGGCAGTCCGACGCTAGTGCGCGGCCCCGGAGCGTACCCCGACCAGCGGGCCGGGTCGGTGGTCGACGAAGTTGGCGCCGCCCGGCAGGTTCAGGGCCTCCGCGCTGCTCTGGAGCGCCGCGGTGGTCGCTGTCGCTCCCCAGCGGCCCGTCGAAACCCGCTCGTCGACCGTATTGACGCCCGCCACGATCTCGGCGGGGGTGAAGTTGCAGTGCCCCGCCCGGTCGACGTACGCCTGCCGCAGCAGCGCGCCGTCTCCCGCCGCGCTGACGCGGGCGCGGAACACGGTCTCGTGCTCGGCGGGCACCACCTCGTCGACGGTGTTGTGGATGTCGAGCAGGGGGACGGCGAGGTTCTGGCCGTTGGTCGAGGTCCTCTTCAGGTGGGCCGCCGCGGCCGGGTCCGCCTTGATGTCCGCGCCTCGGGTGAGAGTGGTCAGATCCTTACGGAGGTCGAGCCCCGCGGCCCGGTAGGCCTTGCGCACCTCGTCGGCGTGGTCCGACTGACGGAGCAGCGCGGCGTAGTCGACCCCGGCGTTCCAGGACGGGTTGCCGCCGGCCGACCGCTCGATCTGGTAGCGGGCGTTCTCCAGGAACGGAACCATCTCGGGAAGGTAGTCGGCCGGCGCGGTGGTGGCCGCCGGGTCCTTGTCCTCGGCCCAGCCGGGAAGGTTGAGGTAGGCGGCGGCGAGGGCGAGCCGGGCGCGGCCCTGCGGCGTCTGCTGGGCCGCGGCGACCGCGTCGCCGAGCCGGCGGGCGACCTCGGCCTGCTCCTGGGAACTGTCGAAGCCGACCAGGTCGTAGTCGCCGTCGGGGTCCAGCAGGGTGGCGATGGTGTACTGCCCGTCGAGCTGGTAGTTGGCCAGGTCGACTCCTCCACCGACGAGACCGCAGACGTTGAGAGCGCCGTCGATCCGTCCGGCGCCGTCCCGGGCTATTTGGGAGTTGATCAGACCGCCCATGGACTGGCCGACGGAGATGACTCGGTCGGACTGACCGACCGTGCGGTGGAACGCCTTAAGCGTGGCGAACTGATCGCGCTCGGCGTCGTTGAGCGCCCACAGCGGGCCGTTCGGGTTGTATGAGGAGCCGACGAGCGCGTAGCCCGCGTCGAGGAGGGCCTGGTTGGAGCCGTTGGGCGCGTTGCGGGGTTCGAGGTGGCCGAAGCCGTGGCTGTAGAGAAGAACGGTGCCGTTCCACTTCGCCGGGACGTCGGCGATCCAGGTGGCTCCGTCTGCGAGGGTTCCGGTGTAGTGGCCGCTGGGGGTGGGGGAAGGGGCGGCCTGGGCGGTGGCGGCGGGGAGAACTGTGGCTGCCACGAGGGCCGCGGCGGCGAGAACCAGACTTCTGGTGGGCTTCTTCGTGAGGTGCATGGTGTTGCTCCGTTGTCCGAGGTGGTTCATGAGGGGTGGGTGGTCTGGGGCAGGCGCCGTCGTGGCGAGCGGGCCCGGTGGTGGATCGGGCCGGTGCCCTGTGACAGGGGCAGCCCGGTGCCGGCGTTGGTGTGGGCGATGATCTCGGCGGTGATGGAGACGGCTGTCTCCTCGGGGGTGCGGGCGCCGAGATCCAGGCCGATCGGGGAGTGCAGGCGTGCGAGGCGGTCCGCGGACACCCCGGCCTCGCGCAGCGCGCCCATGCGCTGCTCGTGGGTGCGGCGGGAACCCATGGCGCCGACGTAGCCGACGCGCAGGCCGAGTGCGTGGCGCAGCAGCGGAACGTCGAACTTGAGGTCGTGGGTGAGGACGCAGACGGCTGTGCGCCGGTCGGTCTCGGTGCGCTCCAGGTAGCGGTGGGGCCACTCGACGACGACTTCGTCCGCTTCGGGGAAACGGCCGCGCTGAGCGAAGACTCGGCGGGCGTCGCACACGGTGACCCGGTAGCCGAGGAAGCGTCCGGCCCGGCTGAGGGCGGCGGCGAAGTCGACGGCGCCGAAGATCAGCATGCGGGGACGCGGTGCGCCGGTGTGGACGAGCAGGGTCAGCCGCTGCGGGCAGGTGTCGGCGTCCCCGCCGACCTCGGCCAGGCCGGTGCGACCCACCCGAAGGAGCGCGCGGGCCTGCGCCGCCACCACCCGGTCCTCGCGCGAGCCGCCCAGGGTCCCGTCGTACGCACTGCCGCCGCCGAAGACACTCAGGGTGCGGCCGATGACCTCCTTCGGCCCGTCCACCACCTGCACCACGGCTGCGGGCCGGCCTTGCCGCACCTCTTCGAGGGCGGTGACGAGGTGCGGCAGGCCGGAGGGGTCCACGCGCTGCACCAGGACGTCGATCTCGCCGCCGCAGGTCAGGCCGACGGCGAAGGCGTCGTCGTCGGAGTAGCCGAACCGGGCCCTGACGGGGGCACCGCCGTCGGCCAGCAGCTGCGTGCACAGCTCGTAGACGGCACCTTCCACACAGCCGCCGGAGACGCTGCCGACCACGTCGCCGCCCGCGTTCACGGCGAGTGCGGTGCCGGGTGGCAGGGGCGCGCTGCCGCTGACGTGAACCACTGTGGCCAGGGCGAAGGGGCGGGCTTCGAGGCACCAGTCGTAGAGCGTGTCCGCGATGTTCAGCATGGCTGGGTCTCCGTGGGGGGGGCGAAGGTACGCAGGCGATGGGGGGTGGTGATGGTGGGCGGGCCGCCGCCGCGCCGCCGGGGGAACACGGGGGCGGCGGCCCTGAGGTCCAGCGGTGGATCGCAGGAGCCACCGCCGGACGGTCCGGGGTGCTGTTCAGAGCAGGGCGTCGGCGGTGATGGGCAGGTCGCGGATGCGACGGCCGGTGGCGTGGAAGACCGCGTTGGCGATGGCGGGCGCCACCCCGACCAGCACGACCTCGCCCAAACCCTTGACGCCGAGCGGGTCGGCCTCCATGTCCTCGCCCTCCAGGTAGATCGCCCGCAGGTCGGGGACGTCGGCGTTGACGGGAACGAGGTAGTCGGCGAGGTTCGCGTTGACGATCCGCCCGTCGCGGTGGTCGGTGACCGTGTGCTCCAGCAGTGCCTGGCCGATGCCGCCCACCATGCCGCCGAGCGCCTGGCTGTCGGCGAGCTTCGGGCTGATGATCCGGCCCGCGTCGTACACACCGAGCATCCGCCGTACCCGGACCAGACCCAGTCGTGCGTCCACGGCGACCTCGGCGAACACCGCGGCGAAGGCGTCGATGGAGAACCGTGACTGCGCCGGGGCGAAGGCGCCGAGAACCTCCAGGCTGTCGCGGTCGTTGCGGGCCAGCAGCTGTTGATAGGTCTCCCCGCGCGACGGGGTGTCCTGCACGTGCAGCCGGCCGCCTCGTACGACGACGGTGTCTGCGGCGACCCCGTACAGCGGCGACTGTTCGTCCTCGACAGCGAGTCGGATCGCCTGCTGCCGGAGTTGGTTGCCGCCGTTGAGGACGGCGGAGCCGACGCTGGCCATGGTCAGGGAGCCGCCGTGCAGCGGGGCGTTCGGCATGGTGGAGTCGCCGAGCCGGAAGGTCACCCGGCGCATGGGCAGGCCCAGGGCGTCGGCGGCGACCTGGGTCATGGAGGTGTAGGTGCCGGGTCCCATGTCGATGGTCGCGGACTCGACCAGGGCCGTGCCGTCGGCGTCGAGGCGGACGTGAGCCTGGGCTCCGGCGCGCAGGGTGTGGTACATGCCGGTTGCCATACCGGTGCCAATCAGCCAGTCGCCGTCGCGGGTGGAGCGGGGCGTCGGGTCGCGGCGGTCCCAGCCGAACTCGCGGGCGCCGACCGTGTAGCACTCGCGCAGTCGGCGGGTGGAGAACGACTGCCCGTTCGACGGGTCCGTCTCCGGTTCGTTGCGCAGCCGCAGCTCGATCGGGTCGATGCCCAGCTCGTAGGAGAGCTCGTCCATCGCCGACTCGATGGCGTAGGAGGCCGTGGCGAAACCCGGGCCGCGCATGGCCACCGGGGTGTTCACGTCCAGCCGCACCGTCCGGTACGTCTGGCTGACGTGGGGCGTGTTGTACAGGACCTGGCCCACCGGGAGGATCCCGCGCTCGCCGAACGGCTCGTAGGTCGAGGTCTCGGACCTGATGTCGTGGGTCATGGCGGTCACGCGCCCGTTGCGGTCGCTGCCCAGGCGCAGCCGGTATTCGTACGCGGGCCGGTAGCCCACCCCGAAGTACTGCTGCCTGCGGGTGAGGACGACCTTGACCGGCAGGCCCGTCTCACGTGCGGCGAGGGCCGCGACGGTCACATGCGGCCAGGTGCGCAGACCGCTGCCGAAGCCGCCGCCGACGTACGGCGAGATGACCCGCACCGATGCCAGGGGAAGGCCGAACACGGCGGCGAGTTCCGTCTGTGTGCCGCCGATGACCCACTGGGTCTTGTCCCAGACGGTGAGCCGGTCGCCGTCCCAGCGGGCGATCGTGGCGTGCGGCTCCATGGGGTTGTGGTGGTTGCGGGCGGGCCGGTACGTCATCTCCAGGCGTACGTCCGCGGAGTTCAGGGCCGTCTGCGCGTCGCCGCGCGCGTAGTTCGTGGGGGTGTTCGTCGGGGCGTCGTCGTTGCGCAGGTCGGTCGACGGCGTCTGGGCGTCGTAGGCGACCTCGACCAGACTCGCCGCGTGCTGTGCGGCCTCCAGCGTGGTGGCCACGGCGACCGCGACCGGCTGCCCGTGGAAGAGCACCTGGTCGTCCTGGAAGACCCGCAGCCGCCGCCCGCCGGCCGGGTTGTTCGAGCCCGCGTTGTCGCGGTACGGCAGCGTGGGCGCGTTGCGGTGGGTGATGACCCGGAGGACTCCCGGCTGCGCCTCGGCGGCGCTGGTGTCGATGCCGGTGACCCGCCCGCGGCCGATGCTCGCATCGACGATGACACCATGAACCACGCCGTCGATGGCATGGTCGGCGGCGTAGTCGGCCTGCCCGGTGACTTTGAGGCGCCCGTCGACCCGGGAGAGCGGTGCTCCGACGGCTGCCTGTGGCTGGGGGCTCACTTGGCACCTCCTACGATGCGCAGCTGGCGTTCGACGGTGCGGGTGAGCAGGTCGACCTTGAAGCGGTTGTGCTCCAGCGGGCGGGCGCCCTCTGCCGCTCGCTCGGCAGCCGCGGCCCACAGGGCGTCGGAGGGGCGCTCGCCGACGAGGTGGCGTTCTACGGCGGGCAGTTTCCACGGCACGGTGCCCACGCCGCCTGCGGCCACCTTCGCCTCGCGGATCACCCCGCCCCGGACGTGCAGGGCGACCGCCGCGGAGGTGAGCGCGAATTCGTACGACTGCCGGTCGCGCACTTTGAGGTACCCCGACCTGAGCGGGCGGGGGTGCGCCGGAATCTCCACGGCCGTGATCAACTCCCCGGCTCGGAGGGCCTGTTCACGGCTCGGGGTGCTGCCCGGGCGGAGCAGGAAGTCCGCGAAGTCGACGGTCCGCTCGCGTCGGTCCGGGCCCAGCAGATGCACCTTCGCCTCCAGTGCGGCGAAGGCCACCGCGACATCGGACGGGTGGGTGGCCACGCAGGCGTCGGAGGTGCCGAGGATCGCGTGGGTGCGGTTGACGCCCTCCAGGGCGGCGCAACCCGAACCGGGTGCGCGCTTGTTGCAGGCGGCCGTCACGTCCCGGAAGTAGGTGCAGCGGGTGCGCTGCATGATGTTCCCGCCGATGGTCGCCATGTTGCGCAGTTGGGCCGAGGCACTCAGCTCCAGCGCCTGGGAGATCACCGGGTAGGTGGTGTGCACCCTGGAGTTGGCGGCTGCCTCGGCCATTCGGACCAGGGCTCCGATGCGCAGCCCGCCGCGTTCGGTGACCGTGATCCCGCGCAGAGGCAGGTCGCTGATGTCGACGAGAGCGGCGGGGCGTTCCACGGTCTCGCGCATCAGGTCGACCAGGGTGGTGCCGCCGGCGATGTAACGCCCGCCGTTGCGGCCCGCGTTGAGCGCTTCACGGGTGCTGGAGACTTTGGTGAAGGCGAAGGGGTGCATGTCGGTGGGCCCTCATTTCCCGTGTGCGGCTTGGTCGACCGCCTTGACGATCTTCACGTAGCAGCCGCATCGGCAGATGTTGCCGCTCATCCACTCCCGGATCTCCTCGGCCGAGCCGGTGTGGCCCTCCTGGATGCAGCCGACGCCGGAAATGATCTGGCCGGGGGTGCAGAAGCCGCACTGGAAGGCGTCCTCGTCGATGAACGCCTGCTGCAACGGGTGCAGTTTGTCGCCGTCAGCTAGGCCCTCGATGGTGGTGACCCTGGCCCCGTCGAGGCGGACCGCAAGCGTCAGACACGAATTGACCCGGCGGCCGTCCACCAGGACCGTGCAGGCTCCGCAGGCACCGGCGTTGCAGCCCTTCTTGGTGCCGGTCAGCCCGAAATGCTCGCGCAACAGGTCAAGGAGCGAGGTCCGGTTGTCGAGCGTGACCGTGTAACGCTGGTCGTTGATGATCAGCGAGACATGACCACCGGATACCCGGGCGGCGTCCGTCTGCTCATCTCCGAGCGCGTCCGGTCCAACGAACACACCGCCCGCTACGACGGCACCGCCGACGACGGTGGACGTCGCGATGAAGGTTCTGCGCGAAGGCGTGGACGCGGGCTCAGCGGGGGGAGGAACCATTGCGTCGGAAAGTTCGGTAGACATGCCCACTCTCTCGATCTCGCAAATCGCGGGGGGGGGGAAAAAAGATTGGGGTCGTGCTCCTGGGTGTGCAGCGCCTCAGCCGGAGGCCTGGTCCTTGATCTGCCGGAGCGCGGCGTTGAACCCGTCGGGTGTGCCGCTCGAACCCGCGACGCGGTCCAGAGTCACCTCGTCGATGTCCTTGCCGACGACCAGTTCCGGGACCGCGTCGGCGAAGCGTTCCTGATACCCGAGCGAGGTCGGATCCGTCGCGCGGGGGGTGACCTCGACTGCGGTGATCTCATCGCCGTCGAGGGTGAGGGACACCGTGATGCTCGACGGGCCGTTCCCGTACTGCCCAGTCGCGCGGTACGTACCGTCCTTGTACTCGTACGAGGAAGTCGCCTGCGTCTCGTCGCCTCCCTCGTCCGTTGCCGAGCGGCCGGCTACGGCGGCGGACACGGAGATCCCCAGCATGGTCACGGCCGCAATCTTCATGTTCACAGCTGCCATGTCGCGTCTCGCCTTCCACTGGATTCGGGTGGCCTTCACAGAGGGGGAGACCACTCGAACTCGCTCTCGCACTCGGGCTCGTCGGGGATCTTCAGCTTGAGCCCAGCCTGCTCGTTTCGTGTGCTGCGTGGCACGCCGCGTTGTGCCAGGGAGTGGTGTTCCGTGGTGTGACAGGGCACCCCACGCGGCCGCCCCCGGAGCCGGACCGCTGTGAGACTGGGCGACTGCGTACGCGAACGACGGACACGTGGCGGCTCCGTCGTTCCGCGGCGCTTGCCCAACAGAGCGGTGACACCCGACCCCATGGGCCGCACAACCAGCAACCGAGACGACCCGGAAAGGAGGGCAATCGCGTGGAGCGAGCCACACCGAGGCCGGCGCCCCTTACTTCCCGAACCTTCTCCCCATGAAGTCCACCGGGATCGTCCGCGTCCGGCTCTACACCCGCTGACAGACATGTTCATGGTGTGGGCTGAGCCAGCGGTCCACCGAAATCGGCGGGACCTGGACGTTCACGTCTACTGACGACCTGCCCACCGCCTGCCGCGAGAGCGCGGCCAACTACGACGTGCAGTCCTTGCCATGAGCGAAGCCTTTGGCGGCCGGCAACCAGAACGTCGTGGACCGCGAGAGGTCCGCGTGCAATCCCGAGCCGAGCCTGCTGTCGCTCTATGTCGCCCGTGATGGTGCCACTCCTGAAAGAGAGAGACGAGAATTGAGCAGCAGGAACATGCCTTGGGACGGTTCCGGACTCCGGCCTGTGGGTCGCCTGCCGATGCACGCGTTGCGTCGTGCAGCCGAGATCGACCTCGACGGCGCGTGGGATTTCCAGCTCCTGCAGTCGCCCGAGACCCCGCTTGGCGAGGACTGGAAGACCGTCCAGGTGCCGAGCCTGTGGACGATGTCCGAGGACACCGACCGGCCGCACTACACGAACATCGTGATGCCGTTCGACGAGGTGCCGCCGACGATCCCGGCGCACAACCCGACCGGCGTCTACCGACGCGTCACCGACCTGTCCCCGGTCGCCGGGCGGCGAACGATTCTGCACGTGGGAGCGGCTGAGGGGCTGCTACGGGTCTTCGTGAACGGCGAGCCGATCGGACTCAGCACCGATTCGCACCTCGCAGCCGAGTTCGATGTCACCGACGCCCTCGTCGTCGGCGCGAACACCTTCGAACTCGTGGTCGCCAAGTGGTCCGCTGCCAGTTATCTGGAGGATCAGGACCACTGGTGGCAGTCGGGGCTCAGCCGCTCGGTCTACCTCTACACCGTGCCGCAGATCCGGCTCGCCGATGTATCCACGATCGCCGACTTCGATCCGGCCACCGGGCACGGAACCCTCGAGGTAAGCGTGTCGACCGCGGGCCTGGGCCATCTCACCGAGGTCGACTGGTCGGTGCGGATCGAGATCCTCGGCCGAGCGGAGACACTGCCCGTCGCTCCCCGTTCCCCGGCCCCCACCCTCACGAACGGCGGGACCGACCGGTCGAGGAGACCGGAGCCTCAGTTCCCGAGCGACTCCATGGATATCGTCAGCGTCTACGCCGCAGGGGGCTCTGTCCCGCCGGAGTTCCGAGACCTCCCTGCCCACTTCACACAGAACATGATTCGCAAGCCGGACGCAGGAACCGCGGAATTCACCCTCGACGACCTGGATGTCTCCCCCTGGTCGGCCGAGACCCCCCACCTCGAAGACCTCGTCGTACAGCTCGTGTCACCCGATGGCAGCGTCACCGACGAGACGCGGATACGGATCGGGTTCCGCCGGGTGCGGATCGAAGGACGCGACCTCTTGGTGAACGGCAGGCGCATCCTTGTCCAAGGCGTCAATCGCCACGACTCCGACCCGCGCACCGGCCGCGTCATGTCCGAGGCGCTGTTCCTGGAAGAGCTGTCTCTGCTCAAGCGGTTCAACGTCAACGCGATCCGCACCTCGCACTACCCGAACGACCCGCGATTCCTCGACCTGTGCGACGAACTCGGTTTCTACGTCATCGACGAGGCGGACATCGAAGCCCACGCCTTCGCCTCCACCATGCCCGACGATGTCCGCTACCTACCCGAGTTCCTCGAACGGGTGTCCAGGATGGTGCTCCGCGATCGGAACCATCCGGCGGTCATCGCCTGGTCGCTGGGAAACGAGACCGGGTACGGCGCCAACCACGATGCCGCGGCCGCCTGGGTACGGCGGTCCGATCCGACCCGACCGGTCCACTACGAGGGTGCGATCTCGGCCGACTGGCACGCCGGTCATGGCGCCAGCGATCTCGTCTGCCCGATGTATCCCTCCTTCGAAGCGCTCAAGGGCTACTCGGCCGACCCGCGCGGCGACCGGCCGGTCATCCTCTGTGAGTACGCCTACTCCCAGGGCAACTCCACCGGTGGTCTGGCGGAGTACTGGGAATTGTTCGAGACGCTCCCCGGTCTTCAGGGCGGCTTCATCTGGGAGTTCAAGGACCACGCCCTCGACCCGGACGGGGACGGCAAGTACCGCTACGGCGGCGACTTCGGCGACGCACCCCACGACGGGATCATCTGCCTGAACGGTGTGGTGTTCCCTGATCTCACGCCGAAGCCGGCGTTGTACGAGGCCCGTGGTGTCTTCAGCCCGGTTCGTGTCGTCTCCGGTGCCGACGAGGTCCGGAAGGGGACCCTGCAACTGCGCAACCGCCAGACGTTCGCCGACCTGAGCGCCTACGCCCTCGAACTGCGTGTCGAGACTGTGGCGGGCCCGGGCGAAGCCGTGACGCTCCCCATCACGGAGACGCATGCCGGGCAGGAGAGCACGATCGACCTGCCGCCCGCGGTGCGCGAGCTCATCGCCGCCGACACGGCGATCGCCCTCACACTGACCGTCCGCACACGTGAGGACGCCCGCTGGGCGCCGGCGGGAACGGAGGTCGCCGTCGAACAGGTGGTACTCCCTCGCGAACCCGCAGCGCTTCCCCGGACCGGCACCGGGACGAGGACCCCGGCGGTCAGTGCCGACGGCGCCCTGCGGCACCCGTTGCTGCGGGAGCCCCCGCGGCTCACCCTGTGGCGTGCTCTCACCGACAACGACGCGGCCTTCAACCTCGACCAGCGCTTCGTCCGATCAGGATTCTTCCAGCTCGAGCATGAGGGATCCGAGGTCCACCAGTCGCCGGACGAGACCGTCGTGACGACGAACTACCACGCTGCTTTCGGCGACAAGGTCGTGCACCGTCGCACGATCGTGACGCTCGCTGAGGGTGACTTCCTGCTGTCCGAGCAGGTGACGCTACCCGAGGACTCCCGCGACGGTCTGCGGATCGGCATGCGGTTCGAGCTCGTCGACGGCTTCGAGCATGCGAGCTGGGTCGGGCTCGGGCCGTGGGAGAACTACCCCGACCGGCGGTCGGCGGCCTTGCTCGGCGCCTGGGAGAGCACGATCGACGGCCTTGCTGTGCCTTACATCTTTCCGCAGGAGAACGGCACTCGGGGCGAGGTCACCGAGATGCGGCTGACCGGCCCGCGCGGCAAGGTCCGCACCACGCACACGACGCCGCTGCACATGAACGTCAGCCGCTACTCGCTCGGTGAACTGGAAGACGCCGCCCACTGGTGGGAGCTGCCTACGAGCAGCAGGACCGTCGTCCACTTGGACGTCGCGCACCGCGGCATCGGCACCGGCCTCCTCGGCCCGGACACCCGTCCGCAGTACCGAATCTCAGGCAGCCGATACGACTGGGAGTGGCGCCTCACTCTGAGCGAGGAGCACTGACCACCGAGAACAACATCCACTCCCGGATCTCCGAATCGGATCCGGTGTGGCCCTGGAGTCGCGGGTTCGAGCGCCATTCCCGACGGAAACGGCAACATCTCCGCGTGCCACGGAGCGGTGTTCCGTGCTGTGACACGGCACCCCACACAGCCGCCCCCGAGGACGAACCGCTGTGAGACTGGATTACTGGACCCGTGAATGACCGACAGGCATGTCCAACACCGTTTCGCGGTGTCTGTCCGTACGGTGGCGCCCCCAGATCCGCGGGCCGCGCCAAGAACAATCGAGAAGACCCGGAAAGCAGGGGATTCACATGGATCGAGTCACTTTTCCCAACCGAGACAACACGGTGGTCGGCAACCTGTTCACGCCGTCCAGGCTCGACGCGGGCAAGAAGTACCCCGCGATCGTCGTGACCCACCCCTTCGGTGCCGTCAAGGAGCAGGTCTCCACGCTCTACGCCGAGAAACTCACCGAGCAGGGCTTCATCACCCTGGTCTTCGACGCCTCCTACCAGGGGGAGAGCGGAGGCGAGCCGCACTTCAGCGAGCTCCCGGCCGTCCGCGTCGAGGACATCCGCTGCGCGGTCGACTTCCTCGCAAGCCGGCCACAGGTGGACGAGGACCGCATCGGCGCCCTGGGCATATGCGCCGGTGGCGGCTACACGATCAACGCCGCGCAGACGGAGCTGCGCATCAAGGCGGTCGCCGGAGTCAGCGTCTTCGACATCGGGTCCGCACGCCGTGAGGGCGTTGGTGGAGGAATTCCCTTCGAAGCGCGCATGAAGACCCTGGAAGAGGTCGGCAGGCAGCGGACCAGGGAGGCGCAGGGCGAACCGCTCCGGTACGTCTCCCTAGTCCCCGACGACCCCCAGCAGGCCCTCAACAACCCCTCCGACCTGTACCGCGAGGGCTACATCTACTACACGCAGGCGGCCCCGCACCCCAATGCGATGGAGAAGTTCGTCTTCACGACACTGGGTCCGCAGATGGCGTTCTTCCCCTTCGAGCAGATCGAGACGATCTCACCGCGCCCCCTGCTGATCATCGCGGGCTCCGAGGCCGACACGCGCTACTTCAGCGAGAACGCCTATGCCAAGGCGAAGGAGCCGAAGGAACTCCACCTCGTCCCCGGCGCGACGCACATCGACTTGTACTACAAGCCGGAATTCGTGCCGCAGGTCGCCGAGAAACTGACGCAGTTCTTCGGCACTCATCTTTGACGGTCGTCCACCCCGCCGACGTCGGCACCGCCATGGTCGTATACAAAACCGGTCGGCCGGAGGGTGCCCATGCCCCCTCCGGCCGACCGTCAGCAGGTCTGTCAGGCCCGTGTGTCAGCGGCGGAAGGCGGACAGGTCGAACTCGGGGTCACCGATGGTGGTGAACCACGTGCGGATCTGCTTCTCTTTCCCGCTGAAGGCCAGGCCCAGCTGCAACAGGACGCGCGCCTTCTGCGGGGCCAGATCGGCGGCCCCGATCACACCGGGCGTTCCGGTGTCGTAGGTGCCCTCGCCGCCGGTTCGGGTCGCCGAGACGAAGACGACGCCCTTCGCGATCGCCCGTGTCTCGGCCGCGCGCTGCGCGGCCGAGATGCCACCGGGGCCGTGGCCCGAGGTCACGACGCCCTTGGCGCCGGCCGCCACCAGGGCGTCGATCGGCACCGGGGAGGACTCGATGTACCCGCTCACGACGTCCACCGGCGGCAGGTCGGTCGCCTTCTTCTTCGACAGGTTGAACGGCGTCTTCCAGGAGGTCTTGCCGCACTGCATCACCCGCGCGGGCGCGCGCATCGTGCGGATGTTGTCCTCGTTGACGACGCCCAGGGCGCCGTAGTTGCCGCCGCTGAAGGTGTCCATCCGGTAGCCGTCGGTCTTGGTGACCTCGCGGGCCGCGAAGAACTGGTCGTTCATCAGCATGACGGTGCCGTAACAGGTGGTCTTGCCGCTGGCCGCCAGGCGGATCGAGCTGAACATGTTGGTCGCGCCGTCGGTCGTGAAGGTCCGCGACTGGTGCATCGACCCGCTGATCACGACCGGTTTGTTGGACTGCACGGTCAGATCGAGGTAGTAGGCGTCCTCCTCCAGCACGTTGGTGCCGCTGTTGACGACGACACCGTCGATCCCGGGCAGGGCGAGCGACGCGTCCACCGCGCGTGAGAGGTCGTACATGTTCTTCGTGGTCGTCTGCGACGAGGACCCGGTGACGTCCGTCCGGACGACCGAGACGTTGGCCACCTTCCCGAGTTCGGGGTACAGCGGATCGAGGACGTCCTTGATGCCGCCGGCAAGCGCGGGCCCGTAGTGCAGGTAGCTGATGCGGTCGGCGGCGGTGGAGGTGATCGTGCCGCCGGCGTCGACCACCACCACGTCGGGCAGTTTCGGGTTCCGCTTGGCCAGCGGAACCGGCTTCACCGTGACCTTCGGTATGCCGGCGGACTTGGAGCCGGTGGCCCTGGCGGACTGGGGCGCCGTGGCGCCGGCGCTCGACGCCGACACCAGGGACAGGGCGACACCGGCGGCTACGACGGCGGTCGCGGGGGCCAGATAAGGCTTCTTGAGGCCGAGACGCATCTCGCTCCTTGCTCATTGTTAGAGGGCTCTTACATTGGGGCGCGGCAAATACAAGCAATCGCGATGATGCGGGTGAGAGTCGAGTGAGTTAACGGGCTGTAAACGCTCTCGGGGCGGTCTGTCGCGTGATCGGCCGAGCGCGCGCAGGCCTATGCAGGCCCAGGGCAGCGCCCGCCCGGGCCTACGACGACGCCAGAACCACCTCTCATGGTCGAATAGGGCTGTACCCGCAGGAGGGAAAGCGGGTGAGGCACCGAGGAGCGCCGTGAGTCAACGTGGGGCTTACCACCACGGCGACCTGCGCGCCGCACTGGTCGCCGCGGCGCTGGACATCGTGTCCGAGAGGGGTGTCGCCGGTCTGTCCGTGGCCGAGGCGGCCCGCCGGACCGGCGTGAGCACCGCCGCCCCATACCGCCATTTCCCCAGCAGGACAGCCCTGCTGTCAGCCGCCGCCACCCAATCGGGACGTCAGTTGCTCGAAGAGATGCGAGCGGCATGCGACGAGGTGCGCAAGCGACTCGGCACCGCGGACCATGCCGACCCCCACTTCGCAGTCGAGGCTCTGGCGGCGACCGCCCGGGTCTACGTCATCTTCGCCGTCGCCCATGGCGCCGCCTTCGAGTTGATCCTCGCCGACGAACTGCAGGACCATCCCGACGCTGAACGCCGAGAGGTGAGCCGCCAGATCATGGACCTGCTGTTGTGGCCGGCCGTCACGCTCACGGGCGAGCCCGCCGCGGCGACCCAGTTCCTCTGGCGGTTCACCGCTGTCGTGCACGGGTACGCGTATCTGCCGGGCAGCGGTTTCATCCGGGGCCACGCGGTGGGCGCCGACTTCATGGCGAGCCAGGCGGCTGACGTCATCCGCACGCTCGCCCGCGCAGCCATCGAGGGCTCTTCGGCCAACCACGGCTCCGAACCCGCAACACCTGCGACCGAGTGACCCGTAACGCTGTCGAAGGACGGCGAAGACAGCCTCGGACGGCCGATGAAGGCCGACGGCTCGGCGGCAAGGTACGGGACTGGGGCCTCACGCCCCTCGTCCAGCACCCGAACTCGGCGCCACCGCCGAAAGGCTGCTGCTCACGTCTCATGCTGTGCAGTCTGACGGCCGCGTGACCCGCGTGGGGTGCCCTGTCACAACACTGAACACCACGGCATGGCACAACACGGCCTGCCAGACGGCGCAGGACGACGGGTCGGCAAGCCGACCCTCGACTTCGACGATGAGTGATATCCGAACTCGTTGACCAGCAACGTCTGTTCCCGCCAGACCAGGCCAACCCCATGGCTGAGGGAGTGGGGCGGCGGCCCGACTCCTTCAGCCGGCACTGGAACCAGCCGTCCCCGTCAGCGAGTCCAGATGCCGCTCCCGGTTCTCCGGGCCACCGTCCGGGCGTGGGTGTCGACCGGCCCCTTCCGGTCATAGGCTGCAGCAGTCCCGCTCTTCCGATGCTGTGCTGCCGTGTTCTCCCAGCGACAGCACAGCATCGCGGGGTGCAAGACGTAGAGCCGATGGAGGATGGGGTGGGCTACCTGCCGTACTCCTCGTCGGTGACGAGGTCCCCCCACTCGGTCGCTGAGCCTCCGTCACCAAAGGTTTCCACCATCGCGAGGTGGATCATGAAGTGCTCACGGACGGCACCATGCCAGTGCCACTCTTGAGCGTGCTCATCGTCGACGACACCGGCTTCCTGAAGAAGGGCACCCGCTCGGCAGGAGTGCAGCGCCAGTATTCCGGCACCGCGGGCCGCACGGAGAACTCCCAGATCGGCGTCTTCCTCGCCTGCGCCGCCGGCCGCGGACGCACCCTGATCGGCCGACGGCTCTATCTGCCCACGTCGTGGACGGACGACCGGGAACGCTGCCGCCGGGCCGGCATCGGCGACGAGGTCGCCTTCGAGACGAAGGCGGCCATGGCCAAAGCAATGGTCCGCAAGGCGATCGCCGACAGGATTCCCTTCACCTGGGTGACCGCGGACGCCGCCTACGGCTTCAGCAAGGGCTGGCGGTTCGAACTCGAGCAGGCCGACGTCTTCCACGTCATGGCCACGACCCGGCACGACACCGTCGTCACCCGCTGGTCCATCGATCACCCCGTCCACGATCTGTTCCCCGGCCTCCCACGCCAGAAGTGCAAACGCCGCTCCTGCGGCGATGGGGCACACGGCCGGCGGATCTACGACTGGGCCCGCGTCGAGGTGAGGCCCTGGCACCGGCCCGACCGCCGGCACTGGGTGATCGCCCGCCGCAGCATCAGCCGACCCGAGGAGATCTCCTACTACATCGCCTGCTGTCCGGCCGACACCACGCTGGATGAGCTCGTACGCATCGCGGGCAGCCGCTGGACTGTCGAGGAATGTTTCCAGACCGCGAAGCAGGAGTGCGGCCCGGACGACTACCAGGTCCGCCGCTATCCCGGCTGGCACCGCCACATGACCCTGGCCATGGCCGCCCACGCCTGCCTCACCGTCCTGCACGCCCGCGAACTCGACGCCGACAAAGCAGAAACGGATCCTCCCAGCTCATCCACCTCAGCTTCGCCGAGATCCGGCGCCTGATCACCCGCCTCACCCACAGACGCCCCACCCCGATCGACCACATCCTGCACTGGTCACACTGGCGCCGACGACGCCAATACCAAGCCCGCATCAGCCACTACAAACGACGCGGACACAGTCCCTGAGACCTGCCCAGCACTCAGAACAAACACCGTTGCAGTACTAAGCATCGGCTGATGATCGAGGGTGTCTCGGGCCGAGGGGACGGAATCGGCTGGTCTGTTGGTGGTCACGGTCATCGCGGAAGGCCTCCGAACAGCACGTCCAGGTCAGCGGCGTGGTAGCCGACGGCGACCGGCGGCGGGGGTTGCTGGGCACGGAGTTCGCGTGCGGCCAGGTGCTCGGACCCGGTGCTGTGGCTCGGCCAGGCGGACAAGCCGTGGAACTCTCCTCGGCGCGCGTCGGACCACATGGTGGGCAGGGTCAACCCGATCACTCGCAAGAGGAACCTTTGCGACGGCTACGAACCCCGGACCGTCCGTCACAACAGCGCCATCATCCGCAGCTTCTACGAGCGTGTTCGGTGAGCAGCCCCGGGTGCCGAGGAAGCGCAGGAACCCGGCAACGACCTCGACCGGCACACCGTCTTCGTCGACCAGTTCGACCAAGGTCGAGCCGTCCTCTTTGCCGCTGCTGCTGTACACGCACGGACACCCCTGGAGCCATCGCACCTGACGGCACGGACTGCCGCCCCCGACCCTTGACGAGAGGCAAGGTGTCCAGGTAACCAAATGCCCGCCCCTGTCGTCGCCGACGTCCTCGGCTACCACCAAGTCACCACAGCCAAGCCGGCCGCCCAGGCCGGAGGAACCTGGAGCCGGTACGCCGCCGGGGACCATCTACGGTCACCATCCGGCTGGACGCCGGGGAGAACTGACGACAGTTGAATAGGCGAGCTCACCGGTAAACCGCAGCCGGGGCGGCTCAGCCGCGCCCCAGCTCCCGGAACCCCTCTGCGAACCGCGCGAACAGTCGTGCGAACTCGGCGCGTTCACCCTCCGACCAGTCCGCCGTCACCTGCTCCACCATCGCTCGGCGGAAGCCGTGCGCCTGCGCCAGGGCCGCCCGGCCCGCGGGGGTGACGGCCAGCGGCGCGCGGCGCCCGTCCGCCGGGTCACCTCCCCGCCGCACCCACCCGGCCGCAACGGCCGACGCCACCAGGCGGCTCGCCCTCGGCTGGTCGACCAGCAGTGCGTCGGCGACGCCCCGCACACCGACCGGCTCCCCCGCCTCCTCTGCCGCCTCCACCACGTCCAGGACGTCGAACTCCGCGCCGCCGGCCTGGGGCGCGTCGGCCCTGGCGAAGCGGGACAGGGTGCGCCGCATGATGCTGCGTCGCATGGCGACCATGGCCCGTTCGATCACCGCCACGTCCGCGCCGGCCTTGCCCATGCCCGACCTCCCGATACATACTCAATGACAACTACTTGTCATTCTACATCTTCTACGGGAGGCGGCCATGACCCGCCCGTCGCAGCTCAAACCCATCGGCTTCTACCTCAAACACCTCGACACCTTGATCAACCGCGAGTTCGAGCAATCTCTGGCCGACCGCAGCCTGACCCGTCGCCACTGGCAGGTCCTGCACGACCTCGCCGCCACGGGCCCGCACGACGCAGCCACACTCACCGAGAGGCTGCGCCCCTTCTGGGGTGAGGGCGCCATCACGCTCGACGAGATCACCTCTGGCCTGCGCGCCCGCGGCTGGATCACCCACGACGTGAACGCCGGGACGTACACGGCCACGCCCGAGGGCGGCGAGGCCCACACCGAGATCGAGGAACTCGTCAAGGCGACCCGCACCCGTCTGACGACCGGCGTCACGGGCGAGGAGTACGTCGGCACCGTCACCGTCCTGGCGCGCATGTGCCGCAACCTGGAGCGCGGCGACTGAGTCGCGCGGGCAGGTGCGCGCGGATCAGCTCTCGCGTGAACCCCCGGACTCGCCGACTAAACCGGGACCAGCCCCGCCACTCAGGCGACTCCCGAAAGACCCCTGCATGACACACAGTCACTGCCCTACGCCTCGGCGTAGAGAACTGGCGACAGTTGAATTCGAGAACTCACCAGTACCGACGTCGGACTCTGGCAGGTGGTCGGAGAGGAGTCGGTTGAAGTCAGCTACGGTCGTCGAAGTGGTGAGCACCGCAGACATCTTGGGGGCGACAAAGGCCCCGCCCCGTTGCGGGGTCGGACCTCTGGCCGTCTGCGCGCGCGCCGTGCGGGCCGTTGCCGAGAGGTTAACCTCGAACTTTCGTGATGGTCTGCCGACGGAGTCGGTGGACCATCAGGCGTTCCTCGGCTGAGTTTGGACAGACCAGCGGCCCGAGTGTCGTCTCGGGTGGGCGCCGGGTTCCACTGCTCCAGGCCGGTCGTGCTGTCGTCGGGACGGGGTATCTGCTGGTCAGCCGGGATCGGGCAGTTGGGCGATCCGGTGGAGGGCGGCGGTGATGTGGTGGGTCCAGGGCCAGTGCCGGGCCAGGCGGAGGATCCGTCGCCGGCCGGTGGTGACTGTCGGTGTGACGAACTGTCCCGCCGTGGTGAACAGGCGAAGCCGCATACGTCGGGGCTCCCAGAGCCTGGCCTTGCCGGTCAGCGCGAGCATCGGCATCCAGGCCAGCAGGTCCAGCGCGATCTGCACGATCTCCAGCCAGATGCGGTTCTGGGAGGTGTGCTTCAGCGGCAGATTCCGCAGGCCGGTGGACCGGGCGGCCCGGATCCGGACCTCCGCGCGGGCCCGCAGCCGATGACGGAGCTCGAGTTCGGCTGTCGGCTGACCGGTGGTGTTGGTGGCGAAGTAGGTGAGTCGCAGACCGTCCGCGTCGGTCAGTCTCAACTGAGCTCCCGGATGCGGCCGTTCCTTGCGGACGATCAGCCGCATCCCCTTCGGCCAGCCGTCCAGGACGTCACCGGTGAGTTCGGCGACCCAGGCCCCTCGCGGATCTCGCCGTCTGCCTCGACGGCCGGGGTCCACGCCGATGCGGGGATCTTCAGCGCGTGCTGGTGGATCGCCTCGTTGATCACCATGCCGACGGAGTAGGAGAGCCAGCGTCCACGCTGGGCGAGCCAGGCGACGAAGTCGTGGGTGCCGCCCGGGGAGTCGGTGCGGATGAGGGTCTGCCGCCCGCGCCGGTACTTCTTCGATAGCTGGGCCAGAGCCATGCGGGTGGCGGTGATGTGGTCGGCGGCGGTATTCGAGCCCGCGTTGCCCGGTCTGAGCAGGGCCGCGACGGGTTCCCCGGTGCCGCCCGGGCCGTGGTCGACGAATCCCATCAACGGATGGTGGCCATAGGTCCGCTTCCATGTCGGGGCAGCGTCCTCCTTGTCCGAGTGCGCGATCACCAGAACCCCGTCCAGGTCGACTGTCACCCTTTCGTCCGCGTCCGGTGCCTCCCGGCCGGCCAAGCGCCAGACTCTTTCACGGACTTCGGCCCGTGCGACGCGAGACGGTTGGCAGGTGGTCTCGCAGGCCGGTGCGGTCCTGCTGCTGGAGACGGTCCGCAAGACGGGCCTTGACCAGGCGGTATCCGCGGCACTGGCGCCCTGGCGGAAGCCGCGGGCCGTCCACGGTCCCGGGAAGATCCTCCTGGACCTGGCGCTGGCAGTCGCGATGGGCGGGGACTGCCTGGCCGATGTCGGCATACTTCGGGCCGAGCCGGCCGTGTTCGGGCCGGTCACCTCCGACCCGACGGCTTCCCGCCTGGTCGACACCCTCGCCGCCTCCGGCGACACCGCCCTTCGGACGATCCGGCAACGATAGGACTTGCTGAGGGTCCTGTTGGTTGCAAGGAAAAGAGCACTTTCCAGGTGAGAGAGCGTATCTCGTCGTACCCGCGTGTCCGTGTCCAGGGAAGGTCAAGGGCGCTTTCCGTGTTTCTGATCTAGCCTGCCTCAGTTGTGCCACTCCGTGAGGCTTAGAAGGTGCCCCGGCCGCGCCACCTGGGGCGGGCCGGGGCACCGATGTGGATGCGGATCAGTACTGGCCCCGCTGAACGTTCTGGACGTAGCGGAAGTAGGGGCTGTTGAGGTCTTTAGGCGTGCCCCTCCGGCCCGCGAACCAGTCGCTCACGATCTGCGCCTGTTGTTCGAGGTTGAAGTCCCCATAGGCAGGTCCCGCGTCGCCGTATGTGTACGGGTTACCGCCGCCCGCCTCGCAGATCTTGCTGGCCAACGCATCGGCAAGTAGGGCCAGGTCCATGGGCGTGTGTTCGATCTGCCAGGCGTGGCAGAGCTCGTGGACGAACACCTCGCCGTACTTGCGGCGGCCGCTCGCGACCTCATAGTCGCGTGGATTGCCGAACGCCTCGGGGCCCATGTTCACCGTGATCTTTCCGTCGAAGCGCGGAAACGTGAAAGCTCGGTTCTGCGCGCCGATGGTGTCTGTCAGGACGATCCGGTCGCGGGGCGGGAGGCTGCCGGAGAACACCTCGCCGTTGGCCCAGTTGTACTCTTCGTCCGTAAGCTCACGCGTCCGGCTGCCCGCAGAAGCGATGCCCTCAGCCGCAAGAGCCAGCAACATGTTCGACGGACCTGCCAGCCAAAGCACGCCCTCGACGACCCTGGCCCCAGGTACCAGGGAGCCGGTGGAGATGAGTGAGCCGACTTCGACTCCGATGAAGACTACGAGCCCGACCGCTGCGCCCAGCGGGGTAGACCCAACCAGGAACCGGGTAATGACGCTGATGGCGCTCTCCAGGGCCGAGCCAATGTCGCTGGAGTAGTCCGTGGTCATGTGGAAGTCGCCGTGTGCGAAGTCCGTGAAATGCTGGGCGACGAGAGGTTGTCCTGGGTAGGTGACGTCCCAGTCGTTGTCGCGCGACCCCGGAGTGAACGTTCCCCCCACGTGCCCTTTATGGGCGAAGGCGATCACTCGGCCGTTGCTGCTGACGGTGGCGCTGACACCGAAGTCGTAGCCGTCTGCCCCGCTGTCATGCGCGTGGCCCTTCCATTCGGTCACTCCATCTCCGCGAACGGTCACCTCGGCCCATCCCCCCAGAGCCGCCAGGCCTCCGCTAGTGATCTTGCCGCTGAACCGGGTAACTCGGTCGTACCACAGGCCACGCCAGTTGTCGGCAATTCCGGACCACTCTCCTCCGGCATACCACCAGGACGTGTAGACCTGCTTGTCGTTGCCCGCGATGAACAGATCGATGCTGGTTGGTGACTTGGCGATTGCGGTCACCGGTGTGCCAGCCGGGAAGAACCCGCCGATGGAACGCCAGTTGTCATTGATTCCCGACCACTCGTTGCCCGCGTACCACCACGATGTGTATACGCGTCCGTCGTTCCCGGAAACGAACAGGTCGATACTGTCGGGAGTTTTCGCGACGGCGTTCACGGGGGCTCCGGCCGGGAAGAACCCGCCGATGGAACGCCAGTTGTCATTGATTCCCGACCACTCGTTGCCCGCGTACCACCACGATGTGTAGACGCGTCCGTCGTTGCCCGTGACAAAGACGTCGAGGTTTCCCGGGTTGCGTGAGGTGACGCTCAGCGGCGCGCCCGCCGGGAAGAACCCTCCGACGGAACGCCAGTTGTCGTTAATCCCCGACCAGTCAGCGCCGGCATACCACCAGGAGGTATACACTCGCCCGTCGTTGCCGGTGATGAACAGGTCGATACTGTCGGGTGACTTGGCGATGGCCTTCACGGGGGCTCCGGCCGGGAAGAACCCGCCGATGGAACGCCAGTTGTCATTGATTCCCGACCACTCGTTGCCCGCGTACCACCACGATGTGTAGACGCGTCCGTCGTTGCCCGTGACAAAGACGTCGAGGTTTCCCGGGTTGCGTGAGGTGACGCTCAGCGGCGCGCCCGGCGGGAAGAATCCTCCGATAGAACGCCAGTTGTTGTTGATCCCCGACCAGTCGGAGCCCTCATACCACCACGACGTGTAGACGCGGCCGTCATTCCCTGTGACGAAGACGTCGATGCTGTCCGGTGACTTAGCGACGGCCGCCAGAGGTGCGTTGGGGGGAAAGAAGCCGCCGATGGGGCGCCAGTCGTTGGTGACCGCACCCCATTCATTGCCTTCGTACCACCAAGTGGTGTAGACGACGCCGTCCGAGCCGACGGCGAACAGGTCGAGATTTCCCGGAGACCTGCTGGCCACCGCGATATTGCGTGCTGTTTCCATGATGATCCGCCTCGAACGCAGACAGATAGAGAGACCTGCAAGGCAGGCAAGGACCGCGGCTCTCTGAAGCACCCGGAGAATGGAACTACTTATCCGGGACAGGCTGTCAATTGCCGCTGGGTCAACCGGATGTGGACCCTTTCCATTCGAGCCGACAACCGTATGCCCCGCAACCGGAGAATCCCATGAGCGCCCAGTGCTAGCGGTTCGGGTATATCGGCGGGGCCAGTCCGTACAGGATGCTTGGCGGACGTCTTGCCGTCGGGTGTCGGCGTCCGCTCAGTGATTGGTGGCGGCTGCGTCTGCGATGTGCGCGCGGAGTGCTTCGCCGGCGGCTCGTATCCGCTCGGTCGTCCAACCGGACCCCTGACAGCGTTAGCCGGGCCTGCTCGTTCCACGCGCCTTCCACGGCTGTGATCCTCACCCTCATGGGTCGTACGTCCACTACGAAGCGGATGCTGCCGACGGGCTGCGGTGTCATCTCCGGGGATTGTGTCGACCGGACCGGCACGCGCTCCTCGTCGGAGCCCTTGGGCCCGGGGCAGGCGTGGGAGATCGCGTTCAGCAGCTCGATGCCGTGCGTGCATGCCCCCGAGCAGTGCAGGAGTGCAACACGGCAGCGGACCACCCTGAACGCGTGCCGGGTGAATGAGGAGCCGGCGCGGGTAGTGATGACGCAGCCCAGGGCGCGGACGCGTGTCGTGCGCTCCAGCCAGAAGCCCTCACCGTGCTCGTCGAAATACGCGCGGCCGAGGTCCCATCCGCGCACTAGAACGGCGTCCTCCCACGTCCACGGCTGCCCGTTGCGGTAGTCCCGGTCTTCCGGACCGGTCGTGACCCACAGGCGGTAACCAGCGGGGCCGGTGAACATGGTGCCCGGGGCGACGACCAGCTCGACGCGCACCAGGACCCGAGGGGCGTTCACCGGTACGACGGTGCATTGCCCGCGCCACGCCTCCATCACCGGGCAGTCGTCGCACTGGCCGCGGCGGATACAGAGACCGTGTCCGCCCCAACGGGCTCGGCGGGTGTCCTGGGCCTCCATCAGTGCGGCCCAGCGCCGGGGACGCAGGGCACATTGGCTGCCAGTGCCGCCGTGGGCGTTCAGGCTTAGAGAGCCCGGCGGTAGGCGTCACTTGAGTCTTCTGGTGGTGGGTAGGTGTCCCAGCGGTAGCGCGTCGGACGCGCGTGCGGAGCGTGACGAGTACGCATGGCCGCGCCCGGCTGATCCCTAGCTCCTCGAACGTCGGCTGAAGCCTGGCCGGGCGGGCGGCTGCCGAAGGGTCAGGCGGCGGGAACCGCCTGCGGATAGAGCACGCTCGGGTCGGCGGACAGGGCCGCCTTGAGCTGGACGCAGTTGTTGTCGGCGAGGATCTCCATCTTCCCGGCCTCGATACCGTCGAGGGCGGCGCGCACGACATCGGCGGGGTCGTTCTTCTCCACGTCCCACCCGGCCATCATGTCGGTGTCGGTGCTGGCCAGGTGCAGGCCCGTCACCGCGGTTCCCTGGCCCGCGAGTTCGAGGCGGATGCCGTTGGTGAGGCTCCACGCCGCCGCCTTCGCCGCGCTGTAGGCGTTGGCCCCGTCGTAGGCGAGCCAGGACATCGCCGACAGGACGTTGAGGATGGCCCCGCCGCCGCCTGCGGCCAGGACGGGAGTGAACGCCCGGACCACGTTGAGGGTGCCGAAGTAGTTGGTGTCCATCTCCAGCCGGATCTTCTCGGGGTCCCCGGTGACGAGATTCTGCTGGGTGAAGACGCCGGCATTGTTGATCAAGAGGGTGACGTCCGAGGCCGCGCCCGCCGCGGCGGCGACCGAAGCCGGATCGGTGATGTCGAGCCGCAGTACCTCCACACCGGGGAGGTCGACAAGGCGGGGGGTGCGCGCGGTCGCGTAGACCTTGGTGGCGCCCCGGTGCAGGAGCTGTTGGGCGAAGTGCCTGCCGATGCCGCGGTTGGCGCCGGTGACGAGGGCGACGGAACCGGTGATCTTCATGGGGAGTCTCCTGGCAGTGGTGAGGTGATTCCTGTCCGGGCTGTCCGGGCTGTTCGCGGGCTACGCTAGAACCTGACGTTGACGTCAGAGGCAAGGAATGTGATTCAGGTCATGGAGGGGGCGTTGATGCGCATCGGTGAGCTGGCCTCAAGGGTGGGCGTGAGTGTGCGGGCACTGCGCTACTACGAAGAGCAGGACCTGTTGGCCTCGGCGCGCAGCCCCAGCGGCCAGCGGCAGTACCCGGACAGCGCGGTCGACCGCGTCCAGCTGATTCAGCAGTTGTACTCCGCAGGGCTGCCGAGCAGGGCGATCGTGGAACTGCTGCCGTGTGTCGAGACCGGTGACGTGACCCCCGCGCTGCTCGACCGGCTGTCGGCCGAGCGGGACCGCATCGATGCGCAGGTCAGCACCCTGGTGAAAACCCGGGACCGGCTCGACGCCATCATCACCACAGCCTCCACAGCCAGGAGCGCGGGCCGGCCCTGCCCTCGTTGAGCAGCGCGCCTTCCCCAGGCGTGCGGCAGTGCTTGTCCGCCCGACGCAGACGGACGCCCGTCAGCAGGCGTCACTTGAGTCTCTTGGTGGTGGGCCGTCCGTCCCAGCGGTAGAGCAGGGTCGCGCGGCGGATGAGCATGCGGAGCGTGACGATTGCGGCGGACAGGTAGAGGTAGAAGTCCACAGCGCACTGGCGCTTCTCGGTGCAGCGGCGGAGCTTGCCGAAGCCGTTCATCCATGCGTGGCTCCGCTCCACGACCCACCTCCTGCCGGCCTGGATCGGTGCGGGCACGCCCTTGCGGGCGATCTCGCCGGTGAATCCCAGTTCCTCGAGCGCGGCTCGGGTCTTGTCACTGTCGTAGCCCCGGTCCAAGTTGATGTTGACCTGCTCGGGAAACACACCGATCTGCTTCTTCGCGGCCTCCAGGGTGGGCACGAGCAGCGGGGAGTCATGACGGTTGGCCCCGGCCGAGACGAGACCGATCGGGACGCCGCGGGCTTCGGTGGCCACTGAGCGCTTCAGGCCCTGCTTGCCCCTCGACCGGGGAGCGTCCGGCTCTCTCGCCGCCGCAGGGAGCCTTGGTGATGCACCCGTCGACGGACAGCTCATGGAGTTGGAGGCCGATCATGCGGTCGTACGCCTGCACGGCCAGCCCGTGGACCTGCTCGGCCATGCCCAGCTGTGACCAGTACTTGACGCGGCGTCGGATGGTGCGGTCGGAGCACTGGCGGTCGGCGATCCGCTCGTATCCGGAGCCGTGCACCAGGGCGGCGATGACGCGCTCGAAGACAATCCGGTCCGGGATGCGCGGGTTGTGGCAGCCGAGCGGATGGGTATCGACATGCTCGGGCAGCAGCGCTGTGAACTGGTCCCACAAGGGTTCGAGCAGGCATGATGGCGCGGTGGAGGTGAAGCGGCCACAGGGTGGGGGCCGACGGCGGGCGGGTGATCGGGAGACGCTCGCCGCGATCATTTTCGTGGCCACCTCGGGTTGCACCTGGCGGCAGTTGCCGCCGGTGTTCGGGCCGGCCTGGCCCACGGTCTATCGGCGCTTTGCCCAATGGAGTCGGGACCGGGTCTGGGTCAGGCTGCACCGCGTCGTCCTGGACGAACTCGACAGTCGGGGTGAGCTGGACTGGTCGCGGTGCGCGATCGACTCCGTCAGTGTCCGGGCCTCAAAAGGGGGCCACTGACCGGACCGAATCCGACCGACCGTGGCAAGTTGGGGTCGAAGATTCACCTCGTCACGGACCGGAGCGGACTGCCGCTGTCGCTGGGAATGTCCGGCGCCAACATGCACGACAGCCTCGGTCTGCAGCCGCTCGTGCGCGGGATCCCGCCCGTCCGCTCCCGTCGTGGGCCCCGCCGTCGTCGTCCTGCCAAGCTCCACGCCGACAAAGGCTACGACTACGACCACCTGAGGAAGTGGCTTCGTGAACGAGGTATCCGCCACCGCATTGCGCGCAAGGGCAATGAGTCGTCCACGCGGCTCGGCCGTTACCGTTGGGTGGTCGACCGGACCGTGTCCTGGCTGGCAGGCTGCAGACGCCTGCACCGCCGCTACGAACAGAAGCCGGAACACTTCCTCGCCTTCGTCGGACTGGCAGCGTTTCTGATCGGATATCGCCGCCTGACCAGGACCGTCAGGGCCTGAGCCGATTCTGCTGAGGATCGAAGCAGACCAGCCCCATTGAATCCGCGAGGGCCGCTGCCCAGGCAGAGACCTCCTCAGCCCTGCTCCAACTCATCGGGAAGTAGACGAGCGGACCGCCAGCCCCGCCGATCAACGGTCCTGCGGCCCAGGGTGAGGCATCCTCCAGATCGTCAGTCACGTCACCCCACCGCTCCACAAGCGCGGCGACGTAAGCCGCGATCCGCTCGGTCGGAGGATGGCCCACCTCTGAGTCCAGGTAGCGGTCGAAGAAGTCTGTGAAGGCTCGGCCGGCGGTTTTGTCATCCGCTGGCTGCTCTCCCTCCCATACGGCCAAGTCGTAACTCATGCCCGGAGGCTCCCACACTGCAGTGACAAGACAACGCTGACGGCTGACAAGCACCAAAGGAAACGGTGTCTTAGAGGTCGTTTTCACCTGATCTATTGCGGTGTATCCATGTTTCTACCGTCCGGCGATCTGGTGCTGGTGGGGCTGTCGGGATGGTGGTGCATGCC
>NZ_JBEYIL010000024.1:0-164818 GCF_040635845.1 Streptomyces sp. NPDC006872
CTCCGGGTCGCTCCCGCTGACCAACACCCACACCATCAATGCCTGTACGAACACGGTGCCGGCGAGCACCACCACGAGCACGGCGCGCAGCGCACTTACGGTCAGCTTTCCCATCGTCCATCCTTCCATCGAATTGCGATGGGAATCTATCGAATTTCGATAGATCGGGCAAGGGTCGGTGTGGAGGGTGGTCTTGAGCGGCGCCTTCCCCCGCTGCGCCCGCGGGCTCCACAGCGGTCACTGTGTTGGAGGCCGGGAGCGGTCTTCGGGTGAGGGTCAGTTGCCGCCGGCGGCCTTGAACATGTAGCTCTCGGTCGTCTCACGGCTGGCGTTCCAGTACGAGACCGCGGGGTTGTCGTCGATGTTCAGGAAGTCGGCCTCGTCGGGCAGCGGGACCTCGATCGGTCCGCTGTCCGGATCGGCGTTGGAGACGCGGCCCTGGAGGCTGACGGTCATCCTCTCCACGGCCTCGGTCGGCGCGCCGGTACGGAAGAGGAGCATGCCCGCGTACGCCTTCTTGCCCGGCCCGATCTTGACTGCCTTCATCTCGGACTCCATCGGGCCGACCTGATCCTCGCGACCGTTGTCGAAGCGGACGATCGGGTAGCGGTAGAGAGTGCATTCCTTGTCGCCGGTGTTGGTGGCCGTGAGGAGGAGGTGCCGGGCCGAGTCATGTGCGTAGAGCGTCGTAGCGATCGAGATGTTCGCGTCGCTGCAGGCGGTGGCGCTCTCGCCGACGGTGCTGCTCGACCCGCCGGAGTTCCCCGAGCCGCCGCCCGAGTCCTGCGAGCTGCCGCCCGTGCCGGTGCCCCCACCGGGCTGAGTGGAGACGGTCGCGCTCGGGGCCGTGCCCCCGCCGCCGGGCTGGGCGGAGACGGTCGCGCTCGGGGTGGCGGACGGGGCGATGGTGCCCGTGCCGTTGTTCGTGCCGGCCGGCTCGCAGGCCGTGGCGGAGAGGAGGGCGGTGAGAGCCACGGCTCCCAGGGCGTAGGTTTTCCAGCTCTTGTGCGCAGAACGCATGGTGATCCCCCGTGTGCAGTCATGTGGTCCGAATCTGCGACCAACCAATGTGATGAGGCGGCGGGCGGTCCGCGTCCGGGGCCAGCGGGTCCCTGAGGGCCATCACGGCGTGAGGTTCTGGACCGTGTTGTAGAGCAGTTGGTCGTTGTCCTCGAAGTGCGGAGCGATCATCCAGATCCCCTCGCCGCTGACGAAGTTCGGGTACTTGGTGGAGCTCACCCCGACCTGGGTGCCGGTGCCGCTGACCGGGTCGAAGTCCTGGAACCAGGGGCCGCCGCTGGCGCCGCCCGTCATGTTGCAGGTCATCTCGTAGTCGGTCTTCAGGATGAAGTCCTTCCAGGTGCTGCCGTTGCACTCGACGAGTGAGCGCCCGTCGTAGCGGTAGCGCGAAATCTGGCGGGTGGTGCCCGGTACCTGGCCCGGTGCCGGAACGGGTGTGCTGACGGTGTCCCAGCTGCCCTCGTTGGGGTAGCCGAAGGCGAACATGGTCTGGTTGTAGGGCTGGTTGAAGGCCACGTGCTGGGAGCCCACGACATCGGTCAGGCGCACGCCGGGTCTGGTCGGGTCGGCGACGGTGAGCGCCGAGACGTCGTAGTTGAAGTTGGACAGGTTGACCGTGTTGGGGTTCAGCGTGGCGAAGTCGTTCCACTGCGCAGTGGTGTAGGCGGCGGTCGCGGGCCAGAGCCCGTAGGGGGCCTGGTCCAGGCCGACCTTGGTGCCGTCATAGCCGGGAATGAACATCCAGGCGTCGTCGGTGGCGCTCACCGAGCCCTTCTGGACGGTGCCGAGGAGCGAGCCGAGCGCGACCACGGCCAGTGGGTTGGCCACGCAGTGGCCCGCGGACAGGACGGTGCTGCCGTTGGCGCTGTCCACCGCGTTCGCCGAGCACTCGGTGGGGTAGGCCACGGTGCGGACCGTGGTGGTGGTCCCGTCCGCGACAGCGGTCACCGTCGTGGTGTCGTTGAAGATGTGCTGCGCGGTGGTGTCGGCCGGTACATAGGCTCCGGTGGAGTCGACATGGAACCACTGCGTCGAGTCCACCGTGCCGATCGCGTCGCCCGGCCGGCTGGGTCGGGTGGTGGTCGGCCAGGTCAGCGTCTGACGGTAGTACAGTCGCCCGACTGTCCGGTGCACGGCACCGGGGCGGCTCCAGATGCGGCCCTCGTCGAGATTGCTGTAGTTGGGGCCGTCGACGCCGTAGTCCGTGTTGTTGGCGTTCCACAGGGCCATGTCCTCGCTGGTCCAGTACGCGATCACGGCGTTCTGCCGGTCGATGCCGGTGGCCCAGGCCGCCTGGTTGACCGCGACCGGCGGTCGCACCGTGGCCGAGTCGGTGTCGGCAGCCTGCACTTCCCCGGCACCGGCCGCCAGCGTGCCGAGCGCGAGTGCTGCTGCCACGAGCGTTCTGATCGTTCTCTGGATTCGTCGCATTGGGTGTTCTCCCTATCTGCCATGCGATGGCAGGTCGGCCGGGTTGGCCGCCGAGGTAGCCCCGCCCGAGGCGATGTTGCCCGGGTGTATGAAAGCTAGCCGGAAGGGCTGTTCCCTCTCGCCCAACCATGGGTTGAACTGCGTCTGCAACCAGGGTGGTTGGCGCTGTACAACCTGGGGTGTAGCTGTGGCGGAATGCGGGGTGGAGCGGTCGCTCGGGGCCTACGCTCGGACGATGTTCGCGCAGCGCATGTGGAGCGGGACGGTTCGCCAGGCCTTCCCACAGGTGGCGGACATCGTCTACGCGGTGGTGTCGGTCTGGATCTCGAGCACCGCGCTGCGCAACCTGCCCGACCCGCACGGCTACTGGCGGCAAACCGACGTATGGGCCTACGTGCTGATCGCCCTGGACTATCTGCCGCTGGCCGTGCGCCGCCGGGCTCCCTTGACCGTGTTCATCAGCACGGTGTCCTGTGTGCTGTGTTACTTCACCCTGGCCTACTACCACGTGGTCGTCGTCAGCGGACTGGGCCTGGCGCTCTACACCGTCGCGGCGCAGTGCCCGCGCAGGGTCGCGGCGCAGTGCGCCGCCGTATCCCTGCTCGTGCTGCTGTGGGGCGCACGGCTCGCCGAGCCCGGGAGCGGCCCGTTCAGTGTGGCCTTCGTGACCGTGATGGTCGCCGTCGCCTGGGTGACCGGCGACCGGGCCCGCCGGCTCGTGGAGCGCGGCGAGCGCCTCGCGGTGCTCACCGAGCAACTGCGCATGGAGCAGGAGGAGAGGGCCCAGCGGGCCGTCATCGCCGAGCGCATGAAGATAGCCCGTGAACTGCACGACGTCATCGCCCACCACGTATCCGTGATCTCCGTGCAGACCGGCCTGGCCGGATACGTCTTCACCTCCGATCCGAAGACAGCCCGCGAGGCGCTGGAGACCATCGCGGGCAGCGCCCACGAGGCCATGGCGGAAATGCGCCGCATGCTGCTCGTGCTCAGGGAAGGAACCGAGCGCGCACAGGAGGAGGAAGGAGCGGGCGACCACACCGCGACCCCCGGACTCGGGCGACTGGACCAGCTGGCCCGGCGCGTCGAAGCCGCGGGCGTCTCCGTCGACGTCCGGATCACGGGCGCCCCGTTCGCGCTGCCGCCAGGCGCCGACCTGTGCGTCTACCGAGTCATCCAGGAAGCTCTCACCAACGTCATGAAGCACGCGCCGGCGGCGAACGCGAGCGTCACGGTGCACTACGACGAGGCCGCGGTCCGCGTCCGGGTGATCGATGACGGACAGGAGGCAACTCCCGTCGGCACCACCGCGGGGCCCGCCGGCCATGGTTTGATCGGCATGCGCGAGCGGGCCGGTATCTACGGCGGGACGGTGACCGCCGGCCCCGGCCCGCAGGGCGGGTTCGAAGTCGCACTGACCGTCCCCGTGTCCCGCGACAGGTGAACAGGAAAGCCGGGTGGAGCGGTCACTTGGGGCCTACGCTCGGACGATGTTCGCGCAGCGCATGTGGAGCGGGGCGGTTCGCCAGGCCTTCCCACAGGTGGCAGACATCGTCTACGCGGTGGTGTCGGTCGGCATCATGGGCGCCATGCTGCGCAACTGGCCGAACTCGCAGGGCTACTGGCGGCAAACCGATGTATGGGCGTACGTGCTGCTCGCCCTGGTCTATCTGCCGCTGGCCGTGCGCAGGCGGGCTCCCCTGACCGTGCTGGTCAGTACGGCGGCCTGCACGCTGTGCTATATGACCCTGGCCTACTACCACGTGGTCGTCGTCCCCGGACTGGGCCTGGCGTTCTACACCGTCGCGGCGCAGTGCCCGCGCAGGGTCGCTGCGAAGTGCGCCGCGGGATCGCTGCTCGTGCTGCTGTGGGGCACACGGCTCGCCGAGCCCGGGATCGGCCCGCAGAGTGTGGTCTTCGTGACCGTGACGGTCGCCGTCCTGTGGGTGACCGGCGACCGGTCCCGTCGGCTCGCGGAGCGCGGCGAGCGGCTCGCGGTGCTCAGCGAGCAACTGCGCCTGGAGCAGGAGGAAAAGGCGCAGCGGGCCGTCATGGCCGAGCGCATGAGCATAGCCCGTGAACTGCACGACGTGGTCGCCCACCACGTGTCTGCGATCTCCGTGCAGACCGGCCTGGCCGGCTATGTCTTCACCTCTGATCCGAAGACCGCCCGCACGGCGCTGGAGACCATCGCGGGCAGCGCCCATGAGGCCATGGCGGAAATGCGCCGCATGCTGCTCGTGCTCAGGGAAGGCACCGAACGGGCCCAGGAGGGGGCGGGCGACCACAACGCGGCCCCCGGTCTCGGGCGGCTGGACCAGTTGGCCCGGCGCGTCGAAGCCGCGGGCGTCTCCGTCGACGTCCGGGTCACGGGCGCCCCGTTCGCGCTGCCGCCAGGCGTCGATCTGTGCGTCTACCGGGTCATCCAGGAAGCTCTCACCAATGTCATGAAGCACGCGCCGGCGGCGAACGCGAGCGTCACGGTGCACTTCGACGAGGCCGCGGTCCGCGTCCGGGTGGCCGATGACGGACAGGAACCAGTTCCGGCCGACACCACCGCGGGACCCACTGCCCATGGTTTGATCGGCATGCGTGAGCGGGCCGGTATCTACGGCGGGACGGTGACCGCCGGCCCCGGCCCGCAGGGCGGGTTCGAAGTCGAGCTGACCGTTCCGGTGGCCCGGGACAGGTGAGAAAGCGTCTCGGCTGCCGACCGGGCAGCCGCGAGGAAGGCGGAAACCACGCATGCCCACAGTGCTCGTCGCGGACGACCAGTTCCTCATCCGCTCGGGACTCGTCGCACTCCTGCGGGCCGCGCCGGGAGTCGAGGTCATCGGAGAGGCGCAGGACGGCGAGGAGGCGATCGAGTTGGCAGCGCAGACCAGACCCGACGTCATCCTGATGGACATTCGGATGCCGGGCATCAGCGGAATCACCGCCACCGAGCGCATCCTTGCCCAGGCGTCGGCCCCGCCCCCCAAGATCCTCGTCCTGACCACCTTCGACCTCGACGAGTACGTCTACGGCGCGCTGAAGGTCGGCGCCTGCGGCTTTCTGCTCAAAGACACCCCACCGGACCGGCTGCTCGCCGCCATCGACACCGTGCACGCCGGAGACATGCTGTTCAGCGCCTCAGTGATCAAAGGGCTCATCGAGACCTATACCCCTCGCCCGGCCGCACCCGAGCCGCACTCCGCGCTGGACACGCTGACTCCCAGGGAGTTGGAAGTCCTCGGGCTGGTCGGGGCAGGCATGTCCAACTCAGACATCGCCCAGCGACTCGTGCTCAGCACGGCGACCATCAAGACACATGTCCACCGCTGCATGCGCAAGCTCACGCTGAACAGCCGGGCACAAGCGGTCGTCTTCGCGTACGAGACCGGACTGACCTCCCGCGGCCCCGCAGCCTGGGGCACGGACAACACCTGAGGTGTTGGAACTGCCATCCCCTTCCCGGCATTTCGAGCCGCCGGGAAGGGGCACTTCGCGTTCTACAGCTCCACTCCGTAGTAGGTCCGGGGGTTGGCGAGTGAGGAGTTGTAGCTCGTGCAGTATGCGTAGGACGTCGTCCCGGAAGCCGCAGCGGCGCCATGCGCAGTCTTGCCGTTTTTGCACTTCGCGGCCGCGTAGAAGGTGCTGCCGGTGCACTTGATCCCGGCCGTGTTGCCGTCGTCGAACACCACTTTGCAATCGAACGCGGACGGCGCGGCGGACGCGCTGTTCGCCGTGGCCACGAGGCCGGAGCCGGCCAAGGTCAGGATGGCGAACGTACTGATGAGCAGTCGCTTCATTTCCAGTTCCCTTCAGTTCCCGAATGCAGGGGAGTCCGTCCCCAGCGGTAGTGCGGTTGCCCGCCCGGGGCGATGCTGTCCGGGTAAAGGGAAAGCTAGTTGGAAGGGCTGTCCCCTCTCGCCCAACCAGGGGTTGAACTGCGCCTGCAACCAGGGTGGTTGCCGGTGTACCACCAGGGGTGTAGCGGTGGTTGAAGGTTTGACCGCCAAGCCCCCCTGACCGAGTGACCGGTCAGACGACGCTGCTCAGCCACTGACGCAGCGATGCCGGTCGGGGAAGACCGACGTCCCCGGGCAGGCGGCCGGACCTGCGTCCGGTGGCACGCTCCAGGACCTGACGTACCGACAGCTGACGTCCGCCCGGTGCTGTATGAGGGTTGTAACCGTTGGTGCGGAAGATGCAGAAGATCCGTGGCTCGTTGGCTTCATACGGGCCAAGGCGCTGGACGTCGACCCCGCCCGAGGTGTCGGTGATGTCAAACCGCAGGTGCAGATCGTCCTGGCGAGGGTAGTTGTTGTCGTACACCCACAGCTCGACCGCCTGGCCGTTCTGCTGGTATGCGTAGGCCAGCACCTGGTGGTTCTTGCCGATATCGAGTGAATCGGTCTGGATCAGCCCGATCGGTGACAGGTGCCCCGAGTCGATGTCGTCCCGGATGCGCGGCCACTCATCGCGGCAGGTCACCCAGGCGCGGCCACGGGCCAGTCCGGCCACCTGGATGAACCCCTCATCCCCGTTGGGATAGGCCGGCGAGGAGTACCCGAGCCACCGGTGCCCGGAACCGGTGATGTCGAAGCTGTCCAGGAGCCGGTCCCGGATGAACTGGAAGACCGGGTCGGCTTCGGAGTCCGGCGCCGTCTTCTCGGCGGGCGGGAGTTCGCCGGCGGCGAAGTAGTCCATGGCGGCGAACGTCATTCCGCCGCACATCCCCGCACTGGCCTGAGTGAGGGGCAGCCATCCGTCATCAACCCGGGCGATGCCCAGGGCCTCGGCGGCGTCCCCGCCGAGTTCGTCGAGCAGCCGATTCCAGAGGAAGCCGACGGTCATCGCGGGAAGACCAGGACTCCAATGATTGGAGAACTGGAACCCGTTGACCGACGGGGTGAACCCACGAACCTGGCGACGTGCGGTCTCCCGAAGGCGGATGACGAGCCGAGCCTCGTGGCCCTGACCGCCGTTGTATGCCGCCTCGAAACCCGGCGGTGCCCAGACGTGGAACGTGTTCCCGTACTGCGACTCGATGAGCGGACTGTTGAAGTGTATGTACAGCTGCCGCCCTGGGTCGCCGTCGACGTTGTACCAGACTCTGCCCTCGGTACCGGACGTCGGTGCGACGAAGAGGTCTCCCTCGGCCCGCCACTCCGCGGTCGCCCCGGGGACGATGGTCCCGGCGCGGGAGGGGTACCACGGGTCGGTCCACTCTCCCGAGGCCAATTCGTCCCGCGCCCAGACGAGCGGCACGGGCGCCTCGTTGCGAATCTCGACTGCCATGCGAATACGCGACATTGCGATCGCCTCAACTCGCTGTCACCAAGACGCGAACGAGTCCACGTCCTGAGGGAAGGTCGGTGAGAGCCTTGCCAATGATCGCTCCGAAGGCGCGCGACCGGTCGGTCACGAGCTGGGCGTGCCCGGACCGCCCGGAGGTGGTGAGCATGTCCCCGGCGCGTATCGGATGCGTGCCGGCATCGGCCAGTGCCCACACTTTCCCCATCAGTGCCACAGGCGCGCCCTCGTCATGACGGTCCAGCACCAGGCTGGACTTCACGCCGCGGCCACCGGACACGACACCGGCGACACGTGCGTCGTACTCCTCGGTGCACGGGCGAATCCGACCAGCTTCGTCGAGGACGACGACCGTTCCCGGGGGCACCTCGTCGGACCCTGTGGTCAGTTCCTCGGCGTAGTCCGCGCCGGGCAGCACCAGGTCCCCGGTGACGACGACGTCACCCTGGAAGTGCCCGGCGGGAGCGCCCTGCCCGTAGACGCCGGGTCCAGAGTTCCCCAGTTGGAATCCCGCGACCCCGGCCTTGCCCGGCGCCTTGGCGTGTCCCTTCACGCCGTCGCCGGAGTCCTTGCCGTCGCCCCAGATTCCTGAGGCGCCCACGCTCGGGTCGGCGTTGGTCTCCCCGTACACCCCGATCCACTTGCGGCCGACCCCGGAGACACCCACGTCCCCGTCACCGCTCACTCCATGGCCGCCGGTTGTGGATGTGGTGTGCCCGAACACACCGTGCCACGTCGTCGACTCCCCGACGACTCCGGTTCCCGGACTCTGTCCGTACACACCCGGCCCGGCTCGCGGAGTGTCGTTGTCATTTACGCCGACGACTCCACCCTTGTACTCGGCGTGACTCACTCCCCGCACGCCGTCACCGATCTGTGCCTCACCGACGACGCCGGGTTCCTCCGGTTGGTCGCCCTTGCCCTGGATGCTGGTCACAGCGGTTCCCTCCTTCGGAGTAGTTCTCCTTTTCAGGGTCCAATTGCGGGGTGGGGCCCGCAACTCGGTGCTGTGTCAGGGTGCCGCGCTGGTCGGTGACTCAGCCGCGGCAGACGACGGGGAGACGGGCACACGGTTGCAACTTCCTTGGTGCGGTCCCAAGCTGGAAGAGAGCGGAAGGCACGCTTCTGACAACCCATACTCAGAAACAGGGGCATTCACGGCCCTGCTGCACCTGCTGCACCTGCTGCTCAGTGCAGAGCAACGCGACACCAGATTTGATGACGCTCAGCCAAAACTGCGGCGTTGCCTGCCCGCGTACGGGTGCCTCGGATTCACACAGCTTCGCCCGCACCGCTTGTTCAGGGCGAGGAAACCGGCCTCGGGAAGGTGGACCGATCCCTGACGCCATGTCAGCCTGCCCCGTTCATGGCTGAGCAGGGTTTGGCCGCCCGGGAGTCGGCCACCTGTCAATTCGGAAGAGACCCTTCGCTGCGGGTTGCAGCGGTGCGAAGCGCCAGAGATCAGGCCGTGCAGTGCCCTCTGCAAGGAGAGCATCATGAATGCAATCGAAGGTGTGACATCCGACCCCGGGACTCCCGGTATCAAGGGTGACAGCACGCAGTGGAACGGCGTCCTCGGGCTGAGCCACGCGGCAGGTCAGGCCGGCGTCGCCGGCGTGAACGAGGACAGCGGCAACGGGCTCTACGGTCGGGGCACGGGCAACGGCGTCTGGGGGCACGGGTTCTCCGACGCCAATGCGATCGGCGTCGTGGGAGTGAGCGATCACAACGACGGCGTCCGGGGTAACGCGTCCACCGTCGGCAAGTCCGGAGTCACCGGCGTTCACGACGGAGCCCAGGGCCAAGGGGTCTGGGGACAAGCCGACAACGGCACGGGGGTCGTAGGACTCAGCAAGATCGGCGCAGGCGTCTACGGCCGGTCGGACAACGGCGAGGGAATACGGGGAGAGTCACTGAACCCCAACCACGGTGGTGTCGTCGGCATCAGCTCGTCTGCGGGCGGCCACGGGGTGTACGGCACCTGCGACCAGGGCACCGGCGTGATAGCCGTGGCCAAGAACGGTACCGGCCTGTTCGCGAGAGCGGAACAGGGCACTGCCGGGCACTTCGCGGGAAGTGTCCTTGTAGAGGGCAACATCGAGGTGCGCGGTGACCTCGTCCTCCCAGGAGCCGACTACGCGGAGGAACTGACGGCGAGTGCTCCTGCGATCTGCCCCGGCACCGTGGTGGTCATTGACGACGAGGGTCGGATCCGGCCGTGCGAGCAGGACTACGATCCACGTGTCGCCGGGATCGTCTCAGGAGCGTGCGGGGTCCGCCCGGCACTGGTCCTGGACCGTCACGAGGGAGGCGCCCCCGTCGCCCTCATGGGCAAGCTGTGGGCGCTGGCGGACGCCTCCACCGGCCCGATCCGCTGTGGGGACCGGCTCACCACGTCCTCCAGGTCCGGCCACGCCCGTCGCGTCACCGAACACGAACGTGCCACCGGCGCGATCGTGGGCAAGGCGCTCACCAATCTGGAATCCGGCACGGGGATGGTCCGGGTACTCGTGAGTGCGGGCTGACGCCGCCGTACACCGCCCAGGTGGCGGCTGCCGACCACTTGAATCCGCTGGGTCAGGCCCCGCCGTAGGTGAGACCCTCGGCGCGCATCACGCAGGGGAACCCCGTCTGCTTCAGCCGCGACCAGGCAAGCTGACGGGTTGCTGAGTGGACGGAAATTGATGTTATCGGGCGGGGTGGCCGCCTGTCGGCTTTATTGGGAAAAGAGCGCACGCGTGTCGTCTGCGGCCTAGCGTTCCGGGTGATCGGCTGGTGGACACTTCCGGAAGGGCAGATACATGGCGGAATGGATGATCGACGGGCCGGGAATCGCTCGTCCATCCGATGCAGTGCTGCTTGACGAGGCGCGGCACGGTGCCGTCCGACGTACACCTCGTCCACGTCTGGCGATCCGGCTGCTTGAGATGGTCGTCCATGAGAACGGGCGATGGTTCGGAGAGTCTCATGTGCGCCTCGACGTACTGGTGGTCCATGGGGGCAGCGCCTCGGGGACCGAGTACGCGCCGCAGACCTTCGCCTTTCCCCGTGTCGCTGATGGTGACCGACTGCCCATCGGGCAGGGCGGACTGTTGCTGTTCCACGGCAGGCCGAAGTGGTTCCTCAGCATGTTCGTCGCCCTCTCGCGTGACGTACCGGGCGCGCCGGGCCTGCCGGCCCTCCTCAACGACATCGCCGCCTCTGACCCGGCGGTCGAGCTGCAGGCGCAGACGCTGTCCCTGGCGACCGGGTTGCCTGATCCCGACATCCTCGGCCTGGCCGTGCAGGGTACGTGGGCTGTCGGAGGTGCCGCGTTGGCTCGGCTGACCACGGAGACCCGCTCCACTATCGGGGTTTACCGGGACTCGTGGCTGCGCGGCCGTGACAGGTGGGGGGTCGGTCGTCACCCTCACGAAGGCCTGCTGAGGGCCAAGGACGTTTCGTTCGCCTTCGAGATCATCGAGGAAAACGAAGAGTGAACCACAGCGGGTCACAGCTCACCTCCTCTCAACGCCGTCGGTTCCTCCTGCTCCTCGACCTTGCCGCGACCAAGCTGCGCGACGCGCTCTCGCAGACGGAGTCGTCGGACCTCGCCGAGCTACGCAGACGGCTCCGCGCCCGCAAGAAGGGGACGGACGCCGCGGTTGTCAGCAGCTTGTGGCTGCTGAGCGCCCGGGCGGCGGAGAGGGGGTACTCGGATCTGGCCGCCTACCTGTACCAGGGGTTGGTGGAGGTGGTACCGGGTGAGGCCGATTTCTGGTACAACCTGGGCAATCAGTGGGCTCGGTCAGGCGAAAAGGACCGCGCTCTGAAGGCGTACGACGAGGCGCTTCGCCTCAACCCCGCCTTCACGTGGGCGCTGTTCAACAGGGGCTGTCTGCAGTACGACCGGAAAGCGTACGAGGCCGCTGTCAGTGACTTCCTCGACGCCGCACGCCACGGATGCGATCTGGAACAGTTCGCCTACTCAGTCCTTCGCAGACTGGTGCCCCTGCGCGGCTTCGTCACCGCACTCGACATGGTCTCCGATCCCTCATTGCCGGAACGCATGCGCGGACGGTTCGCGGGCGCCTTGGGCGAGGTGATCGACGAGGCGAGGGAGCTCGACGGCTGGTTTCTGTCGCGGTGGCCCGGTACCGCGCGGACAGCTCACGACCACGCAGCGACCCTGGTGATCCGCGCAGTGCTCGCGGATGTCCTTCGGGACAGTCCGAGGGCACCGGGCCTCTTCTTCGGCCGGGACCATGAGAGGTACGACGTCCGGGAGCTCGATGAGAGCGACCTGCGCGAGAGTCTGTGGTACTTCCCGCCCGAAGGGCCGTCTGCGCCGCCCGACCGCACAGAGCAGCTGGCCGTCCTTCGAGAAACCCTCGCGTCAAGCACCCTCACGGCGTCGGAAGCGACCTGGGCGCTGCACTACGCCAGTGGTGCCATCGCGCTCTCCCTATTGATGGACGGCGCCAATGACTGGCCTACGCCAGTGTTGCGCTTGGCGGTTCCGGGCCGGACCGTCGAGGGAGGCCGCCGTGCCGATGAAGAAGCCCGTGTCGGGCTGGAGGAGTGGATCAGCAGCAACGACGGTACTTCGGTGACCGACTTCGCCCTGGGCCACTTTCGTAGCGCTTCCGACGCCTTGACCACACTGATCCTCAGCCACCGTGAACCCGACAGCCATGTCATCATGCTCATGGGTGACGACGGTCCGCTTCTTACAGACCAGGGTGACGTGGTGACCAGGCCCGGGTCCTTGCACCTCGCTCAGGCGCTGTGGTGGCACGTTGAACCGGTGTACCGCGAATGGGTCCTTGCTGCCGCATACACCGACAGGGCGGAGGAGCGACTGGCTGCCTTGTGCCATGCACGTCGTTTCAACGCACTGGCCGCGACGGAACTGTGGTCACAACTGGCACCTGAACGCTGGCGGAGATACCGCGCCCAGATCGCCGCCTTGCACGACGCACACATCTGTCTGGCAGACATCCAAGCGGCACTCGGTGAAGAAGCTGCCCTGGTCGACCAGTACACATACGAGGTGTTCGGTGAATCCATCTCAGGACTCACCCTGACCTCCCGCGATTCCGCGGTAAAGACCCACGAGGTCAATGTGATAGGCGGCGAACTACGCGCACTGTTCGATGCGGGGATGGCTTCGCTGTTCCCCGCCGCGGGTCTGCCTCCGGCCGTCGGTCAGCCTCTTCTGCTTCCGTCGGGGCCCATCCCGAAGACCTTGTTGATCGTCCCTTACGGATACCTGCGCAAGATCCCCGTACACAGTCTCCCACTGGTGCTTCAGGCCGTGGACGACGGAACGCTCGAGCGGATCGTGTACCTGCCCACCGCGTCCTTCGCGGGCCGCCCTCACCTACCGGCCACTCGTCCGCGTCGGATCCTGTTCATCGGCCACGACCCGGCGGGCGACATCGACTACGCACACGACTTGGCGGCTCTCCGAGCCTACGGCGGCGACGTGACCGCTGTTCTGGGCCAGGAGGCCACCTGCAGCCGAGTACAAGCCGAACTGCCGCACCACGACCTCGTGCACTTCGCCTGTCACGGGGACATGGATGCGCACCTCGCCGCCGGCTACCTGAGCCTCGCAGGCGGCCGCCTGTATCCCTGGGACGTGTTGGAGGGCGCCGTTCCCGAGACCGTGGTGATGAACTCGTGTCTTGGGCTGTCCACGGAGAGGTTCGAGGCCACTTCCGACGGAGCCGTCGGCTTGCACGACGCCTTCCTTGCCGCTGGAGCGCGAAGCGTCATCGGCAGCATGTGGGCACTTCCTGAGTGGACCGGGCGAACCTTCGCTGACATCTTCTACCGCAGACTCGCTACTGGAGAAGATTCACCGCAAGCCGTCATCTCGACGCAGCGGGAGCTTCGTTCCTTGACCAAGGATCCATTCTATTGGGCCGCCCACGCTTGCTTCGGCGCTTGGCGTTCATGACGTCCGTGGCGGCAATGCGGATGATGACGGTCTCCGGGGGTTGTCCATCTGCCACTGGGTGAAGCAGAACTCATCCACTTCGCTGAACCGGGGGAGGACGTTCTCTGTCGGCCCTGGGTTCGATGACCCTGGGCAGGGTGCCCCGCCGACCCAGGTCGGCGGGGCGTACCGGTTGTGGTTACTTGCGGTTGCCGGTGTCAGAAGGTGACTGTCTGGCCCTCACGTTGGGCTTGTCGTGCGGTGTAGGAGACGCCGTGGACTTTGAGGCCGTTGGGGTCGAGGAGGGTGATGGTGCCCCCTCGGTTGCCGAGGTGGAATCCGTTGCCCGCCGGGACGGTGAGGGTGGTGCCGGGCGGGAGCTGGCCGGCGGGGAGAGGGAGGGTCTGCAGGTTCTGGTCGGCGAGGTGCCATCCCTGGAGGTTGACCGGGGCGGGCGAGGCGTTGAGTACGGTGACGGTCTCGGCCTCGGGCGCAGGGCCGAGGGGGTTGACCAGTGCGGCCATGATCCGCAGTGGTTCCTCGTCGTCGCGGGGGCGGGGTGGTGCGGTGTCGATGGGGTGGCCGGTGGTGTCGTCGGTGTGCCAGGCCTGGGACTGGAAGGCCAGGAAGACGGCGACCCAGCGGTCTTCGGCGGGCAGGTGCAGGAGCAGGGCTCCGTCCTGCCAGACTCCGTTGTCGGGGCGGAAGCGCCCGCTGCTTCCCTGGTTCATGTGGATGTCGTGGACGCCGTTGCCTGGCCGGAACCCGAACACCTTGTCGGCCTTGCCCGACTCGGGCCCCCACCGTTCTCCGAAGGCATAGACAGCAGCGGTGGGATCGGCGATGGTCCGCTGCACGTAGTGGTCGAGCAGATCGGCCAGGTCGTTGTCGGCGCCCGGAAGGTCGGGCGGGAGTGTCCGCATCGAGGCGGGATCGAAGAGGTTGCCGCGGATGAAGTCCAGGCTGGAGGCGCCCGGCTGCGACGGCAGGGCGGTCCATCCGCTGCCGGCGGGTGGAAGCAGCTCCGTCACGGGGTGGCGGAAGTTGTCGTCGGCCAGGTACAGCAGCTCCGAGGGGGCCTGCTGGGACTCGACGTTGACCGCGGCCCGGTAGTGGGTGCCGGCGTCGTCGGTGAGGTGGATCTGGTAGTGCGGGGTGTCACTGGATCCCTCCCGGCGCCGGTCGACGGCGCGGGCGGCCAGCACACCGTAGTTTTTCAAAGGCATGGCTCAACTCCGAATGCGGTGGGAACGGCACGGCCGGGGGTGATCGTGCCGACGACGGGAAAGGTCTGGGGCGTGCAGTTGCCTGCCGCGGTGGCGGAGCCGTGGCCGCACGCCGACTGACCGGCGTCGACACCGTCCTGGTCAGGGGTTGGCACGGCTTCGGCTGCACATGCAGCCTGTCGTGGAACCGCCGGGTTCCGGGCCTGGGCCCAGGACATGGCGGCCAGTGAGCGCGGATGTTTCAGGGGTAGCGGAGGGTGGCGAGGACGGGGGCGTGGTCGGAGGCGGGCTTGTCCCGGCGCTCGGTGGGATCGGCGTCGACGGACGGCAGGGGGTGTTCGGCGCCGGTGAAGGCCTGCTCGACGCGGGCCAGGAGGGCGTGGCTGACCAGGATGTGGTCGATGAGTTCCGGTTGGCCGGCGTGGACGCGGGAGTGTCGCTGGTCTTCGGGGATGCTCGGCGCGAGGTTCCAGAGCCGGGCCGCGTCGCCGTGGTCGGGGCGATCGAAGCCGGAGGCACCGATCTGGGAGCCGGTTGGGCCGAGGAGGATCTGGGTGGTGGCCGCCGCCGGCTCGTCATTGAGGTCGCCGAGCACGGCCACGTCACGGGCCTCGCCGTCACCGGCCAGGAGTTGGTCGGCCAGGCCGCGGACCGTGACGGCTTCGGCACCGCGTCGGAACAGGGCGTACGCGGCGTAGCGGGCGCGTTCGCCCTCGTCGCGAGGGTTGAAGCGGCCGTCGGGGAACGACAGCAGCTTGGATTTGAGGTGGCACACCACTACATCGAGGGGGTGTCCGGGAGCGGGTTCGAGGCGTACCGCGAGGGCACCGCGGCCCATCCTGGCGGTCGGCTCACTGTGGTCGTCGGCTTGGACCGGGGACAGCGAAGAGGGGAAGTCGGTGACGTCGGCCAGTGTGGTGAGCGGCAGTCGGCTGAGGAAGCCCACTCGGATGCCGCGCCCGTCCGGATGCGCGGACAAGGCAGTGTGCCACCGGCCATCGAGGGTGTCGGTCAGATCGGCCAGTGCCTCCGGGTCCCCGACCTCCTGGACCCCGAGCAGGTCGGGCTCGAGCCGGGTGATCGTACTGGCCAGGGCCTTGAGTTTCGCCTCGTACGCGTCCTCGTCCTTGGGTCCGAAGCGGCCGCCCGGCCGGTAGAGGTTCTCCAGATTCCAGGTGCCGATGATCGCCATTTCCTGCCCTCGCGGCTCACGGAGGAAGCCCTTGCCGACCGCCATCCACTCCTGGCGTTATCCCCGGTCCAGCCCTGGTCGGCCGGACATCGCCTGATGTTCACCCGCCTGGCGTGCCGCTCGGAGCATGGCCATGGCGTCCGGCTTCGCGACGGTGACCAGGGGCGGCCCGACGCAGGCGAACGGGAACGCCTCGCCGTCGTTGTCGACAGCCGGCCGAGCTCGCCCCCGGTGTGCCGGACGGCTTCCACCGTGACGATGGGCGACCGCATCGTCGAATGCGCCGACCCGGCGTTCACCGCACCACAGGACCAACTGGTCGACCGCGTGCTCCACAAGGGCGATCTAGACGACGTCACTCGTCGGCCGAACCGGTGGCGCAGGGTGCAAGGCGGCAACATCGTGGAAAAGCAGCACCATGGGAGAGACTTCAATGACCATGGCCACGGCTGCGGAAATCAAGATCAGCTTTTCCGGAGACGAGGCCCGCGAGGCGACCGCTGCGCTCGATCTGCAGGGTGGCGAGGGCCGCAGTCGCACCATCTACTTCTGGGACAGCCCGACGAAGGGCAGCGACGGCATCTCACTGCCCTTCCTCGAGCGCGGAGTCATCTTCCGCCTGCGTCTGGACGACCGGGACCACGGATCCAAGCTCGAAACCGACATGACCGTCAAGCTGAGGCCCTGCCCACCGCTACCGCTCGCCTGGCGGAAGAATCTCAAAGATGAGGACGAGGACTGGGAGTTCACGATCGAGGAGGACCGGACGGGTCCCACCTTCACACCCATGCCGGCCGCGTCGCTGCAGGCCGACCGGAAGGTCGAAGCGCAGCTCGTCGAGTCGGCGCTCGGGCCGGAGCGCGGGGGACTCGACCAGCTCCTCATCAAGCCGCACCGCCACCTCCTGCAGGACGTCGTCGGGTTGGAGGCGGGCGACCTTGAGGATCTGAGGGCGCTCGGCCCGGTGCGCGCTGTCAAGTGGAAGCCCGACTGGGACACTCTCCCTGGCCCCGTGGTCATCGAGGAGTGGACCACCAAGAACCTGCGCTTCCTCGAGGTCTCGGTGCGGACGAGCATGGCCGACGCGACCAAGACCGAGAAGCTGCTCGCACAGGCCCTGCGCAAGCGCAACGTCGAGCCGCCGCGAGTCGGCGAGAGCAAGACCAAGGCCGTGATGACCGCCCTCGCCCACGATCTGGCGCTCTGACGGCGCCGCGCCGGGTTGTCGTCGCCGACTGTGGCTTTCCCGAAGCCGCAGGTCGAAACGGGCGGTGTTGAGGCACTCAGCAAGGGTGCGGTCGAGGCAGGGTCGCTGAGCGCGGGCCGTTCAGTGGCTGGCGTTCCTCGCGGGACCTGTCCGTCGCTGCCATGTCAGGTCACCGTGCTTCCGGCGGTGTGCCACGGCACGAAGGCGTTCGTCAGCCCCGTGAGAGCCGTACGCAGCTCCGGGTGGTGGCGCAGCAGCACCGTGATCATGGAGTTGTCGTCGATCCAGGCCATACCGGCCTTGGAGTACACCTCGGGGGTGTAGTACTCGGTGAAGAAGCGGTCGCTGTTCAGCCGGCGTGAGGCCATCAGGATGAAGATGCGGAACGCCGTGTCGCTGAAGGCGAATCCGGCCGGCAGCTTCTCCGCGTACAGCCCGACCATGAGGTCGACCTTCTCGATGTCGTCGTCGTAGAGCCGTTGGATCTGCTCGGCCCACGCCCGGTTCTCCGTCAGCTCCAGGAAGTTCGCCGCGGGCTTCAGCCGCAGCAGCCGCCGGAACTCGTTGTAGCGGGGGACACCCAGCTCCCGGGAGCGCAGGATGTCGGTGGCGGCGAGGTCCTGCAGTTGCCCGTCGGGGCGCTCGAACTCCTGCAGGAACCTGGGGAAGTTGTGCAGGGTGACCAGTCCGGGGTGGAGCGTGCCGAAGCTGTAGAGCAGATCGGCCATCTCGGTGGTCTCCAGGACCTTCAGCGCCCCGGGGCCCGAGATGTCGCGGAGGGTGCAGTGGCGCAGGCTCGTGTCGTCGGCGGCGGCGCGCAGATGCCACTCGTCGCGGATGAGCGGGTGCATGCGGTAGACGGCCACGAACTCCTCGGTGAGGGAGTACGGGACGCCGTAGTGGTCCGTCTCGCCGCCGGGGATGCCGCTGACGACCTCGCTGTCGCTGATCCGGCCGAAGAGGTTGTGGACGCGCTCGCCCGCGAGGCCCCACCAGTTGGCGCGCAGTGCCTTGACGGTGGTGGGGTGGCTGATCACGGCCGGTGTCCACTCCACGGTGTGGATCTTCGCGAGGAGCGCCGCGTTGACGAGCCGGGCGCGCTGGAAGAGTTCCTCGTCGTTCCAGGACGGGTACGCGCCGTGCAGGTGGTCGCAGATGGCGTTGTGCTCCCGCGCGAACAGGTCGTGCATCATGGCGAGGCCCAGCCAGAAGCCGGGGATGTGCGAGGGGTCCCGGGAGGGGTCCGAGGGGATCGGGGACTGCTCGTCGTCCCACAGATGCAGCTTGCCCAGTTCGCCGGCGCGCATCAGACGCTGCTCCGACTCGTTCGTCCCGTAGATCTGCGACGCGTCCCACCAGTGGGAGGACACGTTGACGCGAGTGTCGGGCGTCCCTGCGGGTGCCTGCGGGTCGCGGGTCGGGTCGTCCGGTGTCCGCATGATCCGCATGGGGTGTTCCGGCCACGGGTCGTCGTCCATGAGCGGTACTTCCCAGGGCCGTTCCGTGGGGCTGGTCCCGTGGCTGAACCAGTCGCGGACCATGAACTGAAGCCAGGCGGCGACCAGGGAGTTGACCGATTCGGCGGGGGTGAGCTCGTCGCGGGTGAGCAGGGCGCGGCTGACCTCGCGCGGGCTCGGCGCGGACAGTACGTCCCCGGGGGTGGCCGGTGCGATCCGGTCCAGCGGGATGTTCCGGCCGAAGCGGGTGCCCGCCATGCCCATCCGAGGCTCGTCGAGGTCGTTGTGGCTGCCGTCGGCGGTCCGGTTGACCTTGTGGGTCCCGGAGGGGGGCGCGGGATCGGGCAGGTTCACCGAGGGCAGCCGGCCGGTGTCGTGGAGGTTCTCCTGCCGGAGCTTGACGCGCAGCCCGAGGAGCGTCAGCAGGCCCGGCAGGACGGGAAGTCTGTCCCAGCCGACGCGCCGGTCCACCGCTTCGGCGCCGGCGGTGACGATCCGCCAGAACAGCGATGTACGGTATCCGGCCGCCGAACGTCGTGCTTCGCGTCGTTGCTTGCTCATCGCGGTACTCCTTGGGCGGTTGCTCCTTGGGCGGTTGCGAGGATCACGTGGATGGAGGCGGCGACCCCTCGGCCGTCGTCGACAGCGCGTTCCGGGTGCGCGGAGTCGACCGCCTGCGGATCGTCGACGCCTCGGTCTTTCCCCGCATTCCCGGATTCTTCGTTGCAGCGTTCCAGCCGCTCGAAGTGGCGGCGCATGGCCGTGCTGTGCCACGTCGCGTCGCCGGTCTCCTCTGCGATGGCGTCCCAGTCGCGGTTGTACGCGACGTAGTCGAAACCCGTCTCGGCCGGAGGAACGGCACCGGGCCCTCCCGTCACTTCCGCTTGCCCTTCACCGAGTTGGCGAGCGAGGTGGCGGCCAGGACCGTGTTGGCGGCCGAGATGAGCGTGGTCAGCGCCGCGGTGCGCGGCGGAAGCCGGCCGCTCAGGCCCAGGGCGGCCGCCGTCGCGGTGTCACTGCCGTGGATCAGGACACCGTCGCGCAGGTTCTCCCGCAAACGCTCGTCGCGGTTGGTCAGCAGATCGAGGCCGAGCAGGATCGTACGGATCCCGAAGAGCCGGAAGGCGTACACGGCCGCCGGACTGGGCGGCTCACGATCGGGGTCGAGGCGCCGGATGAGCAGGTCGGGTGCGAGCAGTCCGGCGGCCCCGTTGAAGAGCCGGATGCCGGCGAGTGCGTAGACCGAGACAGCACGAGGGTCGGCTTTCCGGGTGGCCATCATGTCTCCTGACGGTGCGGTGATTCTTGCGGTGACGGGAACTGCCACCGACCCCCCGGCGAGGGAGAAAAACACCCCGGAAACGCTCTGATTACAACATTATGGGAACCGTGGCTCCCCTGCACCTTGACCCGGTGACGCTTGCGCCGCTCGCCCGATCGCTCAGGTCTCGTCGGTTGCAGGGACCGCGCGCTGCTGATCGTGGGTGGCCGCCCAGGTCGCCAGCAGGCGCAGGCCGTCCTCGGATGCGGTGCCTGGCTCGGCGCCGAAGGCGAGGAGGGTCAGGTCGTCGTCGGTGACGAGTGCCATGGCCTCGAAGGTGAGGTGGAGGGTGCCGACGGCGGGGTGGCGGAGGTGTTTGAAGCCGGTGGTGTGTCGGCGTACGTCGTGGCGGGCCCAGCGGGCGCGGAAGTCCGTGCTGCGGGTGGACAGTTCGCCGATCAGGGCGGTCAGGTCCGGGTCGAAGGGGTTGCGGCCGGCGTGTGCGTGCAGCAGGGCCACGGCGTCGTCCGCGGCGTGGTCCCAGTTGTCCCAGAAGTCGTGGGAGCGGGCGTCGAGGTAGATGAACCTGGCGTGGTTGGGCGGGTGCGTCGTGGTGTCGTGGAGCGGTGCGAACAGGGCGCGGCCGAGTGCGTTGGTCGCCAGGACGTCGGTGCGGCCGTTGATGACGGCTGCCGGGGTGTCGGTCATCGAGTCGAGGAGGCGCTGGACGTTGGGGCGCACGCTCTGCGGGGCCCTGGTCGGTCTGCGTCGGCGCGGACTCGTTCCGGCGGCGCGGGCCAGGTCGTGGAGGTGGGCCCGCTCGGCGTCGTCCAGGCGCAGGGCGCGGGCGATCGCGTCCAGGACCGTGTCGGACACCCCGGTGAGGTTGCCGCGCTCCAGGCGGGCGTAGTACTCGACGCTGACCCCGGCGAGCTGCGCGGCCTCCGCGCGGCGCAGCCCGGGGACCCGGCGGGTGCCGTAGCTGGGCAGTCCGGCCTGGTCGGGGGTGATCCTGGCCCGGCGGGAGGTCAGGAACTCGCGGATCTCGCTGCGGTGGTCCATGCCTTCCAGGCTGGGCAGCCGCAGGGCCGGGTGGGGTGCCCCGCCATGACACCTTTCAGCGGTGACTCCCTCATGCGGCGATGCGGCGGTTGCATGGTCGTCGGCTCGCGCGCACCGCATGGTTTCGGACCGGCTCCGCGGGCTTGGTTTCACCCCGATCGGGGGAACGGCGGTCTCCCGGCCTTTTCCCGGACAGATCAGCGAAGGACATCACCGTGCAGAACGTCACCTTCGACAACGCCGGCGTCACCATGGCCGGGAACCTCCACCTCCCGGACGGCTTCTCCGAGGACCGGTCGTATCCGGCGGTCGTGTCCGTCCACCCCGGTGGCGGCGTCAAGGAGCAGACGGCCGGCCTCTACGCCGCCAAGCTCGCCCGCGAGGGCTTCGTCACCCTCGCCTTCGACGCTTCCCACCAGGGCGCGAGCGGCGGAACGCCCCGCCACCTCGAAGACCCCGCCTCCCGGGTCGAGGACGTGCGGGCCGCCGTGGACCACCTGTCCGCGCTCGGCTTCGTCGACGCCGACCGCATCGGAGTGCTGGGCATCTGCGCCGGCGCCGGGTACGCCGTCAACGCCACGATGACCGATCGCCGTATCAAGGCCGTCGGCACCATCAGCCCGATCGACATCGGAGCCGCCTACCGCCTGGGCTGGGACGGCGCCGAGCCCGTCGCCACCCAGCTCGCCACCCTCGACGCGGTCGCGGCCCAGCGAGCCGCCGAGGCCCGGGGCGCCGACGCCGCCGTCGTGCCGTACGTGCCCGAGACCGTGGACGAGACCACCGTCCCCGACATGGCCGAGGCCCACGACTACTACCGCACACCCCGCGCCCAGCACCCGAACGCCGACAACCGCATGCTCTTCACCAGCATCGCGAACATCTACGCCTTCGACGCGTTCCACCAGGTCGAGACGCTGCTCACCCGGCCGCTCCTCATGGTCGCCGGCAGCAGGGCGGGCTCCCTGTGGCAGGCCGAGCAGCTCCTGCCGCGGGTGAACCCTCCCAAGGAGCTGGCCCTGATCGAGGGTGCCGGGCACGTCTCCCTCTACGACGCTCCCGAGTACGTCGACCAGGTGACGGCCCACCTGACGCCGTTCTTCACGAAGTACCTCTGACCCGGCGGCGCCCCGTCGGTCGGGGCCTCGGACGCCGGTGACGGCGTTGACGTAGGTGAGGTCCGCGAGTCCGAAGGCGGTCCGGAATCCCGGGCACTCCCGACGATCACGATGGTGGTCGCCTGCCCGTCGTGGTCGTCGGTCACCCCTTCACCGGGGTGAAGGAACAGACCGCCGGCCGGTACGCCCGCCGCCTGGCCGAGCAGGGCTTCATCGCCCTGGCCTACGACGCCGCCTACGGAGGCGAGAGCGAGGGCGAGCCGTGCGGCCTGGGCTTGCCCAGCGCCTCCTCGGTGCGCAGCGCACCGGCGCCTGCTCGATCGACGCGATCTCCCCGCGGCCACTACTGATGATCGTCGGTTCGGAGGCGGACACCGCCTGCTTCAGCCGCGAGGCCGTCGCGAAGGCGGGCGAGCCGAAGGAGTTCTTCGTCATCGACGGTGCCACCCATGTCGACCTGCACGACAGGGACGAGTACGTCATCCCGGCCGTCGCCGAGCTCGCCGACTTCTTCGCCAGGAACCTGTCCGCCTGACGGTCCGCAACCTCCCTCGAAAGCGAGCGAGCGCCCCGCCGCCATTCGAGTGCGGCGATCGGGGTGCCGGTGGTGTTGGTGGCGAAGCAGTTCAGCCGCAGTCCGTCGGCGTCGGCATCGGCATCGGTGAAGCGCAACTGGGCACCGGGGTACGGACGTTCTTTGCGGACGATGAGCCGCATTCCCTTGGGTCGGATCGTCAGGAATTCTCAGTCGAGTCGGGTAATCCAGACGCCGTCGCGTATCTCGCCATCGGGCTCGATGGAGGGGACTCAGGTTGGGGGCCGGAGAACGGAGTGGTGAATCTGCTCGGTGACGGTCATGCCCACCGAGTACGGCAGCCAGCTGCCGCGCTTGACGAGCCAGGCGGTGAACTCGTGGCGCCGCCGCCGGAGTTCCTCCGTCGATCAGGCCGCCGCCGGGACCAATTCACCGGCCCACGTACGCTGCGGGAGCATAAGCATTTGCGTGGTCTGGGAAGAAGGACGGGGCGGAATGATTGGGACGGTCTTCAGAAGCGACGACGTTTCTGCGGAGCACAGGTTCGACTACTGGCGGGAGTTGACCCTCCGGGCGATCGCGCCGAGCGACATGAGCAGCGAGCACGCCGCCGATTTCTGGGCTCGACAGCGACTGCTGGAACTGGGGCCGGTTCTGGTGTGGCCGACGTCGCACCTGTCGACGCGATTCAGGCGCACCGAGAAGATGGTGCGGCAGTCCGACCCCGAGATGTATCACCTTTCGCTGGTGCTCGGTGGAGGGCTGAGCCTCGACCACGCAGGGCGGTCCGACGGGTACGGCCCGCGCGACATTTGGGTGAGTGACACCGCGCGGCCGTACGACGTGCGCCCCCTGGTCGGCAGCAGCCGCCATCACGTGATCACGGGGGTGGGCGTGGACTTCCCCAAGGTGCTGCTGCCCCTGCCCCCCGACCGGGTCCGGGAGTTACTGGGGAGACGGCTGTCCGGGCGGGAAGGCATGGGCGCCCTCCTGACGGGGTTCCTCACCGGCCTGGACCGGGAGTCCGACTCCCTGGAGCCGTCCGACGCGCCACGCCTGGGCACGGTTCTGCTCGACCTGCTGTCCGCCTGGTTCGCGCAGGCACTGGAGGCGGAGGACGCCCTCCCGCCGGAGACCCGCCAGCGGGCCCTGGCCATGCGCATACAGGCGTTCATCCGCCAGAACCTGCACGACCCGGCACTGACGCCGCCCGTGATAGCGGCCGCGCATCACATCTCTGTGAGTTACCTGCACCGGCTCTTCCAGAAGCACTCCACCGGGGAAACGGTCGCGGCCCGGATCCGCAGCCAGCGCATCGAGGGCGCCCACCGTGATCTGGCGGACCCCGCGCTGAATTCCACCCCCATCCACACCATCGCCGCCCGCTGGGGGATCCTGCGCGCCTCGGACTTCACCCGCGCCTTCCGCGGCGCGTACGGGCTCTCGCCCAACGAGTACCGCGTACAGGCGCAGTCCGCGCGCGAGCCGGAATAGGGCCGGCATGGAGCCGGCGTAGACGCAGTACCAACACACCTGTGGACTCGCTGTTAACGACAGCCTCGGCAGTCGCCCCGCATTGTGATCCGCGGGGGTGATCGTAATGGCGGGTTTACCGGGATGACATGTGGGCCGCGCAGGCATCGGAGCCTGGCTTCACATGTTTTCGTGCTGCTCGCGCGGCATCTGGAGGTCGATCTTTCATTGACCTTTCGGTGACCTTTCCATTGTCTTTCGGCTGTCTTTCGGCTGCCTTTTGACTTCCCTTCGAATCTCGCACGAACCGCTTTTCATCGCTGCCCGACCCGCACTTTTCTCCTGCCCGTATACAGCAATCAGGGGACACGAATGCGCTTACGCACGAAGAAAGACGACCCGAACAAGGACGACCCGAAGAAGAACGCGGGCTCCCGGAGACGGAGAGCCCGGAGAACGGCCGCGGTCACCGCTCTGGTGACCCTCGGTCTCGGCGCGCTCGGCACTGCTCCGGCCCAGGCCGACGCACCGACCACCGGGAGACAACTGGACTACCGGGGACACCGGTTCACCGTGCCGAGCTCCTGGGAGGTGGTCGACCTCGCGAAGACCCCGAATGCCTGCGTGCGATTCGACCGGCACACGGTGTACCTCGGCCACCCCGGCGCCGACCAGGACTGCCCCAGCCACCTCGTGGGACGCACCGAGGCCCTGCTCATCGAGCCGGCCGACAACCCGGCCGACCGGCGGGGCACCGTGGCCGAGCCCCTCGAGCGCGAGTACCGCGCCAAGGCGGCCAAGGTGAGCGTCACGGCGACGTACAGCACGGACCCGGCGCTCGTCCGGAACATCCTGAGCGGAGCCGAGATCCCGGCCACCGCTCCCCGCACCCAGGAATCCGCTCAGGCCGGGGCGTCCTCGCCGTCCTCCCCGCTTCTCACCGCGCAGGCCGACGCCCTGCCGGCGACCGCCACCAACTTCACCGGCAAGGGCTTCGACGCCTGTGCCGCCCCCTCCGCCGCCGCCATGAGCGCCTGGCAGACCAGCTCGCCCTACAGCGCGGTCGGGATCTACATCGGCGGCTCGCAGCGCGCCTGCAGCCAGCCCAACCTCACGGCGAGCTGGGTACAGCAACAGGCCGACGACGGATGGCGGTTCATCCCGATCTACGTCGGCACGCAGGCCTCGGGCATCACCTCGCCCGCCAACCAGGGCATCAGCGCCGCGAACGCCGCCATCAGCGACGCCGTCGCGCTCGGGTTCAGCCCCGGTTCGACGCTCTACTACGACATGGAGGCGTATTCCTCGTCGCTCAGCTCCAAGGTGCTGGCCTTCGAGTCCGCCTGGACCGAGCAACTCCACTCCCGGGGCTACCACTCCGGGATCTACAGCAGCAGCGCCTCCGGCATCAAGGACCTGGTCGACAACTACAACGGCTACACCATGCCGGACGTGATCTTCGACGCGCTCTGGAACGGCGTCGCGGACACCGCCGATCCGGTGGTGCCGAGCTCGCGCTGGAGCAACCACCAGCGGATCCACCAGTACTCGGGCGGCCACAGTGAGACCTGGGGCGGCGTCACGATCAACATCGACCAGGACTACCTGGACGTCCAGATCTCCACGGCCGCCGCTCCGCACGGCCGGGTGTGGGACCGGTCCCGGCCGGACGGCGGCCCCTGGGACACCAACGCCGAACTGATCGACACCAACGACGCGATCAACTCGGTCTCCGCGTCCGCACTGCCCAACGGCACGGTCCACGTCCAGAGCCTCGTCGGCGGTGAGATCTGGGACCGCACCCGCGCTGCCAACGGCACCTGGAGCAACGCGACGAAGATCGACGCCCACGGCGCCATCACGGACATCGCCTCCGCCGCACTGCCCGACGGCACCCTCCATGTCCAGGCCGTCGTGAACGGCGAGATCTGGGACCGCACGCGGGCCGCCAACGGCACGTGGAGCAACTCCACCCAGATCGATGCGGGCGGTGCCGTCACCGATGTCGCCTCCGCCGCCCTCCCCAACGGGACCCTGCATGTGCAGGCCCTGGTCAACGGGGAGATCTGGGACCGCACGCGGGCCGCCAACGGCACCTGGGGCGGCAGCACGATGATCGACGGCAATGGCAGCATCAAGGACGTGGCTGCTGCTGCTCTGCCCGACGGGACCCTGCACGTGCAGGCCCTGGTGGGGGGCGAGGTCTGGGACCGTACCCGTTCCGAGGGCGGGTCCTGGGGCAACTCCGCCAAGATCGACGCCGGCGGCGCGGTGAAGCAGATCTCCTCGGCCGGCCTGCCCAACGGCGACCTCCATGTCGAAGCCGTCGTCAACGGCGACGTCTGGGACCGCGTCCGCAAGGGCACCACCGGCAACTGGTCCGTCAGCAGCCTGGTCGACGACAACGGCGCCATCTTCGGCACCTACGCCGCCGCCACCCCTGACGGCACCCTCCACGTCGGCACCAACGCCTGACCGACGTCTCTCACCTCACCTCGCTGCACCTCATTCGCCAACTCCCTTAGGAGAACTGTGTCCTTCACCATGTTCAAACACCGCGGCAGAGCCGCCGCCGTCGGCATGGCCGTCGTGGCGGCGAGCCTCCTGGGAGCCGCCCAGACCGCCGGGGCGGCCCCCGCGGGGGGCGTGTCCGCCGCCGCGGACGCCGACCACGGCAGCAGCGGACAGGGCCCGGTCACACCGGTGGCCGGCAGCGCCTCCGACAGCCGCGCCGCGGCCGTGGCCTCCCCGGCCATCACCCGCGACGAGGTCATACGCCGGGCCAAGAGCTGGGTCGGGATCGGCCTCGACTACAACCAGTCCGGCTACTACCAGGGCTGGCGCACCGACTGCTCCGGCTATGTCTCGATGGCCTGGAACCTGGGCTCGTCCCTCACCACCAACACGTTCATCCCGGAGGACGTGGCGGAGTGGAGCACCAAGGACAGCCTGAAGACGGGTGACGTCCTGCTGAACGAGGCCAGCGGCAGCAGCGGGCACGTCGCCCTCTTCTCCTCGTGGACGGACTCCACCCACACGGAGTACATGGGCTACGAGTTCACCGGTTCCGGGGTCCACTACCGCCCGATCCCGTACCCGTACTTCTCGGGGTACGGAACCTTCAAGCCCGCGCGGCTGAAGAGCATCGTCGGTGAGACGAGTCGGCCCGCCGGGCGGGTCTGGGACCGCTCGCGTCCGGACGGCGGCCCCTGGGACGCCACCGCCGACCTGATCGACGCCGGCGGGGCCGTCAACGCGGTCTCGGCGGCCGGTCTTCCCAACGGCACCCTGCACGTCCAGGCCCTGGTCAACGGGGAGATCTGGGACCGTACGCGTGCCGCGGGCGGCACCTGGGGCGCCTCGTCGAAGATCGACGCCAACGGCAACATCAGTGATGTCGCCTCCGCCGCCCTGCCCGACGGCACCCTGCACGTCCAGGCGTTGGTGAACGGCGAGATCTGGGACCGCACCCGCGCTGCCAACGGCACCTGGGGCAATTCCACGAAGATCGACGCGGGCGGCGCCATCACGGACATCGCGTCCACCGCGCTGGCCGACGGGACCCTGCACGTGCAGGCGGTCGTGAACGGTGAGATCTGGAACCGTACGCGGGCCGCCAACGGCACCTGGGGCGGCAGCTCCCGCATCGACGCGGGCGGCGCCATCACGGACCTCTCCTCGGCCGCCGGGGCGGACGGGACCCTGCATGTGCAGGCGCTGGTGAACGGCGAGATCTGGGACCGATCTCGCGCCGCCAGCGGTGCCTGGGGCGGCGCCACGAAGATCGACGCCGGCGGCGCGGTGAAGCAGCTTTCCTCCGTCGGCCTGCCCAACGGCGACATCCACGTCCAGGCCGTCGTCAACGGCGACGTCTGGGACCGGGTCCTCAAGGGCACCACCGGCAACTGGTCCGTCAGCAGCCTGATCGACGACAACGGCGCGATCTTCGACACCTATGCCGCCGCCACCCCTAACGGCACGCTCCACGTCGGCACCAACGCCTGACGGTACGTCAACTCTCTAGCACCGTCAGGTTCTTGAACCACCACCCCGGTGCCCGGCACCGCCCGGGCACCGGGGTTTCCCATGTCCTTCTCACCATCCTGGAGGCCTTCAGTGTCCACCCGCAGACTCACCGCCGCTCTCCTGGTGTCGGCCGCTGTCATGGTCCTGACCACCGCGCCGGCGAGCCCGGCGCAGGCCGCTTCGGTCGCCACCTGGGACAAGGTCGCCGAGTGCGAGAGCGGCGGCAACTGGAGCATCAACACCGGCAACGGCTATTACGGCGGGCTGCAGTTCAGCCTCAGCACCTGGAACGCATACGGGGGCGACGCCTACGCGACCTATCCGCACCTGGCGACCAAGAAGGAGCAGATACTGACCGGCGAGAAGGTCCTCGCGGGGCAGGGCGAGGGTGCCTGGCCGTCGTGCGGGCCGCTGGCCGGGCTGGGCAGCGACCACGCCGACCCGTACCCGCCCGCCGCTCCGCAGGGCGGCCGGGTGTGGGACCGGACGCGACCCGACGGCGGCCCGTGGGACGCCACCGCCGACCTGATCGACGAGGGCGGCGCCGTCAACAGCGTCTCCGCGGCCGGTCTGCCCAACGGCACGGTCCATGTCCAGACCCTGGCAGGCGGCCAGGTCTTCGACCGCACCCGCGCCGCGGGCGGCGGCTGGGGCAACGCGACGAAGATCGACGGCAACGGCAACATCACCGACGTCGCCTCCGCCGCCCTGCCCGACGGCACCCTCCACGTCCAGGTCGTCGTGAACGGCGAGATCTGGGATCGTACCCGCGCCGCGGGCGGCACCTGGGGCGCCTCGTCGAAGATCGACGCGGGCGGCGCCGTCACCGATGTCGCCTCCGCCGCCCTCCCCAACGGGACCCTGCATGTGCAGGCGCTGGTCAACGGGGAGATCTGGGACCGTACCCGGGCCGCCAACGGCACCTGGGGGGCCTCGTCGAAGATCGACGGCAACGGCAGCATCAAGGACGTGGCCTCCGCTGCTCTGCCAGACGGCACCCTGCACGTCCAGGCCCTCGTCGGCGGCGAGGTCTGGGACCGTACCCGTTCCGAGGGCGGGGCCTGGGGCAACTCCGCCAAGATCGACGCCGGCGGCGCGGTGAAGCAGATCTCCTCGGCCGGCCTGCCCAACGGCGACCTCCATGTCGAAGCCGTCGTCAACGGCGACGTCTGGGACCGCGTCCGCAAGGGCACCACCGGCAACTGGTCCGTCAGCAGCCTGGTCGACGACAACGGCGCCATCTTCGGCACCTACGCCGCCGCCACCCCTGACGGCACCCTCCACGTCGGCACCAACGCCTGAGTCATGACGCCGACGGCTCGTAGCCCGACCGTGTGACGTGCCGTGCCGAAATCGGGGGCACAGCGTGCCGGTCGGACTCGCCCTCGGCGCAGGGTGCTTTCGTCTGGAGGCCGGGTGTGCCACGGCTCCTGTGTCTGTCCCGGCGGCCGGCCGGACCCCGGCCTCCCTCATACGCGTCGCCCGTTCCTGCGGCGTGCCGTCCGAAACGCCCAAGGAGAGATCGTGGTGGCAGCGAAAGTCGAGAATCGCGGGACGACGTCCGCGCAGCTTCTCAGGGGCCAGAAGGCGCTGGTGACCGGTGCCAACTCGGGCATCGGTCTGGCGACCGCCATTGCCCTGGGGCGGGCCGGGGCGGACGTCGTGGTGAACTACGTCGTCGGTGCGCACGAGGCGGACAACGTTGTGAAGGAGATCGAGGGCTTCGGGGTCCGCGCCTACGCCCATGAGGCCGACGTGTCCGACGAGGACCAGGTGATCGCCATGGTCGCGCGGATGGTCGAGGAGTTCGGCACCGTCGACATCATGGTGGCCAACGCGGGCCTCCAGCGGGACGCGCCCCTGACGGAGATGACGCTCGCCCAGTGGCAGAAGGTCATCGACGTCAACCTGACCGGTCAGTTCCTGTGCGCGCGCGAGGCCGCCAAGGAGTTCATCCGGCGCGGTGTGGTGGAAGAGGTCTCCCGGTCGGCGGGGAAGATCATCTGCATGAGTTCGGTCCACCAGATCGTCCCGTGGTCGGGGCACGTGAACTACGCCTCCTCCAAGGGCGGTGTGGGCATGATGATGCAGACCCTCGCCCAGGAGCTGGCCCCCCATCGGATCAGGGTCAACGCGGTGGCGCCCGGCGCCATCCGCACGCCGATCAACCGCGACGCCTGGTCCACCCCCGAGGCCGAGACCGAGCTGCTGCGCCTGATCCCGTACCGCCGGGTGGGCGACCCGGACGACATCGCCGACGCCGTCGTCGCCATGGCCTCCGACCTGCTCGACTACGTCGTCGGCACCACCCTCTACGTCGACGGCGGAATGACGCTGTTTCCCGGCTTCGCCACCGGGGGCTGATCTCCGATGCAGGATCACGTCACGCCCCGCCGGGTGGTGATCCTCGGCGGGGGGTTCGCCGGGCTGTTCGCCGCCCGCGCCCTGCGGAAGTCGCCGGTCGCGGTGACCGTGGTCGACCGCCGCGCCCACCACCTCTTCCAACCGCTGCTGTACCAGTGCGCCTCCGGAATCCTGTCCGAGGGGCAGATCGCCCGACCGCTGCGCGGGGTCCTGCGGCACCACCACAACGTGCGCTGCGTGCTCGCCGAGGCCACCGACGTGGATGCCGGGGCCCGGCTGGTCCACGCCCGGCGACCCGACGGCGGAGCCCTCGCGCTGCCGTATGACGATCTGATCGTCGCGGTGGGCATGAGCCAGTCCTACTTCGGGCACGACGAGTTCGCCGCGCACGCCCCCGGAATGAAGACCCTGGACGACGCGCTGGACATCCGCCGACGGATCTACCGGGCGTTCGAGATGGCCGAAACGGCCGCGGACGACCGGGAACGGCACCAGTGGCTCACCTTCGCACTCGTCGGCGGCGGCCCGACGGGTGTCGAACTCGCCGGACAGATCCGGGAGATCGCCGGCCACACGCTCGAACGGGAGTTCCGGAAGATCGATTCCGCCAACGCTCGGGTGCTGCTCTTCGAGGGATCCGACGCGGTGCTGGGCGCGTTCGGCCCGCCGCTCGCCGCCCGTGCGGCCCGGACCCTGCAGAGCCTCGGTGTGGAGCTCCACCTGGGCAAGGTGGTCACCGACATCGACGAGCACGGCCTGACGGTACGAGACAAGGGCGGGGCGACGACCCGGTTCGACGCCCGCACCGTGCTGTGGACGGCGGGCGTCGAGGCACCGCCGATCGCAGCCGCGCTGGCCCGGGCGACCGGTGCCGAACAGGACCGGGCCGGACGCATCCTCGTCGAACCCGACCTCACCCTCCCCGGCCATCCGGAGATCCGCGTCACGGGCGACGTGATGAGCCTGAACCGGCTGCCGGGACTGGCCGAGGTCGCCATGCAGTCGGGTGCGTACGCGGGCCGGAGTGTGCGACACCAGGTCGAAGTCAGGACGAAGAAGCCGAAGCCCTTCACGTACGTGGATCTCGGCAGCGCCGCCTACATCGCCCGCGGCCGGGCCGTCGTCAAGGTCGGGCCGCTGCATCTGTCGGGCTTGACCGGCTGGCTCGCCTGGCTCTTCATCCACCTGGCCTTCCTCACCGGCTTCCGCAGCAGGCTGGGAGCGGTGCTCAGCTGGTCCGTCGCCTTCGCCACCGGCTCGCGCCGCGAACGCGCCTTCACCCTGCCCGATACGAGGCGCACATGATCAGCACCGCAGTCCTTCTGGCGAACAGCACCCCGGCCCAACTCCTGCCGGCCCGTGAGCTGATGGCCTTCACCCTGGCCTCGCACATCCTGCTGGTCCCGTTCGGCGTGGCACTGCCGTTCATCACTCTGCTGATGCACCACCGGGGGCTGCGCCGCAACGACCCCGTGGCCCTCACCCTCGCCCGCCGCTGGTCGGCGGTGATGGCCGTCCAGTTCGCCATCGGCATCATCACCGGCACCGTGCTGTCCTTCGAGTTCGGCCTGCTGTGGCCCGGCCTGATGGGCCGCTGGGGTGATGTGTTCGGCCTCGGGTTCGGCATCGAGGCCTGGGCGTTCTTCCTGGAGGCCATCCTGATCGCGATCTACCTCTACGGCTGGCGCCGCCTCAAACCCTGGACCCACTTCTGGCTCGCCGTACCGCTGCCGCTGGCCGCCCTGATGGGATCGTTCGGCATCATCGCGGCCAACTCCTGGATGAACACCCCGCAAGGGTTCCGCCTGGACGCCCAGGGCGATCCGGTCGACGTCAATGTGCAGCAGGCGATCTTCACACCGATGTTCGGCCCGGAGTACTGGCACTTCGTGGTCGCGATGCTCCTGACCGCCGGCTACGTCGTCGCGGGTGTGTACGCGGTCGGCTGGCTGCGCGGACGCCGCGACCGCTACCACCGGCTCGGCTTCACCGTCCCGTTCACAGTCGCCTCGATCCTCACACCGGTCCAGTTCATGCTCGGCGACTCCGCCGCTCGCGCCGTCTTCCACAAGCAGCCGATCAAGTTCGCCGCCACGGAGATCGTCTGGAAGACCGACACCCATGTGCCCGAGTACATGTTCGGACGACTGAACAGTGACGGCACGATCTCCGGCGGACTCAAGATCCCCCAGCTGGACTCGATCCTCGCCGGCTTCAAACCGAGCACCCAGGTGACCGGGCTGACGTCGGTGCCGGCCGCCGACCGCCCCACCGTCGTCCAGGCCACCATCGCCCACTGGGCCTTCGACATCATGGTCACCGTCGGCAGCCTGCTGATCCTGCTCGCGCTCTGGTACGCCTGGTCCTGGTGGCGACACCGGGACAACCCCGGCGGCCGCTGGTTCTATCGCTGCGCCGCGATCGCGGGAGTCGCCTGCCTGGTCACCGTGGAGTGCGGCTGGATCACCACGGAGGTCGGCCGCCAGCCCTGGATCGTCTACCAGCACATGAGGGTCTCGGAGGCGGTGACCAGCACGAGCGCCGGATCGCTGTGGGCGATGCTCGGCATCGTCATCGTCGTGTACGTGGCCGTTTTCGGCGCGTTCCTCGCGGTCGTCCTGAAGATGCGCATCCGCTGGCGCGTCGCCGACGAGGGCTTGGCCGCCCCGCGCGGCGAACTGCCCCCGGAGACCGACACCCCGTACGGGCCCAGAAGCGAGCCCGAGCCCGCAGCCGCCCGGGCCGCGCCCGGCGGCGGGTCCGACCACACCCCTGGCGGTGCGTCGTAGTGGCCGCATTCATCGCATGGGTACTGGTGCTCGCGATCGCCGCCTACGCCTGCGCCGGAGGCACCGACTACGGCGCGGGCCTCTGGGACCTCCTGGCCGGCGGCGCGGAGCGCGGCAAACGGCCCCGCTGGCTCATCGACCACGCCATGGCACCGGTCTGGGAGGTCAACAACGTCTGGTTGATCTTCGTTCTGGTCATCATGTGGACCGGCTTCCCGACGATGTTCCAGGCCGTCTTCTCCGCGATGTGGCTGCCGCTCGCCCTCGCCGCCGTCGGCCTGGTGCTCCGCGGCGCCGGGTTCGCCCTGCGCAAGCCGTCCCGCCGACTGGCCCAACGACGGGTCTACGGCGCGATGTTCGCCGTCGCGTCCCTGGTGACGCCGTTCTTCCTCGGGACGGTGCTCGGCGGCATCGCCTCCGGCCGGGTCAAGGTCGGCACGACCGCCTCCGCGGATGCCTGGGCCAATGGAACCTCCGTCCTCGTGGGATTGCTGGCCATCGCGGCCACCGCCTTCCTCGGGGCGGTCTTCCTCTGCTCCGACGCCCTGCGGTTCGGCGCGCACGATCTCGTCGACTACTTCCGCGCACGGGCGCTGATCGCCTTCGGCGCCGTCGTGGTCCTTGCGCTCATCGGCCTGCCCGTCACCCACAACGACGCCCGGTACGTCTGGGACGGCCTCACCGGGGGCCTGGGCCTGCTGCTGATCGTCCTGGCCGCCGTCTGCGGTATGGCCACGGTGCTGCTTCTGCTGCGCCGGTCCCACGGCTGGTCCCGCTACACCTCGGTGGCGAGCGTCGCCCTGACCGTCGGCGCCTGGGGCTTCGCGCAGCGGCCCTATGCGCTGCCCACCTCGCTGACGGTGGCCGAAGCGGCCGGCGCGTCCCACACCCTGCGCTGGCTGGTGATCGTCACGGTCGTCGCGATCGTGCTGGTCGGTCCGGCGCTGGTGCTGCTCTACCGGCTCGACATGATGGGTGAGCTGGAGGAGCTCACCGACGCCGACACCCGGGCCGCCAGAACGCCGGGGGACAACGTGTAGCGAGGCGCTCGTCAGTTCAGCCGGTCGGCGATGTGGTCGCCGACCCGCAGGGCGTTGGCGATGGCGGTCAGGGACGGGTTCACGGCGCCGATGCTGGGGAAGAAGCTGGTGTCCACGACGTAGAGGTTGTCGAGGTCGTGGGCCTTGCAGTTGACGTCGAGGGCCGAACTCCTCGGGTCGTCGCCGAACCGCACGGTGCCGGCCTGGTGCGCGGTGGCGCCGATCGGCATGCCCTTGTGCAGATAGATGCTGTGATCCAGCAGGTGGTGCTCGTGCATGCCCAGGTGCCCGAGCATCCCTCGCAGCTTGTGCTGCAGGCGCTTCAGCCCGGCGATGTTGTTCTTCTCGTCGAGGGCAAGGTGGATGGCGTCGTCCTTGTCGAGGGTGACCCGGCTCTCGGCCAGCGGGAGGTCCTCTCCGCACAGCCAGAAGTCGACGGCATGGTGCGCCAGTACCTCGAAGGGCATGTCGGGCGTGACGGCACCGGCCCAGCGCGGCGCCTCGCCGTGGATCTGGTCGGCGTCCGACTTGCCGAGCATCTGGATGCCGCCGAGCGGATACTCCCAGTCGTCCGCGCCCAGGTACCAGTCGTTCAGCGCCAGGGTCTTCTGGAACCTGGTCGGGTTCGGTTCCTTCGACACCGCCATGAGCGCGAGGTTGTTGTGACGCATGTAGTGGCGTCCCACCACGTCCGAGCTGTTGGCCAGGCCGCCGGGGTGCTTGTCGTTGGCCGAACGCAGCAGCAGGACGGCGGAGTTGACCGCACCGGCCGCGACCACCACGATGTCGGCGCTGAATGCCTCGGTCACTCCGTTCCTGAGCTCGGCGACGACCCTGGTGACGGTGCGTCCGGTCGGGTCGGTCTCCAGGCGGCGCACATGGGCGTTGGTCACCATCGTGACGTTGTCGTACTTGAGCGCCGGGTCGACGCAGATCACCTGTGCGTCGGACTTCGCGCCCACCAGGCAGGGGAAGCCGTCGACCCGGTCGCAGCGGATGCAGACGCTGTCATGGGTGGCCCGGCCGTTCTCGTCCTGGGTGAGGTTCACGCCGATGGGCAGGTGGAAGGGGTGCAGACCGGCCTTGCCCAGATCGTCGCTGAGCTGCTGGATGCGCGCCTCGTGCTCGACCGGCGGGTAGGCGTACTGCGCGCTGGTCGGCCCTCCGGTGGGGTCCTCGCCGTGCCGACCGTGCACCAGGTAGAGGTGCTCGGCCTGGGTGTAGTACGGCTCCAGGTCCTCGTAGCGGATCGGCCAGGCCGGTGAGACGCCGTCGTGGTGGCGCAGTTCGCCGAAGTCCTCGGGCCGGAGCCGGAAGAGCGCGGCGCCGTAGAACTTGGTGTTGCCCCCGACGTAGTAGTTGACCTCCGGGGGGAACTGGTTGCCGTGCTTGTCGTACCAGAACTCGGGAGCACGGTACTTGCCCTTGACGAAGACGGCGGTGGAGTCCCAGTTGTCCCGCTCCCGCGGCAGGTAGCCGCCGCGCTCCAGGATCAGGATCCGCTTGCCGGTGGGGGCGAGCCGGTGCGCGAGCGTACCGCCGCCCGCTCCCGTACCGATGACGATGACGTCGTAGCGCTGATCGTCGGCCATGAGAGGGTCCCGTTCTAGGAGTCATGCAATCGGGTCACAGGACGGCTGTCGGGTTGACCGGCGAGCCGGTGGCGTCCGGCAGCCTCAGCGGGGCGATCACACAGAGGAACGACCAGCGTCCCTCCGCCTCGCAGACCGGTGCCAGGTCCTCGAACTGCAGGTAGTCCAGCAGATGAAGGCCCATGGCGTGGACCGCCAGCACATGCACGGGGAAGTCGACGCCCTCGGTGGAGCTCGGGGCTGTGTCGTTGTTCCCGTCGCCGCCGAGCACGGCGACCCGCCGGTCCGCCAGGAACTCCAGCGCGGACGGATGGAGCCCCGCGCGCGCGTCCGCCGCGTGCCACGCGCCCAGTTCGGCGCGGCGTCGGCGATGGCCGACCCGGACGAACAGGAGGTCGCCCTCGGTCACGCGGACACGCTGTGCCGTCTCGGCCGCGGTGAGGTCGTCGGCGCTGACGTGATCACCCGGTTCGAGCCAGGGCACGCCGCGCAGCCGAGGGATGTCCAGCAGCACGCCGCGTCCGACGATCCCGTCGCGCGCCGCCTCGATGGAGAGCGCCGTGGCCCCGCCCGCCGTGACGCTGCTCGCGGACACGCCGCCGTGCAGTGTGCCGTCGTAGATCACATGGCAGAGGGCGTCGATGTGGCTGTCGGCGTCGCCGTGCACGTTCATCGCGAAGCTGTCCCTCGCGAAGTGGAGCCCGCCCGGGGCGTCTGCGTCCGGCTGCCCGCTCATCCGGTGCCGCGCGGGCTCCGGATTGTCCGGGCCGGGCAGCGTTTCCACCGGCGCCGCGAGCGTGACCGTCCGGCCGGTCCGCACCTCGCGGGTGGCGGCCAGCACCCGGGCGGGAGTGAGTGCGTCCAATGCGCCCCGGTCACCCGCGGCCCAGGCGGCGCGCGAGCGCAGCCGCCGGTACAGCACGCCGAACTCGTCCTCGGTCAGCGGCGGCGGTCCTGCCGGACGGGCATGCGTGACCATGGGTCAGCGCCCGCTCTCCGCGTCGAGCGCCTCGTCGAGGGTGGTGGCCGCCATGATGAGCGACAGATGGGTGAACGCCTGGGGGAAGTTGCCCAGTTGCTCCCCGCTCGGACCGATCTCCTCGGCGAAGAGCCCGACGTGGTTGGCGTGGGTCTGCATCTTCTCGAAGGTGTAGCGGGCCTGGGGCAGCCGCCCCGCCCGGGCCAGCGCGTCGACGTAGAGGAAGGTGCACAGACTGAACGTGCCCTCCGAACCGCGCAGCCCGTCCGGCGATGTGGCAGGGTCGTAGCGGTAGACGAGGCTGTCGGAGACGAGCTTGCGGTCCATGGCGTCGAGCGTGGAGAGCCAGGCCGGGTCCTTCGGGGCGATGAATTGGACCCTGGGCATGAGCAGCAGGGAAGCGTCCAGGACATCACCGCCGTAGTGCTGGACGAAGGCGCCCTCCTGCTCGCTCCAGCCGCGTTCCATCACCTGCTCGAGGACGGCGTCCCTGGCGCTGCGCCACTTCTCCAGGTCGGCGGGCCTGCGGAAGTGCTCGGCCAGGCGCAGCCCGTGGTCGAAGGCGACCCAGCACATCACGCGGCTGTACGTGAAGTCCTGGCGGCCGCCGCGGGTCTCCCAGATGCCCTCGTCCGGCCGGTCCCAGTGGTCGGCGAGCCAGTCCAGCGTCCCGGCCATCGTCTTCCATCCCCGGTACGTGGTCTGCTGCGCGATCCCGAGGCCCTGGGACACCGCGTAGAGGGCCTCGCCGTAGATGTCCAGCTGGAGCTGGTCGGCGGCGCCGTTGCCGATGCGGACGGGGGAGGAGCCGCGGTAGCCCTCGAAGTGTTCGAGTGTCTCCTCCGGCAGGTCGGGGTTGCCGTCGATCCGGTACATCGTCTGGAGCGGCTCTTCCTCCTTGCCTTCGCGCTCGTGCAGTCTGTCGACGAGCCAGTGGACGAAGGCAGTGGCCTCCTCGACGAAGCCGAGGTCCAGCATGGCCCGCACGGACAGCGCGCCGTCGCGTACCCAGGTGAACCGGTAGTCCCAGTTGCGCTCGCCGCCGACCTGCTCGGGCAGGCCCATGGTGGCCGCCGCGATCAGCGCGCCGGTGGGGGCGTAGGTGAGGAGCTTGAGGGTGATGACCGAGCGGTGCACCAGCTCGGGCCAGCGGCCCCGGTAGCGGGACTGGTGCAACCAGGTCTGCCAGAAGCGGCTGGTGTCATCGACCTGTGCGGTGAGCCCGTCGACCGTGAGGGGTGCGGGTGCCTCGCCGCCGGACGCGCAGACGGTGAACACGGCGCCGCCGGCTTCGCCGGCGCTCAGCGTCACCCTGCCGCGTACGTCCTGGCCGTCCCGCTCCAGGGGGAAGGAGGTCTGCAGATGCGCGTCCATCCCCGGGGACCGGAACAGGCCGGTGTTCTCGCCGAGCTCCAGCCGGTGCTCGGCCCGGCCGTAGTCGAAGCGCGGCCGGCACTCGAGCGTGAAGTCGACGGTTCCCCGCACACAACGCACGACGCGTATCAGGGTGTGACGGTCGGTGGCGGTGTGGGGCCGGTCCGGAGGCATGCAGTCGACGACCTCGCCCACTCCGTCCGGCGACATGAACCGGGTCACCAGAATGGCCGTGTCGGGGTAGTAGAGCTGCTTGCAGGTCGCGTCGGGGTGCTCGGTGGACAGTCGCATGTACCCGCCGCGGTCGTGATCGAGCAGCGCGGCGAAAATACTGGGAGAGTCGAACCGGGGAGCGGCGAACCAGTCCACGACACCCTGCGACGAGACGAGCGCGGCGGTCTGCAGGTCGCCCACCAGGCCGTGTTCGGCGATGGGAGGGTAGCGGTCCATGGCTGCTCCGAGTTCTCGGACAAGAGCCCCCTACGTCCACTATCGGCCACTCGGGTGGCCCTTGCGCGTCGGAAGCGGTCCACGATCGGTCGCTCACCGCAACCGGTGACGACGGTCCGGCGGCCGACGGACCGGGAACTCTTCCGCCGCAACGGTGACCTGCCACAGGCCCGTCGCAGCCGAGGGCCTCGGCCGGGCGACCGAAGCGACCGGGGCGCCGGAGCCGAGCACCGCATCCGGCTTGCCGACCCCCGCCCATCGGGCGTTACTGGCCGCATGGAGATGATCCACGTCCGGCTGGTGAGCCCCCCTGATCTCACCCCCCGGGCGGTCGGGCTGCTGACCGACGACCGCTATGTCTTCAACCTGGTCGTCCTCGCCGAACTGGCGCACAACCCCGACGGCGACGCGATCGAGTGCGACATCCTGGCGGGCGCGGCCAACACCGTGCTGCGCGGTCTGCGTGAACTGGAACTCGACCGTCGCGGATCCATCGTCATCGAGCCGGTCGAGATGGCCTTCTCCGGTACCGCGGCCGCGGCGGAGCAGCAGCAACTCGGGGCGCTTGCGCACGCGCCGGTCTGGGAGGAGGTCGAAGCACGCATTCGAGCCGAGGGCACCTATCTGCCGAGCTTCTACATCTACCTGGTCATCGCAGGCGTCATCGGGGCGGTGGGAATCATCACCAACTCCCAGATCCTGATCGTCGCGGCGATGGTCGTAGGACCGGAGTACGGCGCCATCACCAGCATTGCGCTGGGCATCGACCGCGGCAACGGCACCAGGATCCGGCAGGGCCTGTTCGCCCTGACCGTGGGATTCCTGCTGGCCGTCCTGGTGACCTTCCTGTTCTCGTGGGCGATCCGGGGTCTCGACTTTCAACCCAGGGCATTCGACCTGGGCTTCAGACCGGTCTCCACGCTGATCGACGCCCCCAACTTCTTCTCCGTGGTCGTCGCGGTGCTGGCCGGCATCGTCGGGATCATGTCCCTGACCCAGGCCAGGACGAGCGCGCTGCTCGGCGTCTTCATCTCCGTCACCACCATCCCGGCCGCCGCCGACATCGGCGTCTCCTGCGCGTTCTCCAGCTGGCACGAGGCGCGTGGATCCCTGATCCAGCTCCTGCTCAACATCGTGCTGCTGATCCTGGTGGGCGTGCTGATGCTCAGATTCCAACGGGCTGTCTGGCGGAGCATCGGCCGTCGCAGCAGGCGCACGGGCAGCGGGTGACGCCGCGACCCCCGTCCGTGAGACGGCACGAGCGCCCGTGCGTCGACCGCCGCCCGCTCCCGCCTGTGGCCCCGGCGGGCGAACCTGCCCGGCGATTGCGCCGACGGGAACGTGTTGCGCTTGACCGGGTCCATGAGGGGCCGCACGCTCCCGACGGGAGGGCCGGCACCCCGGGCCACCACTACGTCGGCGTCCGAGGACGCCGACCGGGCGGACGAGGAGGCCACGCGTGCAGCAAAGCCGCACCGGACGGCAACTGACCCTCCGTCACGGCACGCACAGCGCCGTCGTCGTCGAGCTGGGCGCGGCCCTGCAGTCGTACGCGGTCGGTGAGCGCACCGTGCTCGACGGTTTCGCCGAGCAGGACCGGATCACCGGCGGGCGCGGCCAGATCCTGGTGCCGTGGCCCAACCGCATCCGCGACGGCCGATACCCCTGGGACGGGCAGGAGCAGCAGCTGCCGCTCACCGAGCCGACCGGCGGCAACGCCATCCACGGCCTGCTCCGCTGGGTCGCGTGGCGGGTCGTGGAGGCGAGCGACAGCCGCGTGGTCCTGGAGGTTCCGCTGTGGCCGCAGCCGGGCTATCCGTTCCACCTCCACGTCCGCGCCGAGTACGCCCTGGGCGACAGCGGACTCGAAGTCGCCGTCACCGCGCGCAACCTCGACACGAGCGCCGCACCCTACGGCTTCGGCCAGCATCCCTACGTCACCGCGGGCACCGCCGTCGTCGACCAGGCAGTGCTGACCGTCCCCGCACGGACATGGCTGCGCACCGACGAGCGCGGCCTGCCGGTCGCCGCCGAGCCGGTCGCCGGGACCGCGTACGACCTGCGAACGCCACGAGTCGTCGGTGCGCTCCGGCTGGACACCCCTTTCGGCGACCTCGACCGGGACGCGGACGGGCGGGCCGTGGTGCGCCTGGCCCACCCGTCGGGCGCGTTCGGCACGGACGTGTGGCTGGGTGAGGGCGCCGACTACGTACAGCTCTACACCGGCGACACCCTGCCACCGGGGGAGCGCCGTCGCGCGGTCGCCGTCGAGCCGATGACCTGCCCGCCGGACGCCTTCCGCAGCGGCGCCGGGCTGGTCAGCCTCGGCCCGGGCGAGCAGCACACCGTCCGCTGGGGGATCACACCGTGGGGGGAGTGACGGCACCACGCATCGAAAGGGCCACTTGTGACGACGGACCAGGTGCTCATCGGCGTGGGACTGATCCTGGTCCTGGCCGTCGGATCGCAGGTCCTGGCCGCCCGCCTGCGCGTCCCCGCCCTCATCGTCCTGCTGCCGGTCGGCTTCGCCGCCGGCGCGCTGATCGACGACGTCGACCCCGAGCAGCTGCTGGGGGCGGCGTTCTCACCGCTGGTGTCGCTGGCCGTGGCCGTGATCCTCTACGACGCGGGCCTCGGGCTGGACCTGGCCAGGCTGAAGGGCCACACCCGCCGTGTCGTCGTCCGGCTGATCTGGATCGGTGTCCTGGTCACCTGGCTGCTCGGCGCGCTCCTCGCCGCGCCGCTGCTGGGCATGTCCTCACGGGCGGCCGTCATGATCGGCGCGATCCTCGTGGTCTCGGGGCCGACGGTCGTAGGGCCGCTGCTGGGCTTCGTACGACCGAAGGACCGGCTCCAGCGCATCCTGATCTGGGAAGGCTCGCTCATCGACCCGGTCGGCGGTGTCCTGGGAGCACTGGTCTTCCACGCGGTCGTGGCGAGCTCGGACCACCACCTCGGCAGTGGGGCGTTGCAATTCCTGGCCAGCGTGGGCATCGGAGCGGCCGGAGGAGCGGTCGGGGCGGCTCTGCTGTGGGTGCTGCTCCGGGTGCTGCGACTCAGCGAGATCCTCGGTACCACGGCGCAGCTTGCCTCGGTGGTCGGCGTCGCGGCGCTCTGCGATGTCCTGCGCGACGACACGGGACTCATCGCCGCCGTGGTGATGGGCCTGGCCGTCGCCAACCTGCCCGGCATGAACGCACCCGCGCGTCGGCCGTTCTTCGAGACCCTGGTCAGCCTGATCCTCGGCCTGCTCTTCATCTCGATCTCGGCCACCGTCACCCCGCACTCGCTGCGCCATGTGTGGCTGCCCGCGCTCGGGCTCGCCGCCTTTCTGGTGCTGGTCGTCAGGCCGCTGGTCGCGGTCGTGTCCACCCTGGGCACCGACCTGACACGCGGCGAGCGGGGCTTCATCGGCTGGATGGCGCCGCGCGGGATCGTCGCGGCCGCCACGGCTTCGACGTTCTCGGCCGGCCTCGTGGCCAAGGGGATCGGCGGCGCGTCGAAGATCCTTCCGGCCACGTTCGTGGTCATCGTCGCGACCGTGACGCTCTACGGTCTGACCGCCTCGACCGTCGCCCGGCGCCTGGGCGTCGTGCGCCCGTCCCGCTCGCGGCCCCTGCTGGTCGGCGGCGACCCCTGGGTGGTCGACCTGGGCGTGGCCCTGAAGTCGGCAGGGCTGGAGGTGCTGATGTGGGCAGGGGAAGAGGAACAGCGCGAGCGGGTCCGGCAGGCCGGGATCGAGCTTGCGCCGGGTGAGCTGCTGGGCGCCGCCACGGGTGGGGCCGCCGAGCTGGAGGGCATCACGGAGGTGTACTTCCTCACCGCCGAGGACGACTTCAACGCACTGGCGGCGGTGATTCTGCGAGGCGGCGTGGAGGGTACGGTCCACCGCCTCAACGCACCGGCCGACAGCCACGGCGTGGTGGCGCCGTTCATCGGCGGCGAGGTTCTGTTCGGCCCGGATCTGACCTGGCCGACGTTCTCCCGCAGGTACGAGGAGGGGGCAGCCGTCCTGGGGCAGCCCGCCGGCGACGCCCTGCGGCCCGGCAGCGATCTGCTGTTCCTCGTACGGCGGGACGGCCGCCTCGATCCGGTCACGGCAGGCAGCACGCCACTGCCCCGGCCGGGGGACACGGCCGTCCTGCTGGCCCCGGGCCGACGGGGTACCGAGAGCCCGCCCCAGTAGGCCGACTTTCACGTCACCCGCATGGACAGTCCGGGTGGCACGTCGACCTGTACCGGTGCTTGCTGGTCTTGGCCGCCCGCCGGGCGTCCGCGCGAGGCTGCACCGGACGGGGGAAGACGAGGGACCGTCGCCGACGAGGACACACCGGCTGGGAGAGGAAGCGAAAGACCGCCCATGGAGAGGAAGCTTCAGGCGCTGCGCACTCCACGAGCCGCTGGACTGGTGGGGATCGTCTTCGCCCTCCTGCTCGCCGCGGCCATCGTTCTGATCCGCGTAGCGGTACCGGACGAGCCCAGCAACGTGGGCAACAGTTGGATCATCGACCCCTCGCGTCGGCGTACCGTACAGACGGCGCTCAACCTCATTCCCTTCGCAGGCATCTTCTTCCTGTGGTTCATGGGCGCCGTGCGCGCACGCATCGGGGAAGCCGAGGACCAGTTCTTCGCCATGGTCTTCCTGGGCAGCGGTCTGCTGTTCGTGGCGACTCTTTTCGGGGCCGCGGCGGCGGCCGGCGGCCTACTGGTCACGGCCGATGTGTCCGGGTCCGGCTCCAGGCTGCAAGGGTGGTCATTCGGCCGTCACGTCACTTACAGCCTCCTGACGACCTACGCGATGCGCATGGCCGCGGTATTCGTCTTCTCCACCTCCACCATCGGGCATCGGCTCGGAGTCTTTCCGCGCTGGCTTTCCCTTTTCGGCTATCTCGTCGCCCTGGCGCTGCTTCTCCTGTCGGGCAACTTCGCCTGGTTCGAGCTGGTCTTCCCCGTATGGGCACTTGTCGTCAGCCTGCATATTCTCGTGGCCAGTTTCCGACCGAGGGCCGGACCTGTCGGTGCGTCCTGATCAATTCCCCCCATCAAGGCCGCGGCGACGCCGGACGACGTGCTCAGCCGACTCGCGGCCCGAACGCAGGAATCCCCGGTCCCTGTGGCAGCAACTCCGTGGTCACGAACGACACGACGACGGCCAGCACGATCACGGGCACCGTTTCCGAGTTGCCCACCATCAGGACGACCAGCACCACCGTGCTGACGGGCAGCCGCAGCGCGGCGGCGCACGCGGCGGCCATGCCCGCCGCCATACCGGCTACGACGCCGAGTCCCGGCAGGGGCGACAGCAGGACGCCCACCGCCCCGCCCAGGAACAAGGAGGGGAAGGTCGGACCGCCGCGAAGGCTTCCCAGGCAGAGCGCGTACGCGACGCCCTTGAACGCCAGGACCGCCACCAGACTGCCGACCGACCACGCGTGGGGGTGCTGGGCGAGTTGCGCCAGAGCGGCCTGGCCGGACAGGGAGACCTCGGACGGCGAACGGCCGGTGACGACCGCGTAGAGAGCCGCGCAGCCCGCCGCGGCGAGTGCGCAGAGCACCGTGCTGCGCAACGGGTGTGCGGACACGAAGCGCGCTGCGATCCGTCCGCCCACCATGACCCCGTGGACGGCCACCCCGATGACGGCTGCCATCAGCGCCGACCACAGCACGTCCCCGGTGTCGAGGAGAGGCGGAGCGGGCAGCCCGATGTCGAGGCTCCCGGTCTTCAGTCCGGTCCAGTGGTCGAAACCGGTGAACACGATGGCGCCGATCCCGCTGGACAGCAGGGCGGGGAGCATCACCGCGAACAGTTGCGGCCCGCCGACTCCGGCCACTTCCATGAGCATCACGGCCGCCACGAGCGGACTGCCGAAGATCGCGGAGATGGCTGCCGCGGCACCGGCGGCGCCGAGCAGCGCCGTGCTCGCCTCGGTCGCGGGAGCGCGTACGAGATCCCGGAAAACCAGCGCCAGACCACCGCCGAGGGCGATCAGCGGGGCCTCGGGCCCGAGAACGGCACCCAGCGGGAGGCTGGCCAGCGCGGCGAGGACCACACCGGGAACAGCGGCTTTCGACGCCCCTCCGGAGTGCAGGCCCGCCGCCGGGATGTGTCCTCCTCGGCCCGGAAACCGCAGGACGACCAGGGCGACGACCGCACCGGACAGCAGAGCCGGCGGAAAGGGCCACCACCACGGCGGATCCGTCCACCCGAGATCGTGCGGCCAGTCCACCCAGATCAGATTCTCCAACTGATGGAGCAGGACGAGAAACCAGAACGCGACCAACGACACCGGGATCCCGATCAAGCCGCAGAACACCAACGCCCGCCGGTACTCGGGCCGACGCAGCATGGTCCTCAACTGGTCGGCCTCTTGGGGCTGGTTTCCCGGAGCGGTCCCAGCCTTTCCGGGCTTCTGCTCGGCGATGGCTCTTCTCCTGAGTCTGCTGGGAGGCAATTCGGCCAGTGGCAGCGCGAGATTACCCACCGGATCGGGCGATACCTCCCCGAGCCCACGGCAACATGTCAAAACCCCTCCGGATGGACGCGCAGCGCTGGTGGGTTCGTCCTCGTCGTGGAGTGACTGGACGGAAGAGGTTTTCCGGGCGGCGCTCGCGCCGGAGGCGCTGGGCGTCCTGCGAGTCGCACCTGGTCATGGCAAGAAGTCTTGACACATCAACGACCCGTTCCTACCTTGAGTCGCATGTCCAGTCAGCAACGCATAGACATTCAGAACCCCGTCGGCGAGGAACCCGTCTACGGAGCCGGTGTCTGGCACTTCGCCACCTACGTCGATCGCTACGCCACGGACGGATACGGTGATCCGCGCACCGTTCTCGATGCCATCAAGCTCGCCGGAGCCGTCGAGGACCTCTCCGTCCTCGATCTGAACTGGCCCTTCCCGCCCGGGAACATCAGCACGGCCGAGGTCCGGCAGGCGCTGGCCGAGCAGAACCTCCGCGCCATCGCCGTCACGCCCGAGTTCTACACCGGCAAGTTCGCCAAGGGCGGCTTCACCAACCCCGACCCCGCCCTGCGCCGCCAGGCCATCGACCTGGTCGCCGGCGCGGCCGAGGTCGGCCGCGAACTCGGCGTGGACTACGTCAAGCTCTGGCCGGGGCAGGACGGCTACGACTACCCCTTCCAGGCCGACTACACCGACCTCTGGAGCAAGTCGGTGGGGGCCGTGCGCGAGCTCGCCCAGGCGTTTCCCGACCTGAAGTTCGCCATCGAGTACAAGCCGCGCGAGCCGCGCAACCGGATGGTCTTCTCGTCCGTCGCCCGCACGCTCCTCGCGATCCAGGACATGGGCGTGGACAACGTCGGCGTCCTTCTCGACTTCGGCCATTCCCTCTACGGGGGTGAGACCCCGGCCGAGGCGGCCCGGATGGCGATCGCCCGCGACAAGCTCTTCGCGATCGACGTCAACGACAACTTCCGGGGCTGGGACGACGACATGGTCGTCGGCTCGGTGCACCTGCTGGAGACCTTCGAGTTCTTCTTCGCGCTGCACGACGCGGGCTGGCAGGGCGTCTGGCAGCTGGACCAGTTCCCGTTCCGCGAGGACCCCGTCGAGGCCGCGCGCACCGGGATCCGCACCATGCGCGCCTTCCACCACGCACTGGGCTACCTCGACCGCGAGGAACTCGCCGCCGCCCAGTCGGCGCAGGACGCCCTCGGCGCCCAGCGCATCGCCAAGCGGGCGCTGTTCCGTGCGCTCGCGGAGAGTGAGTCCGAGTGACCGCGACCGTGGTGACCACAGCCCCGTTGCGGACCGACGAGGCCGCCGCCGACACCTACCACCGGCGCGGCGCACGGCTGCGCGAAGCCTCACCGGCCGAGGCCGCGGCGGAGCTCGCCGGGATCTCCAGCGCCGTCCGGCGCGACATCCTGACCACGATCCAGGCGGCCGGCATGGGCCACGTCGGCGGTGACCTGTCGGTGACCGACCTGCTGGTCACCGCCCTGTGGGGGACCCTGCGGATGGAGCCGACCGCGCCCGACCACCCCCAGCGGGACCGCTTCGTGCTCAGCAAGGGGCACTGCGCCGCCGCCCTGTACTCCACGCTCGCCTCGTGCGGGTTCTTCCCGCGGGAACGGCTGAGCGAGTTCATGGCACCGCTGTCGCCGCTCAACGGCCACCCCGCCCGGCTCAAGGTCCCCGGCGTGGAGACCAACACCGGTCCCCTCGGCCACGGCTTCCCCGTCGCCACCGGTATCGCGCTCGGAGCGCGGCTGCGCGGCGAGACATGGCGGACCATCGTCGTGCTCGGTGACGGGGAGATGCAGGAGGGCAGCAACTGGGAGGCGGCCATGACGGCCGCGCACTACGGGCTGGCCGACCTGACGGCCGTGGTGGACCGCAACCGGCTGCAGCAAGGCGCCCGCACCGAGGACACCACAGCCCTGGACCCCCTGGACGAGAAGTGGGCGAGCTTCGGGTGGGAGGTGCGCGTCATCGACGGCCACGACCACCGGGCGATCAAGGAGGCGTACGCCCCGTCGACGACGGGCCGCCCCGTCGCGGTGATCGCCGACACTGTCAAGGGCAAGGGTGTTTCGTTCATGGAAGACCGCGTCGAGTGGCATCACAAGGTGCCCACCGACGAGCAGGTCGTTCTCGCGCTCGAGGAGCTGAACCGATGACCGTCGTGGCCTCCGAGGTCCCCACCTTCGACTGCCGGGCGGACTTCGCCGACGAACTCTCCCGGCTGGCCCGCACCGACGAACGGATCGTCGCCGTGTGCAACGACTCGGTCGGCTCCAGCAACCTCGTCAAGTTCCGCGAGGAGTTCCCCACCCGTCTGATCAACGTCGGCATCGCCGAGCAGGACATGGTCGGCGTCGCCGCCGGCCTCGCCAACTCAGGGTTCATCCCCTTCGTGTCCGCCGCGGCGCCCTTTCTGACCGGCCGTGCCCTGGAGCAGATCAAGGCCGACGTCGCCTACAGCTACCGGCATGTCGTCCTCTGCGGGCAGAGCCCCGGCATGGCCTACGGGGAACTCGGCCCCACCCACCACTCCATCGAGGACCTGTCGTGGATGCGCGCGGTCCCCGGACTGGAGATCATCGTGCCGGCGGATCCCTCGGAGACCCGCAGCGCGGTGCGCTGGGCGGTGGAGTCGGGCAAGCCGACCTACCTCCGTGTCCCGCGGTTCAAGGTCCCCGCCGTCACTCCCGAGGGCACCCCGTTCGAAGCCGGCCGGGCCACGCGTCTCGTGGACGGAACCGACATCACTTTGATCGCCGTGGGAACGATGGTCTCGCGCGCCCTGGAAGCGAGCGAGGTCCTCGGCCGGCAGGGCGTCTCGGCCCGGGTTCTCAACATGACGTTCGTCGAGCCGCTGGACGTCGCGGCCGTGCTGGCCGCCGCCCGGGAGACCGGAGCCGTCGTCACCGCGGAGGAGGGACTCCTCTCCGGCGGTCTGGGGGCCGCCGTCGCCAGGATCGTCGCCGAGCACCACCCCGTCCCCGTACGGATGGTGGGGGTCCCCGCCTTCGCCCCGACCGGCAGCACGTCCTTCCTGCTCGACCACTTCGGTCTCACCGCCGAAGGCATCGCCCGAGCCGCGCTCGAAACCCTGGGACGGGAGTGATGGAGCCGTACGTCCTTGCCGTCGATCAGGGCACCAGCTCCACGAAGTCGCTGCTCCTGGACGCCTCCGGTGAGGTCGTGGCCCGGGCGAGCGTGCCCCTGTCGCAGACCTACCCGGGCCCCGGCCTGGTGGAGCAGGACGCCTTGGCGATCCTCGCGAGCGTCCGCGAGGCGGTCACCGACTGTCTGAAGGACATCGACCCCCACAGCGTGGCCGGCATCGCGCTCAGCACCCAACGGGAGTCGGTCGTCCTGTGGGACGCGGCGACCGGCACACCCGTCGCCCCGCTCGTCAGCTGGCAGGACCAGCGCGGCTCCGAACAGGCCGCTCGGCTGCACCAGGCGGGCATGGGCGAGGAGATCCGGCGACGCACCGGCCTCCCGCTGGACCCGATGTTCTCCGCGCTGAAGATGGCCGCGCTCCTCGACCGGCACGATCCCCCGCGCACCCGGAGCAGCACCGGCGCACTGCGCCTCGGCACGGTGGACGCCTTCCTCCTGCACGCGCTCACCGGGAACCCGGTCACCGAGATCGGCAACGCCTCCAGGACCCAGCTGCTGAACCTCGCGACGGGCGACTGGGACGACGACCTGCTCGAAGCCTTCGGCATCCCGCGCGCGGCGCTGAGCGAGATCGTCGCGTCGACCGGCCCCTTCGGCGGGGTACGGGCGCTCGCCCCCCTGACCGACGGCACCCCGGTGCTCGCGGTGATGGGCGACTCGCACGCCGCGCTGTTCTCGCACGCGGGTTGGCGGACGGGAGTCGTCAAGGCCACCTACGGCACCGGCTCGTCCGTCATGACGGTGGCGGACTCTCCCGCACCGGCCGACCGTGTCTGCACCACGATCGCCTGGTCCACCGGCCGGCCCACCTTCGCCCATGAGGCCAACATCCGTTCCGCCGGACGCACCCTCACCTGGTTGGCCGAGTTGCTCGGGACCTCGCCGGACGAACTCATCGCGCTCGCCGCAGGCGCGGACGCCGGCGACGTGACCCTCGTACCGGCCTTCGGCGGCATCGGAGCGCCCTGGTGGGACAGCCAGGCCGTACCCGTACTGGCCGGATTCGACCTGGGCACCGGCCGTGCCCAGATGGCCCGCGCCGCACTGGAATCGGTCGCCTACCAAGTGGGAGACGTCCTCGCGGCACTGCCCGGCCTGCGTCAGGTCGTCGCCGACGGCGGACTGAGCCGCAGCGACGCACTCATGCAACTACAGGCGGACGTCGCCGACGTCTCCGTGGCCCGCACCACCCATCACGACCTGTCCGCCGCCGGGGCCGCCCAGCTGGCCGGGCTCGGTCTCGGACTGTGGACGACCACCGAGCTGGAAACGCGTGCCGACACCGATCTGCAGGTCTTCACCCCCACCTGGCACGAAGAGACGCGCCGTCCTGCCGTCGAGCGATGGCATCGGCGTCTCACGGCCGCCCGCGACCTCGGGACACGCGGAAAGCAGGGGACGACATGACAACAGCGGAACCCGCGCGCGTAAGGAGTGGCGCGGCTGACCGCCGCAACGGCGGACCCTCGGCCGCTCCACCCTCCTCGCCCTCGTGCTCCTCGTCGTCGCCATCGGGGCGACGACGACCTACCGCTCGGACAGCGAAGCCACCGCCGGCGCGAAGCCCGAGTTCGGCCTCCTGCAGGTGACCGTGCCCGGTCTGGGCAAGACGCGCGTCTCCGTGCAGATCGGCCCCGTGATCAACGGCAGCGCGCTGCGCGACGCCCCCGGCGAAGGGTGACTACGTCGAACTCACCGGCAAGGAGTCCGACACCGACGACGGCGTCCGCTCCAAGGGGTACTCCGATGTCATCTCCCAGTACCCCGACATGAAGAGAGTGGCCCAGCAGACGGCGAACGGGGATCAGCAGGAAGCCTTCAGCAAGACGGAGACCATCCTCCAGCGCTACCCCAAGATCAAGGGCGTCATCGCCGGCAACGACACCATGGCCCTCGGCGCGGTCGCCGCGCTGAAGTCGGCCAAGCGGACCGGCGTCGCCGTGGTCGGCTTCGATGGCCCGCCAGTGGGCCCCACCACCGGGCCGCCTGGGTGAAATGCGCAGGCAGGACCGGGCCTGACGGAACACCGGGCAAGATCAGCGTTTGTACACCGCAGCGATAATCTAAGGATTTACGGATTGACGGTAATCTGCGGGTCGGCATCCGGCCCGCACGCCGAGATTGAGGAGGATGGAGGCACGGTGGCGGTAACGACCACTCCGAGCCCTGACCACGTGCGACTCCTGGTCAAGGTGGCCCGCATGTACCACGAGCGCGGAATGCGGCAGCCTGAGATCGCCGCACACCTCAACATGTCCCAGCCCCGGGTCTCCCGCCTCCTGAAGGAAGCGGTCGATCGCGGTGTGGTCCGCACCGTGGTGGTCTCCCCCGAGGGGGTGCACGCCGAGCTCGAAGACGCCCTCGTGGAACGGTACGGACTGCGTGACGCCGTCGTGGTGGAGGTGGAAGGGGCGGGACTCGACGTGATCCCCGCCCTCGCCGCGGCGACCGCCGCCTACCTCGACGCCACACTCAAGGGAGGCGACGTCATCGGCGTCTCCTCCTGGAGCGCCACCCTTCTGGAGTCCGTCAAGGTCATGCGCGCCAAGACGCCCTCCGTGGCGGAGAAGGTCGTGCAGATGATCGGCGGATCCGGCAGCCCGGAAGTCCAACTGCACGCCACGAGGCTCACCAGCCGGCTGGCCGAACTCACCGGCGCGCGTCCCGTGTTCGCCCCGTCGGCCGCGCTGGTCGGCAGCAGGGAACTGCACGACCTGTTGTCCAGGGAGCCGGCGATGGCCGAGGCCATGCAGGCATGGTCCTGCCTCACCCTGGCCGTCCTCGGTATCGGCACGCTCGAGCCCTCTCCGCTGCTGCGCCGCTCGGGCAACGCCATTTCCCCCGCGGATCAACGACAGTTGGAGGAACTGGGGGCTGTCGGAGACGTCTGCGCCAGGTATTTCGACGAGGACGGGAGCCCCGTCGACGCCCCGTTCAACGACCGCATCATCGGCATTGACCCGGACCGACTGCGCGCGGTGGAACGCCGTATAGGCGTCGCGGGCGGGTTGAACAAGGTGGCGGCGATTCGGGGAGCGGCGCGTGGCGGATGGATCAACATCCTGATCACCGATGTCGAGGTGGCACGGGACCTTCTGGCCGACTGAAGCGGCATCCAAGTGGCGATCTTGGGCATCAGGGGCCGACGGCTGAGCTTTTCGCAGGTCAGCGCATCCTTTTCGAGGCGGACCATGGCCTGGTACAGATGGGCAGGCCTGGGGGAGCGTAGGGAGCCGGCCATGCGCAGCAGGAGTGGGATGTCCGTCAGGTCGCGTCGGCGGTCTCCGAGATGAGCCCCTGGAGGAAGGTGGCGATCGCGGCCTCGAAGGCCTCGGTGAAGGCCGGGTGCATGAACGCCAGGCTCGAGTCGGCCTGGAAGGCGGCGAGCAGTGGGGGAGCGGGACGGCTGCGGGTCCACAGGGCGCCGACGAGGATGATGACCATGTGCGCCGCGCGGAGCGCCCGCTCGTCGTCGAGCTCGGGGAGCAGGTCGCGGAGCTGCGCGGCGAGCCAGCGGATGGCGTCGCGTGAGGACCTCTTGTACCTGGTCGCGACGTCGACGGAGATGTTGTGCTCCAGGATCGCGTGTTGCACGCTCAGCAGTTCGCACAGCATGGGGTGGGCGGCGAACGTGGCGGCCAGCCGTGCCGCGACCTGGCGCGCTCTCACCGGAGCCGGTGCGGACGGGTCGACCCACTCGGGGAACGTCTCGGCGGTCTCGGCCCGGTAGCGGGCGGCCGCCTCGGAGAGCAGGTCGAGCAGCACCGCTTCGCGCGACTCGAAGTAGAGCGTCACGGCGGACTTCGACAGCCCGACCCGCCGGCTGAGTTCGTTGAGGCTCACCGCTGCGACCGGCATCTCGTCCAGCATGCCGGCCGCGGTGTGCAGGATGCTCTGCCGCCGTACCGCGCGCTGCTCCTCGCTGCGTGCCCGATGGAAGGTTGCCACCCCACGAGGATAGTCGACCGCCGGTCCATTGACTGTGTACCGGCGGTACATTAAGTTCAATGTACCGCCGGTCCACTATTGGTGAGCGAGGCGGGTCATGACACCGTCGACCGAAGGAAGGGACACGCCATGAAGGCCACGGAGGCTGTCGACTGGGTCGACCCGGCCCGCTGGCGGGCCACGCCGGCGGCAGAGCGGCTGAGGCTGCTTCGTCTGGTCCAGGCAAATGTCGACCGGTACTTAGACGAGCTGGTGGCGGCGGACTGCCACGCGAAGGGCATCGACCCCGCGAACCCGGCCGACGCCCACCAGGTCGGCACCAGCATGCAGCGCGTCCTGGTGCCGCTGCCCTCGAACGTCGCGGCCGCCATCGACCTGTACGAGGGCCTGGTCCGCGGCCGCCCGCTCCAACCGCTCGCGGTCACCCCTGCCGGGGACGGCCGCTTCGACGTCCGGGTCTCCCCGCGCGGGAAGGACCGCCTGCTCAACGGCGACCGGACCGACGTGCTGCGCGTCGTCGGCGAGCCTCGCAGGGTGGACCCCTACGCGAAGCCCGGCGGCATCGTGGCCGTGCTCGGGGCGGGGAACGTGGCGTCGTCGTTCGAGATGATCCGGGCCCTCTTCGTCGACGGCTACGTGGTCGTCCACAAGCCCCACCCCCTCAACGAGGACGCCGACCGGGTGTGGGAGAAGGTCCTGCAACCGCTCGTCGACGTCCACGCCGCCGCCTTCTGCCCTGCCGACGAGGGTCGAGACTTAACTCGCGACCCTCGCCTCTCCAAGATCTACTTCACCGGCGGGACCGGCTCCGCCAAGGCCATCATGGAGGCCACCGACACCGAACTGGTCTCCGAGTGCGGCGGCAACAACCCGTGCATCGTGGTTCCCGGCGACCGCCCCTGGACCGAGCGGGAGATCCGCCACCAGGCGCTCCAGATCGCCACCATCGTCACGATCAGCGGCGGCTCGATCTGCGGCCGGACGCAGACCCTGGTGACGAGCCGGCACTGGCCGCAGCGGCGACAGCTCCTGGACGCGATCACCGTCGCCCTGCGGGACCTCACGCCCGGCTCCAGCACCAGCTACCCCGGGGTCGACAAGACCTTCACGGCCTTCCGCGACGCCTATCCGGGCGGGCGGATCGTCCAGCCCGTGGACGGCCGCCCCGCTTCGCAGGTCATGGTGATCGAGGACGTCGGCACCGAGGGCTTCGCCCTCGAGAACGAGGCGTTCTGCCAGGTCATGAGCGAGGTCGCGCTCGACGTCGCACCCGACGCCGGGACGTTCCTTCCCGCCGCGACGGAGTTCGCCAACGAGAAGCTCCTCGGCACCCTGGCCGCCACGATCCTCATCGACGAGGACACCAGGAAGGCCCACGTGGCCACCGTCGATCGCGCGGTCACAGAACTCCGCTACGGCGCCATCGGCGTCAACACGATGCCGCCGGTGGTGTGGACGAACCCGTACCTCATCTGGGGTGGGAACGAGGAGGGCCGCGAGTTCGTCTCCGGTCGCGGCAACTTCGGGAACCTCCTGGGGTACGAGAACGCCGAGAAGTCGATCGTGGTCAGCGGCTTCACCTCGCCGGGCCACTTGATCATGACGAGCAAGCGGGGCTGGCTCGACCTGTCGACGCGCTTCGCCCGGTACGCCGTCCGCCCCACGTGGCCACGGCTGTTCGCCCTCGCCCTCGCCGCGACGCGCGCGGGTTTCCGCCGCGCCGGTTCCTGACGTCGACATCAGTTCCGCAAACTGCGTGCCACTTCGGGCGAGGGGCCCCTACGGCGACCAGGCCGAGGCCATCGCCGTGTCGCTGGACAACGGCTCCCGGCCGGACGCGCCCATGACCTCGCCCCCCGACGTCGTGGCCCGCGTCGTGGCCCGAGCCGCCACGTTCCGCCCCCGGTCGCGCTTCGCCATGGCCGGCGTCGACGACGTCGACGACGTAGAAAACGGAAAGAAGGACAATTCACATGGGGACATCGGTTCATGGGCGCGCCGTGGTGATCGGGGCCTCGCTCGCGGGGCTGCTCACCGCGCGGGCGCTGCACGAGACCTTCGAAGACGTCGTCGTACTCGATCGCGACACGTTGCCGGAGCGCCCGGAGCCGCGCCGCGGGGTGCCGCAAGGCGGCCATGTACACGGGCTGCTGACGCGCGGTATGCAGGAGATGGACGAGATGTTCGAGGGGCTGACGGCCGAGCTGATCGACCTCGGTGCGCCGGCCTTCGACGTGCAGGACGAGATGCAGTGGTGGGCGAACGGGCGGCCCCTGGCCACAGGGCCTTCCGGCATGATCGTGCTGGGAGCCGGGCGCCCGCTGCTCGAGACGGCGATCCGGCGCCGGGTCGCCGCGCTGCCGAACGTGGACATACGTCCGGAGGTCGCCGTCACCGAACTGGTGACGACGTCGGACGGCGGAAGGGTCATCGGCGTGCGGGCGATCGCCGCCGGTGAGGAGATCACCATCGACGACGCGGCTGTGGTGGTGGATGCTTCCGGGCGCGGCTCGCGCACCCGCCACTGGCTCGGCCGGCTCGGCTACCCGGAGGTCGAGGAGCAGCGGATCGAGACCCAGGTGACATACGTGACGCGCCGCTACCGACGCACGCCGGACCAGCTCGACGGCCGATACGGCACCGCCATCGCCGCATACCCGGGAAGTACGCGCGGTGGTTTCGCCCTCGCCCAGGAGAACGACGCCTGGGCCCTCAGCATCAGTGGTTCGTTCGGTGCGGTCCCGCCGATGGACGACGACGGCATGATCGCATGGGCGGCAGAACTGGACTGCCAGGATGTCGCCACGCTCCTGCGCACCTCGGCCCCGCTCGGCGACCCGGTGAAGATGCGCTACCCGGCAAGCGCCTGGTGGCGCTACGACCGGATGAGTCGTTTCCCGGCCGGCTTCCTGGTCACCGGCGACGCGATGTGCTCGTTCAATCCGATCTACGGCCAGGGCATGACCGTGGCCGCGCTGGAGGCGACCATCCTCGGCCGCCTGCTGAGAGACGGCTCCGACGACGTGGCTGCCCGGTTCTTCACCGAGTCGGCGGCTGTCATCGACGTGCCGTGGACCACGGTCGCGGCCAATGATCTGCGCTTCCCGGACGCGGTCGGCGATCGATCCGCACTCGACCCGGAACGGGGTGCCTACCTGGACCGCCTGCGCGCCGCCGCGGTCACGGATCCGGTGCTGACCACCGCGTTTCTCCGGGTCACCCAACTGATGGACACACCGGCGGCCCTCTTCAAGCCCGAAATCGCCGCACGCGTCCCGGCGTGAGACCAACCAAGGAGTGCGGAGGAGTTCTCGTGCGTGGTCAGCTCGAAGCCTTGGAAGGCGGGAGCTTTCCGGTCCATGTGAGCCCGGGCGGAGCGGCCCGGGGTCGGTCGATCGCAGACCAGGCACGCCACCGAACCCGGCACCCCCGACTACGACGCCCTGCTCCTACTGGACATGACCGCTCCCGACCCCCGGCAGGCGACCGGCCATGAACGACGTGCCCCAGCCTCACGCATCGCCCTGATCCGGAACCGGGGCCCGTAGGCCACGCCGGGGCACACACCCGCCAGTACATACCCATAAAAAGACGGGCAAAATAGACGCATGGAGCGCGCAGTGGAGAAGGCCAAGGGCCACACGACGGGTGCCACGAGCGACCTCGGCGCCTATCTACGCGCCCGCCGTGCACAGGTGACCCCCGAGCAGGCCGGGCTGACCGCAGCCCCCGGCCTGCGCCGCACGCCGGGCCTGCGCCGGGAGGAGCTCGCCACGCTCGCCGGGATCAGCATCGACTACTACGTACGCCTGGAACGCGGCAAGGAGACCCACCCCGGCCCCACGGTCGTCGACGCCCTCGCCCGCGCCCTGCTCCTCGACGCGTCCGAGCACCGGCACCTGCGCGAGCTCGCTTCCCGCGCCGCCTACGCCCCCGAGGCGCCGCCCGCACCCGGCCACACCGTGAGACCACAGCTGATGGTGCTCCTCGAGTCCGTGCGCCCGAACGCTGCCTACGTGGTCAGCCGCACCCTGGACCTGCTCGCCTTCAACCCCGGTGCGCTCCGGCTCTTCGCCGGCCTGGCCGACTGGCCGCCGCCGCGCCGGAACTTCGCCCGCTACGCCTTCCTCCACCCCCTCGCCCGCGACGTACTCGACGACTGGGACGAGCAGGCCCGCGCCTGCGTCGGCCGGCTGCGCGCACTGGCCGGCACCGAACCGGACGCCCCGGACCTGGCCGACCTGGTCGACGAACTCCTGGCGAAGAGCCCGGACTTCGCCGACCTGTGGAACCGCTTCGACGTCAAACCGCACGCTCCGGACCCCAAGACCTTCCACCACCCCGACGTCGGCGACCTCGACCTCGGCTATGAGTCGATGCCGCTGGAGCACAGCCAGAAGCAGCGGTTCGTCGTGTTCTTCGCCGAGCCGGGTACCTCCGACCACGACAAGCTCATCCTTCTCGACGCGGAACACGGCCGGCTGGGATCCGGGACGGGCGACAAGAACGCCGGCCACCCGCGGCTGATGACTTGAGGCGCACCCCAGCGAGTCCAGCCAGAGCGGCGCCGTGCCGAACACCGCGTACGGGACGGTCGTGACGATCAGCAGTCGGCCGGTATCAACTGGGCCCTGTACGCCGACGTGACGGGTAGCGACCCACTGCGGTGTGGATGAGCCAGCCCGCTGCCGCACCGACTGCGTACCAGAACAGGTCGGGTGGATTGAAGGTGGAACCGAGCACGAAGCGGGCGACGGTGCTGCGCTGGGAGAGCTCCGCCGTCACCTCGCTGAGCTGCAGGAACTCGACCCCCCAACTGACGGTCAGGGCGCTTGCGGCGGCTGTCAGGGGCGTGATTCGTGGCGCCAGCAGAACGACAAGGGCGACAAGCAGGACGGTGTACAGCGCGTCTCCGCCGTACTTGGCCAGGTTCCCCGCGGCCCCCGCCCGGAGTGTCAGCCCCGCGCCGACGGTCACCACCGCGGCCCCGGCCGCCGTCAGGCGGATCCGTGCCGGTTCGACGGCTCGGTCATGGTCTCTGGGGATGAGGGGCACAGGGGCATACTGCCGGACGCCCGGTGCTCGCGGCGGAGCACACCGCAGGCTGGACAGGAACATCCGGACGTCGCCTGTTGGTTCGGTATGGGTGCAGGTGGTGCCGGGGCTGTTGGTGATGGCTGCGCGGGAGCCGAGGGCCGGTGAACTCTTCTCCCTTACCCAGTACGAGTGAATGAGCTGATTGTTCAGTTCGGGGCCGGTGGCGAGTCTTTTACGGTCTCTGCATGGATCCGGGGGCTGCAGGAAAGGCCCTGCGGGTGGGGGGACCGGTGGAAAGGCGCACCTGATGTCGGGGTTGGGGAAGTCGCCGGACCTGCTGAGGGTCCGGGCGGGCCGCTGTCATCGGACCGGGGCGTGGGCCTGGGGCGCGGTGGGCGTGGCCTGTCTCGTGGGAACAGCGCTGACTTTCAGCGGGCCGTGGGTGGCCGGGGGCGTGGCGGCGCGGATGGTGGCTTTCGGGCCGTCCATCGGTTGCTGGGGGTTGGCGGTCTCCCTGGTGCTCCGTGCGTGGGGGGCGAGTGGACGGGTGCGGACGCGTCTGTTGCTGTTGGGGGGTTCGGCGGTGGCCGGGGGTGTGTACCGGGGGGCGGTCAACGTGCTGTCGGCTCAGCCTCCGGGTTCGGGACCGTACGAGCGATCGCTGCTCGGTTCGGTGGTGGTCACCGGAGTGACGCTGGCGATCGGCCTGGGGATGGCCGGTCTGGTGGTCGCGGCCGATGCCGGCAACGGCCGGCGTGTGTTGCTGCGGCGCGTGCTTGACGGGGTCGTCACAGCCGGGGCCGTGCTCATGACGGGATGGGTGCTGCTGCGGGGGGCCAGTGACGGCTGGAGGCTGGGGACGGGGATGGTCGGTGTCCTGTGGACCGCGGAGGTGGTGTTCCTCAGTTTTCTGTTCGCCCTGCGCCGTCTCGTACGGAGCGACCAGAGAGCTGTTCTGTGGGTGGGGATCGTCGGGCTGTCCCTCATGCTGATCGGCGACACTCTGCGAGTGTGGACGGTCGGTCCCCACAGCCCCGAGGTGATGTCCTGTCAGCTGGCCGACGCCTGCAATACCGCGGGCCTGCTGGTGGTCGCTGTCAGCCCTTGGGCGCCCGGTGGGGCGAGCGTCCTGGGCACTGCTCAGCCGACGTTGCGATGGGGGATAGAGGGTGCGGCCGCGTTCATTCCCCTGACGGTCTGCACGGTCACGGCGCTGGGATATGTGTTGGCGCCTCCTGCCCGAGACCCGGTGCCGCTGTTGGTCGGTGGGATGGCGGTGCTGAGCCTCTGGGCGCGCCAGACGTTCCTGCCGAGCGAGAACACCGGCGACGACGACTGAGTCATGTACCCATATCGGCGCCACGGTAGACGAGTTGGTGGTGCGAGTCTTCCCCGTACCCAGGGCCGGGCTCGGGCGTTGAGCTGGGATGTTGCGAGGCGGGTGGCGTATTCGATCTCGGCTGGTCCAGCACCCGCCCCCGAGTACCCGACGTACCTCGCCACCAGATGTGGTCGATCTGCTCCTGACTGCTGTCGGTCACGGACCACGGTGTGGGCATCCCGGCCGACGGCACCGCGTTGGTCGATTTCGGCGCTCTGGGCCGTGAGAGCCTCCCTGGTTGCGATGCTCGCCACACCTCGGAGCTGTCCCGGTCGGCTCCCTCGCGCTGCCCTCTGTTCAGCGATCCGTACGGTGGCGTACGTTTCCTCTTGCCAAGTGGCCGACCCGGAGGAACGCTGATGAGCCGCAGCAGCTTCAACGGCGGATGGCAGTACCGCGAGAAGTCCAACCCGTTCGCCGAGATGGGCGGAGCCGCCGTCCCGTACCAGGACGTCACCCTGCCGCACGACGCGATGATCGCCCGCACCCGCGATCCCGAACTGCCGCGGGGAGCCTGGACGGCCTATTACCCCGGCGGCGTCTACGAGTACCGCAAGGTCTTCGACCTCCCCGAGGCCGAGGCCGGCAAGCGGGTGGTCCTTGAGTTCGAGGGCGTGTACCGCGACGCCGTGATCCATGTGAACGGCGACTACGCCGGTCAACGCCCTTCCGGATACGCCCGGTTCCTGGTGGACGCGAGCGACCTGGTCCGCGCGGGCCGCAACGAGATCCACGTCGAGGCACGCAACCACCAGGACGGCCGCTGGTACACCGGCGCCGGCATCTACCGGGACGTATGGCTGCACGTCCTGGAGCCGGTGCATCTCGCGGTCGACGGAATCCGGGTCCGCACACCCGACATCGAGCCTCAACTGGCGGTCGTGGAAGCCGAGATCACGATCGTCAACGACTCCGCCGCCACGCGCACGGTCGAGGTACGCACGGAGATCACCGACCCCGGCGGCCGGGCCGTCGCCTCGTCGTCCGTCGTCGTGACCGTGCTGCCCGGCGAGCCGGCCGTCAGCCGCCTCAGGCACTACGTCGACGAGCCCGCCCTGTGGAGCGTCGACACCCCGCAACTCCACACCGTCACCGTCGAGTTGTACGACGACGGCCGGCTGTCGGAGTCGCGGACGGTCCGATTCGGCATCCGGCGGCTCCAGCTGGACCCGGCCTCGGGACTGCGGATCAACGGCGAGACGGTGAAGCTGCGGGGCGCGTGCGTCCATCACGACAACGGCGTCATCGGCGCCGCGACCATCGCGCGGGCGGACGAGCGCCGGGTGGAGATCCTCAAACGGGCGGGGTTCAACGCGATCCGGTCCTCGCACAACCCCGTCAGCACGGCCATGCTCGACGCCTGCGACCGGCTGGGCATGCTGGTGATCGACGAGGCCTTCGACATGTGGACCACGGGCAAGACCGAGTTCGGCGCTGCCCTGCACTTCGTGGAGTGGTGGGAGCGGGACCTGGAGTCGATGATCGCGAGGGACTTCAACCACCCCAGCGTCGTCCTGTACTCGATCGGCAACGAGATCCCCGAGACCGGCACGCCCAGGGGCGGGGTGTGGGGCCGCAGACTCGCCGAGAAGGTGCGCGCGCTCGACGACACGAGGTTCGTCACGAACGCCGTCAACGGCATGCTCGCCGTGCTGCCCGACGTCGTCGAGATGATGCAGCCCAAGCCCAAGCCCGAGCCCAAACTCGAGCCCGAGCCCACGGACGCCGACCTTGCGCCCGCTGTCGGCGATGACAGCCCCGGCATCAACACGCTGATGTCGGATCTCGGCGACCTGATGAACGGCATCGGATCCTCCGAGATCGTCACCCGCAAGACGGCCGAGTCGTTCGGCGTGCTCGACGTCGCCGGCATGAACTACCTCGACGGCCGCTACGAAACGGACCGCGAACTGTTCCCGAACCGGATCATCCTGGGCACCGAGACCTTCCCGACGCGGATCGACCGGTACTGGGACCTGGTCGAGCGCAACGCCCACGTCCTCGGCGACTTCACCTGGACAGGCTGGGACTACCTCGGCGAGGCAGGCATCGGCCGCGGCCGCTACCCCGATGACGAGCACCCCGGCGAGCCGCTGAGCGGCCCGTATCCCTGGCTGGTGGCCGGGTGCGGCGACATCGACATCACGGGGTGGCGACGACCCGCCTCCTACTACCGCGAGATCGTGTACGGCCTGCGCGCCGAGCCGTACATCGCCGTGCAGCGGCCTTCGCGCCACGGCCAAAAGGTCGAGGTCGGTCCATGGGCGTGGAGCGACAGTGTCGCGAGCTGGAGCTGGGGCGACTTCGAGGGGCGCCCCGTGGTGGTCGAGGTCTACAGCGACGCCGACGAGGTCGAACTGCTCGTCAACGACCGGTCGATCGGCCGTAGGCCCGTGGGTTGCGACCACCGGTTCCGCACCGTTTTCGACACCCTCTACGAAGAAGGGGCCGTCACCGCGATCGCCTATCGCGACGGCGTCGAAACGGGCCGCTTCGGCCTGCGGTCGGCGACCGGTCCCGTGCTGCTCCGGGCGGTCGTCGACCGAGCCGTGATCCGGGCCGACGCCTCCGATCTGGCGTTCGTCGAGATCTCCCTCGTCGACAGGGAGGGACATCGGTTCGTGGCGGAGCGCCAGGTGACCGTGACGGTGACCGGCCCGGGTGTGTTGCAGGGGATGGGCAGCGGCAACCCGGCCACCGAGGAGACGTTCCCCTCCGCCACGCATAGCACGTACGACGGACTGGCCGTCGCGGTCGTCCGGCCGAGCGGAGCGGGAAAGATCGGCGTCACCGTCACGGCGGCCGGGTGCGCGCCGGTCGAGGTCGTCGTGGACGCGATCGAGCCGCCGTAGGGCCTGCGGCCGTCCGTCAGCCGTGGCGCTCCTGGCCCGTGAAGAGGGCCCGGTGGAGCATGGCGCGGACGCGGGCGTTCAACTCCTCGCGATGGACGACGTCGTTGTCCGCCATCGCTCCCGCCGCCATCGGGAACGTCAGCATCAGGTCCTCGACCTCGACGTCCGGACGGACGAGTCCGGCCGCACGGCCGCGCTCGAAGTGGGGCTGGAACGCCGCGACGGTCCTGCTGGAGAGGCGGGTCAGCCAGGTGACGTCCGCGCCGGACAGGATGTGCGCGAGGGTCCGGTTGTCGCGCTGCATGTCGAGCACGAAGTCGAGGAGACGTACGACGGCGTCCGGGCGCTCGCCCAGTCCCGCGGAGTGCTGCTCGATGCGCGTGACGTTGTCCTCGTAGACCGTCGCCGCGAGTTCCTGCCGGGTGGGGAAGTTGCGGTAGATCGTGGTCCGGCTGACCTCGGCGGCGCGGGCGATCTCCTCGAAGGCGACGTCGGGGCCGTGCTCGGCGAACGCCTTGCGGGCGGCGGTCAGCAGCCGCTCCCGGTTGCGGGCGGCGTCTCGCCGTTTCGTGCGCTGAGCCTCTTCTGACATGCGTCGCAGACTACTGGTCATTATCCGTACACCACTGTACGTTTCTTGGAACGTGGCACTCGGCTTGAAGGAGATCGTTGATGGAAGGCCTCAACAACAAGGTCGTCGTCCTCGCAGGTGCGGGTGGGCTCGCCACCGCGACGGCGAAGTTCCTGGGTGCGGGCGGCGCCACGATCGTGGTGAGCGACGTCGTGGAGGCCTCGGCCGAGGCCACGTTGCGGGCCGCTCGGGACGCCGGCGGAGACGGCGTCGCGATGGTCGTCGACATCTCGGACGAGGGGCAGGTCAAGAACCAGATCGACCGGACGGTGAAGGAGTACGGGCGGATCGACGGGCTTTTCAACGTGGCCGCCAACATCCATCCCGACGAGGTCGCCAAGGACACGAACGTCGTCGACATCGACCTCGCGGCCTGGCAGCGCACGATCGACGTCAACCTGACGGGCTACCTGCTGACCCTCAAGCACGCCCTGCCCCACATGATCGCGAGCGGCGGCGGATCCGTGGTGAACACCCTGTCCGGCGCGGTCTACGCCGGTATGGCGGACAAGGTCGCGTACTCGGTGACGAAGGCCGGCATCGGCGCGCTGACCCGCCATGTCGCGCGCAAGTACGGCAAGGACGGCATCCGCGCCAACGGCATCGCCCCTGGCCTGGTGATGACGGAGGCGACGAAGCTGAACCTCCCCGAGGAGTTCCGCGACATGATCCTCACGGGGACGCCGGCGCCACGCCATGGAGAGCCCCGGGACATCGGCGCCACCGTCGCATTCCTGCTCTCCGACCTCTCGGAATGGACCACCGGCCAGATCCTGTGCGTCGACGGCGGCACCACCATGCGCGTCTAGAGCCGCTCACAGCACGGGAAGGGTCACCTCGACCTCCCGGTAGTCGTAGGGGGAGGCAGCTGAGGGAACGGGGAGGGTCTCCCCGTTCCCTCAGCTGCTGCTACGGGATCTCCAACTCCCGTGCCTCGCGGCGCAGATCGTCGGCGTCCTCGGCGAGCAGCCAGCCCTCGCCGATGAGTTGGTCCAGGCGCTGCTCGAAGCGCTGGAGGTAGTCGGCGGAGTCCCGGTACAGCTCCCGCAGCTTCGCCGCGTCGAACGGCTCGTCGCTGCCGACCGTCAGATGGCTGGAAGTGCCGTCCGGATTGGTCGGGTTGGGTCGGTAGGTGGAGTGCGGTACGTCCAACTGGGCGGTGCGCACCCCGCCTTGGGTGTTGCCGTGCTCATCCTTGGTGAAGTAGCCGTCGGGGCCCACCTCCAGGCGGTCGGCGCGGGGCGGCACCGTGCCGTTCGCCACCCACTCGACCAGGTGGTGCAGGCCCATGTTGAACAGTTCGAAGTGGGGCAGGCTGTTCATCCTGGGGCCGAAGGTGACGTCGTCGTCCGGGAAGTTGGCCTTCCACAGCGACACGTCGTTGTACGGCGCGTAGCGGGTGCCCATGTGGGGGATGCCGGCGAGTTCGTAGAGACGGAACCGGTCGCCGGGCTTGTCGCTGTCCTCGCGCCGGTACCTGCGGCCCTCGTGGCCGGGGACGAACGAGTAGTCGGGGACGGAGACGTCTCCGTCGCTCATGACCTGCACGATCGGCACGTCGACGTCGTGGAAGGGGGCGAGAGGGAAGCCCGACGGGAAGAAGCCGTCGTAGACGGGCGAGCCGTCGGCCAGGCGCCGCACGTCGTGGGTGTCGCCGATGTAGGCAGTGGTGACCCAGCCGGTCTGCGAGTGTCCGACGAGGAGGACCTGGGCCGGCTCGGTGCCCGCGAACGGTCCCGCGGGCGATCGGAGGGCGGCTCCGACCTGGGCGAGGATCGCGCTCGTCGCGCGGTTCCGGCGTTTCAGCTCGCCGAAGAACACCTTCGACGCCTCGCGGTCGCCGAGGTTCGCGTTCATGTCGAAGTCCGCGCTGTCGGGCCCCTCGATGTGCAGGGACTCGTAGCGCCGCGGGGCGGAGGCCTTCACATGCAGGTCAAGGGTGGTCTTCTGCGCGGTGATCTCGACCCACGCGTGCCCCGACCGCAGGATGTAGGGCGCGCTGTAGATCCAGATCGGCGCGATCCCGTGGACGTGCAGCGGCTCGGCGATCACGGTGCCGCTGAAACGCGCCCCGTCCCGGGGGCGTCGTACGAGCACCGTCGTCGCGTAGGCGTGCCCGTCCTCCTCACCGGTGGCGATCCACTCCTCCTCGACGTAGTCGTAGGTGTCGAGGGAGGGGACGTGGGTGCTGTAGGGGGAGAACGGCGGCGAGTCGCCGTCCGGCGATCGGCGCATTACGGCGGGAACTACGGCTTCCATAACGCTCCTTGACGGTTCGTCAGCGGGGGATGATCGGGAGGATCAGGCGGGAGGGGCGCAGTTCGTCGTGGAAGACGCGCTGGATCGCCGGGACCGTCTTGTCCGTGGTGGCGTGGGTGATGCGCTCACCCGTGTTCGGGTTCAGGTCGAAGGTGGGGAACTCGCTGGAGGAGATGTCGAGTCGGATGCTGTGTCCGGCCTTGAAGACGGTGCTCGTCGACCAGAGGCTGATCTCGTAGCGGTACGGTGTCCCCGGCGTCCGGGGTTCCTTCACGCCGTGGCCCGTGCGGACGACGCCCTGGCAGACGGGGACGGCGCTGCCGTCGGGGAAGACGTCGATCAGCTTCGCCGTGAAGTCGGTGTTCTCCACGGACGACGACGCCCACAGCTCCAGCTTCACCGGACCCGTGACCTCGACCTCGGCCTCCAGCGGGGGAGTCGAGTAGACGAGCACGTCGGATCGGCCGGCCACCACTTCGAGGTCGACGGGGTCGTTGTACGTCGCGCCCGTCCGGAGCGAGCCGGGCACCGGGTCGCTGGGGTCGTACACGTACCGGTCCGGCTGTTCATCGGCGGGCGCCTGGGTCGACAGGCTCCGGACGTCGTCGGCGTGGAGGTAGTACGGGGTCCACAGCGTCCGGGCCAGCGGCCACTCCTGCTCCTCGCGCCAGACGTTGTCGCCCATCACGTACAGCCGGACCGGCGGCTCCTCCCGCTGGTAGTGCGGGAGTTCGCCCTTGAGGTGGTGGGCGAAGAACCGCATGACCGGGGCGTCGGGGCCGAAGTCGACGAACATTCCGGCGTTCTGGTCGGCGTCGGGCCGGATCTGTACGCAGTTGTGGTTCCAGGGCCCGACGACCAGGCGCTGTGTCTCGCGGGTCCGCTCGGTGGCGCCGTCGTGGGCCAGGGCGGTGTAGGCGTCCAGGTTGCCCTTGGCGAAGAAGTCGTACCAGCCGGCCAGATGGAAGACCGGCAGGTCGATGTCGTCGGCGTGGGCGGCGGCGCTGATCCGCCGCCAGTACGGGTCGTTGCCGTCGTCGTGGTCGCAGTGGTCGCGGAACCACGGTGCCAGCTCCCGCAGTTGCTCGACGTCCCGCAGCGGGCGGTGGCCGAGCATGCCGCGGGTGTCCTCCATCTCCAGCCGGATCAGCTCGGCGAGCTTCGCCGGGTCACCGAGGCCCCGCTCGTCCATGATCCGGCCGGCGGCGGCGAATCCGGGCAGCGGCGACGGCACGCCCCGGCGATCGGCCTCCTCCGTGGTCATGAGACCGCTCCAGCTCAGCGCGAGGCCGAGGTGGAGCACGCCGGGTGCGTAGTACCAGGTGCTCTCGCTCCAGTCCCAACTGCACGTGAACGGAGCGAGCGCGGCCAGGTGGGGCGGCCGGGCGATGGCGGCGGCCCACTGCGAGAAGCCGCTGTAGGACATGCCCCACATGCCGACCTTGCCGTTCGACCACGGCTGGGCCGCCGCCCACTCGACCGCGTCGTAGCCGTCCTCCACATCGGGTACGAAGGGATAGAACTCGCCCTCGGAGCCGAACCGGCCCCGACAGCTCTGCACGATCACGGCATAGCCCTGGCGGGCGATGGTCTGCGCGAACATCGCCGAGATGCCGTCGCGGGGGGTGTACGGGTAGCGCTGGAGCAGCACCGGGTGGGGGCCGGGTCCGGCCGGTCGGAAGATGTCCGTGCGCAGGCGGACGCCGTCGCGCATCGGGACCATCACGTCGTTCTCGACTACGAGTTCAGCGGTGTCGGCCACATCAGCCATGTCTCTGTGCCCTTTCACGTCGATCCGTGGTGTGCGGTCAGCGCAGGGCGCTGCCGATGCTGATCCCGCCGTCCACGTCCAGGACCACGCCCGTCACGTACCGGGCCGCCTCCGAACACAGATAGGAAGCGGCCTCGGCGATGTCCGTGGGGTCGCCGATGTGCCCCATGGGCACCCGGGCGGCGAGCTTGGCGCGGCCGGCGGCGTTCATCGAGGCCAGCATCGGGGTGTCGATGAGGCCGGGCGCGATCGCGTTCGACGTCACGCCGTGCGGGGCGCCCTCGAGGGCGATCGTGCGGGCCATGCCCACCACACCGGCCTTCGCGGCCGCGTAGTTGACCTGCCCGAAGTTGCCACGCCAGGACATGGAGGAGAAGGACAGGATCCGGCCGTAGCCCTGCCGTTTCATCTGCGGGAACACCGCCCGGCAGCAGTGGAACATGCCCCGCAGGCTGACATCGACGACGGCGTCCCACTCGTCGTCGGTCATCCGCTCCAGGCGGTTGTCCCGGATCACCCCGGCGTTGTTGACGAGGACGTCCGCGCGGCCGAAGGCAGACACCGTGCCGGCCACCCATTCGTCGACCTGCCCGGCGTCGGCCACGTCCACGACCGACGTGCGCACGTCGACACCGCCGCACTGTTCGGCGGTCTCCTTCACCGAGGCGTCGTTGACATCGCACAACGCCAACCGGGCGCCCTCGGAGGCGAATCGGAGGGCCATGGCACGGCCCAGGCCCTGCCCGGCCCCGGTGATCAGGACGACTTGGTCTGCATAGCGTCGCACGGTGCTACCTCACGGCTCGCTGGTCGAAGAAATGGGTGAGCTTGGCGGCGATGTCCTGCTCGCGCCAGTGCTCGGCGAACACGTCCAGTTCCTGCAACAGGGCCTCCGGGACACCAGGGTCGGCGAGCAACCGCTTCAACCAGGCCTGGCCGGGCGGCAGTCCCGTGAAGGACCGCGCCACGGCCGTGACGGAGGCCTCGAACTCCTCTTCCTCGGCGACGACTTGGACGAAGCCGCTGGGCACGAAGTGCTCTGCAGGCAGCAGTTCACCGGTGAGCACCAGGCGCCGGGCCAGTGGCTCGCCGACCTTGCGGGGCAGCCGTACGCTCGAACCGGCCCCGGGCAGCAGGCCGTTGCGGATGTGCCCGTCGCCGATGACCGTGCCCGCCCGGGCCACGACCGCGTCGCAGGCGAGCGCCAACTCCAGGCCGCCGGCGACCACATGGCCGTGCACGGCGGCGATGACGGGCTTCGGCGCGACCTCCAGCCGGGTGAAGCATTCGGAGACCGTGCCGAGGAACGCCAGTGGATCGCCGCCCGTGCGGGCCAGTTCCAGCAGATGGCGCAGATCGGCTCCGGCGCAGAAGCTCGGGCCGTTCCCGGAGATCACCACGGCTTCGGTGTCAGGGTCGCGCATCGCGTCCGCGACGGCGGCGTCGAGGGACTCGATCAGGTCCGGGTTGATCGAGTTCCGGCTCTCGGGCCGGTTGAGCCGGATCCGGCGGACGGCGCCGGTCTGCTCGGTGAGTACCGCTGTGGTCACGCGTGGGCCCCTGGGTCGGTCTGGCGCTGCTGACGCAGCACGAATCGCTGGATCTTTCCGCTGGGCGTCTTCGGCAGGTGGTCGGCGAAGTGCACCGTGCGGGGGTAGGCATGGGCGGCGAAGCGCTTCTTCACCAACTGCTGAAGTTCGACGGCCAGCGCGTCGGAGGCGTCCACGCCGTCCTGGAGCACGACGAAGGCCTCCAGGACCTCGCCGCGGACCTCGTCGGGTGCCGCGATCACCGCGCACTCGACGACCGAGGGGTGGGTGACCAGGACGGACTCGACATCGAAGGGGCCGATGCGGTAGCCGGCCATGATGATCACGTCGTCGTCGCGCGAGGAGAAGTGGAAGTAGCCCTCCTCGTCCACCCGGCCGACGTCACCGGTGTAGTACCAGCGGCCGTCGGGGCTGAACTTCTCCGCGCTCTTCACCGGATCGCCCTCGTACCCCCGGAACCAGGCCAGCGGACTCGCCGCGAGATCGGCGGCGATCCGGCCGACCGTGCCGACCGGCGCGATCTCGTCCCGGTCCTCGTACAGGACGTGCAGGCTCCACCCGGGCATCGGATGGCCCATGGACCCCGGTCGCACCGGGTGTCGTAGCGCCGGGAGCTGGTGGTTGTTGATCAGCATGCCCGCCTCGGTCTGCCCGTAGTGGTCATGCACCTGGATGCCGAACGTCTCCTCGGCCCAGGCGTTGACCTCGGGCGTCAGCGGTTCACCCGCACTGGACGCGCAGCGCAGCGCGAGACCGTCCGGCACCGGGACACCGGAGGCGCGCAGCGACCGGTAGACGGTGGGGGCGGCGGCGAAGTTGGTGACCTTGAGGTCGTCCATCACCCGCCAGGTCAGCTCGGCGGAGAACCCGGAGTGCAGCAGCACGCTGGGTGCCCCCAGGCTCAGCGAGGCGATCACGCCGAAGTAGAGCCCGTAGGCCCAGCCGGGGTCGGCGGCGTTCCAGAAGACGTCGTCCCCGGTCACCCCGCAGCCGAACTCGGCGTAGAGCCGGAAGCCCGCGATCGCCGCGGTGGGCACGACGACGCCCTTGGGGCGGCCCGTCGTACCGGACGTGAAGATGTGCACGAGCGGCGCGTCCCCGCCCAGGGCGGCGGCGGGCAGGCCGGGCGTGTGGGCGTCGAGCAGCTCGGCGAAGCGAAGATCACCGGGCTGGCCGGTACCGCCGCTGACGACGACGTGCCATTTCGCGTCGGCCGGGATGTCCTCGCCCGCTTCGAGCTTCGCCCGCTGCGTCTCGTCGCAGATGACGACCTTGGCGTCACTGGCCAGCAGCCGCAGGGCGATGGCCGGGGGCGCGAAGGCGGTGAACAGCGGCACCGTCACCGCGCCGAGCCGCCAGGTCGCGAGCAGCGCGACGAGGTAGTCGGCGCTCTTGCCCATCAGTGTCGCCACCCGGTCGCCCGGGCCGACGCCGAGGTCGGCCAGGGCGGCGGCGAACCGCTCGGACTCCGTCTTCAGCCGGCCGTACGTGAGCACGGTGGCCGACAGGTCCGGCTCCACGACGGTGTAGGCGACGGCGTCGGACGGATGCCCGTCGCAGAGCAGGTGGGCGACGCTCGCGTGCGGGTCGCTGTAGAGGGTGACCAGCTCTTGGACCCGGTCGAGCGGGTCGGCGGCAGAGCGGGGATCGGAGAGGGCCATCGTTTGCCTCATAACGGAACGACGAAGGCGACCTTCGATGTGCGGGTACGATTTCGCGTACGTTAGTACTCTGTGAAGTATTCATCAAGGGTGTGAGCGGCGACGACCCTGATGAGTGTGTGTACGGCGTGGTGGAGGCGCCGCCCGCCGGTCAGCGAGCGGTTTTGGAGACCGCCCCGAGGACGAGATCGCTCAGCTCGACGAAGGCGTCCCCCGAGGACAGACCCGTCGAGACGAGCAGCTCACGGCTGTGGATGCCGTCGATCAGCAGCCCCACGGACCGGCTGACGAACTCGGCGTGCACCGCGCGGAAGTCGCCCGACTCCACGCCCGCGTGGATCATCCCGCGCACCCGGCTCGTCGCGGCCAGCGAGTTGACCGTGTAGATCTCCCGGGTCAGATCGTCGTCGAGCATGTCCTCGTAGCAGGCGACCGACATACGGCGCATCTGGTGGCCCACGGCCGCGAGATACGTGGCGATCTGCTGGGCCGGGTCCGCGACCTCGGAGACCTCCTTCTCCACCCGCTCCGCCGCGTCGTGGAAGAAGCTCTTGAGAGCGGTCGCCACGAGGTGGTGGCGGTTGGAGGAGATCGCGTACAGCGTGGACTTCGAGCACTGGAGTCGGGCGGCGAGCGTGTCGACGGTCAGCCCGGCGAAGCCCTCCGCCAGGACGATCGCCTGGAGCCGCCCCAGCAGCTCCGCCCGCCGGTCGTCGTCGAGACGCTTGCGCCCGGTGCCGGCCGCACGCCGACCGGTCCGCGAGCCGGTCCGCGCGGCAGCGCCACTCCCCACCGGGGACGAACTGTTCGGGTACGACGTCATGCCTCATCGTACTGTGAGGCCCCGAAGCCATGATCGAGGACGACGGACTCACCCCACGCCCGGTGTCGCGTAGGCGAGCCCGTGGCCGTACTCGAACACGGGGTCCGTTCCGTCGCTCGGCACGTCGGACCGCTGGCGTTCCACGTCGGCCATCGAGCGGGGCAGCTGGAACGGCAGCCTGCCCTCGGGGGCTCGCCGGCCGAACAGTACGTCGAGCAGCGGGCCGTCGCCCGCGCCGTAGTTCCCGACCAGAGCGGCCGCCGCGTCGGCGATCTCGGGAATCACGGCGGGGCGTTCCAGGTAGATGTCGACGACGGTGGGCGCCTTCGCGCACACGTCGAGGACGGGGGCGAGTTCGTCCGCGTCGAAGGCGAGGCGGCCGGCGTGGAAGTACCGCTCCAGGGGGCCGGTGCGCTCGTCGTAGGGGGTGCGCAGCCGCAGGATCGCCACGTCGGCCTCCTCGGGGGCGGCCACGACGGTGCCGTACTCGGCGGCGGTTTTGGGGTCGACGCCCTCGACGTAGACGCGGGTGCCTTCGGCGAGCGGGAGCATGGCGTCGGTGTTCTTGAGGAGAGTGAGGGAACGGCTCTGGGCGCTCCGTCCGGCCTGAGCCGCCCCCACCGTACCGACGATCGAAGCGGCGGCGTCGACATCCACGAACGGGTTCTCGAACAGGCCGAGGACGAACTTCTCGCGCAGCAGGCGCCGTACGGAGGTGTCGATACGTTCCTCGGACACCTTGCCCGTGCGGACCAGGTCGACGACCAGGTCGGGGGAGGACTCGCCGCCGAACTGGTCGCAGCCGGCCTCGATGACCTTCAACGTCCGCTCGGACGGGGTGAGTTGCTCGACGCCCCAGGCCCGGGCCGCTCCGTAGACCGTGTCGTTGAGCAGGCTCCAGTCGGTGCACACGATGCCGTCGAAGCCGAGTCTCTCGCGCAGCAGGCCGGTGATCACGCCCTGGTTGAAGCCGAAGCCGACGGCCTCCATGTCGGTGTCCACCGGCATGCCGTAGTAGGGCATCATCTGCGAGGTGCCGGCCTCCAGGGCCTTGAGGAAGGGTGCGAGGTGGAGGTCGAACATCCCGCCGGGATAGACCTGTTCGCGTCCGTGCGGGAAGTGAGGGTCCTCGCCGTCCTTCTGCGGTCCGCCGCCAGGGAAGTGCTTGGTCATCGCCGCGACCGAGTGCGGGCCGAGGGCCTCGCCCTGAAGCCCCTTGATGTAGGCGGCGGCCAGCCGGCCGGTGAGGTCCGCGTTCTCGCCGAAGGTGCCGCTGGTCCGTGACCAGCGCGGCTCGGTGGCCAGGTCGATCTGCGGGTGCAGGGCGACCCGGATACCGACGGCGAGGTATTCGCGCCGTACCAGTTCGGCGAATTGACGCACTGTCACCTCGTCACCGATCGCGGCGAGGCCGGTCGTCTCCGGGAACTGGGCGAAGCCCCGTGCCGTCGCCGACATGGCCCAGTTCTCGGTGAAGTGATGGCGCGGGTCACTGGACAGGGTCACGGGGATGCCGAGGCGGGTGGACAGCGCGACCTGCTGTGCCTTGTTGTGCCAGGCCGCGATCTCCTCGGGTTCGGCGGCGCCGACCAGGTTGAAGTGGTTCATGTGCCGGTTCTCGACCATGTCGCGCACCAGCTCGCCCCACTGCATCCGCGCTGCGTCCTCGACGAACTCGCCGGCGGGGCCCATGACGCCCTGGCTGTGGAACATCAGCCCGGCCTTCTCCTCCAGCGTCATCCGGCCGAGAAGGTCCTCGACGCGCTCCGGGACCGGGAGGGACGGGTTTTCGTACGGGGCCGTCGCGCCCCCGCGGAAGCGGTTGCGGGGTGAGACGGCGGCCGGGCTTGTGCGGGTCAATTACCTGTCTCCTTCACGGTCGTTCGGCTGTCTCGTCCAGCCGCAGTCAGTCGCAGCACGCTTCCTTCTCCGTTCGCCGACAGGAGGAGGGAGCCGTCCGGGCCCACGGCCAGTCCGGCGAACTGGCGCGGCGGACCGGCGGGAGGCGAGACCGGCCCCGGGTGGGGGCGGGTGATTCCCGGGGGCAGGCCGACCGCCAGGTCCTCGGCCTCGATGCGGCCCTCCCCGGTGGTGAGGGAGATCGCCCGTAATCGGCGGTGCTCGACCTCGATGGCGAACAGTTCGTCGTCGAGTACCGCGAGCCCCTGGGGCGCGCCGAGTCCGTCCGCGAAGGTCACCGCCTCGCCGTCGTCGATGCGGAGGATCGCACCGAGCCGGTCGTCGCTGACGTAGCAGGTCGCACGGTGGTCGAAGGTCACGTCCACGGGGTGGGTGAGTCCCTCGGCGAGCACCGTCAGGGTGTCGGTCTCGTCGATCCGTAGGACCCGGCCCGCGCCGGACTCGGCGACGACGAGCGAACCGTCCGGTGCGACGGCGAGTCCGCCGGGCTCGTTCAGGCCGGTCGCGCGCACCCGTACGGTGTCGTGTGCGGGGTCCTCGGTGCGCACCTCGCCGAACTGCGAAGTCATGTGCAGGAGCCCGCCGTCCGCGGTGACGGCGTGGACGAAGGGCATCAACGCCGGGGTGGCTCCGCCGGGTTGGTCCGTGGGGGAGCCGGTCAGCCGGGCCAGGCGGTAGTGGTCGGCCGCGTGGACCGTACCGCCGAGGTCGACGGTGATCCCGTAGGGTCCGTCGAGGCCGCGCGGCACGATCTCGCGGATCCTGCCGTCGGCGTGCATCTCCGTGACTCCGCCGCTGGCGAAGCTGGAGACGTACATACGGTTCTCCGCGTCGAAGGCCGCGTTGTCGAGACCCGCTACGCCGGAGGTGACGACCGACCGGTCACCGGTGGCGAGGTCGACACGGGTCACGATGCCGGCGATGCCCCGGGACAGGACGGTCAGGGTGCCTCCCTGGTCGAAGCGGACCGCGACCGGGTCGTGCACGTCCGTCGCGAACAGCTCGGGTGTGCCGCCGTCCGGGGGGATGCGCCAGACCTGGGCGTCCATCATGTGCGGGTAGTACAGGTAGCCGTCCGGGCCGAGTTGCATGGCGTTGCCGAAGGCCAGCCCGTCGGTCAGGACGACCGGGTCGCCGCCGTCCGGGAACAGCTCCAGCAACTGGCCGTTCATCGCCATCTCGTTGACGAAGAGACGGTCCCCGATGCAGGTGATGCCGTTCGGTGCCCGGAGCGAGTCGGAGACCAGGCTGTAGTCGCCCGACGGGCTACGGCGCCACACCCGGCCCGGCGTCAGATCGGTGATGTACATCGAGCCGTCCGCGCCGAAGGCGAGGTCGTCCGGCGCCTGGACAGGACTGTCGAGTTCCACCACGACTTCGACGTCGGCGGACGCGGGGTCCACGGCGCTGATCTGCCCGGCGAGGAACTGGGCCACGTACAGCCGGCCGTCGGGACCGAACGTGACACCGTTGGCGCCCCACAGGCGGTTGGGCGGGTTGAGCCTGCGCACGTCGAAGCGCTCGCTCGTCGGCCGCCGCAGGCCGGTGTAGTCGAAGCGACTGCGATACATCAACGCTGCCTGGTCCGTGGGTGGTTGACCGGAGCGGCCGGGCGGGTCATCCGACGACGACCTCGTCCGTGCCGCCCTCCGCGCGCCAGCGCCTGAGCAGTTCGTGGAAGGCGACAGGACCGTCGCCGAACGTCTCGCTGCGCTGCCTGGGCATGCCCTCGTTGTTGTAGTAGCCGGGCGTGCACTCGGCCTGGAACTTGTGCAGGCTGTGCGCCTTCTCATGGATCGTGGTGACCCAGGCGGCCTCGGCGTCGACACTCGGCTCGACATGGCGGGCCTGGCGTTTGTGGGCCTCGGCGAGGACCGCGGCGACATGGACGGCCTGCTCGTCGAGGATGTGGACGTAGTTCACGGAAGCGGCGTTCTGCACCGGGCCGAGATGGAAGAGGTTGGGGAAGCCGTGGCTGTACAGGCCGTGGAGCGTCCTCGGCCCGTCCTTCCACCGCTCGGCGAAGGTGACACCGTCCCGGCCGCGGACCTGGAGTTCGCCGGACAGGATCCCCGAGACACCCACCTCGAAACCGGTGGCGAGGACGACACAGTCGACCTCGTACTCGGTGCCGCCGACGACCAGCGCGTTCTCCGTGACGCGCTGCACGCCGCCGTGGTCGGCCGTGTCCACCAGGGTGACGTTCGGCCGGTTGAAGGTCTGTAAGTAGGTGTCGCTGAACGTGGGCCGCTTGCACATGTAGCGGTACCAGGGCTTCAGCGCCTCGGCTGTGGCCGGGTCGTCGACCAGGTCGTCCACGCGGGCGCGCAGTTCGTTCATCTTCTGGAAGTCGGCCAGTTCGCCGAGGCGTTCGCGCTCCTCGGCCGGGAGGTGGGCGTAGCTGTCGGTCGGGACGAGGTTCTGCAACAGCCTGGCGCTCGCGGTCCAGCCGTCGTTCACCAGGTCCCGCTCCACCTGACCGCCGCTGACGAGCGAGAGGAAGTTGTCCCTGCGGCGCCGCGACCAGCCGGGGGTCAAGGACTGCGCCCACGCCGGGTCCGTACGGCGGTTGGCGCGTACGTCGACCGAGGACGGGGTGCGCTGGAAGACGTACAACTCCCGTGCGTCGCGGCCGAGATGGGGCACGATCTGGACGGCGGTCGCGCCGGTGCCGATGACGGCCACGCGCTTGTCGGCCAGCTTGTGGAGGCCCCCGTCCGCGTCACCGCCGGTGTAGGCGTAGTCCCAGCGGCTCGTGTGGAACATGTGCCCCTTGAACGTCTCGATGCCGGGGATGCCGGGAAGCTTGGGCAGGCTGAGCGTGCCGCTGGACACCACGACATGGCGGGCCCGCATCCGGTCGCCGCGGTCGGTGGAGACGATCCACTCCGACTCGTCCTCGTCCCACCGCAGTTCGGTCGCCCGGGTCCCGAAACAGGCGTCGCGGTAGAGGTCGAAGTGCCGGCCGATGGCCCGGGCGTGCTGCCGGATCTCCTCGCCCGGCGCGTACCGCCACGTCGGGACGTGGCCGATCTCTTCGAGCAGCGGCATGTAGACGTACGACTCGATGTCGCAGTGCACGCCCGGATAGCGGTTCCAGTACCAGGTACCGCCGAAGTCGGCGGCCAGCTCGATCATCCGGATGTCCTGCACGCCGGCCTGCCGCAGCCGGGCACCGGCGAGCAGACCGCCGAAGCCACCGCCGATGACGGCCACCTCGACCCGGTCGTCCAGCGGCTCGCGGGTCGACTCGGGGTCCGCGTACGGGTCTTGGGCGTATGTCTCCAACTCGCCTGTGACACGCCGGTATTGGCCGGAGCCGTCGGGGCGGATCCGACGGTCGCGTTCTCTCCGGTACCGGGCGCGCAGGGCTTCCGGGTCGAAACCGAGCTGGTCCTGTGCTGCGGGGGCGGGCGGCTGGTGGGGGGTGAGCATGGGGCCTCTCTGCTGTCCGTGGGGGTGGCTGTCAGCGGGCCGTGCCATCTGGCGCCCGGGCGCTACTCGCCGGTGCTCGACGGCTTGCGTCCGTTGAGCGGCAGCCAACGTTGCCGCAGTGCGTGGGCGGCCGCCTTGGGGTGCCGTTCGCGGGTGAAGATTCCCTTCTTGTTGCCGCCGACACGGTGGATGCCGTTCGATGTCTGGAAGTCGGCGAAGTTCCACACGTGTTCGCCGATGAAGCCGTCGATGCGGTCGAAGGCGCGGTGGTTCGCCTCCAGGTAGGCGAGCTGGTACTCCTCCGTCCACGGCGCGTCCCAGACCGAGTGCAGTCCCGGCAGGGTGTCCGCCCCGTACTCGCTCACCATGATCGGCTTGCCGAACTTCTCGGCTCAGCCGCGCAGATCGCCCTCCAGGTACATCTCCGCGGTGGCCAGGTCGCCCGTGGCGATGTACCAGCCGTAGTAGCGGTTGATGCACAGCACGTCGAAGAGGTCGGCGATACGGTCGTTCTCGTGCGTCGCGAACATCACCGCCGCATAGGTCACCGGGCGCGTGGGGTCGAGCTTGCGGGTCAGCTCGACGAGTGGCTCGAAGTATTCGCGTGCGCCTTCCTCGTTGGAGGACGGCTCGTTGGCGATGCACCACATCACGACGCTGGGGTGGTTCTTGTCGCGGGCGATCAGTTCCCGGATCGCCTGCGCGTGCGCCGCGCGGGTGTCGTCGCCGAACGTCTCGTCGGAGAACGTGGGCCGGGGCGGGGTGCCCAACAGCCCGCTCTCGACAGCCAGGTTGAGACCGACGGCCGCGGTCTCGTCGATGACGACGATGCCGTGCCGGTCGGCGAACTCCATGACCTCTTCGGCGTACGGATAGTGCGAGGTGCGGAAGGAGTTGGCGCCGATCCACTCCATCAGCTGGAAGTCGTGCACGAGGTAGGCGTCGTCGTGCCCCTTGCCGCGCACGGGCGTGTCCTCGTGCTTGCCGAAGCCGGTGAAGTAGAACGGCTCCCCGTTGATGAGGAACCGGTTCCCGCGCACCTCGACCGTGCGCACCCCGAACGGTTCGCCGAAGGTGTCCACGACCTCGCCGTCCTTGTCCAGGACGTCGACGACGAGGTCGTAGAGGTACGCCGCACCCGGCCGCCACAGGGTCACGTCGTCGATCCGCAGCGTGCCGTTCGGCCCTTCCCCGGCGGCGACCTGGATACCGCCGGCGTCGAGCGCGCGGACCCGGACCGTGGCCGGCACGTTCGTCTCGACGGAGTAGTCGACGGTCCCGGTCGTGCCGTCGAGGCCGGTGACGACGGTGATGTCGTCGACGTGGACCGCGGGCCTGCTGTACAGCCACACCGATCGGGCCAGGCCCGCGTAGTTGTAGAAGTCGTGCAGGTACGTCTGCTTGCGCCGGCCGTCCTGGGAGACGGTGATCGTGCCCGGCGGCATCGTGACGTCGGTCAGCTCGTTGTTGACGCCGATCGTGAGCCTGAACTCCCCGCCGGGCCGCACGTGTTCGGTGATGTCGGCCTCGAACGGCGTGTAGCCGCCCATGTGTCGGGCGACCAGCACGTCGTCGACGTACACCTTCCCCTCGTGCGTGGCCGCGTCCACCCGCAGCACGACCCGCTCGCCCGCCCAGCCGCGCGGCACCCGCACCGGCCGCTGGTACCACACCCAGCCGACGTGGTCGCGGATCGCGCTGTCGGTGAACAGGTCGTTGTAGCTGGCCGGTACGGGTGCCTCCAGCGGTGTGTCGAGCGGGCCGGTCCAGGGCTCGGCACCGGCTGTCGGGGCGACGGCGAACCGCCAGAGCCCGTCGAGGTTCACCAGTTCGCGGGTGGCGGTGGGGCGGGGCTTGAGCATCGAGGGTTCTCCTACGCGCTGTTGTCGGGGGCCCGGTGGACAGCGGGCCGACGGGCGGGTGTGGCGTGCGCCGTCAGTCGGACTGCTCCAGCGTCAGGCGCCACTCCCACGCGTACTCGCTGCCCGTGAGCCGGTGGCGCGGATGGGTGTCGGGGCCGAGGACCGCCGTGCCGAGGCCGCGATGCGCGATGTCGAGGTGCACCACGGTGTTGTCGCTCGGCGGGAGTTCCCACCAGTGCTCTGCCGCCTCGATCTCGCTCACCCGGTACCGGCCCACGTTCATGTGCAGTGGCGTCGGGTGGGTGGTGCGGACCGTGCCGGCGGGGCCGGTCAGGGTCAGTGCGGTGACCTCGCCGCGGGTGCCGTTCTCCTGCGGGAGGAGGTAGGGCACGGCCAGGTCGTCGATGGGGCTCTCCCAGGCGCCGAGCAGGGCCGACGCCCGCCGGTCGGGGTAGTTCTCCCACGGCCCGAGACCGACCCAGCCCGCGTCCTCGAACCCGTCGACGAGTTCGAACTCCATGCCGACGCGCAGCCCGTCCCGTGTGCCCTCCGGCAGGGTCACCTGCTCGGCGAGGACCCAGTCGCCGTCGGCGAGCGCCGTGATGGTCCGCCGGTGGGTGACCTCGTCGCCGAAGGCGGCCTCGTAGCGGGTGGTGACGACGGCTCCGTCGCCGGTCTCCTTGACCTCGACGTCGACGGGCGTGAGCTGGAAGAAGCCGGAGCGGACGAACCGGTTGTCGAGCGAGAACGACTTGTCGTGGCAGGTCAGCGCCCGCCACAGGCTGAGCTGCGGGGAGCGGCGCAGCAGCGGGTGGACCAGGTCGCCCTCGCCGTCGACGGACAGCACGGGCCTGCGCGCCGGGGCGGCGGGGAGCCGTACGGGCGCCTGCGGGAAGGTGACCTGCTCGGCCGCGACCTCGGTGCCCGCCGGCGCCCACAGGGCGTCCTCGCGGGTGCGCACGGTCAGGGTCAGCGCGAGCGCGGGTCCGGCGGCGAGCAACTGCCGTATGCGATCAGGGATGTTGATGGTGCCTTCGGCGCCCGCGGCCACCTCCGGTGTCGGGACGGACACCGCGCCTGCCGGACCGGTCGGCGTCTCGACACGCAGTTCCAGCGTGTACGTGCCGAGGTCCGCGAACGACTGGCGGTTGCGGATCCGGAGCGTTCCGGCCCGCGCCTTCTCGGCGTCCGAGACGACCCGGACCGGGCTGAACAGGCCGCGGGCCTCGAACAGCGCCGGCTTCGGGGTGAGGTCGGGGAAGACCACGCCGTTGACGAGCATCGGCCCGTTGTGGGTCTCGTCGCCGAAGTCGCCGCCGTAGCGCAGCCTTCCGTCGCCGTCCCGGTCCAGGGAGTGGTCCGTGAACTGCCAGATGAAGCCGCCCTGGAGACCGGGCAGCGACTCGAACAGCTCCCAGTAGTCGGAGAGTCCGCCCGTGCCGTTGCCCATCGAGAACGCGTACTCGCAGGTGATCAGCGGTCGGTCGGCGCGCGGGTCGGCGGAGTAGCCGGTGAGGCTGGCGAGGGCCGGATACATTGGGCAGAGGATGTCGCTCACGGCGTGTCCGGAGTGCCAGTCGGTGGAGATCGCGCCCTCGTAGTGCAGGGGCCGGGTCGGATCGAAGCGGCGTATCCAGCCGGCCGCCGCGTCGTGGGCCGAGCCGTAGCCGGTCTCGTTGCCCAGGGACCAGGAGATCACCGAGGGGTGGTTGCGGTCGCGCAGCACCATCCGGGAGACGCGCTCGACGATCTCGGACAGGTAGGCGGGGTCGTCGGCGATCGTGGAGGCGAACGCGTGGCCTTCGACATCCGCCTCGTCGATGACGTAGAGCCCCAACTCGTCGCACAGGTCGAGGACCTGGGGGTCGTTCGGGTAGTGCGAGGTGCGGATGGCATTCACGTTGAACCGCTTGAGCAGGGACAGCTCCGCCAGGTGCCGTTCGCGGGACATGACCCGCCCGGTCTTCGGGTCGACGTCGTGGCGGGCGACGCCCTGGATCAGGATCCGCTTCCCGTTGACGAGCAGGTCACGCCCCTCGACGCGTACCCGGCGGAAGCCGACCCGGACACGGGCCTCGTCGGCGACACTCCCGTCCGGTGCCACGAGGTGGACGACGAGGTCTTCGAGGCGCGGGACCTCCGCCGACCAGGGCGTGACGGGCAGGTCGGAGAGGGAGAAGGCCGCACGACCGGCCGGCGCCGCCGGTTCCGGCAGCTTCGTCATGGTCGCCGGGATCGCGCGGAACTCCGGGGGGACGGGCGCGCCGGCCGCGTTGATGCTGAGCAGGTCCATGAAGTCGTCGGGCAGCAGCGGCTCGGGCCGCACCGATCTGTCCAGGGACGGCAGCGGGAGGGTGCGGGTGCCGAGGCGGGGGGAGACCGGCAGCCGGACCGAGCGGTCGAGCACCTCGATCCGCACCGACCAGCCGCCGACGTCGTAGAGGTGGTCAAGTCCCGTCGTGGACACGTCCACCTGAAGGTCGCCGCGTCCCGTCTCCGGGTCGTAGTCGGCCACGGCGGACACGTCGGCCAGCGCGATGTCCGGCACGGTGTAGAGGTGGACCGGGCGGGTCAGCCCCGACTGCCACCAGTGGTCCTGGTCCTCCAGATAGCTGGCCGAGGACCACTTGGCGACCCGCAGGTCGATCCGGTTCGTCCCGGGCACGACGGCCTCGGTGATGTCGAACTCGGCGGCCAGGTGCGAGTCCGAACTGCTGCCCACCGAACGGTCGTTGACGACCACGCGCAACAGACCCGAGGCGGCGCCGACATGGAGGACCGTGCGGCGCCCGGGCACGGGAGCCAGCTGGATCACCCGCCGGTAGACACCCGTCGGATTGTGCGCGGGCACCTGCGGGGGCACCTCGTCGAACGGCATCGGCACGTTCGTGTAGTGCGGCACGTCCCCGTCCGCGAGGTCCTCCTGCATCGTCCACAGACTCGGGACCTGGACCTTCTTCCAGACCAGGCCGAGCGGCGAGGTGGGCGTCGGCAGCAGCTGGAAGTCCCAGGCGCCGTCGAGTTCGATGTCGGGGACGCGGCGCAGCGCACGCATCGGCAGCCGTCCGACGGAGTGCAGCCCGGAGGCGTCCCAGGGTCCCGTCGCGTTCTCGGTCGTCGTCATGCGGACTGCTCCTTCAATGCCTTGCCGCCGCTGCGGGAGACGTCTCCCAGCCAGCCGAGGCTCGGCTTCGGGTGTCGTTCGAACGTTTCGCGGTCGACGGCGATCAGTCCGAACGTGGGCTCCCAGTGGCCCCATTCGTAGTTGTCGAGGGCGCTCCAGTGGAGGTAGCCGCGGACGTCGATGCCGTCGTCGACGGCCGCGACCAGGTGTCGCAGGGCCTCACCCGTGTACGCGATCCGCTGGGTGTCGTCGGCGGTGGCGATGCCGTTCTCCGTGACGAGGACCGGGACATGGTCGGTCGTCTCCCAGGCGTGCCGGACCGCGATACCGATCGCGTCGGGCCGGTACGCGTTCCCCGTCAACGTGCTGTCGGGGCCCAGGGGATGGGGCACGATGCCGTTCTCGTCGACGGCCTGGCTGGAGTACGACTGCACCCCGATGAAGTCGTCGCCGCGAGCCGCTTCGAGGTACAGGTCCTCGCGCACGTACCGCACTTCACGGAGCTTCTCCTCGTTGCCCGGCGTCGGGGTCAGCGCCTGACAGGCCACCGTCCACCCGGACTTGGCGTCGGTGCGCGCCTTGAGGATGTCGCGAGCGGCCTGGTGCGCCTCGGCCAGCCGGCGCCCGATCTTCGGGTCGGGGGAGGGCAGTACCGGACGCGCGGCACCCTCGACGGTGGGGCTCATCCACTTGTCGGCCTCGTCCTCCGACGGTGCCTGCTGTGCCTGGCCCATCATCGCCATCAGGGCGAGCATGTTGGGTTCGTTGATGGTGCAGACCCACTCGACGCCGTCGAGGATGCGGGTGGCCGTCTCGACGTAGGACCGGAAGCGGTCGATCGCACGGTCCTCCAGCCAGCCGCCGTCCTCGGTGAACCAGCGCGGGTTGGTGAAGTGGTGCAGCGTGACGACCGGGGTGAGGCCAAGGTCCACGGCGGTGTCGATCATCCGCCGATAGTGGGCGAGTTCGGCCAGGGAGACATGTCCCTCGGCCGGCTCGATGCGGGCCCACTCGATCCCGAAGCGGTAGGAGTTGAGGCCCGCGTCGGCGAGGAGTCGCATGTCCTCGGCGTAGCGGTGGTAGCTGTCGATCGCGTCGCCGCTGCGCGCCATGCCGGGCATGTTCGGCTCGTGCGCCCACCAGTCGCTGTTGACGTTGTTGCCCTCGATCTGGTGCGGGGCGGTCGATGCTCCCCAGAGGAAGCCGGGAATGAGTTCGGTCACCGTCGAGATCCTTGCTGGAGACGGGAGGGGAGGCCGCGGCTCGCAGGAGGGGAGCGGCGGCGAGAGTTCCACGCTAACATCGAAATTCGAATCGCGATACTATTTTCACGACAGGCCGCCTCCGGTCGGCCTCTTCGCGATGGCCGACAATGGGGCCGCCGGTTCCGTCCGTGTTCCGTCGAGGGGAGAGAGTGCATGAGTGCCACCACCGGCCGTGGGCCGTACGCGAAGTCGGCCGAGGTGCGCCGGCGCATCCTGGAAGCCTGCGTGGACGCCTTCGGCGAGACCGGCTTCCACGGCGCCACGATGAAGGACATCGCGAAGCGCGCCGGCATCAGCCACACCGGGCTGCTCCACCACTTCGCGCGCAAGGAGGACCTGCTCATCGCGGTGCTGGAGCTGTGCGACGAACGCAGCGCCGACTTCCTGAAGTCCGCCGACGCGATCGACCCGGCGGAGCATCCCGTCGAGGCGCTCCGGGGCATGCTCACGGTTGTCGTCGGCAGCGAACTGCAGCCGGGAATCATGGAACTGCATTGCGTCCTCTCCGGCGAGGCGACCTCTCCCGAGCACCCCGCCCACACGTACTTCGCCCAGCGCTATCGCAGCGTCCGCCGCTTCTACACCGAGGCCTACACAGCGCTCGCGGCACGCGGCGAACTGCGCTCGGAGGCGGACCCGGAGGCCCTCGCGGCGACGACGCTCGCCCTTATCAACGGCCTTCAGGTCCAGTGGCTCTTCGACCGGGAGTCGGTCAAGGTGGAGTCCGTCATCCGCGACTTCCTGGTCTCCGTCGCCCCGGGGCTGGCCCGATGAGCGTCTCCGTCGGCGTGCTCGGCGTCGCCCGCATCGTGCAGTCGGCGCTCCTGGAGCCGGCCGCCGACCTCGACGGCGTCGAGGTGACCGCCATCGCCGCCCGCGAGCACGGGCGGGCCGTCGCGTTCGCGCGCGAACACGGCATCCCGAGGGCGCTCCGCTCCTACGACGAGATCGTCGACGACCCCGCTGTCGACGCGGTGTACGTCCCGACGCCTGCCGCTTTGCACGGGCACTGGACGCGACGCGCCATCGCGGCCGGCAAGCACGTCCTGTGCGAGAAGCCGTTCACGGCGAACGCCGAGGAGGCCGAGGCGATCACGGAACTCGCCGAGTCGAGCGGGCTCGTCGTGATGGAGGCGTTCCACTCGCGATACCACCCGATGTGGACGCGGATGAGCCGGCTCATCGACTCCGGGGTGCTCGGCCGACTCGGCACGGCCCGGGCGGAGTTCACCGTGCCGCATGCCGACACCACCGACATCCGGTGGCAGCCGGACCTCGGCGGCGGCGCCTTGATGGACCTCGGTTGCTACCCGGTGCGGCTGCTGCGCCACCTGTTCGGCGAACCCGAGGTGACCGGGGCGCAGATCCGTGACATCGACGGCGTCGACGCCTCGACGACAGCGCAACTCACCTTCGCGGGAGGGGTGTCGGGCGAGGTCGTCGCCGACATGGGGCCGGGCGACGGCCACGCCGCCGAGCTCCACGTCAGAGGTTCGGCGGGCACCCTGCATGTGCGCATGCCCTACCACCCCTACCTGTACGGGGAGTTGACGCTCACGACGGAGTCGGGCGTCGTCGTCGAACAGGGTGACCCGCGCACGACCTACTCCTTCCAGCTGGAGGCGTTCCGCGACGCCGTGATCGACGGGGGCCCGAACCCGACGGACGCGCGGGAGGCGACGGCGACGATGCGGGTGATCGACGCGATCTATCGGGCCGGGGGTCTGCGACCGCGAACGCCTCTGGTTCCGTAAGGGAGTCGACGCGACCGTGACGGAGGCCGGACCGGCCGCCGTCCGGACGTCGTGGCCCCGTCCGTGATCAGGCCGCATCGGCCCGCGCAACCCGCTCGGCGTCCGCCTCGGCCAGGCGCCGCCGCTCGGTCCGCCGTCGCTCCTGCTCCACCGGATCCGCGACCGGCGCGGCGAGCAACAGCCGCTGTGTATAAGGGTGTTCGGGAGTAGAGGTGACGACGCCGGCGGGACCGGTCTCCACGATCTCGCCCTGGTAGACCACGCTCACCCGGTGGCTCACATGCCGTACGACCCCGAGGTCGTGCGAGACGAAGAGGTACGCGACCCCGGTGCGCCGCTGGATGTCGATGAACAGGTCGAGCACCCGGGCCTGCGTGGACAGGTCGAGTGCGGAGACGGGCTCGTCGCACACGATCAGCTTCGGCTCGGGGGCGAGCGCGCGGGCGATCGCGACGCGCTGGCGCTGTCCGCCGCTGAACTCGCCCGGCAGCCGCTCCGAGGCGTCCTCGGGGAGCCCCACCTGATCGAGCAGGTCACGCACCCGCGCCCGCGCGTCACGCGGCGTCGCTCCCTGGACCACCAGCGGCTCGCTGAGGATGTCACCGATGGTCAGGGACGGGTTGAGCGAGGTGTAGGGGTCCTGGAACACGACCTGGATGTCGCGCGCCAGAGCACGCCGTGCCCGGCCCGCCGTATGCGTGATGTCCTCGCCCGCGAACAGGACCCGTCCGCCGCTCGGCCTCACCAGGCCGAGCACGGCACGGCCGATGGTCGTCTTGCCGGAGCCGGACTCGCCGACGATCCCCAGGGTCTCGCCGTGACAGGCGGTCAGGGACACGCCGTGCAGGATCTCCACGGGGCGGGCCCGGAAGCCGCGCCCCGGGTAGGCCACGCGCAGGTCGCTCACGTCGAGCAGGGGAGTGGTCATGACGCCTTCTCCTCAAGGACCTCGGTCGTGCCTGTCGCGACCTGGACGGGTGCACCCGGGGGATCGGTCCGCAGACCGCTCTCGTCGAGGATGGAGCCCAGGAGCATCCGGGTGTACGGATGCCGTGGCGCTCCGAAGATCTCCCCGGCCTTCCCGATCTCGACGACCTCACCACGCTGCATGACCGCCACGCGGCTGCAACTGTCCGCCACCACCCCGAAGTTGTGAGTGACAAGCAGCACGGCCATGTTCAGCTGCTGCTGTATGTCCCGCAGGAGATCCAGGATCTCCGCCTGGACGGTCACGTCGAGCGCGGTCGTCGGCTCGTCGGCGATGAGCAGTCTCGGACTGCTCGCGACGGCGCCGGCGATCAGTACGCGCTGGGCCATGCCGCCGGAGATCTGGTGCGGGTAGGAGTCGAAGGTGCGCCTCGGGTCGGGGATGCCCACGCGGTCCAGCAGCGCGAGCACATGGGCTCGCGCGGCCTGCCGGGACATGTGCTGTGAGGCACGCAGTCCCTCCATGAGTTGCGAGCCCACGGTGAAGGAGGGGTCGAGGTTCGACATGGGTTCCTGCGGGACGTACGCCACCGACGTGCCGCGCAGGCCGCGCAGTTCTCCCTCGTTCAGGCCGAGGAGTTCGCGTCCGTCGAGCTTGATCGAGCCGCGGGTGACGACGGCCTCCGCCGGCAGTACGCCCAGGAGCGCGAACGCGGTCTGGGTCTTGCCGGAACCCGACTCCCCTACGAGGCCCAGGGTTTCCCCCGCGTCCAGGCTCAGCGACACACCGCTGACGACCTCCCGCAGTTCACCCGAGGGCGTGGGGTAGGCGATGGCGAGGTCTTCCACCCTCAGCAGATGCGCGGCGGGGGAGCCGACGGTGGTGTCGGCGCCGTTGGCGGTCCGGGGCCGGGCGGGCGTGGTGATCTTGGCCGGCTTCGGCCTGCCCCGGTCCAGGGCGTCGCGCAGCGAGTTGCCCAGCAGGACGAACGACGCGTTGATGACGCCGAGCATGAGGCTGGGCCAGATGAACTGCATCGGGGTCTCATAGAGGTTGGCGAAGCCCTCGGAGATCATCGCGCCGAAGCTGGGCACGGTGGTCGACCCGAGACCGAGGAACGCAAGCCCCGACTGCAGGCTGATGGACGATCCCATCAGGAACGCGGTCGCGATGATGATCGGCCCGCGGATCACGAACAGCACGTGCCGGCCGAGGATGCGCAGGTTCGTCAGGCCCGACACGCGCGCGGCGTCCACGAACAGCTCGTTCTTCACCCCGACGACGAGGTTGCGTACGAGGCGGAAGATGCCGGTGGACGACAGCACGCCGAAGATCAGCATGGTGGCCCGGTAGTCCCCGTCGGTCAGGGGGAGCAGGACGATCAGCAGAAGCAGACCCGGGAAGGTCATGACGAGGTTGAACACCCAGTCGGTGACGGTCCGTACCCGGCGGCCGAAGTATCCGCCGACGAGCCCCGCCGTGACGCCGATGGTGAGCGAGACGCTCGTGCCGATCAGGCCTGCGATCATGCTGGTGTTGATGGAGTGCAGCAGCCGGGAGAAGATGTCGCGGCCGCTCTGGTCGCCGCCGAGCAGGTAACCCGCCCTGCCGGGATCGGCGTTGATCGCGTCCAGCGAGGCCTGGTTCGGGCCGTGCGAGGTGAGCAGCGGGCTCAGCACGCCCAACAGCACGATGACGAGCAGCACTCCGGCCGTGATGAGGGCCTGCGGGTCCCGGAGGAGCTTGCGCAGCGGCGACGTGCGGCGCGGGGTGGTCGAACTCGCCATGGTCGCACGGTCGTTGGCGGTCACTGCTGCCTCGCCTTCGGGTTGAGCCAGCCGTTGACGATGTCGACGATCAGGTTGATGCCCACGACGAACAGGACACCGAAGAGGGAGAGGCCCATGATGATCGGGACGTCTCCCTGGAGGGCCGCGTTGAAGGAGTAACTGCCGATTCCCGGCAGCGCGAAGACGTTCTCGATGATGAGGGCGCCGCCGAGCATGGCGATGAACTCCAGCGACAGGACGGTGAAGGCCGGCCCGGCGGCGTTGCGCAGGGCGTGCCGCAGCACGATCGACCGGGGGGAGATGCCCCGGGTGCGCAGGGTGCGGACGTAGTCCTTGCGCAACTCGCCGATCATCGCGCCGCGGATCTGGGCGGAGAGGTTCGCGGTGCCGCCCACCGTCAGGGCGATCACCGGGATGGTGATCGAGGCCAGCCAGCGGCCCGGACTCTCGGAGAAGGGCGTGTAGCCGGTGGCCGGCAGCCAGTCCAGCTTGACCGCGAAGATGACGACGAGGGCGATCGCGAGCAGCAGGTTCGGCACGATGTAGCCGACGAGTGAGGCGACCTGGGCGAGCCGGTCGATGACGCCGCCGCGCGACGCCGCCAGGACTCCGAGGACGACGCTGATGGCGGCGGTGATGAGCAGGGCGACGACCACGACGGACAGGGTGACGGTGAGGTGGTCCGCGACGGCTGTTCCGACGGGTTGACTCGTGAAGTACGAGACGCCGAAGTCGCCCTTGAGAGCGTGGAACAGCCAGTTGAAGTACTGGACGATCACCGGACGGTCCATGCCCATCTCGGCCTTCTTCGCCTGGACCGTGGCGGGGGTGGCGGCGGTTCCGAGAATGCTTCTGACGATGCCGTCGAAGGACGTGCTCAGGAGGAGGAACGTGATCATTGATACGAGGACGGTGAGCACCAGGCTCGTGCCGAGCCGGCGCAACACGTAGGAGGTCATGGGTGGTGGTGCTCCTTCGGACCAGGACCGACGGGAGGGGGTACCGGGCTCGGGGCGGCCCGCCGCGAGCCCGGAACTCGCGCGGGCTAGCCGGAGACGCCGAACGCCCGGATGGTGCTGAAGGTGTTGGAGCCGTCGCCGAGGTACTCGACGCCCTTCGTCGCCCAGCTGTTGCCGAGGTAGGCGATCGGCGCGTCCCACGCGTTCTTGACCACGAAGTCGTTGACCTTCTTGTAGGCGTCCGCCGACTTCGCCGGGTCGAGTTCGCCCTCCGCCTGGTCCAGCAGCTTCGTGAGCGCGGGGTCCGTGGAGGCGAACGGGTTCAGATAGCCGCTCGGGGCGAAGTTGTTGGTCGCCTCACGCGCGGAGGGGCTCAACCCGTCGAGGAAGAGGATCAGCGGGTACTTCTTCGAGCTGATCGCCGAGAAGTTGTTCTGTGCGGGCACCGGCGTCCACTTCACCTTGATCCCGATGTCGTCGAGCGCCTGTGTGACGGTCGGCTCGAACGCCTTGGTGTAGACGAAGCCCGGCATCGTGACGGAGAACCCGTTCGGATATCCGGCCTCGGACAGCAGCTTCTTCGCGGCCGCGGGGTCGAACGGGTATGTCTTCTCGAGCGCGGCGTCATAGGCCCCGCTCGCGGGGTTGAAGACCTGGAGCGTCGGCTGCGCGGCGCCCTTGAGCAGTTGCTTGGCGATCTTCGCCCGGTCGAACGCCATGTTGATCGCCTGTCGCACCCGCGTGTCCCCGAGCGGCTTGAGCACGCTGCCCGCCCGGTCGGCGATGACCAGGTTCGCCACCGCCGTGGCCCTGAGGGGCGAGATGCCGTAGCCCGCCGCCTTGAGCTGGGCGGAGTTCTGGGGGTCGGCCGAACCGGCGTTGATCTGTCCGGCCCGCAACGCGTTGGACGAGGCGGTGGGATCCTGGATCACCTTCACCGTCACGGTCCGGAACGGGTAGGCCTTCACGTTCCAGTAGTCGTCCCGCCGCTTGAGGACGTACGTCGAGCCGGTCACCGACGACTTGTCGAGGACGTAGGGACCTGAGCCGACAGGGTTGAGGGCGGTGCTCTTCGCGGACATCGTCGCCGGATCGCCGATCGCTCCCGCCGACATCGAGAGGCTGCTCAGCAGTGAGCCGTCCCGTTGCTCGAGGTGGATCACGACGGTCGCGGCGTCGGGGGCCTCCACCGACTTGATCGAGGCCAGCAGGCTCTGCGTCGATCCGGGTGTGGCCATGGTGCGATCCAGGGTCGCCTTCACCGCAGCCGCGTTCACCGCCGCGCCCGAACTGAACTTCATCCCTGGGTGCAGTTTCAGGGTGAGGGTCAGCCCGTCGGCGGAGTAGTTCCAGCTCTCGGCCGCGTTCGGCTTCAGCTCGCCCTTGTTGTCGGTGTACAGCAGCGTGTCGTAGAGGGCGCTCCAGACATAGGCCGCCTGTCCGTCGTTGATCTGCGCCGGATCGAAGGAGTTCGGAGTGGACTGGATGGCGAGGGCGAGTGTCTTGGCGCTGGGCGACGACGAGCTCTCCGTCCCCCCGCCGCACGCTGTCAACGCCAGCAGCGCCGCCGCCGTGATCGCGGTCGAGGGCACTGCTCGAAACCGCGGTCGCGGGTCGTTGGATCGAATGCGCGTCATGTGGATTTCCTTTGTCCCGTGCGGTCCGGGGCCGGTGCGTGGCATGCGGCTGACACCACCCCGGGGCTCCTGCCGACCGGCTCGCGGTCGGTTCCTCGACGCCGGACGCAGGCGCGGTGCGTGAACATCTGAACCGGCGCTCTGCGTCTCGAACGTGTTAACTCGGCAACGCTTACCAGGCGGTTGGAATTCGCTCGTGGAACGTAGGCGTCGGTGAGAGCGGTCGGGAAGAGGGCGTGCGCTGTTCGTGATCAGAGCGTTATATTTCGGCCGGGGTTCGGACCCGGTACGGCTCATTTGAATCTTGACCATCTGGATGTTTTGGGGGAGGGGCGCTACGGTGCCAGAGGCAGCTCCGATGGGGACCCGACTCCGGCCGCCGTCGACAGGCGCGGCCACCAGCGAGGGGACGTGACGTGGACCGGGCAAAGGTGCGCGGGCCGTACGCGAAGACGGCGGCCCGGCGGGCGGACATCATCCGCGCGGCACGGGACAGCTTCGCCGAGCACGGTCACGGGGGGGCTTCACTTCGGGACATCGCGAAGCGGGCCGGCATCAGCCACGCCGCCGTGCTCCACCACTTCGAGAACAAGGACGAACTGCTGACCGCGGTTCTCGCGAAGCGCGACGACGAGGAATGGGAACTCGCCTTCGCCGGAGGCGACGACGGCGGTGGCAGCGGTGGTCCGGACTCGCCTGTGCGGTACCTCGCGGAGATTCTGCGCGGGCACCAGAAGACGCCCGAGTTGATGCGTCTGTGGGCGGAACTGGCCGCCGCCGCCTCGCGTCCGGACCATCCGGCCCACGCGTACTTCGTCGACCGCCACGAACGAGTACGTGTCTATACGACCCAGGCCATGCGGGAGCGCGCGGCACAGGGGGAGCTGCGGGACGGGCTGGACCCGGACAGCGCGGCCGCTCTCCTCCAGGCCGTACTGCACGGTCTGCAGATGGAGTGGCTCCTGAACCAGGACCTCGACATCATCGAGCCCCTCAACCGCTTCTTCGACCTCATCCTCCCGCCGGACGACGGACACGCGGCCGACGCGGAGCGGTAGTACGTCAGCGGGTGTTGACAGACGGCGCCGCATGGCTTCAGTAGGGTGCGCGACCGTTGACCGGTTCATATCACGGTACTAACGTACGCGATTACGTACCCGCACAGCTTGATCACAAGGGAGTGGCGCTGTGGCACGTCTTCCCCGCTCATGGAGCACCGGAGCGATGGCCGCGGTCGTGGCCACCGCGCTGACCCTGGCCGGATTCGCCTCGGCCCCGGCGAGCTCCACCGGCGGTTCCGCGGCGGACTCGTATCCGACCCCCGGGTTGCTGAACTCGCCCGCCCCGAAGGCGATCCACGACTGGCTCGGCTACGACCGGCCCGCCCAGTACGACAGCATCGACACCGAGGTGCGCGTGCCCATGCGGGACGGCACCCGCCTCGACTGCTACCTCTACAAGCCGGGCCACGACGGCAAGGTCGACAGCGGCAAGCACCCGAGCCTGCTCGTCGACTTCACGCCGTACCGGATGTACCGCCGGAATCCGGCGAACAGCTATTTGGCCCAGCGCGGCTACAACGTTCTGACCTGCAACGTCCGAGGCTCGGGCAGCTCGACGGGCACCTTCCCCTCGTGGTTCCAGCCCAAGGAGGCCACCGACAACCACGACCTGATCGAGTGGCTGGCACGACAGCCCAACTCGACTGGCGACGTAGGCCAGATGGGGCAGAGCTACGGCTCCATCTCGTCCTACCGCGCCGCCGCACTCCAGCCGCCGCACCTGCGCGCCATCATCCCTATAGTCTCCCCGACGAACATCTACTCGGAGTGGGTGTACCCCGGCGGAGTCCCGTCGACCAACGGCACCTGGTGGGCCAACGGCGGCCCGATCCTCAGCCCCGCCGACCACACCAGCACGCTGCGCAGCTTCCAGCAGAACCCGCTCTACGACGGCTACTGGAAGCAGGCGGTCACCACCAACAAACTGCACGATGTGAAGGTCCCGGCGCTGCACATCGGCGGCTACTTCGACATCTTCAAGAACGGCGGCTTCGACGCGCTCGAGCAACGGCCCCAGCAGACCTGGCTGTTGAACGGACCGTGGATCCACGGCGGCTTCCTCCAGATCCCGGGACTGGACCCGGCCCTGCAGGGCATCGACCCCACGAACTCGATCTCGCTCTCCGTCGTACTCCAGTGGTTCGACCACTGGCTGGCCAAGCTCCCCGGGGCACAACCGCCCCCGGACCGTGTGATCAGCTACGCGTCCACCTCCGCCAAGGCGGCGGGCAGTTGGCACGGATACGACCAGTGGCCCTCGGCGGCGACTGCGGGCTCACGCCTGTATCCGACATCGGACGGCACGCTCGCCGAGAACGCGCCCGCGTCCACGGGATACCGCTACCAGGTGAACCCGATGGACGGACCATCAGCCGCCGTCACCGGATCCCTGCCCTACGACCCGGGCCAGAACCAGGCCACGGCGGAACAGAACAATGTGCTGTCCAACGGCCGTTATGTGACCGACCGGGCCACCTTCACCCTCCCGGCGTTCACATCGAACACGACACTCGCCGGCCCGGTCACGCTGCACCTGAACGCGTCGATCGACACGAAGGACACGTACTTCGTCAGCAAGTTGGAGACCGTCCTGCCCGACGGCCGCGTCCTGCCGGTCGAAACGGGCTACCTGCGCGCCCAGTTGAGGGACAGCCTGGAGAAGGCCAAGCCCGTCACTCCCGGCGCGCCGACGCAGTACACGATCCAACTAGGCCAGACACACTGGCAGTTCAAGCCGGGAGAGAAGCTGCGTATCACGATCGGCGGCGGGGACTATCCGCGGATCGTCCCCGCCAACCCGCTCGGAGACGTGACCGTACATCTCGGCGGCAAGACCTATGTGGAGCTTCCTGTGGTCAAGTAGGAGGGCTCGCAGAGCAGTTGAGGCGCGGCCCACGTCATTGTGAGGTGCGCCGGCTGGTCCGGTGTGGCTCAGACGGCCACGGGGGTGTGGAACCGAGAGTTGTGGAAGACCAGCGGCAGTTGCTCGGGGTTCGTGTTCGTCGCGAGGACTCCGAGGACGATGACCCGGTGGTCGCCGGCCGCGTAGTCGTGCACCACGCGGCATTCGAGGTGGACGGGCGACCCGTTGATGAGCAGGGCGCCGGACTCCAGCTCGGTGACCTCGATGCCGCGGAACCGTGCGGCCTTGTCCTTGCCGGCCAGTTGGTGGACCTGTGCGCTGTGGCTGATCCCCAGGACGGAGACGCCCAGGCGTTCGGCGCGGGCCAGGACCGGCCAGGTCGTCGAGGTGTTCTGCACCGCGAACAGGCACATCGGCGGCTCGAGGCTCACGCCGACCGTGAAGGACGACGCGACGAGTACCGTGGGCTCACCGTCGACGGTCGCGGCCAGCGCCGCCACTCCGGAGGGGTAGGCGCCGAACGTCCGCCGCAGCAGCTTCATGTCGGAGGGCTCATGAAGAATAGACACGGCTGTTCCCCCAAGTCGTCTAGTCATCGGCTGACGGTGTCGTCGTGAACGTGAGCTCCGCCCCGGGGTGGGTCGCTGCCACGCGCGGCCCCGCGCCGAGAAGCTGCTCCCGCAGCGTGACGTCCTCACGGGTGGGCCGCATCAGATCGCGCTTCAGCAGCTCCGGCCTGAGCAGTTCGATGAAGTCGTCGTGCGTGCCGGGAGTGATGTGCTGCTGGACGAGGAATCCGTCGGCGCCGGTGGCGGCCACGAAGGCCTCGACCTCGTCGGCGACCTTCTCCGGGGTGCCGATGAAGGTGGTGCCGTTGATGCCGTGCCGGCGGTAGTCCTCCAGGATCTCCCGGACGGTGGGGCCGTTGCCGTCCGCCGAGCGGTAGCGGTCGAGGTTGGTCTGGCCGCTCTCGCTGTGCACCTCCGGGAGCGGCTTGTCCAGGTCGAACTTGAGCAGGTCGACGCCGGTCGACCAGGCGAACGTCGCCGCCGCGTGCTCCAGGGTCGAGAAGCTGAGCAGGCTGTCGTACTTGCGCTGGGCGTCCGCCTCGGTGGTGCTCACGACGAAGCCGGCACCGACGAGGAACTTGACCGAGTCCCGCGGCCTGCCGATCTCTTCCGCGCGGTCCCGGATGGCGGTGATGTTGCGCTCGACGACCGCCGGATCGCCACCGCCGACGAAGACGCACTCGGCGTAGCGGGCGGCGAAGTCACGGCCGGCCGAGGAGGTGCCCGCCTGGAGCAGCAGGGGGGTGCGCTGCGGGGACGGGGGAACGGTGAGGATGCCCTTGGTCCGCAGGTACGTGCCCTCGTAGGAGACCTGCCGGACGCCGCCGGGTTCGGCGTAGACGCCTGCTTCCCGGTCCACGCGAAGCGCGTCGTCGGCCCAGGACGCTTCCCACAGGCGCAGGCAGATCTGCAGGTAGTCGTCGGCCTGCAGGTAGCGCTCGTCGTGCGGGATCATCGGTTCGCCGAAGAGCGCGGTCGACGACGACTGGCCACCGCCGCTGACGATGTTCCAGCCGATGCGTCCCTTGGTGAAGTGGTCGAGGGTCGCGAAGCGGCGGGCGAGAGCGGCGGGCTTCTCGTGCGTCGTGCTGTTGGTCAGCACGACGCCCAGCTTGGAGGTGGCCGCGGCGATCGCCGTCACGATGGTGATCGGGTCCGCCATGGGGATGTTGTACCCGGCTTCGACGGCGAAGGGGATGAGGTCGCCGTCGAGGGTGGGGTAGCCGTAGGTGTCGGCGAAGAAGAGGAAGTCGAACCCTCCCGACTCCAGCTTCTTGGCGAGTTCGGTCCAGTGCTCGATCATCAGATAGTCGGTCTGAGTGTTCGAGGGGTCCCGCCAACTGGAGCCGATCACTCCGTTGGGGCTCAGCGCCTGGAACGATGCGAAGATCAGTGGGCTCATGTGTCTCTCTCTTTGGGTCGTTCAGAGCCGCAGGTAGGCGGCCATACGGTCGAGCGTGGCGCGGGTCTCCGGCAGAAGCGGCAGCATGCTGAGGTGTCCGTGGATGACGCCGGCCGCGAAGTACCGTTCGACGCGCAGTCCGTCCTCTTCGGCCCGGGCCAGGACGGCTTCGGCCGGGGGGCGCAGATCGTCGTACTCGCTGAGGACCACGAGCATCGGCGGGAGTTCGCCCAGGGACGGCATGTTCTCGAACGACAGGTACGGGGTGTCGGTCTCGCCGGCGGCGTAGGTGTGGAAGATGCTGCCGATGGCTTCCTGCTCGAAGCGGAAGAGCGGGGGGATGTCCGCCATCAGCTTCTCGTGCGGCTCACTGGTGGTGAACGTCGCGCTGAGGGCCGGGTACACCAGGAGCAGGCGGGCGGGCACGCGTTCGCCGTTGTCCCGGAGTTCCATGGTGGCGGCCATGGTGAGGTTCCCGCCGGCGGAGGCGCCGCCGAGGACGACGGTGTCGGCGTCGATGCCGAGTTCGGCCGCGTTGCGCAGGGTCCACCGGAACGCCTCGGCGAGGGCGCGGTGGAGTGTGGGGTAGCGGACGGTCGAGCCGTTGGCGTGGGGATAGTCGACCGACACGACGACCGTGTCGGCGCGGGCGCACAGGTCCCGGCTGACGGTGTCGGCCTCGTGGTCGTCCAGGGTGCCGGCGACGAAACCGCCGCCGTGGGCCCACACGAACGCCTGCCGCCCGGGGCGGACGCCGGACGCGGGCGTGTACACCCGCACACGCAGCCCCTCGAACCCGGCGATGGTCTCGTCGCGTACGTCCACGTCGGGCTGGTCGTAGGGACGGTTGTCACTGAACACCTTGGTGAACCTGTCCCAGAGTGCCTCGTCCGCGTTGAGGGCTTGCTCCCGGGTGACGTCGGCGACCAGGGCGACCTTGTCGGCCAGAAGGGGATCGAGCGGCATGGGACTCCTCGGTTCTGGTGATGGACTGCGCGGTGTCAGTTGTCGACGGCGTGCACGGTGGCGGTGGCCTCCGGGCAGCCCTCGGCGCGGACGCGGACCTGGACGGCCCCGGGGCCGGTGGGCCGGACGACGGCCATGGCACGGCCGTCGAAGGTGGTGCAGGCGTCGGCGTCGAACCGCTCCTCGGTGTGCGTCCGCCCGGTGCCCAGGCCCGCCAGGACAGCCGGCCCGGTCACTTCCACGTGGACCCGACGGTCCCGGTGACTGGCCAAGTTGCCTTCGGCGTCGTGCAGTTCGATGGAGACGTAGGCGAGGTCCTTGTCGTCCGCGCGGATGTCGGACCGGTCTGCCGCGACGGCCAGTCGCAGGCTGTCGCCGGCACTGCGCAGGACGCTGCGTCCCGTCTCGACACCCGCCCGATAGGCGACCGCCGTCAGCTCACCGGGCCGGTAGGCCGACTCGAAGCGTGCGATGCAGGGTTTGTGCCCGCCGACCTTCAGCCGCTCCGACGGCGCGCCGTCGAGAAGCAGTTCCACTTCGTCGGCGGAGCTGTAGACGTCGATGGTGACCGGCGACCCCGCCTCGACGTCCCAGCTCCAACTGGAGACCGCGTCTGCCCAGGACCAGGGGGTCTGGAACATCGCCCGGCCGTGGAACTGCGGCCGGTGCACGGCGATGTACGGCTGCTTGCGCAGCCCGAACACGGTTTCCCGGTAGTACGACATGGGACGCCGGTGACCGGTGATGTCGATGTCGCCGCAGCCGGCGGTCAGCGCCGGGAACACGTCGTGAATGCCGCCGAGCATGTCCTCCTTGGGGCCGTCGTCCAGGTAGTCGGTGCGCCCGACTCCCGACTCCCCGAGGTAGTCCCAGCCGGTCCAGGTGAAGTCGCCCAGCACATGGCTGTTCTCGCTCACCAGCCGCCACAGCTCGTCGATGTGGCCCGGGAAGGTCTCGGTGCCGACGATCAGCCGGTTCGGGAAACTGATGGCGTCGGGTACGTACCGGGCGTCGCCGTAGTTGATCCCGGACACGTCGAGTACGGCGTGGGACTCCTCGGTCCGCTCGCTGACCAGTTGCGACGCGCTGAACTCGTTGATCTTCTCGCCCAGTGCGGTGATCAGGGAGTTGATGTCGCTGGGTCCCTCGGTCGAACCGACGACCAGGGAGGGCAGCTCGTCCGGTACGGCGACCAGGCCGTTCACGGCGTTGGTGACGTACCGCGTGTCGTCCAACTCCCGTACTTTCTCGGCGAGTCGGCGTCCCCAGGTCGAGCCGACCGGGCTGCCCGCCTCGAAGATCTCGTTGCCGATGGAGTACATGATCACGCTCGGATGGTTGAAGTCCTTCGTGACCATCGCCTCCACATCCCGCTCCCACCACTCGGGAAACGCCAGCGAGTAGTCGAAGGGCCGCTTCGGCTTGGTCCAGGCGTCGAACGCCTCGTCCAGGACGAGCATGCCCAGCCGATCGCAGGCGTCGAGCGCCGCGACGCTGAGCGGATTGTGCGCGCTGCGCACCGCGTTGAAGCCCGCCGCCTTGAGGATCTCGATACGGCGCTCTTCCGCGCGCGCGATGGCGGCCGCGCCCAGCAGACCGGTGTCGTGGTGGATGCACGCGCCGCGCAGTTTCACAGTCCGGCCGTTGATCCGCAGCCCCCGCGCCGGGTCGAGTCGGAGGGTGCGGATGCCGAAGGTGGTGTGCTCCTCGTCCACGGCCTCGCCACCGCCCTCGCCGTCGCTCAAGGTGGTGCGGGCCACGTAGAGGTTCGGCGAGTCGACGTCCCACAGGGCCGGCCGCGGGACGTGCAGGCGCAGCCGCGCCGTCGCGCTCGTGCCCGGCAGCAGCGTGACAGGCGCGGTGCCTTCGGCGACCGTGGTCCCGTCGGCCGCGGTGATGGCCGTGGACACCCGCATCGTCCTGGTGAAGCGCTCCTCGTTCACCACCGTCACAGCGACGACGACCACGGCCAGTTCGTCGTCGACCTGCGGGGTGGTGACGCGGACGCCGTCCAGGACGATGTGCACCGGGTCGCCGACGACCAGATACGTGTCACGGTGGATTCCGGCACCCGAATACCACCGCGAATCGAGGTGGGCACGGGCCTCCACCCGAATCGAGTTCGGCTGCCCGTAGCGCAGATACGGGTCGCACTTGACGTTGAACCGGCTGTATCCGTTCGGCCGTTGGGCGACGAACTCCTCGTTGATGTACACGACCGCGTCCCGGTAGACGCCTTCGAATTCGAGGAAGACGCTTTTCTCACGGAAGGCTTCGGGCACGTCGAAGCTCTTGGAGTACTGGAAGTAGCCGCCCGGGAAATAACCCGTGTGGGCGCCCTCGGAAACTGTCGCACTGCGCGTCAGGTCCCGCACGGAGTCGTGCGGGAGGGTGACTTCCTGATCGTCTTCGCCACCTACGGCGCTGGCGAAACTCGTCTCGGCGGGACCTGTGGTCCAACCGCGATTGAAAGACTGGCGAAACATCGAGTTCGTCCTTTGCGAAGATACGCGCCGAGCGTCAGCGGACAGGGCGCCCGGGCTTTTACTTGGGCAGGTAGGAGTTCGTGACCAAGGACTTCACGTCGATACTCTTGAGAGGCTTGCCGTCGGCCCCCGTCAGGATTCCCTGCTTGATCATCCAGTCGGCGTAGGTCTGCCAGATCTGGACCGACTGGGTGCCGATCGGACCGTAGGGGTTGACCATGCCCTTGGCTTCGCGGGATGAGACGTAGGTGGCGAGCTTCGCGCTGATATTGGCGTTCGGGAACTGGGCGATGAGCGCCTCGTTCGCGGCCTTCGGATCGGCGATCGCGGCCTTGTACCCCTCAGCCATGGCTTTCACCAGACCGCGGGCGACGTCAGGGCTTTTCTGGAGGAAGCTGTTGCCGCCCAGCATGAGGAGACCGGATGCCTCCGGGAGACCGTAGTCGGCCGGCAGGAACCTTGTGTACTTCATGCCGCTCTGGGCGAAGTCGTACTCCTGGTCGGGCCAGGTGACCGCCACATCGACCTTCTTGGTCTTCAGCGCCTCGGTGGAACCGACCTGAAGCACCACCTGCTTGACCTTGCCGTGCCCCCCGGCCTTCGCGATCATCGAGTTGATCAGCGCGAGTTCGAGCTTGCTGCCGTACCCGCCGTAGGTCTTGCCCGCCAGCTGGGCGGGCGAGGTGATGCCGGACGAGTTGAGGACCGTGATGGCGGACGGGTCGTGCGGCATCGCCGAGAAGATCGCCTTGAGCGGCGCCCCGGCGGAGACGCTGGTCAGGGCGGTCGCGTAGTTGCTGGTGAAGCCGGCGTCCGCCTGTCCCGCCGAGATGAGGGCGTCGGAAGCCGTGCTGCCGACGGGGAGGATGTTGAGCTTGATCCCCTCCTTCGCGAACAGACCCTTCTGCATGGCGTACGCGAGGCCGTTGTGCGTGGGGTTCGGCATGAAGTCGAGCGCAAACGTGACGGTGGTCAGCTTGGTGCCGGCACCGGCCGCGGATCCGGTGTCCGTTCCGGAGCCGCTGTCCGTACACGCAGTCAGCACGAGCGTGCCGACGGCGAGGGCGGATCCGAGGCGAATGATGGAGCGACGCGAAACCGGTGCGCCTTCTCGTATGTCTCTGGCCATAGCGAGCACTTCCTTTTTAGACGTGCTGGGGGGCACCTGTTTCATGAGGGATTCTGCTGGGCCGCGGCTGCCGGTGCGACCTCTGTCGCTCGGGCCGTCAGCCGGTTGATCTCGTTCTCGAAATCGCGCCGGAGCGATGCCTTGTCGCTCTTGTCGAGCCAGGTCGCCGAGATGCCGTCGAGCGATGCTTGAACGACGTCTTCGGCGCTCAGTCCGTACCAGTCGGCGATGGTGCCGTATTCGGTTCCGATGTCGGTGTGGACCATCGATTTGTCGTCGGTCCCGGGAACGATCCAGACGCCGCCTCGCAGCATCGTGCCGATCGGATGAGTCTCGGGCCGACTGTATTCGGGGAGGGCGTCTCCTGCGACGAGCTGCGTGATCGTCGGACAGACGGTGAACGGGACACCCGATTCCGCGGCGCGGCGCAGGACCGGCTCGTCCTCGATGACGGGGTAGCCGTGGTCTATTCGGTCACAGTCCAGGAGATCGGTGTACACCGAGTATTCGGCGGCGCCGTACCGCACGTAATGCGCGGTGCGCTTGAATCCGTGCCTGCGTGCCCGACGATAGACGTCGGCGAAGTGGATGGGGCGATGTTCGTCGAGGAATTCCGGTCCGTCAAGACCGATACCGATGAATTCCTCGCGCCGGTGCGCGATCAGCTGGTCGAGCATCTCCTCGGCGTACGAGACGGGCTCGTCGCGCAGGACGCACGCGATGAAGCCGGTCCGGACACCGAAGTCCTCCTCGGCCGCTCTCGCGCCGTCGATCAGCCCGTCCTGGATCCGGGTGAACGACATGCCGGTACGGGCGAGCGCGGTCGGGTTGACGAAGAGTTCGAGGTAGCGGAGGTTACTGGCACGCACGTCATGAGCCACGAGCCCGTAGACGGCGTCACTGAGATCACGGGGCGTCCGCACGAGAGACCCCAGCAGTTCGAACGCGTCGAAGAAGGCATGCTCCCGCGCCTCCCCGCTGTGCCGCCGCAGGTCGTACGCCGCCTCGATCGCCGAACGGCTGGCGCTCACCTTGTTGCGTCTCGCCAACTCGACAGCGGTGTCGCGAGGCATCGAGCCGATGAGGTGACAGTGCACGTCGACCTTCGGCAGCGTTCGGGAGAGCTCTCGGACGTCCATGCCTGTGACCTCGAACGAATGCCGCTCGCCCGGTCCGTTCATGGCCACTCTCACCTCCGCTCGCATCGGCGAAACCTGCCGAAGTGGCTGTACTATGACAGAAACCGCGAGCCTGGGGAAGAGGGTTCTTGCGGGTCCGTATACAGATGCGGCGGTTCGACTCATCCGGGGACGAAGCGACGGCACCGTCTAAACTCCCCGGGATGTCACCAAGGGGAGGCTGATGTGCTCGACGCCGTTGACGGCCTGATCGTCGCCGCGCTGAGAAGCGACGGACGGGCGACCGTCCGGTCGATCTCGAAGCTGGTCGGACTCCCGGAAACCACTACCCGGGCCCGGGTGAACAGTCTGCTGGAGTCGGGCCGGGTCAGTGTCATCGCTGTCCTGCACCCCTCCGTGGAGCCCAGTGAGATCACGCTGTACATCCGTGTCCGGCTGTCGTCGGGCTGGGCTTCGCAGATCGCGGACTCCATCCTCGGGCACTCCTACTGGCTGGCGGAGATCATCGGGGAACCCGAGGTGATCGCCACGTTCGACGTGACGTCGCTGAGTCATGCCGCCCGGCTGACCGACGAGATCGCCCAACTGCCCTTCGTGTCCATGGTCACGACGGACCCGGTTCTGGGGGTCTACATGGGCGCGGGAACGCCCGTCGAGACGGGCGGCGAAGCGGGGCTGTGGCCCGCGCTGGACGAAACGCGACTTGACGCCCAGGACCGCCAGCTCATCCGCTCCCTCCAGGTCGACGGGCGCGCCACCTACACGGCACTCGCCCGCTCGGCCGGCCTGTCGCTCTCCCAGGCGAGGCGACGAGTCCTCGACCTCATCGACTCGGGCACCATCCGGATATGGACGACGGTCCAGACGGCAGAACACGATCTGGCCCGGGCTGTGCTCGACCTGACCGTCAACCCCAAGACCGTCATGACCACGGTCGAACGCCTCGTCCGGCGCCCCGGTGTCGTCTCGGTCTCGCGCATGTGCGGGACCTCGGCGCTCGCGCTCGACGTCGCCGCCCGCGACGCGGCGGAACTCGGTCAGCTCGTCGGCGACATTTCCGCGCACTCCGATCTCATCAGTTGCCGGGTGTACCGGATCCGTCTCCTGCGTCGCCAACTCCAGCAGCGGCTCCGTAGCACTCCCGACGCGTCCTCGGAGGAGGGCGACGCCAAGTCGGAGGCCTTGGACTAGTCCCGGTCCCGTCCTGGTCCTGTCCCGGTCATCGGGAGGGTAAGTACGGTGGCATTCGCATATCGGTACGATTGCACGTACAGGCGTACCCTGTCACGTACTCGCGCCCCATCCCTTACAAGCTGGAAACGCACGGCTCTCGCCACGCCGGCCTGGGTGGTGTTTTATGTCGTAGCGCTGGACTTGCGAACGAAAGCGCCAAGTCCCGCATCGGGAGATACGCCGCTCGTCCGACAACCGTTGAGGAGCTTCCCATGCCCCGGTCCGTCGAGGATCTGCTCAGCCGGCTGACGTTGGAGGAGAAGGTCGCCCAGCTCAGCGGGCCCGGCTTCCCGCAGCTGGCGCCCCTGTTCGCAGCACCCCCTGCCGATCCTGACGTATCTCTGGTCAAGGGGTTCCAGGAGATCGCGCCCCATGGAGTCGGGCACCTCGCCATGCTGGGCAGCTTCTGTCCCGACCTGGACGCGCTGCCCTCCTTTTTCAAGTCGGTGCAGGACGCCGCGATGGCCTGCGGACGCTTCCCGATCCCCGCACTGATCCACCTGGAGGCGCTCAACGGCCTCGTTCACCCCGGCGCGCCGACCTACCCCACCGGAATCGGACAGGCCGCCACCTGGAACCCCGCCCTCACCGCACGCATGGCGACGCACACCCGGGAACGGATGCGCGCGATGGGCGCCCGCTTCGCCCTGTCCCCGGTCCTGGACATCAGCCGCGACCCGCGCTGGGGCCGCGTCCACGAGACCTACGGCGAGGACCCGGACCTGTCGGCCGCCTTCGGCGTCGCCTTCGTCCGCGGCCTCCAGAGCGAGGACCTGCGCCAGGGCGTGGCAGCCTGCGGCAAGCACTTCATCGGTTACGCGGCCTCGCAAGGGGGCTTGAACTGCGGCGGCGTGAACCTAGGACCCCGCACCCTCAGGGAGCAGTACGCCCGGCCCTTCGAGGCGGCCGTCCGCGAGGCGGGGCTCGCCACCGTCATGAACTCGTACGCGGAGATCGACGGCCTTCCCGTCGCCGCCGACCCCGAGAAGCTCGGCACGCTGCTGCGCGACGAACTCGGCTTCACCGGCGTCGTCGTCAGCGACTACGCCTCCCTGGACCATCTGGTGGCGCTGTTCCACCTGGCCCCCAACCTGAAGGAGGCGGGCCGGATCGCCCTCGGCGCGGGCATCGACGTGGAGTTCCCCGAGTTCCGGGCGTTCGCGGACCTGGCGGAACTGGTGCGCGAGGGCACCCTGGACGAGTCGGTCGTCGACCGTTCGGCCCGGCGCGTCCTCGAACTCAAGGAGCGCCTCGGCCTGCTCGACCACCTCCTGACTCAGGGCACCCCCGTGGCGGCCGTCCCTCCCCTCACCACTCCGAAGGCCGAGGTGGAGCTGGACCTGAGCCGCGCCATGGCTGCACAGGCCGTCGTACTGCTGCGGAACGACGGAGTCCTGCCGCTGCGTCCGGCGCCCGGGCGGGTGGCCGTGATCGGGGAACTCGCCGCACAGGTCCGTGTGCACTACGGGGCCTACAGCGGAGTCGCCGCGCACGAGTCGACCGTTTCCGGGTTCGAGGTGTCCTTCGAGGGCGGCGGCCTGGACAACGTGCACGCGATGCGGCTCATCCCCACGCCCGGCTTCCCGCACCGCTTCGAGGAGCTGGCGCGTGAGGTCGAGCCGCACGCGGTGAGCGTGAGCGACGCCCTGGAAGCGCTGCTGGAGGATCCGGCCCCGCTGGTCCGCGCCCCCTTCGGCGGCCCGGAGGCCACCACCCCCGACGACCTGGCCCGCGCCGCCGAAGCCGCCGCCGGTTCGGACATCGCCGTCGTGGTCGTCGGCGAGCGCACCGGCTGGGTCGGCGACGTGACGGCCGGCGAGCAGGTCGACCGGCAGGATCTGCGCCTGCCCGGCGACCAGGAAGCCCTGGTCGAGGCGGTCGCCGCGACGGGTACCCCGACCGTGGTCATCGTGATCAGCGGACGCCCGCTCCTGCTGGACCGGGTGACCGGCAACGCGAACGCCGTCCTGTGGGCGCCGTTGCTCGGCCCCGCCGCCGGCCCGGCCCTGGCGGACGCCCTCCTCGGCCGCACCGCACCGGCCGGGCGGCTGCCCGTCTCCTTCCCCGCCTCGATCGGCCAGCTCCCGGTCTTCCACGGGAGCCGCGCGGGCAGCGGATACGAAACGGCCGCCGGCGCCGAGGTCGCCTACGTCGACGGCCCGGCCCGCCCCCTGTTCCCCTTCGGACACGGGCTCACCTACACGCACTTCACCTACGGTGACGCCCGGCCCGCCGCCCGCGAGGTCACGGCCGGCGGTGACATCGAGGTGAGCGTGGACATCACCAACAGCGGTGACCGGGACGCCGACGAGGTGGTCCAGCTCTATGCCCGCGATGTGGTCGCCTCCACCGTTCGCCCGGTGCGGCAGCTCCTGGCGTTCACCCGGGCACACATCCCGGCCGGCGCCACCAAGCGCGTCCGCCTGACCGCCCCGGTCGACGCGCTCGCGCTCATCGACCCGCGCGGTCTGCTCGTCGTCGAACCCGGAGAGGTCGACCTCATGATCGGCGCGAGTTCCTCCGACATTCGCGCGCGCACCACGCTCACGATCACGGGCGAGGTGACCGGCGTTCCTCGCGACGGCCGATTCCTCGGCAGCGCCGACGAATCTTCCCTGTAAAAAGCCCGCAGTTGAACGGTAGTTGGAGGCAGCAGACATGAGTACCGAGCGAAAGCCACTCACTTTCGGAGTCATCCAGGGCCTGAGCATGGCGGGCCTGGTCACCGGCATCTGGGCGCACCCGGACAACACGTCGGGGGAGTTCCTCACGCTGGACTACTGGACGAACATGGGCCGCAAACTGGAGGAGGGAGGCATCGACTTCCTGTTCCTGGCCGACCAGTTCGCCTATCCGCTGAAGAACGGCACGATGGCGGCGCGTGCGGTCGAGGACGCGGTCGCCTTCCCGATGGGCGATCCGCTCGTCGCCCTGTCCGCCATCGCGGCCGCGACCTCCCGGCTCGGACTGGTGGCGACGATGTCCACCATGACGGAGCCACCCGCCCACATCGCCCGCCGGCTCTCGACGCTCGACTCGCTGAGCGGGGGGCGCATCGGATGGAACATCGTGACGGGCGCCAACCAGGAGTCCACCACGCGCCTGTTCGGAACCGCCATACGGCCGCATGCCGAACGCTATGCGATCGCGGAGGACTTCCTGGAGCTGGCCCTCAAGCTGTGGGAGGGCTCCTGGGAGGACGACGCCGTCGTCTACGACAAGGCCGACCGGATCTACGCCGATCCCGCCAAGGTGCACGAGATCAAGCACGAAGGCCCCTACTTCAGGTGCGAGGGCGCGCTCCCCGTGCCGCCGTCCCCGCAGCGCACACCGCTGCTCTTCCAGGCGGGCACGTCGAGCGCCGGCCGCCGGTTCGCGGCCAAGTACGCCGAAGCCGTCTTCATCCCGGGAAGCCACCCGGAGAAGGCGATCGCCGACATCGCGGCCATCCGTACCCTGGCGCAGGAGGAGTTCGGGCGCGACGCCGATGCGATCAAGTTCGTCTGCGGCGCGCTGTTCATCACCGGTGACAGCGCGGAGGAAGCCGTACGACGGCGTGCGGAGATGGCCGGCTACTCGACGCTGGAGTCGGCCAAGCTGGAGTGGTCGTACCACACGGGCATGGAACTGTCCGACGCAGACATGGACAAGCCCATCCCCGGCAGTCGGCAGACGACGGAGGACAGTTCCAAGTCGCTGGTCGAGAAGTACGCGAGCGGCAAGGGCGCGGAGCGGCAGCCGCAGACGATCGGCGAGATGCTGGAACATCTGAGGGTCCACGGGACGACCGGGCTGGGGTTCGTCGGCACTCCCGAGCAGATAGCCGACGAGGTCGAGGAGTTCGTGGACCGCACGGGCGTCGACGGCTTCCTCGTCGAGCCCTTCACCACACCCGGCACCTACGACGACTTCGTCGACCGCATCATGCCCGTCCTGCGGGAACGAGGTCTCGCGAAGACGGCGTACGAGGGCTCCACCCTCCGCGAGCACCTGTTCGGCGCGGGCCGGGTGACCCTTCCCGAGAGTCATGTGGGGGCGTCGTTCCGACACGGGGCTGTGGCACTGGCCCCGAAGCCCGACGACGCGGCTGGGGGCAACTGACGAGTCCATTGCCCGCAGCCCTCCGGGCCGTTCTTGACGAGGACGGCGGCATCGGCGACGACAACGACGACCGACTTCGGCGCTCTGCGCCATCAGATCGAGAGCGTGCGCACGGACGGCTTCTCCCTCGACCTGGGCGAGATCCTCGAAGAGGTCTGCTGCCTGACCGCCCCGGTCCCCGCCGCCGCACGACGACTGACCGCGGACGCCATCGTCTCCGACGCCACGGTCGACGGGATCGAACCCAGGTGACGTAGTGCCTCAGCGATCCGTACCTTGCGCAGCACCGGGTGTGCGCCGTCCGGGGACGGTCGGCGGGTGCGGCGCGAGCTGCCAGGACGCGGCCGTGGCGGCGGGCGGCTCGGTGACGGGGCCGGGGGCGCCGAACACCTGGACGTCGGCGGTGCCCGGCCTGTGCGGGGCCCACCCCGGGGCACCGGTGCGGGCGAAGGCGCTCCAGGCGGTCATCATCCGTCGGCCGAGTGCCGCCGAGTCGGGCCACTGCCGGTACAGCGGAGCCAGCGGGTTGTCGTCGCTGTCGTGGTTGCCGAACACAAGGGCCGTCTCCATGCCGTGTGACGGTCCGAGGTCCGGCAGGTCGGCGGCGAAGAGGTAGCGGTGCGCGGTGCCGCCGGCGCGGACGTGGGCCTCGGCCATACGGGCGGCCGGGACGCGGTAGAGGTGGTCGCCGAGGAAGCGCAGGCGCAGCCGCGCGGTGGTGGCGTCGGGCTCGGCGGCCCGGTAGGCGTTCAGCAGGCCTCGGGCCGCGGCGTCGCCCACCGCGCCGGCGATCTCGTCATGCAGCGCGCCGGTGGTGGGCGGTGTGGTGCCGGGCTGCCCGAACGCCTCGGCCGCCAGCATCTCGTCGCGGTTCGCGCCGATGAGCAGCGGTACGCCGGCGGTGTCGCCGGCTTCGGCGGCCTGTACGGGCGTGCGTGGCAGAACGACGCCGTCCAGGACCGGTCCCCAGGAACGTCCGCCGGGCAGGGCTCGCGCCCCCATGTCGACGGGGACGATCTTCGCCTGGGCGGCGAGGATGTGCTCGACCGGCATGTCGAGGAGCTGCTCGGGGCGGCGGACGCCGACGGTGTCGAGCAGATCGGCGGCCAGTCGGCGTGCCGTGGCCGGAGCGTAGATCCGTGCGACGGGCGGGCTCATCAGCATCGCGCGCCGGAACAGGCCTCGGGCGAAGGGCATGGCCAGCAGGCAGCCGACGGAGCTCGCCCCCGCCGAGCCCCCGAAGACGGAGATGTTGTCCGGGTCGCCGCCGAACCGCCCGATGTTCCGGCGCACCCAGTGCAGCGCGGCGACCTGGTCCTGAAGCCCCAGGTTGACCGAGCCGGACCAGCTCTCGCCGCCGATGCCGGTCAGGTCCAGGAAGCCCAGGGCGCCGACCCGGTAGTTGAAGCTGACCACGACGACGTCGCCGTCCCGCATCAGCCATTGCCCGTCGGTACCCGGTGGCACCGCGCTTCCGGACTCGAAGGCACCGCCGTAGATCCACACCATCACCGGCCTGCGGCCGTGGACGTCCGGCGTCCAGACGTTCAACTGCAGGCAGTCCTCGTCCTGGACGGCGTCCGGGGGCGACCATGGATCGGGGTTCTGCGCGGGTGACACGCCGAAGGCCGTGGCGTCTCGCACGCCCTGCCACGGCCGGCGCGGGCGCGGCGGACGCAGCCGCAGCGGCCCGACCGGCGGCTCGGCGAACGGGATTCCCGCGAACACCGATCCGCCGTCGTCCAGCGCCCGCCCGGCCAGCTCCCCTTGCTCGGCGGTTACGGAAACGGTGTCCGACAACTGCTCACTCCTCATCAACAGCGACGGTGATCTTGGTGCTCACCGGACAGTCGGTGACGCTGCGCCCGGCCTCGACGGCATAGGTGCCCGGGACGGTGGTCCAGGCGGACGCGTCCTCGTCCCAGATCTGGAAGGCGCGGGCCGGAAGGTCGACGGCGACCTCGGCCGCCTCACCGGGGGATGCTTGTACCGAGGCGAAGCCCGCGAGCCAGCGGGCAGGGCGCTCCACGCTGTCGGCGACCGGGGCGAGGTAGAGCTGGACGACCTCACGGCCGGGCCGGGAGCCGGTGTTGCGGACTCGGACGGTCGCTGTGCGGCCGTCGACGGACACCGCCTCGTACGACCACTGGGTGTAGCCGAGGCCATGGCCGAACCAGTAGGCGGGGGCCGGGGCGCCGGGACGCTGCCAGGCGCGGTAGCCGATGAAGAGGCCCTCGGTGTAGGGGAGGGTGCCGTCCTCGGCGGGGACCACCTGGGTGACGGGGGCGTCGACGAGACGGACGGGCCAGGTGGTGGGGAGCCGGCCGCCGGGTTCCTCGGCGCCGAGCAGGACGTCGGCGAGGGCGGCGCCGGCCTCCTGGCCGGGGAACCAGCTGAGGAGGATCGCGGCGACATCGTCGCGCCAGGGGAGTTCGACCGGCGAGCCGGAGTTGACGACGACGATGGTGCGGGGGTTGGCGGCGGCGACCCGGGCGACGAGTTCGTCCTGGCGGCCGGGGAGCCGGAGGGAGGTGCGGTCGAAGCCCTCGCTCTCGACGCGCTCGGTCGTCGCGACCACCACGACGGCGACTTCGGACGCGGCGGCGACGGCGACGGCTTCCTCGATCAGTTCGTCGGCGTCACGCTGCGGCTCGCCGTGCACCAGCGAGAAGTCGATGATCTGGATCACGGCGTCCTCGTTGTCCGGCACGGTGTACGTGAGGCTCACCGCGACCGGCTGTCCTGCTGTCAGCTCGACGGTGCCGTGCCTCGTAGGGGAGCCGAAGAACGCTTCGAGGGGATCCTCCGCGTCGCAGACCTGCACCCCGTCGAAGAGCACCTCGCCGTTGACGACCAGGGTGAAGCCGCCGAACCCACTGGTGCCGAAGGCATGGGAGCCGCTCTCACCCGGTGTGAAGGTGCCGACCGCCTCGATGCTGTGGACCGTCTCGTACGACACGCCCTCGGGCAGGTCGATGCCGGACCACCACACCTTGCCGTTGTGCAGCGAGCCGGTGCCGAGTACGTCACCCTCGGCGTCGCGCACGACGGCCCGCAGGTCGAAGCCCTGGTCGGCGACGCCGAGTTCTTCGCTGGGGTCGGCGCCGACGGCGAAGGTCAGTGCGACACCCGTCGGGAGGGCGGCCCGCAGACCGTCGAGGGGTGAGACGACGCTTTCCGGGAGTACCTGCGCGGATCCGCCGCCTAGCACCCGGGCCTCCCGTGCCGCCTTGCCGATGAGGGCGACGCCGCGCAGCACGGAGGGGTCCAGCGGCAGTGCGGCGCCCTCGTTCCGCACGAGGACGAAGGCGCGCCGTGCGATCTCGTGGGCGAGGGCCTTGCCGTCGATGGTCTCGGGGAAGACGGTCACCGCCGCCGGAGCGCCGTCCAGGATGCCGACCCTGGCGGCGAGCCTCAGCACGTTGCGCACCGCTTCGTCGACGATGTGCTCCGCGACCCGTCCGTCACGCACGGCAGCGGCGAGCGCCTCGCCGTAGACGGTTCGCGGACCGGGCATGGCGACGTCGAGGCCGCCGGTGATGTCGCCGACGGTGTCGCGGGCGGCCAGCCAGTCGGAGACGATGTAGCCGTCGAAGCCCCATTCGCCGCGCAGGACTTCGTTCTGCAGGTAGCGGTGCTCAGTCATGGTGGAGCCGTTGACCGAGTTGTAGGCCGCCATGATGCCCCAGGGGTGGGCGTTCTTGACGATGGCTTCGAAGGGTGCCAGGTACAGCTCGCGCAGCGCCCGCGCGCTCACGATGTTGTCCACTGTGAAGCGGTCGGTCTCGGCGTCGTTGGCGACGAAGTGTTTGACCGTTGTCCCGACGCCGCCCTCCTGGACGCCCCTCACATAGCCGGTGCCGATCTCACCGGTGAGGTGCGGGTCCTCGCTGTACGCCTCGAAGTGCCGTCCGCCGAGCGGCGAGCGGTGCAGGTTGACGGTGGGCGCGAGCAGCACATGGACGCCCTTGCGGCGGGCCTCCTGGGCGAGAAGGCGACCGGCGCGGAGGGCGAGCTCCGGGTCCCAGGTGGCGGCGAGCGCGGTGGGGCTGGGCAGTGCGATCGACGGTTCGTCGGCCGTCCAGCGCACACCGCGCACACCGATCGGGCCGTCCGACATCACCAGGGAGCCCAGCCCGATCTCGGGCAGCGCGGGCAGCGTCCACATGTCCTGGCCGGCCAGGAGCCGTGCCTTGGTGTTCAGGTCGAGGTTGCCCAGAGCCGCCTCGACGGCGTTCGTGAGCTCTGCGTCGGTCATGGGATGTGTGTTCCCTTGTGAGGTCGTACGGGTGGTTCAGCGGGTGCTCTTGACGCGGGTCACCGACAGGGTGCCGACGAAGCGGGCGGCCGGCTCGACGGGCCCTTCACAGGAGCCCGGCCACGTCGAGGGCATCGCCACGTCAGACCGCCGCCGGGATCACCGGGAGTTCGATCCAGCTGTCGCCCGCGCCGAGCAGGACGTCGCTGATGAACGAGCCGTCCTCCTGGCTCAGGCCCCAGCGCGGGAAGTTGCTGTGGGCCACGTGCACGCGCAGTCGGTGTCCGGCCGCGAGCTCGATGCTGGTCGACCACAGGTCGACGGTCACGGTCCGCTCGCCCGACGCGTCGGACAGGCCGTCGGCGGACTCCACCCGGCTCACCCCGTCGACCAGGTTGATCGACTTGCCGTCAGGGCGGACGTCGCACACGCGCACCACCCAGTCCGAGACCGCCGCTCCCGGACGCACCCGGAGGTGGGCGCGGACCCGGCCGGTGATCTCCAGCGGCTCGTCCAGCGGATCGGTGGTGAACACGAGCACGTCGTCCCGGCACTCGACGTCGCGCTGGTCCCAGGCACCCCAGGGGAACTTCTCGTGCATCGCGGTGTTGCCGCCCACGGTCTGCACCGGCTCGGACGCCTCGAACGTGAGCGCCGCGACCGCCGGCGACGGGCTGTCCGCGTCTCCATCGGCCGAGGATTGCCCGGGGCTGCGCAGGACTGCGCGCTCGGCGGCCCCCAGCTCCAGCCGGGTGGTCACCGCCCGGGCGAGCGGCCAGCTCTCCTCGTCCCGCCACTCGTCGCGCCCCATGACGAACAGCCTGACCGGTGCCCGGTCAAGGGGCCGGTCGTCGAGGACCGCGTCGAAGAAGTCGAGGTGCTCCGCCGTAAGGGACGAGGTGAGGCCCATGGACTGTCCGCCGCCGGCGAGCCCGAAGTTCACGTCTCCGTTCTGCGAGGCGAAATCGGTGCCGTGCGTCCAGGGGCCGACGATGAGATGGCCGGCGATGCCCAGTTCGCGCTGGCGCGCGAAGTTGTCGAGGGTTCCCTGGAGGAAGACGTCGTACCAGCCGCCCACGTGCAGGGCCGGGATACGGATGTCGTCGATGACGGAGACGACGTCCAGCTCCGCCATCGTCTTGGGGTCGGCGTCGGCCCGGCGAAGGCCGATGTCGGGTACGTCCAGCTCCTCCAGCCATGGGATGCGGCCCGCCGGATAGCTCGAGTACTCGCCCCGGGCCAGTCCGTCGATCCGGCGCACCGCCTCCATCGCCTCGGCGGCCTTGCCGCGGCGCATCAGCTCGCTCATGCCGGTCGACAGCGACCAGAGCACGTTCAGCCCGTGTTCCGGCACGCCGCCGCGGCGCAGCGGGCCGTCCAGCGGATCCGACCAGGTCATGCCGGGCGCGATGGCACGCAGTCCGGGGGCGCCCGAGGCGGCTGCCCGCCACTGGGTGTTGCCGAAATAACTGCCGCCGTACATGGCGACACGGCCGTCGCAGAAGTCCTGCCCGGCCACCCAGGCGACGGCGTCGAAGCCGTCCTCGGTCTCGTGCTTCCACGGCACCCATTCACCGTCGGAGGTGCCACGGCCCCGTACGTCCTGGATGACCACGACATAGCCGCGGCTCACGGCGATCCGCTGATCGAGGTACACGGACGTGTAAGGCGACGACTTGTCGTACGGCAGCCTGACCAGCAGCGCAGGGTGTCGCTCGGTGTCATCGGGACGGTGGACGTCGGCGCGCAGCACGACTCCGTCCCGGGTGGTCATCGGAACGTCGGTCTCGAGTGTCATCCGCATTTGGGTACCATTACACGTACATTCGTACTCTGTCACGTACTTGTTGCTCTGGTGGAGCGGGCTGCGGGCCCCTCACGGGCCAATGTGTCGAGATCCTTACAAGCTCGAAATGCGAGACCCTCGCCAAGATGGCCGGCTGTGGTGTTTTATGTCATCACTCGGCGCTGGCGAACGAAAACGCAAGCGCCCTCGGGCCCCGGGGTGTGAAACACAAGTCAACCGCGCCAGTGCCGGTACGGCCCCCTTTGAGTAAGGACATCCTGCGATGACGGAGATCCAGGCAAGCGCACGCAACGGGCCGACTGTTCAGCAGTCGCCGGCCGTGAGCGTCAGTTCTGCCCGTAAGGCGAAGCGGGCACGTCGGGAGTGGGGAGACTCGCCGCTCTTCCGCACGATCACGCCGACCCTGGCCGTACTGCTGGCGGTGGTCGCATGGCAGGTCGCCACGAAGGTCGGGAACATCGCTCCCACGGTCCTGCCCTCCCCGACGCGCGTCGCCGAGGCCGCCTGGACGGATCGCGCAGCGCTCTGGCAGAACACGGTCCCGACCCTGCAGGTGACGGTGGTGGGGCTGGTGGTGTCGGTCGTCGTATCGGCGATCCTGGCGACGCTCCTGAGCTTCGTGCCCCTGCTGCGCAACGCGACGCTTCCGCTGCTGATCGTCGCCCAGTCCATCCCGATCATCGTGCTGGCACCGCTGTTCGTCATCTGGTTCGGGTTCGGCCTGGGGCCGAAGATCGGGCTCATCGTGATCACCACGGCGCTGCCCATGACGATCTCTCTCCTCCAGGGATTCCTGTCGGCGGACCCCGACGCGGCGACCTTGATGAAGTCGCTGGGAGCAAACCGCGTCAAGGTGTTCCTGCGCCTCCAGGTCCCCTCCTCGCTTCCCTATTTCTTCACCGGTCTGCGGGTCGTCGCCAGTTTCGCCGTCCTGGCGGCCATCTTCGCCGAGACGGTCGGCGCGGTGAACGGGCTCGGCATCTACATGGCGACACAGAAGAACATGCTCCGGACCGATCTGGTGCTGGCCGCGGCCGTCGTCAGCATCGCCGTGAGCCTCCTGCTGTTCTCGCTCACCTACCTGCTCGAAACTCTCGCGATGCCGTGGGAGCGCCGTCGGAAGGCGATGAGGTCCGAATGACGAACACCATGACAACCGGCACCACCACCAGCCGGCTGACCGGCCCCCTGCTCTCGGTCCAGAACGTGACCAAGACCTTCCCCGGCCCGCGCAAGACCCGTAACCCCGTGATCAACGACGTCTCCCTGGACCTCGCGCCCGGTGAGTTCGTGTCGGTCATCGGCCCCAGCGGCTGCGGCAAGTCCACGCTGTTCCAGATACTCGCCGGGCTCCTGCGGCCGGACGAGGGGTCCGTCACCTACCACGGTGATGCGACCCGAGGCCCGTACTCGGCGTACATGCCGCAGAAGGACCTGCTGTTGCCCTGGCTCACCGCCCAGGACAACGCCGCACTCGGTCTGACGCTCGGCGGTATGTCGAAGGCCGACGCCCGCAAGAAGGTGTCCGACCTGCTGGGCACGTTCCGGCTCGACGGATACGCCGACGCCTACCCGTTCGAGCTGTCCGGCGGTATGCGGCAACGCGTCGCGCTGCTGCGGACCATGGTCCTGGAACGGCCGATCCTGCTGCTCGACGAACCCTTCGGCGCACTCGACTACCTCACCCGCACGGAACTGCAGATCTGGCTCTCCCAGATCTGCGCCGAACTCGGCCAGTCGACCATCCTCATCACCCATGACGTCCCCGAGGCGCTCATGCTGTCCGACCGCGTCTACGTCCTGTCCAACCGGCCGGCCGAGGTACGCATGGTGCTCGAACAGTCCGAGCCGCGTCCGCGCACGCTGGACTTCATGGAGACCGAGGTCTTCACCCACAACGAACGCACGCTGCTCGCCGAGCTCACCCAGAGCGCGGCGCGACCGGCAGGCGTCAGCTGATCACCCGACCCGAAAGTCCACTCGACAGTCCAAGGGGGCACCATGTCATCCGCGTCGTCCCAGTTCCGCGTTCCGGCCATCGACATCGGCCCGTATGTACGTGACGGGTCCGCTGCCGACAGGGCAGAGGTGGCGCGCCGACTCGACCACGCCTGTCGCACCGTGGGTTTCATCCAGGTCGTCGGCCACGGGATCGCGGACGAGATCCTCGACGGACTCGGCAACGCGATCGACGGGTTCTTCGCACTTCCCCTGGAGTCGAAGAAGCAGTGGGTCCGTCCGTCGGGCGAGAACCGCGGCTACAGCCCGCCCAAGAGCGAGTCGTTGAGCTACAGCGTCGGCCTCGACCCCGTGACCCGTATGAACGACTTCTTCGAGGCGTTCAACGTCGGGACCTCCGCCGTCGAATACCCGGGCGCCGCGGTGTCCGAAGCGGACTACCCGCCCTCGGTGTGGCCCACCGAACCGTCGTCGTTCAAGGGGCAGGTCGAGGCCTACTACGCCGAGGCCCGGCGCGTCGCCCGCACGCTCACCGAGGTCGTCGCGGACGCCCTCGGGGTCGAGCAGTCCTACGTCGAGGGTCTCACCGACCACTCGATCGACGTGCTCCGCATGAACAACTACGCCCTGCCGCCCGGTGAGATCGAGCTGGGCGCCGAGCTGACCGGCATGAGCGAGCACACCGACTTCGGTCTGCTGACCGTCCTGTGGGCCGACCAGGTCGAAGGCCTTCAGGTGCTCGGCACCGACAACGCATGGCACGACGTCCAGCCCGCCGACGGCGCACTCCTGGTCAACCTCGGCGACGTGGCGGCCCGGTTGACGAACGACGCGTGGATGTCCACGCTGCACCGGGTCACGCCGCCCGTGGTCAACGGAACCATCAAGCGCCGCAGGTCGGCCGCGTTCTTCCACGACGGGAACGCGGACGCCGTCGTCGCGCCCCTGCCGTCCTTCGTCGCCGAGGGGGAGGAAGCGTTCTACGAGCCGATCACGGTCAAGGACCACATCCTCGCGAAGCTGAAGGGCTCCCGGGCGGGCCGCAAGAACCCCCACGCCCCGCGCGAGGCCGCCAGGGTCACCGCCGCCGCCGGCTGACGGAGCGGTACGCCATTACATGACCGGTCCCGTCGGCCGTCGGCATGCCCGCCGCCGGCCGACAGGAGCGCCCTTGCGCTGTCGCCGACCGCGCTGCGACCCAGGAGGTACGACCATGCCCTCATCCGGCGACCCGAACGCCACCGACGCGTTCCCGCCGATGGCACGGGAGGAGGAGCGGGTGGTGCTGGCCCGGCGGCTCCCCAAGGCGGAGCTGCACATGCACCACGTGGGCTCACTGGCCCCGTCCGAGCTGGCCCGGCTGCACAGACGGACCACGGGGTCCAGCCTGCCCCGGAGGGAGGCGGACGCCGCCTACGACCTGCGCAGCCTGGGCAAGTTCTTCGACGACCTGGACAAGGCGGTCCGGCTCTGGGGCGACACCGCGCTGGTCACCGAGGGTGTGCTGCGCATGATCGCCGGTGCCTACGACCGAGGTGTCCGCCATCTGGAGCTGCTGTGCACCCCGGATCTGCACCGGGACGAGATCGGTATGGAGCCCGAGGTGCTGCTGCGGGCGGTCGGCGAGGCGTTCCGCGTCGCAGGCGACGAACTCGGGCTCACCGGCGGCATCATCATCGAACTGCACCGCTTCGGCGGCCCTCAGGCCGCCCTCGACCTGGTCGAGCAGACCGCCGCACTGCGCGAGAAGGGCATCCCGATCCTCGGCTACGGCAACGACGGCGACCATCACACCGTCCCGTTCGAGGCCCTGGCGCCGGCCTACCAGCGGGCCCGGGCCGAGGGCTACCGGCTCACCGGCCACGCCGACATGATCGAGGACGTCGCCGCCGCACTCGACCTCGGCCTCGACCGCATCGACCACGGCTGGATGGGCGTCGACGACCCGGAGGTACTGCGCCGCCTCCGCGCCACCCGTACGCCGATGACCTTCACGCCCACCGCGTACGCGCTCGGCGGACTGGTCTCCCGGACCCGGTACGTCGACGCCTGGCGCGTCCTCGACGACAGCGGCGTACCGATGCTGATCGGCACGGACGACCCGGAGCTGTTCCACACCGACCTCGCCCAGGACTACGCGCTCCTGGCCAACGCGCTGCGATGGTCCAACGAACAGCTGGGTGCCGCCGCGAAGCGGTCGCTGGCCCACGCCTGGTTCTTCGACAGCGACGGCGCCGACGTACGCGCACACTGGTTCGCCGAGATCGACGCACTCGTCGCCGACCCCCGTAGTCCGCGCCGGGAACGACCGACGGGAGGCTGACGACGCCCGGCTCGGCCCAACTGTCCCACTGCACATGCCAGTTGGAGGTATCCGTCAGCCCGTCCCCGCAGCCATCGCGAGAACGTTGGCCGCGAGCCGGACGTGGGCCGCGTCGACGAAGCGGCCGTCGTGGCCGATGGCGCCCGTGCCGCCGGCTTCGGCGTCGCGGTACAGCGCTGTGATCTCCTCGGCGGCGGCGATCTCCGCCGGGGTGGGGGAGAACACCTCGTTGGCCAGGGGGACCCGGCTCGGATGGATGGCCCACTTGCCGTCGAAGCCGAGGAGGGCCGCCTGCCTCGCGGACCGTAGGTAACCGTCGGGATCCCGGTACGCCGGGTGAGGGGCGTCGATGGCGGCGATGCCCGCGGCGCGGGCGGCGGCGAGGATCTGGACACGGGCGTAGTGCCAGAAGTCGCCGGGGTAGGGGCCGACGGGGTCGAGGTCGCCGTCGACGCGGGCGTGCAGCGACACCGAGAGGTCGCCCGCGCCGAAGATGATTGCCTCCAGCCGGTCGCCGGCGCGGGCGATCTCGGTGGCGTTGGCCAGCCCCTCGGCCTCCTCGACAAGCACCTCCAGGGCGATGGGCCGGGCGAGGCCGAGCTTCCGCTCCAGCTGGGGCAGCAGTACGTCGACCCACCAGATGTCAAGGGCCCGGCGCACCTTGGGGACGATGATCACGTCGAGTGCCTCGCGGGCGGTCTGCCGCCAGGGTCACTGGTCGGCGTTGCGGCCACCCTCGTTGGCGAGGGCCAACAGGGCCCCGAGAGCCCTGAGTCCGCGCGTCATGTCGATGCTCTTGTCGTACTGCCAGAGCAGCTGAAGTCCATCCACCGCGGCGATCATCAGCTGGGCGAGGTCGCCGGGATCCACCCCGGCGGGAAGCTCGCCCAGCTCCTGGAGGTGACTCAGGGAGTCCCGGCCGAGGTCCTGGCTCTGCTCGTAGCGCTCCCGGAAGTACTCGTGAGAGGGGTGTTCGGGGGCCGCGGCGTCCGCCGAGAGGTTCGAGTACAGCGTCACCAGTCCGGGAACGGCGGCGTTGCGGTCCACCAGGGTCGCGAGGCGCTCGATCATCGTGGCGGCCGTCTCGGGAAGCCGGTCCATCTCGTAGGCGTCCGCGTCGACCTCGTCGCGTCGGCGGAGCACCTCGGTGAGCAGTTGCTCCTTGGTGCCGAAGTGGTGGACGAGTCCGGTGATGCTGAGGTTGGACGCGTCGGCGAGCTGACGCAGGGTGGCTCCGCCGAACCCGTGTTCGGCGATCACTTCGAGGGCGGTGGCGAGGATCTCCTCACGCTTCGCGAGCCCCTTGGGGTACGAGCGGCGGGTCATGGCCCCGAGATTACTCGACGACGAGATCTTGCCGAAAAAAAACCGTAAGGCTTACTGTTTCTGTCGTGCGACGGGGACGCCGGCTCTCGGACAGCCACGCACCGGGCACCAACGGGAACTTCTTCGTTCAGTGACGAGCGATCGGGTAACGCATGACAACGCCTTCCTCCGCTGACGTGTCCAACAGCGATCCGCCACCTTCCGAGGCCGCCCCGACCGCCCAGGTCCTCGCGCCGACCGAACTCGGCACTTCCCTGAAGTACCTGCGCGGTCGCGTCCTCCGGCGCTATGCGCTGTGGTACGGAGTCGCGCTCGCCGCGTTCTCCAGCATCTGGGGAGGAGTCGGCACGCTGCTGCTCCCCAACCAGGTCCAGTCGCTGGAGGCGGCGAGGTTCTTCACGGGCCACGACGCCGGGACGGATCTCCAGAAGCTCACCGCACTCAAGAACGCCATCGCCGCCGGCACGGCGACGGCGACGGCGGACCAGAGCCGTCTGCTGGGGATCCTGGCCGACTTCGACGCAGGCCGGGCGGAATCGCTGGCGCTGGTCACCTCCGTCGGACTGGTCGCGACGATGGTCGCGCAACCGCTGATCGGTGTCTTCTCCGACCGGACCCGGAGCCGAATGGGCCGTCGCGCCCCGTGGATCCTCCTGGGCGCACTCGTCGGCGCCGCGTTTCTCGTCGCGGTCCGCTTCGCGCCGACCGTGGCCGTCCTCGTGGTGCTGTGGGCCATCGCCTCGGTGGCGCTGAACGCCGCGGTCTCTCCGCTCGGCGCGACGCTCGCCGACCGCGTGGTCGAGACTCAGCGTGGCAGCCTGTCGGCGATCGGCGGCTTCGGCTCGTTCCTGGGTGGCGTACTGGGGAGCGTCGGCGCGGGTGTCGCCCTCTCGGCACTCGGTCCGAACAGCTACTTCGTCTTCGCCGGACTGGTCGTGCTGTGCGTCGCACTCTTCGTGACGCGGGCCAAGGACGGCTCCTCGCTCGACCTGCACGTGGCGAAGTTCGAGTGGAAGCCGTTCCTGCTCGGCTTCACCTACGCGGTGCGTACGCGAGACTACTTCTGGGTCTGGACGGCTCGCATCCTGCTCACCTTCGGATACGGGGTCTCGGGAGCCCTCGGGTTCTACATGCTCCAGAGCTATGTGAAGCCCGCCCTCGGCGTGAGCGAGGCCACGAAGCTCGTGCCGTTGCTCGCCTTGACGGCACTGCCCGCCACGGTGGTCGCGATCCTTGTGGCCGGCCCGCTCTCCGACCGGCTGAAGCGACGGAAGTCCTTCGTCTTCGCCGCCTCGGTACTCATGGCCGCGTCCATGGTCATTCCCCTGCTCTCGCCGACGGTCGCCGCACTGTTCGTCCAGGCGGTCGTCGCCGGGTTCGCCTTCGGCATCTACATCCCCGTCGATCAGGCCCTGGTCGTCGACGTGCTGCCGGACCCGAACGCCGTCGGACGTGACCTCGGTGTGGCGGGCCTCGCCATCAACCTGGGGCAGGCGCTCGGTCCGGCCCTCGCCGGATCGGTCGTGTCGGTCACCGGCGGATACGCGTTCGTCTGGGTGGCCGCACTCGCACTGGTCGGCCTGGCCGCACTCGCCATCCTGCCCGTCCGCAGACCCTGATCTCCCGTCCTGCCCTCGATCCATTGACGTACCGATTCGCCTTAGGGGACCCATGCTCGAAATCGCCTCCGCCCTCGATGAAGCGACCCTGGAACAGAAAGCAGGTCTCGGCAGCGGGTCGGACTTCTGGACCACCACGGCGGTCGGTCGCGTCCCGTCGATCCTGATGACGGACGGACCGCACGGACTGCGCAAGCAGGAGGGCGCCACCGACCACCTGGCGCTCTCCGGCAGCCTCCCGGCGACCTGCTTCCCGCCGGCGGTGGCCCTCAGCCAGACCTGGGATCCCTCGCTGGTGTTCCGCGTGGGCGAGGCGCTCGGCCGCGAATGCCAGGCCGCGGGCGTCCACGTCCTGTTGGGGCCGGGTGTGAACATCAAGCGCGATCCCCGAGCGGGGCGGAACTTCGAGTACTTCTCGGAGGACCCGCTCGTCTCGGGAGCCCTCGGCTCCGCGTGGGTGTCCGGTCTCCAGAGCATGGGCGTCGGCGCGTCGCTCAAGCACTTCGCCGCGAACAACCAGGAAACCGACCGGATGCGGGTGAGCGCCGACATCGATCCGCGCCCGCTGCGGGAGATCTACCTGCGCGCCTTCCAGAAGGTGGTCCAGGAGGCGCAGCCGTGGACGGTGATGTGCTCCTACAACCGCGTCAACGGTGTGCACGCGTCACAGAACCGCTGGCTGCTCACGGAGGTGCTGCGCGAGCAGTGGGGCTTCGAGGGGGTCGTGGTCTCCGACTGGGGCGCCGTGGCCGACCGGGTCGCGGCGGTCGAGGCCGGCCTCGACCTCCAGATGCCCGGCAATGACGGTTTCGACGACGCCAAGGTGGTCGCCGCCGTGCGCGAGGGGAGTCTCGACCCCGCCGTCGTCACGGAGGCGGCGGCCCGAGTCGCCCGTCTCGCCCACCAGGCCGAGGCGGCCCGCCGCCCGGACACCGCGTGGGAGCCGGAGGACCATCACGACCTCGCCCGCGAGGTCGCCTCACGCGCGATCGTGCTCCTCCGCGACGACCAGCGGATCCTTCCCCTGGATCCCGCCCAACGCCTCGCCGTCATCGGCGAGTTCGCCGCCCGGCCGCGTTACCAGGGCGGGGGCAGCTCGCACGTGAACGCGATCCGCGTCGATGTGGCCCTCGACGAGATCCGCGCCCGCGCTCCCCGCGCCGAGGTGTCGTACGCCGCGGGCTTCTCGTCCGACAAGGAGGCGGATCCGGCAGCGCTTCGCGCGCAGGCGGTACGGGCGGCGGCGGCCGCGGACGTGGCCGTGGTCTTCCTGGGCCTGCTCGACAGTCAGGAGAACGAGGGCGTCGACCGCGCCGACATCGAGCTGCCCGCCGATCAACTGGGCCTGCTCGACGCGGTGGTCGCCGTACAGCCGCGCACGGTCGTGGTGCTGTCGCACGGCGGAGTCGTGCGGCTCGCACCCGTCGTCGCCGGACCGTCGGCCATCCTCGACGGCGCGCTGCTCGGCCAGGCCGGCGGCAGCGCGCTCGCGGACGTCCTGTTCGGCATCGTCAACCCTTCCGGACGCCTCACGGAGACCGTCCCCGAGCGGCTCCAGGACGCGCCCTCCTTCACGAACTTCCCCGGCGAGCGGATGCACGTCCGCTACGGCGAGGGAATCCTCGTGGGCTACCGCTGGTACGACGCACGCTCGATCGACGTCACGTTCCCCTTCGGACACGGCCTGTCCTACACGACCTTCGCGTACGACTCGCTCACGGTCGAGGCGCACGGCGACACCGTCGACGTACGCGTCACCGTCCGCAACACCGGTGAACGGGCAGGGCGCGAGATCGTCCAGCTCTACGCGTCACGGGACCGGTCCACGGTGGTACGCGCGCCCCAGTGGCTGGTCGGCTTCGGAACCGTCGACCTCGCACCGGGCCAGTCCGGCGAAGTCGTCGTCGCCGTACCGAGGCGGGAGTTCGAGCACTGGGACGAGGAACTCCAGCGCTGGCTGGTCGAGGGCGGCGAATTCCGCATCGCGGCGGGCGCCTCCAGCCGGGACATCCGCCTCTCCGACACCGTCGAACTCCACGGGGAGACCGCCCGATACCGACTGGGAGCCGATTCGTCCATCGGGGAGATCCTGGCCGATCCCATCGCCGGGCCCGCCTTCCGCGAGGTCTTCGCCGCGATGTTCGAGCAGTTCTCGGGCGCCGAGGAGACCGACTTCGCGCCGATGCTGGACTCACTGCCGTTCGGGCGCTTCGTGAGCACGACGGGCTCGGCGCTCCCCGCAGGCATGGTCGACGACGTGCTCGCGCGCGCGAACGCCGCCAACGGCTTCCAGGAGAACCGGACATGACGAAGCCGGCCGACGACAGCGAGCGCCCCTACGTCACCCTGGCCGAGCGACGCGTACCGGTTCCCCGCTCGATCAGCCCCGAGGCACAGCGCAAGCTGGCCGAGCTCGCCGACATGCCACGCACCTCCTTCCCGGACGCACGGGACGAAGCCGGCTGGCGCGCCAGTGTCGCAGCGCAGATCGAGCACGAACTGTCGGTGCTTCCGCCCGGCTCGGCGCAGAGCATGGCCCCCGCGTACGGGGTGGATCTGACGGTCGGGAACGTCGGCCATGTGCCCGTCCACGAGGCCACGCCGCACGGGTGGGACGAGAGCGACGAGCGGGTCGTGCTCATGCTGCACGGCGGCGGGTGGATACAGGGCGGCGGCGAGCCGGCCGCGGTGATGACCGTCCTCGAAGCGGCGACGCTCGGACTGCGGGTGAGAGGGGTGGACTACCGCATGGCGCCGGACCACCCCTATCCGGCTCCTCTCGACGACTGCCTGGCGGTCTACGGCGCACAACTGAAAGAGACGGAACCGGGGTCGATCGCCCTCACCGGAACGTCCGCGGGCGCGAACCTCGCGGCCGCGACCGTACTCCGTGCCCGCGACGAGGGGCTGCCGCTGCCGGGCGCGGTGGCCTTGTGGTCTCCGTCGGTCGACCTCACGCGCGACGGCGACACCTGGTACACCCTCGACGGTCTGGACCCGATCATCGGCCTGCACATGAGCACACTGATGGACTACTACGCGCGCGGCCAGGACCCTCGCGACCCCTACCTGTCACCGGTGTTCGGCGATCTCTCGGGATTCCCCCCGACGCTCCTCGGGTCCGGCACCCGCGACGGGCTGCTGTCGGACACCGTGCGCTTCCACCGCGCGTTGCGCCGCGCCGGCGTGGACGCCCACCTCCATGTGCACGAGGCCATGACGCACTCCGCCTTCTTCGGGGGAGCCCCGGAAGAGGCCGAGGTGGGTGCCGAGGTCAAGGCCTTCCTCCAGCAACACCTGCGGTCCGGCAAGGAGGCCGACGATGCCTGACACGACGGCAACTCGACTACACCGCACCGCCGTTCGCACGCTCGACAGGACGGTCGAGGGCCGGGGCGGAGCGATCCCCGTTCGCGACTACCTCCCGGAGAACACCCGGGACAGCGCCGTGCCACTGCTGTGGATCCACGGCGGCGGATGGATGTCCGGCGGCCTCGACCAGAAGGAGTCGCACGCCATCGCGAAGGCGATCGCCGGCACCGGCCGGCCGGTACGCACCGTCGACTACCGCCTTGCACCCGCACTCGGATGGCGTGACCTCGCGTCCCGCTCGCCCCTCGTGCTCGAACCGTCCGAGAACCGCTACCCGGCCGCGCCGGACGACGTGGTCTCCGTCATCGTCGACTGGGCGGAGTCGGGGCACGGCCGACTCTTCGTCGGCGGGGCGAGCGCCGGAGCCAACCTCGCCGTCACGGCGGCCGTTGCCCTCCAACAGGCAGCAGGCATACGGCTGTTGGGACTCATGCTCGCGTACGGCGGGTTCCACTCCACCCTGCCCCCGCTCCCCGAACGGGTGCGGTCACGACTGACCGGATTCGCCGGACGGATCGCCTTCACACCGGCGTCCTACGACCGGATGGCGCTCAACTACGTCGGTGACGAGCGCCTGTTGCCGGGAGCTTTCCCCGCCGGAGCCGACCTCGCGGGACTGCCGCCGGCGCTCGTGATGGACGCCGACCGGGACAGCCTTCGCGCCTCCGGCGAACAGTTCGCCGCCGATCTGCGGGCAGTCGGGTCCACGGTCGACCACCTGGTCATCGAGAAGACCTTGCACGGGTTCCTCGACCACCCCCGCGGCCGCGGCTTCCGCCGGGGCGTCCATGCGATGAGCCAGTGGCTCGACGCCCACGACCGACCGGCCTGACCGACCGGCATGACCGACCCCCGAAAGCCACCTCCCACAGACCGGCCGGACCGGCCGGATCGACCCGAAAGAGACACCATGAACGGCATACCGCCCGACTTCCTCTGGGGCGCGTCCACAGCTCCGCACCAGATCGAGGGCAACAACGTCAACAGCGACTGGTGGGCACGCGAACAGGTCACTCCGGGCATGGCGCTCAGCGGGGACGCCATCGACAGCTACCACCGCTACGGCGAGGACATGCGACTGTTGGCCGACGCCGGGCTGAACGCCTACCGTTTCGGCATCGAGTGGGCGCGCATCGAACCGATCCCCGGCCACTTCTCGAAGGCGGAACTCGCGCACTACCGCCGCATGATCGACACGGCGATCGGGCTGGGGCTCACACCGGTCGTGACGCTTCAGCACTTCTCGACCCCGAAGTGGTTCGCCGACGAGGGCTCGTGGATGGTCGAGAGCGCGATCGACCGCTTCGCGAGCTACGTCACCACGGCGACGTCCATCCTCGAAGGGGTCGAGTGGGTCTGCACCATCAACGAACCCAACATGCTGGCGATGATGGGCACGATGATGAAGGCCGCCGAGTCGGGCGAGGGCGACTGGCAGAGCCCGACGGTCGAAGGCGACGTACAGATGGTGCTGCCCCCGCCCGACCCGGAGGTCGGACGCCGGCTCGCGCGCGCCCACGACGCGGCCCGCGAGATCCTTAAGGAACGGACCGACGCCAAGGTCGGCTGGACGATCGCCAACCAGGCGCTCACCGCCAAGCCGGAGCACGAGGCGCGGCTCGTCGAGGAGCGCTACGTCCGGGAGGACCTGTACCTGGAGGCCGCGAAGAACGACGACTTCGTCGGAGTCCAGGCCTATTCCACACAGGAGGTCGACGAGAACGGCCTGGTGCCGCACGCACCGCACCCCGACAACACCCTCGTCGGAACCGCGTACCGGCCGGACTCCCTGGCGATGGCGGTGCGTCACGCGTGGCAGGTCACCGGTGGCGTCCCGGTGCTCGTGACCGAGAACGGCATCGCCACCGAAGACGACACCCGCCGCATCGCGTACACGGGCGAGGCCCTGCGACACCTCTCCGCCGCCATGGACGACGGCGTCGACGTTCGCGGCTACCTGCACTGGAGCGCGCTCGACAACTACGAGTGGGGCCACTGGGAACCGACGTTCGGGCTGATCGCTGTCGACAGGGAGACCTTCGAGCGGCGGCCGAAGCCGAGCCTGGCCTGGCTCGGCAACCTCGCACGATCCGGAAAGGGACCGACGTCATGACAGAGCGGACAGAACGCGACACCGAGCACGGGCTGAGCCCCGAGGCCCAGGCATGGCTGGAGATGCTGAAGGCGAACCCGCAACCGCCCGCCCCCGAACCGGACGACATCGAGGCATGGCGTGCCCTCGTCGCGGTCACCTCGGCACCGGAGCTCGCCGACGCCATCGGGCTCGCGACCACGGGTGCCGTCGCCACGGGCGTTCCGGTCGAGGTCCACACCGTCGACCTGCCGAACGCGGTCGTCCACGTCGGCACCCCGGAGGGTCTCGCCCCCGACGACCGGCGCGTCCTGCTCAGCGTGCACGGCGGAGCGTTCACGGTGGGAGGAGGCGCGGCGACGAGAGCGGCGACGGGATTCGTCGCGGGCGCCTACGGAGTCACCGCGTGGAGCGTCGACTACCGGATGCCGCCCGACCACCCCTTCCCCGCGGCACTGGACGACTGCCTCGACGCCTACCGGGCCCTCCTGGAGAGCCACGACCCGGCCTCCGTCGCGGTCGGCGGAGTGTCCGCCGGCGGAAACCTCACCGCCGCCCTGCTCCTCCGGCTCCAGGAGGAGGGACTGCCGATGCCCTGCGCGGCCGTACTCAACTCGCCCTGCGCCGACCTCACCCTCTCCGGCGACACCCTGGTCAACGACGCCACCGGAGATGTCGCCGGGCTCACGAACAACCTGAAGCTGTACACGGGCGACCACGACCTCACGGATCCCCACCTCTCCCCGCTCTTCGGGCGGATCGGCGACGACTGGCCACCCACGATCCTGTTCACCGGCACCCGCGACTTCCTGCTCTCGGACACCGTCCGCATGCACCGGAAACTGCTGGCGGCCGGTGTCCGGGCCGAGCTACACGTCTTCGAGGCGGCACCGCACGGGATGTTCGGCGGCAATGCCCCGGAAGACCGTCTCCTCGTCGCTCAAGCCCGGCAGTTCCTGGAGGCAGCGTGGAACGAAGGTGCCAAGACGTGAGGCATCGGGTTCCGTTCTGCGCGGCCCTTCCCATGGCGCCCGCGGAACTACGCGGGGCCACCGGCGGCCCCGCGTACCGGCGCCGATGCCGATCGGTACCTCGCCGACCCCGCCGAGATCCCGATCCGCGTGTTCTGAGCGCGATGACACATCCGGGCGCCTGAGGGGTGTCTGCTCACTCCTTCCTGAGGACGATGTCGAAGGTCGTCGAGGTCCACGGGCCCGCCGGCTGTCGGCTGTCCGGCGTCGAGCGCAGCTCCGAGGCGCCGCGCCGCCTCGGGTGACGCGGCCAGGGTGAGGCCGACCATGTGCGGCACATGGGCGTACGGCACGCGGCGGCTGCCCCTGACGGTGCGCGTCGGTGCCACGCTTCCCCTGCTCACGTCGTCCGTGGGCCAGGTCTTCCTGGCCCACCTGCCGGAGAGCCTCACAAACGAGGTGCTGGGCGGAGAGCTGCGCGGCAGGGAGACGGAGTGGACGGGCGAGCGCCTCGTGGCCCTGCGGGTCCAGATCCGCGAGCAGGGGCATGTCGTGACGTGCAGCGGCGTCATCCCGGGCATCATCTCCGTCGCCGCGCCCGTTTTCGCGGCCGGCGACCCGCTGCCGCTCGCCGTCTCCGTCGTCCTGCCCGAGAGTCTCGGCACACCGGACCACCTGGCCGAGGTGATCCGCGACCTGCGCGACACGGCGGCAGCGTCGCACGAACCGGGACACCTGTCCTGGACAGGTCCTAGGTTCGGCGTGTGCCCGCCACCTCGTCGTAGTAGGACTCGGCCGACGGGCCGAGGAGTTCGTGGGCCTCCAGGAACATCTCGTGGGCATCGTGGCCCACCCAGCCCGCCGGGAGGAGCTCGGTCGGCAGGTCCGGGTCACGGAAGGGGAACTTGCGGTAGTCGTACGTCAGCCGCATGCGCTCGACCAGCGCCTCCTCGGGGCTGAGGTGCCCGGCCCGGTACGACGGCATCCGGCTGCGGTAGGTGCGCAGCAGCTCCTGGTAGTCCTCGTTGAGGGCGGCGAGATCCCAGCTGCGTGCCGCCATCTCGCGGTCGACGGGCAGCCCGCCGGACTGGCAGCGCAGGGTGTCCAGACGGATGGCCGGCTCATCGGCGAACTTCTCCCGGACCTGCTGGAGCCGGTCGTGCGCAGAGACGTACGTGGAGGGGGCCAGGGGGCCGAAGCCCAGCCAGGCCAGCTCCTTGCGGATGCGGTCGCGTACGCCGCGCTCGGTCTCGGGGACCGAGTAGATGACCATGTACCAGTGCCGGTCCCAGTCGGACGGCGCCCGATCGAAGATGCGTGAGCGGCCCTCGTCGAGGAGTTGGAGACTGCGCTTGTTGAGCGCGTAGATCGTCTCCCTGCCCTCGCGCCGGACGTCGAACCAGTCCTCCTTGCGCAGGCGCGCGAGGGCCACCCGCACGGTGCTTTCGCCGACACCGAAGCAGCCCATCAGTGCGCTGAGGGTGCGCAGCCTGGCGGCGCCGCCGCGGTAGCGGACGTAGTCGCCGAACAGGTCGAAGACGATCGATCGAGGCTTCACGAAACCGACTATGTCACACGGACGGCCGTCGTGAAGGTGAGCGATCCGGCCGGGAAATCCCATGCTGCCGCCAGGGCCCCAGCCAAAGATGCGCAACAAATTATTGACGCCCGTGCATCTATTGACACTGGATGCGTCCGGGGCTGAGTCTGGGCCTGTACCCGACGTAGAGGCAGGAACCATGGTTTTTCGGATCGCTTGCGTGGGAGGCGGCCCCGGCGGGCTGTTCTTCGCGGCGCTCGTCAAGCAGGCCGATCCGTCGGTCGAGGTGACGGTCTTCGAACGGAACCGCGCGGAGGACACCTTCGGCTTCGGCGTGGTCTTCTCGGATGCGACGCTGGCCGCCATCCACGCGGCGGATCCCGTCCTGCGCACGGCTCTCGCGGACCACGGCCGGCACTGGGACGACATCGAGGTACGGCTGAAGGGGCAGCGGATCCGGTGCGGCGGCAACGGGATGGCGGCCATCACCCGCAAGACCCTGCTCCAGCTGCTGCACCGGCGGGCCGAGGAGGTCGGGGTCGAGCTCCGGTTCAGCCATGAGGTTCCCGCGGATCCGGCGCAGCTGGCCGACTACGACCTGGTCGTGGCCGCGGACGGGGCGAACTCCCGGTTGCGTGACCGTCTCGCCGACGAACTCGTGCCCGAGGTGGAGGTCGCGACCGCCAAGTTCATCTGGTTCGGCACGAACTACCTCTTCGACGGCCTGACCTTCGTGCACGAGCACGGCCCGCACGGCACCTTCGCCGTGCACGGCTACCCGATCAGCGACAGCGTCAGCACCTTCATCGTCGAGACCGACGAGGAGTCCTGGCGACGGGCCGGGCTCGACGAGTTCGACACCGCGCAGCCGCCGGGCCCGAGCGACGAGAAGACGAAGGCGTATCTGGAGAAGCTCTTCGCCGAGCAGATCGACGGACACGAACTGCTGGTCAACAACTCCCGCTGGGGCAACTTCCGCACCCGCCGCACCCAGCGCTGGCACAGCGGCAACGTCGTCCTGCTCGGCGACTCCGCACACACCGCGCACTTCTCCGTCGGCTCCGGCACCAAGATGGCCATGGAGGACGCCGTCGCCCTCGCCGACAGCCTCCTCGCCCACCGCGACGACCTGGCGAGCGGCCTGGAGGCGTACGCGGCGGCGCGGCAGCCGTCGGTGGCGAAGATCCAGGGCGCCGCCCGGCCGAGCCTGTCGTGGTGGGAGCACTTCGGGCGCTACCACGACGCGTTCGAACCGACGCGGTTCGCCTTCCACTTCATCTCCCGCAGCATCGGCAAGGAACGGATCGCGCGCCGCGACCCGGAGTTCGTCGAGCAGGTCGTACAGGGCTGGCGGGCCGCACATGACGGGCATGCCCCCTTGGACACGCCGTTCAGGGAGTTCGACGGACGGCGGCTGACCGCGGCGGAGCTCGCGGCGTTGCGCTCCGGGGGGTGCCTGTGGCTCACCGCACCGGAGGGCGAGGCGCAACTGCCCGGAATCCATGACGAGTTGGCAGACGCCATGAGCGCGGACACGCCCCCGGGCCTGGTCGCCGTAGAGGGCGGAACACCGCTCACACGGTCGCTGCTCGCCGAACAGGCCCGGCTGGTGCACGGCGTACCCGCACTGATCGTGGAGGACGGAATGGACGACGACCGCGCTGAAACGTTGCTGCTGTCCGGGCGCGCCGACCTGGTGGCGGGGGAGCAGGCATGAGCACCGATCTGACGCCGATGTTCGCGCCCGAGGGCGTGGTCGTGATCGGCGCCTCACGGCAGAGCGGCAAGCTGGGCGCCGCCATGGCCCGCTCGCTGGTGACCTTCCCCGGCGCCCGCGCTCTGGTCAACGCACGACGCCCCGAACCCGACGAGGGTGTGTACGCCTCGGTCGCCGAAGCAGCCGCGCACACCGCCGGACGGCTCGACCTGGCCGTGCTCTGCGTACCGGCGGCCGGCTGCGCCCAGGCGCTGGCCGAGGCGGCCGCCGCGGGCTGCCGTGCCGCGCTGGTCTGCGCGGGCGGTTTCGGCGAGGCGGGCCCGGAGGGAGATGAGTACGCGCAAGCACTGCTCCGCATCGCCCAGGAGACGGGGGTCCGGCTGCTCGGCCCCAACACCTCCGGCTTCTTCGCCCCCCACCTCGCACTGACGGCCAGCTTCGTGCCCGCCGCCGGACAGCTTCCCGCCGGGGACATCGCGGTCGTCGCGGCCAGCGGCGGCGTCAACCACGCGCTCTCCTTCGACCTGGTCACCGCCGGGAACGGCATCAGCCTCGGAGTCGGCATCGGGGCAGGCCTCGACGTCACCGCCGCGGACGTCCTGGAACACCTCGCGGAGGACGACCGTACGACAGCCGTCGCGCTGCATCTCGAGACGGTGCCGGACGGGCCCCGGCTGGTCGAGGCCGTACGGCTGGTGGCTTCCGTCAAGCCGGTCGTGGCACTGGTCGTCGGCCGCAGCGATGTCGGTGACTTCGCCCGGTCGCACACCGGGGCGCTCGCCACCTCCTGGCGTACGACCCGTGCCGCGCTGCGGCAGGCGGGGGCGGTCGTCGTCGACGACGAACGGGAGATGGTGGACGCCCTCACCGCGCTCTCGCGCATCCGACTGCGCCCCGACCCCGACCCGGGGCTCGCCATCGTGACCGCCCAGGCCGGGCCGGGGCTGTTGCTCGCGGATCGTGCGGGCAGCGACGGGATCCGGACTCCGGAGCTGGCCGAGGCCACGCAGCGCACACTGAGCGAGCTGCTTCCCCCGCTCACCTACCAGCGCAACCCGGTCGACACCGGCCGGCCCGCCGAGACCTTCGCCCGTGTCCTCGACGCCACGGCCGCGGATCCGGCGGTGGACCTGCTCGCCGTCTACGCCCTGACCGAGCCCGACAGCGTCGACCTCGCCTCGGCCGCGCAGGACGCCGGCCTCGGTGCGGACTCCCCGGCCGTGGTGGTCGTCGGAGGCCTGCCCGAGGATGTCGCCGAGCAGCGGGCTCGGCTGCACAAGGCGGGGATTCCGGCGCTGACCGGACCGGCGTCGGCTGCCAATGCCGTACGGGCTCTCGTGACGCATGCTCGGCAGCGGGCGGTGCGGGCCGAGGCGGCTTCGCCGGGGACGACCGCCTCCGTGCCCGCCGGCCCTCTGAACGAGGACGCTGCCAAGACCTTCCTCGCGGGGCTCGGCATCCGCACCCCCGACCGCGTCGCCTGCGACACCCGCGACGACGCCCACTACGCCCTGCGCCTGCTGGGCGGGCCCGTCGCGGTCAAGGTGCTCGACGCCGCGATCCTCCACAAGACGGAGATCGGCGGAGTCCACCTGGGCGTGTGCACCCCCGACGAGCTGGACGCGGCCCTGGACGCCATCGGCCCCGAGCGCCGCTACCTGGTCGAGGCCATGGCCCCGGCCGGCGTCGACCTCGTGCTCGGCGCGCGCCGCGATCCCGTGTTCGGGCCGGTCGTCCTCGCCGGGCTCGGCGGTACGGCCGCCGAGGTGCTCGCCGACGTGGCGATCCGGCTCGCCCCGCTGTCCGAGGCCGAGGCCGCCGGGATGCCCGACGACCTGGCCGCCCGCGCCCTGCTCGACGGCTGGCGCGGCGGGCCGGTGCTGGACCGCGCCGAGTTCGGGCGGGTCGTATCGGCACTCGCCGCCGCCCTGGCCGCGAGTCCGGACACCGCCGAGATCGAGATCAACCCCCTGCGAGTCACCGCCGACGGGCTGATCGCCCTGGACGCCGTGATCGTGCACACGGCCGACCGCACCTGAGGAGAACGACCATGCCAAGGCCGAGCAGCAACGGCGCTGTCCCCTGGCCCGCGGAGTACGCCGAGCGCTACACCGCGAAGGGCTACTGGGAGGGCCGGACCATCGGCGACCGGCTCCACGCCGCCGCCGACGCCACTCCCGACGCGGTCGCGCTCGTCGACGGCGACCGGCGACTGACGTACCGTCACCTCGCTGAGCGCGCGGACGCCGTCGCGCTGCGCCTGGTCGCGCTCGGGCTCCGCCCGGACGACCGGCTCGTGGTGCAACTGCCCAACACCGCCGAGTTCGTGATCCTGACCTACGCCTGTCTGCGCCTCGGCGTCATCCCGGTGATGGCACTGCCCGGGCACCGGCGACACGAGATCGGTCACCTGGTCGAGCACAGCGAGGCCGTGGCCATCGCGGTGCCGGACCTCCTCAAGGACCATGACCACCAGACGATGGCGTTCGAGGTCGCCGACGCCTCTCCGACCCTTCAGCATGTCCTCGTGCTCGGCGACAAGGTCGGCGACGATGCCGTGGACCTGCGGGAGTTGTGCGCCGCGCCCGGCACGCCGGCGTACCGGGCCGCCGTGGACGCGTACCGGCCCGACAGCCGCTCGATCGCCGTCTTCCTGCTCTCCGGCGGTACCACGGGGCTGCCCAAGCTCATCGCCCGCACGCACGACGACTACATCTACAACGCCCGCCGCAGCGCCGAAGTCTGCGAATTCGGCCCGGACACGGTCTACTTCGCCGCTCTCCCGCTCGGCCACAACTTCCCGCTCGCCTGCCCGGGCCTGCTCGGCGTGCTGGTGAACGGCGGACGGGTGGTGCTGGGCTCGCCCAACCCGGAGAGGGCGTTCCCGCTCGTCGAGCGCGAGGGCGTCACCGCCTCCGCCCTGGTCCCGGCCGTCGCCCAGCGCTGGCTGGACCACCACCGGGAACACCCGGGGGCCGACCTGAGCTCGCTGCGTGTCCTCCAGGTCGGCGGCTCCCGGCTCGCCGACCACGTCGCCCGCCGCGTCCGCCCCGAGCTGGGCTGCACGCTCCAACAGGTGTTCGGCATGGCCGAGGGACTGCTCAACTACACCCGCCTGGACGACTCCGAAGACGTCATCTGTACGACGCAGGGGCGCCCCATGTGCGAGGACGACGAACTCCTCGTCGTCGACGACCTGGGCAACCCGGTCGCCGACGGGACACCCGGCGTACTGCTCACCCGCGGCCCGTACACCCCGCGCGGCTACTACCGCGCCGAGGAACAGAACGCCCGCGCCTTCACCGAGGACGGCTGGTACCGCACCGGCGACATCGTGCGGCTGCTGCCCGACGGCAACCTCGTCGTCGAGGGCCGCGACAAGGACATGATCATCCGAGGCGGGGAGAACATCTCCGCCGAGGAGATCGAGAACTTCGCCTACCAGACCCCCGGCGTCGCCCGCGCCGCCGCCGTGGCCATGCCCGACGACCGACTCGGCGAGCGCGTCTGCCTCTACGTCGTACCGGAACCTGGCCACACGGTGACCCTCGACGACGTCCACCACGTCATGGAGCGCGCCGGGATCGCCCGCTTCAAGTTCCCGGACCGGCTGGTGACGGTCCCCGAACTCGCCGCCACCAAGGTCGGAAAGATCGACAAGAAAGCGCTGCGCGCCGACATCACGCGCCGGCTCGACGCCGAAGGAACCCCCGATGACCACTGACACCGACGGCATGGTGCCCGCCATAGCCCCGGCGGAGACGGACCCCGAACTCCGCAAGCTGTACGACGGGTTCGCGGAGGCAGGGCTCATCCCCCTGTGGACCGAGATCGGCAACCTCATGCCGCTCACCCCGCAGCCCGAGGCCGTCCCGCACGTCTGGCAGTGGGACACCCTGCTGCCGCTCGCCCGCCGGTCCGGAGACCTGGTGCCGGTCGGGCGCGGCGGTGAGCGCCGCGCCATCGCCCTCGCCAACCCCGGCTTGCCCGGACGGCCGTACGCAACTCCCAACCTCTGGGCGGCGGTTCAGTACCTGGGCCCGCGCGAGGTGGCCCCCGCACACCGGCACTCGCAGGGCGCGTTCCGGTTCATCCTGGAGGGCGAGGGCGTGTGGACGGTCGTCAACGGCGACGCCGTCGAGATGCGGCCCGGCGACCTGCTGCTCACCCCGTCGATGCACTGGCACGGCCACCACCACGTCGGCGACGCGCCGATGGTCTGGCTGGACGGCCTCGACATCCCGCTCGTGCACCGCCTCGACGCCGGGTTCTTCGAGTTCGGCGAGGACGGGGTGTCGGACCGGTCGACCCCGTCCCGGTCGCGCAACGAGCGGTTGTGGGGCCACCCGGGACTGCGCCCGATCGGTGCGCCGGACAGCGTCAACTCCCCTCTGATGGCCTACCGTTGGGCCGACACAGACGATGCCCTCACCGCCCAGCTGGAGCTGGCGGACGAGGGGCACCCCGGCGTCATCGAACCCGGCCACGCCGGCATCCGCTTCACCAACCCCGCCACCGGCCGCGACGCCCTGGCCAGCCTGCGCACCGAGATGCACCGTCTGCGCCCGCGCACGGCCACCGCGACCCGCCGCACGGTGGGCTCCTCGGTCTGGCAGGTGTTCCGGGGCAGCGGCACCGTCACCCTCGACGACCGCGTGATCGACGTGAGTGCCGGAGACCTGATCGCCGTCCCCTCCTGGTGTGCGCTGACCATCGCCGCGCACACGCAGCTCGACCTGTTCACCTTCAGCGACGCGCCCCTCTACGAGGCGCTCAACCTCGCCCGCACCGAAACGACCGGGAGCACCCTCGCATGAAGCTCGCCACCATCCGCACGGCCGACGGTACGGCGGCCGTCCGCCTCGACGGCGACCGGGCCGTGGAGACCGGCGCTCCCGACGTCGCCGCCCTCCTGCGCCGTCCCGACTGGCGTACCCACGCGGCCGCCGCCGACGGCCCGGCGCACGACGTGGCCGCCCTCGACCTCGCCCCGGTCGTCACGACCCCGGCCAAGATCTTCTGCGTGGGCCACAACTACCGCACCCACATAGCGGAGATGGGCCGCGAGATGCCGTCGTACCCCGCCCTCTTCGGCAAGTTCGCCAACGTCCTGCTCGGCGCCCGCGACGACATCGTCCACCCGGGCGAGACGGAGGAGCTGGACTGGGAGGCCGAACTCGGCTTCGTCATCGGCTCCCGGCTGCGCCGCCGGGCCACCGAGGAGGAGGCGGCGGCCGCGATCGCCGGCTACACCGTCGTCAACGACATCTCCATGCGGGACTGGCAGTGGCGTACCCCGCAGTGGCTGCAGGGCAAGGCGTGGGAGGCCAGCACCCCGGCCGGGCCCTGGCTGGTCACCGGCGACGAGGTAGGCGACGCGGCCGACCTGGAGATCCGCCTCGAGGTGGACGGCGATGTCATGCAGCGCTCACGCACGTCCGACCTGCTCTTCACCCCGGCGGACATCGCCGCGTACCTCAGCACGTTCACCACGCTGGAGCCGGGCGACCTGGTCCTCACCGGTACGCCCGGCGGGGTCGGCGCGGCCCGCGACCCCAAGGTGTTCCTGAAGCCGGGGCAGGTCGTACGGACCGCGATCGAGGGGCTCGGGGAGTGCGTGAACACCGTCGTCGAGGACAAGTCGTGACGGAGCCGGAACGCGTCCTCGGCTGGGTCGAGGACGGGCAGCGGCGGCTGCAACAGGCCGTCGATGCGTTGCCTGCGCACGCGGTGGCCGAACCGTCCGCCCTGCCCGGCTGGACCCGCGGCCACCTCCTCACCCACCTCGCCCGCAACGCCGACGCCCTGGTCAACCTCCTGACCTGGGCCCGGACGGGCACCCCGACCCCGATGTACACCTCGCCGGACCAGCGCGCGACGGACATCGACGCGGGCGCCGGCCGCCCGCTCGCCGAACAGCGGTCGGACGTACGGGAATCCGCCGCCCGGTTCGCCAAGGCGGCCGAGGCGCTGACGGACGACGCCTGGTCCGCCACGGTCACCAGCGGGCAGGGCCGCGAGATCCCGGCGTCCGAAGTGCCGTGGCTACGGGCCCGCGAGGTGTGGATCCACCTGGTCGACCTGCGGGTGGGCGTCGGCATGGACGCGCTGCCGCCCGACCTGGCCTGGGCCCTCGTACGCGACGTGGCCGGGTGGATGTCGGCCCGCGTGGCGCCGGACACCGGGGCCGAGTTGACGGCGGACGGCCACGGCACCGTCGTACTCGGAACGCCCTCCCCGAGCGGCGGCACGGTCTCCGGACCGCCGTACGCCCTCGCCGCCTGGCTCACCGGCCGGGGCGGCGCCGAAGAACTGCGCGGCGAGCTGGCGAAGCTCCCGCGCTGGCTGTGACCGAGTGCTTGTCAGTTCTTGTCAGTGATTGTCAACGATCAAAGGAGATCGGCATGAGCGAGACCTTCGTCCTGGTGACCGGCGCTTGCCACGGAGGATGGGCCTGGCGCCCCGTCGCGAACGAGCTGCGGGCCGCCGGACACGAGGTGCACACCCCCACCCTGGCCGGTCTGGGCGAGGACGACGACCCGCGCGACGTGACCCTGACCGACTGTGTGAACAGCCTCGTGGAGTACGTCGAACGCGCCGGTCTCACGGATGTCACGCTGGTCGGCCACAGCTGGGGCGGCTACGTGCTGGTGGGTGCGGCGCCCCGGCTGGCCTCCCGACTGCGCCGGCTGGTCTTCTGGAGCGCGTTCGTGCCCAACGACGGCGAGTCGCTGATCGACGCGTGCCCGCCGCACTACGGCGAGATGTTCCGCGCCGTGGCGGCTGCTTCCGGCAACAACGGAGTGACCTTCCCGTTCGAGGTGTTCCAGCAGGCGTTCATGCAGGACGCGGACGAGGAGACACAGCGAATCGTCCACTCCCTTCTCGTGCCGCAGCCGCTCGGCACTTTCACGGAGAAGCCGGACACGAGCGCGTTCTACGCGCTGGACATCCCGACCGCTTACGTCCTGTCCGAGGAGGACCTCTCCCTCCCCGGCGAGTGGCACTGGGCCGAGCGCTTCCCCCAGCGTCTGAAGAACCCGCTGATGATCGAGACCCCCGGCAGCCACGAGGCCCTCTTCACCCGCCCCGCCGAACTGGCCGACGCGTTCGTCCGGGCCTGCGCGGCATAACGGGGTCATGGCGTCACCCGCAGAGAAGGGCACCTGACCCGCACCGGGCGCGGGTCGGGTGCCGTTCTCAGGCTGCTGAAAGAAGCCGGCTTCCGGATGGGGTGTCCGCCCGCGTATGGTCCGCTTCGCGGTCACGGAGATCAGGACACCGTGAATCCGTCGAACGTGGCGATGCCCCGTGCGCCGGTCCAGCCGTTGGCCGCGGTCATGAAGACCCCGACGTCCTGTGGGGCGGCTGCGCCTCCCGGCGTGGCCGTGCCCACCGTCGTCCAGGTGACGCCGTCCGCGCTGACCTCCCCGGTGTACGAGGCGCCGGACCTGGTCAGCCGCAGCCGCACCGGCGCGGTGAAGGAGCCCGACAGCGCGATCGAGTCGAAACGGCCGTCGCCGTCGGCGTCCCAGCTCAGCGCGCAGCCGTTGGACGGCGTGACCGCCAGGTTCACATAGCCCGCGCTCCCCTGAGTGCCCAGGTCGTTGCGGACGACGAGGCCCGCCCGTGCCCAGCCCCCGGTCGCGTCCTGGGACGTGACCGTCACCTCGGCCACGGTTCCGTCGCCGTACACGCCCGCCCGGTACACCGCCCCGAACTCGTTGGTGGCGCCCCACAGGTCGGCCCCGGCGCCCTCGACGGCGATCTCGTCGCCGGCCTGGCCGAACACGGCATCGTTGTAGGAGACCGTGCGGTACGGGTCGCCGACCCCGGCCGCGGCCACCAGCCGTACCGGCGCGACCGCCTTCCCGCCGCCCGCGTACACCGCCGCCGCGACGACCTGGCCGACCAGTTCCGCCGGCGTACCCGCCAGAGAGACCTCGAAGCGAGCGGCGAACGTTTCGCCGGACGCCACCGACTCCGCGCGCACCGGGTCGAGCGGCTTCACCGCCATGCCCTCGGGAGCGGTGACGGAGAGAGTCACGCCGCGCGCCGCGGCGAACCCGTTCCTGTTGGCGAAGGTGACCGTCACCGTCGCGGGCGCGCCCTCGGCCACCGCTCCCCGGTCGACCCCCGCCGTGAGGGATGCCTGATGGGGAGAGACAGCGAGCAGGTCGCGCACGCGGCGGGCCAGGGCGTACGGGGAGCCGTGGGGCTTGGTCGGGTGTGTCTCGTGCGCGTGCGCCCAGCGGTCCTCCAGGGCGAACCAGTCGATCGTCGCCGGGTCCTTTCCGGTGGCGAGTCCCGTGGCCAGCGCGTCGAAGTACGTCTTCCAGCGGGTGCGGTACAGGCCGCCGACCAGCCCCGCCCACTCTCGGTTCGCGTAGTCGTGCAGGCCCTCTTCGCTGCTGGCGCGTCCGCCCCAGGTGGTGATGAGGGAGCGGACGTCGTACTCCAGACGGTCCTTCTCGGCTCGGTCGGCGCCCCAGGAGCGTGCGTCGGCGAGCCACCGCCCGAGCAGATGCGGGCCGGAGGTCGCCAACAGGTCGTCGAGGAGGTCCATCCAGTCCAGCCAGGTCCTGGTCAGCCTGCCGAACAGGGCCTTCTCCCCGGCCTCGTACGCGGCCTTGATCTGTGGCAGCAGGACACGGCTGCGGTTGGACAGGATCTGCCGGGCCACGTCGACGACGTCGTACCGGTAGGCCGAGCTGTTCCTCAACTCCGTTCGCACGGCGAGAAGTTCGGTGAGCGCGGTGTCGAAGGCCGTGGTGTCGTAGCGGTCCTTCTCCGGGCCCCAGGCGGCGGCCTTGTTCGCCGTCAGGCTCGGACGGGCGCCGAACAGGCCGTCGGGTGCCTCGCTCCAGGAGTCCGCGCGGGACATGTTGTACGCGGTGTCGCGGATCGTCTGCCAGGCCGCGGCGGCGCGCCGGTCGGGGCCGCCGTAGCGGGAGAGGGCGTATGCCGCGAACCAGTCGTCCAGGTCGATGGTGCCGGGCGTCCAGGCCAGGTCGGTGAGAAGCGCGAGGGCGGGTGCGTTGTTGTCGGCAGCCTCCGGCATCGCCGCGATACCGGCGAGCGAACTGCCCTCCCTGTCACGCCACTTGGGGTACTGCTCCACCCAGTCCGGGGCGTTGGCGCCCATCGGCGTGTGGCCGCCGAAGTTCCAGATGCTGCCGAGGGCGTACGGGGTGCCGTCCCAGTCGCTCTCCCGGTCGGTGACGGTGGTGTAGCGGTCCGACAGACCGTCCACGATCAGCATCCGGCTCTTGTCGACGCCGTCGAGCAGCGCCTTGGACGGGTTGGTCTGCCAGCCGAGGATCGCCCAGACGGCCCCCGGGTGGGCCTTCTGCAGCGCCGCCTCGACGGCCTGCGCGGCCTCGCCCACCGGCACGTCACCGGGGTTGCCGCCCTCGTGCAGCAGGTCCATCTTGTACATCGTGCTGTCGCCGAACCGCTCCGTCTGAGCCCGGTAGAAGGCGGCGGCCACGTCGTCGAAGGCCGTGGTGCGCGGGTCGAGCCAGTCGGGGCGTTTGAACGCACCCCAGCTGCCCTGCGCCACCACCGCGGCGTCCCCGCCGTGCCGGGCGGGGAAGTCGTCCGGGACGGTGCCGTAGTAGCCCGGCAGGACCGGCGTCATGCCCAGGTCGCGTATCCGGTCGACGATCTTCTCGGCAAGCGCGGCGCGTCTCTCGATGAGCTGCCGGGAGACCGGTCCGCCGAAGCCCGACATGTTCTGCAGCAGCCACCAGGGCTGGTGGGCGGGGGCCGGGATCCAGGCGCGCAGCGCGGCGTCGGAGTAGCCGAAGCGACGGAAGGTGTCGTAGTACACCGCGTCGCCGCCGATGTAGACGAGGACCCGGTTGACGCCGTGCACGGCCAGCACGTCCAGCTCGTGCTGCCAGGCGTCCCAGTCGCGGTAGGCGCCGGTGTAGCCCTCGTTGGTGTCGTTGAAGGCGAACCGGTGCGGCACGTCGGCCGTTCCCGTGAGCTCCTCGGCGGGCGCGGGGAGGGTGCGCGGCAGGTTCAGCTGCTCGCCGGTCCAGGAGACGGAGGCGTGCGCGGTCCGCCGCAGGTAGGTGTGGAGGCCTGTGAGCAGCACGGCGGGGCTGGTGCCCTCCACCGTGATGTGTCCGGCCCGGCCGGTGACCCGGAAGCGGTCGGTGTCGTCGTCGACGGCCCGCAGGGTGAACTGCCGGTGGTGGTCGGGAAGCAGACGTTTCAGCGCGGCTGCGGCGGAAGCGGTGTCGAACAGGGCGCCGCCGACCGCGTACGCGCCCTGCGGACGGGGCAGCAGCGCGGCGCCGCCCAGCGCGACCGCACCCGTGAGGATCCGTCTGCGGGTGACACCTGTGATGCCGATGATGCCGAGGTCGCCTCGGTTGTCGTGCATGAACGTCCTTCCGGGAGAGCTCAGTTGCTCGTCGTGGTCGTCGTGAGCGTCATGGCGAAGAGGTGCAGGGCGGGGACGCCCGACTGGAGGCCGTCGCTGACCTGGGGCAGGACCAGGGAGCGCAGCTCCTTGCCGGCCGCCAGATCGACGCCGAAGGTGAACAGGCTGACGGGGGTGTCGTCCCGGCCGGTGGTGATGTGGCGGTACGGCAGCACCACCGCGGCGGAGGAGTTCGCCCCGTACCAGTCGGGGACGGCGACCGGGAACGCCTGCTCGGTGCCGTCGGCGTAGACGACCTTGCCGTTGCCCTTGCCCTCGCCCCAGGTGCTGGTACCGAGGAAGGACAGCCGGGAACCGGAGCCGGACAGCAACACGGTCTGGCCGGAGGAGACGACGTTGTCCTTGCTCCCGGGCCGGGTGTCCGGCCAGGTGAAGGGCACCCCGTCGTAGGTGACCGTGGCACCCGGAGTCAGCCCCGCCGACGCCAGTGCCTCGGCGGACAGACTGGAGTTCGAGCCGTCGATGTTCGCGACGGTGAGGGCGTCGTCGGAGGCGATCCCCGCGTTGTCGAAGGCTCCGGGCAGTGAGCGGTACGGCAGCAGGACGGAGGAACTGGCGCGGGTGCAGTCGGAGCCGTGGCGGTGCACGTCGAAGAGTGCGTGCGCGGTGAACACGATCCGGCCCTCGGCGTCGTCGGCGAGCCGGGTCCGCCAGGTGCGGGTCACCGACCGTCCGGGCGCGAGGCTGCCCAGGCTGTCCGGTTCTGCCGTGTCGTCCACGGCGAGGTACAGCACGGTGCCGCGCAGCGCGATCCCGGTGCTGTTGGTGAGGGCGGCCGTCAGGGTCACTGCCTGGCCCGCGTCGGGGGCGGGCGGGGTGACCGTGAGAGTGACGGGCGGCGCGAGGAAGTCCTCCTCGGGGCGGTAGACGTTCATGATTCCCCCACGGCGAAGTGGTCGAACACGGCCCGGACCGTCGTGCCGGGGTAGTTGAGGTTCACGGCGCTCGCCACCACGCCGGCGTCCAAGGCGCCGTTCGCGGAAGGCACGGTCACGCTCGCGATCTCGTTCCAGGCGAGGCCGTTGTTGGTGCTGCTGTACGCGGTGCAGGTCGTGCCCTCGCGGACCAGGCGCAGCCAGGCCGGGTGGGTGGAGCCGCCGCCACCGGCCCAGGTGTCGAGGTGCCCGTCGCCGTCGCTGTCGGTCATGAACTCCAGGCCGTACGACTTCGACATGGTGAGCACGGCGTAGCCGCCCTTCTCCGGGGCGGTCAGGTCGTTGGCGACGGCGATCCCGTACTTGGCACTGGGGTTGTCGCTCCCGCTGAGGCCGACCGTCTTGACCTGCACCACGCTCGACGCGGCGACGGAGCCGGGAAGGAGGATGCCGCCCTTCTCGTCACGGCCGCCGGACAGGTCACCGCCGCCCGCCCAGATCACCAACTGGCTGCCGTACTGGCCGAATCGGGCGTCGTCGGTGGTCGCGAACGTCCGATACGGGTCCCGCACCCCGTTCGGCTCGTAGGGCACGCTGACGGTCTTCGCGGCCCGCGCGCAGTCGGCGCTGCGCCCGTCCACGTCGAAGAGGAGGTGCGCGGTGAACGCGACGTCCCCGGCGACGTCGGCCGGCATGGACGTGCGCCAGCTGCGGGTGACCTTCGCGTCGCGGCGCAGATCACCGAGCGGGATGGTGCGTGCGGCGGTCGTCGCGCCCGGGTCCACCAGGTACAGGACGGCGCCGCGCAACGGGAACGGGCAGTCGTTGACGAGGGCGGCGGTGGCGGTGACCGCGTCACCGGCCGCCGGTTCGGCGGGTTCGGTGGTGACGGTGAGGGTGGGGCCCAGGGTGTCCGTTCGCGTGCTCACGCCGCTCACCGCCGTTCCCAGTCGACCGTGAAGGTGTTGGCGAGCTCGCTGGGCAGGGTGTCCGGGACGGTGATGTGCACCTTGCCGTCGGAACGGGACCATTTCAGCGGGCGGTTGTGGCCGAGCAGCCGGATCCGCGAGGTCGCGGAAAGAGGGATGTCCGCGGGCACGGAGAGGGTGCCGCTGGGGGCGCCCAGCACGATGATGTTGAACTTGCCCGGGGTGACGGTGTACCGGATGCCGAAGGCGCTGCCCTCCTCCTCGGCCCGCACCCAGGGCGTCGAGCCGTAGATCGCGGGCCCGTTGACCTTCAGCCAGGCGCCGATGTCCAGCAGGCGCCGCTGCATCACGTCCGGAATGGTGCCGTCCGGCTTCGGCCCGATGTTGAGCAGCAGGTTGCCGTTCTTGCTGGTGACGTCGGCGAGCAGATGGACGAGGAATTCGGAGGTCTTGTAGTCCTCCTCGATCTCGAACCTGTTGTAGCCCCAGGAGTAGCCCATCGTGATGCAGCACTCCCACTTCTGGGGGTCCATCGTGGGGTTGGTGCGCTGTTCGTAGGTGGCGAAGTCGAAGTGCGTGTCGAAGCGGTCGTTGACCACGACACCCTTGGGCTTTCTGCGGTTCTTGGCCTGGTTGTAGTAGTGGGAGATGGCCTCCTCGCTGCGCCACGGCGGTTCGCCGGTCGGCCGGAACCACTGGCCGTCCGCCCACAGCAGTTCCGGGTCGTAGCGGTCGACGATCTCGTACAGCTGCTTCAGTTCGTAGTCGCCGATGTAGTCGTCGACCGGCAGGTAGCCGGTCATCGGGACCTCTGCACCGGTGTAGAAGTTCTTCATCGGCCGCCCGATCGCCGGGTTGAAGAACTCGCCGAGCGAGTAGTACAGGCCGGGTCGTACCGTGCCGCGCCTGCGCGCGGCCGTCATCAGCTCGCCGACCAGGTCACGCTTCGGGCCGTGCTTCCCGGAGTGACGGTCCGTCACCTTGCTCGGCCACAGGGCGAATCCGTCGTGGTGCTTGCTGGTCAGCGTGAAGTACTCGGCACCCGCCTGCTCGAACAGCCGCACCCAGGCGTCCGGGTCGTAGTTCTCGGCCGTGAACTGTGGGATGAAGTCGTCGTAGAGGACGTCCTGGCCGTAGGTGTCGCGGTGGTACTTCCAGGTGGGATCGGTGTTGAAGCTCTGGTACCAGAGGTACCACTCGGCAGCCATCTGCCGGGCGGAGCCGGCCGGGACCGAGTAGACGCCCCAGTGGATGAAGATGCCGAACTTGGCGTCCTTGTACCAGCGCGGTACGGGGTGGGTGTCGAGGGAGGCCCTGGTGGGCTCGTAGTCGGGGATGCCGCCGGTGATCGCCTGGGCGGCGCCGGGTGGGGCCAGCAGTACTGCTGAGCCGAGAGCAGTGGCCGTGGTCAGGAAGCGTCTACGGCTGACGTTCACGGGAGGCCTCTCAGTCGGTGGTCACTCAGTCGGTGGTCACTCAGTCGGTGGTCACTCAGCCGGTGGTCGAGAAGGAGTCGAAGACGGCTGTGGTGGTCTGGCCGGGGTAGTCGAGGTTGACGGCGCTCGCGACCATCCCGGCGTCGAGGCCTGCGCCGTCGGCGGCGGACGGCACGGTCGCGGTCCCGATCCGCTGCCAGACGACGCCGTCGGTACTGGCGTACGCGGTGTAGGCGGTGCCGTCGCGGGTGAGCCTGAGCCAGGCCGGGTGGTACGAGGCGCCGCCGCCCGCCCAGGTGTCGAGCCGGCCGTCGCCGTCGCTGTCGGTCATGAACTCCACGCCGTACGACTTGGACATGGTCAGCACCGCGTATCCACCGTTCTCCGGGGCGGTGAGGTCGTTGGCGACGGCGATCCCGGCCTTGGCGGAGGGGCCGCTGCCGGTCTGGCCGACGAGGCGGGCGGTGACGCTGCCCGAGGCGGGCACGGCGTCCGGCACCTGGACGGCGGCCTTCTCGTCCATCCAGCCGGCCAGGTCCCGACCGCCGGCCCAGATCGCGAACTGGCCGTCGTTCTGGGCGTATTGGGCGTCCTCGATGGTGGCGAACGTCCGATACGGGGGCCGGACGGCGGACGGGACGGGGGTGACGTCGGCGGTCACGCTGTCGGTGTCGTGGCGCGTCCGGCCGTCCTGCCGGAAGGAGGTGCCCACACCGATGTCGTACGGCCCCCAGGCTGCGTCGGCGGATGGGGTGACGCGCCAGGTGACGGCGTGACTCCCGCCAGGGGCAAGGGAGTCGGTGCCCGTCATTCCCTCCGCTTCGGCGGTCCAGCCGGCCGGTAGGCGCAGCCCGGTGGTGACCCGGGTGACCGCCTTGGCACCGGTGTTGGTGACCGTCGCGGTGATCTCCGTGGCACGACCGGCCTGGAGACCCGGGCGGTACGGGGTGAGCCGGACACGGGCCGAGGGGCAGCCGCGGGCCGCTCCGAGACCGGCGAGGTCGACCGCGTCGGCGAACGCCTTCATCCCGGTGTCGTTGGGATGCAGATGGTCACCGGAGTCGAACGCGGCGGCGTAGCGGGTGGGATCGTCCGGATCCCGTACCGCCTTGTCGAAGTCGGCGTAGCCGTCGAAGACGCCGCCGTCGCGCACGAACGCGTTGACCTGCTGCCGGTCCGCTTCCTTGACCTCGGTCCAGTAGTCGCCCCAGCCCCGGTACGGGACCACGGTCGCGCCGATCACCCGCAGCCCACGGGCGTGGGCCCGCCGCGCGATCTCCTTCATACCGCCGATCACCTGGTCGCCGGAGGCGCCGCCCCAGCTGAGGTCGTTGACGCCCTCGAAGAGGATCACCGTCCGGGCGCCCGGCTGGGACAGCACATCGCGCTCCAGCCGCTCCGGTGCCGAGGGGTTGCCGTCGGTCCCGGCCGTGATGCGGTTACCGCTGATGCCCGCGTTCAGTACTCCGGCGGGGGAGGTACAGGCCGACAGCCGGGCCGCCAGGTAGTCGGGCCAGCGCCGGTTGGCGTCCGAGGTGGAGGAGGCGCCGTCGGTGATGGAGTCGCCGAGCGCGACGACAGAGCTCTGCGCGGGCCCACCCCGCACGTCGACACCGGTGAGGAACGGGAAGGTGGAGTCGGTCGTGGTGAACGCGTCGCCGCCGGCGTCCCCGGCGTGGTCGCCGCCGCCGTCGGGCGTCCAGTAGACGGTCTGGAGGCCCATCCAGTGCTGGCTGACATGGGTGAGGCTGCCGGGGAAGTACAGGCTGACCACCAGATCGCTGCGGGCGGCCACGGGAATCCGCAGCCCGTCGCTCGTCGCCTGCCCGCCGGCCGGGATCGTCACGTCCTCCTTGCCGCCGAACGTGAGATCGCGCGGGCGGCCGGACACTGACGAGCCGCTCGCGCGCCGCCCCACGGTCGCGTGTCCGATCGTCACCGGCTGGTCGGTGAACTCATTGGTCAACCGGATCCGGACGCTCGTCCCGCCCGCGCTGACGTGCACCGGGATCCGCACGGTCACCTCCGAGGTGCCCGGGTCGTACGACGCGTGCTGCGCGGTCGCCCAGGTCCCCGTCCAGTCCTGCTGCCGGGCCCCGGCCTCGGCGGGAGTCGCCGGAAGCAGTCCCGCCAGGACGGCCGCCACGGCCACCGCCAGGGCGGCGAACCTTCGGGGTCCACGCAGGTGTTCACGCAAGGCCATCAGGAACCGCCCCCACAGGTCAGCTTGGCGTCGGCCCAGTCGGCGTGGTCGAGGGCGTTGCCGTCCCCGGCGTCGGAGACGACGAGTTCGAGCCGGCGCGCGCCTGTCACGTCGACGTCGATCTTCTTCGTCGCGGTGTCCCGGTCGACGGTGCCGCTCTCGTAGACGGGGGTTCCGTCGGCGAGGACGGTGTAGGCGACGGTGGCCGGGCCGTCGGACCGGCCATAGGTCTCCTGGTCGAGGCCGAGCGCGGCGTGGAAGGTGGTGCAGGTGCCGCCGAGCCACACCTGCACGCTGCTGGCGGCGTGGGTGCCGAGGCCCTTTTCGTACACGGTGTCGTGGAGAGTGAGTGGCAGGCCGTCGCCCTCGGCGTTCTCGCCGACGGACTGGTCGCGTTCTACCGGCCCCCAGCCGTTGCTGCTGGAGGCGAACGGCAGATCGCTGACGTGGTGTTCGCCGGCCGTCAGCGGCGGTGGCTGCGCCGCCACCACCTGTTCCCCGGTCACCGAACCGGGCCTGCCGGCGCGGGTGAAGTCGGCGGTGGCGCGGAGGACCGCGACCGTGCCGGTCTTCTGGTCGGCGGGCACGGTGACGGTCCACCGGGCTTTCGCCGAGGCACCGGGCTTGATGGTGCCGAGCCGCACCGGTTCGGCCGGGGTCGCGGTCCAGCCGTCGGGCAGCTTCGGGCTCAGGGTGAGGTCGCGGAGCGTCCTGCCGTCGTCCGGTACGGCGGCGGTCGTCGTGACCTGGTAGCTGTTGCCCGGCTCGACGGTGTCGGGGGCGTCGACGGCCACCCGCGCCGGGACGGCCGGGTCGGCGTAGACGGCGGCGTCGTAGGCCGGGGCGGGCACCTTGCCGACCCGCAGCGAGGAGGTCACATTGCCGAGCGTGGTGAGACCCACCTTCCCGAGGCCACCGCTCTTCGCGTCCTCGCTCCACGACGCGATGGCGATGGTGTTCTTGCCGTCGGTGCGCAGGATGCCGTTGGGGATGGGGAAGGTGTGCTGGGGTCCGGTGTCGTTGACGTACTGGCCCAACAGCCAGCCATTGACGTAGATGAGGGCCCGGTAGTTCCGGTCGGGGGCGTCGGTGATGGTGACGCCGAGGGAGATGTCCTGGCCCTTGGGAAGCTTGGGGTTGAAGGTGGTCCTGTACCAGGCGATGCCGGGGGTGGTGTCACTGACCGGCAGCGTGGTGTCGTCCCAGGACCGGTCCGGGTAGCCGGGCAGGGTCCAGCCCGAACGCTCCCCGTACAGTCCGCCGTTGTTCATGTGCCCGCGTACGGTGTCGATGGGCTGCTCACCGCCCCGGGCACCCTGGATGCGCCAGGTGATCTGTGCGTCGGAGCCGGCGAGATACGCCGTGGTCAGGCCGCGCGGCTGCTTGTGGTCGTCGCTGTTCCAGGTGAAGTCCTCGTTGTGGCCCATATTGCCGACCAGGACGGAGATCACGTTCTCCTCGCCCTTGCGCAGCAACCCGTCGGCGAGGGGAAAGGTCTTGCGACCGGTCTGGCTCGTCCCGGCGAACTTCCCGTTGATCCACACCGAGTACGCGCCCACCGCGGCCGAGCCGGTGTCCGGGTTGGTGGCGTAGGCGGTCAGGGAGAGGGACTTCTCGGTGCCGGTGGCCCTGAAGCGGCCGCGATACCAGACGTAGCCGTAGTGGTAGCCGTACTCGTCCTGGTAGAGCACCGGCAGAGTCCCGGGCTTGGTCGGGTTGTTGCTGCTCAGCTTGTCGGCGTACGTCCAGGACGAGTCGTCGAAGTCCGGGTCGGCCTCGGGGGTTTCGGCGGATGTCTTCCAGTCGGTCAGCTCGGGGAGCTTGACGTCCTTCGGGCCGGGCACGGTGCCCAGCAGGCTGCCGGAGGAGGTCGGCTTCACCTTGAGGGGTGCCCCGTTCCAGGTGATCTTCCGTACGCCGGGCGGGGCGAAGACCTCCAGAGGGCCCGCCTTTTTCGCATCTCCGGTGAGGGAGAGCGTCGTTCCCCGGCCGGTGACGGACGCCGTACGGACCAGTTCGGCGCCGCGTTCCAGCACGGGACCGGCTGCCGTGTCCTGCCGCCAGAAGCCGGCGGCCTCGGCGTCTGTTCCGATGAGCAGCACCAGATCGGGGCGGCCACCGCCCTGGACGAGGACCCGGGTGAGGCCGGAGTGGGTGTAGTCCAGCTTCAGGTCGCCCCGTTCGGCGTCCCAGGTGGCGTCCGCCTTGCCGTCCAGCACGGTGACCTCAGGCTTGGCGGAGTAGCGGAGCATGGTCTGCCCGGGATCGCCCTCGCCGCCGTACAGCACGGCCTGGGTGCGGTCTCCGGTCCGTGCGCTGGTCAGCAGCTCGCTGGTGGAGTAGACGAGCCGCTGCCCGCCGCCTAGGTCGTGGCCGGCGACGAGGATCTTGCCGGTCTTGCCGTTCAGCCGTGCGGTGACCGGATACGTGCCGTCCGTGGTCTGCCAGTCGAAGGCGGTGGTGGCGTCGGCGTCGGCCATCGGGTCGCCGTGCCGGAGGTAGAGGAACCGGGTGCCGGTGTCCGGGTTGGCGCGGGCCTCGATGTGCACGGCGGTGTTGGAGGAGGCGGGAGGGTCGGCCGGATCGGTCGCGGTGAGCGGTCCGGTGGTGGTGTAGAAGAGGCCCTGCCGCTTCATCTCGTCGTAGTCGGCGCCGGTCTGGCGGGGTTCGCTGATCGGTGCGCCGTAGTCGTACGAGGTGTAGACCTGGCGCGGGTCGGCGAGCCAGCCCCAGTTGGTGCCGCCGTAGGTCATGTAGAGGTTCTCGATCGTCGTGCCCTGCATGACCTCGTGCTTGTTGACGATCTTCTGGTAGGCGGGACCCATCTTCTCCGGGCACTTCTCGTAGCCGGTGTCGCCCCAGGTCTGGAACCATCCGGTGCCCGCCTCGAAGATCGCCAGCGGGGCGTCGTCCTGCTGCCGTTCGAGGGTGGGCAGCCACCACTCGCCCTTGCAGAAGGAGTTGTACTGGTCCAGCTCGCCGACGAAGTCCAGGCCCTCGCCGCCCGCGTACTGCGGCATCGGCTCGTTGCCCACCAGGGGCACGGTGATGCCGTCGGCCCGCACCTGCTTGGACAGTTCGACGATGTAGTCGCGGCCTTCGGGGTCGTACAACTCGTTCTCGACCTGGTAGAGCAGCACCGGTCCGGTGCCGTCGGTGACCTGGCGGCGGGCGAGGATCCCGTCGATCTCCCTGAGCCACTCGCGGGCGGCGTCGAGGTATTCGGGGTCGGTGGAGCGGGCCTGTCCCTTCTGCGTCATCAGCCAGCCGGGGAAGCCTCCGCCGTCCGTCTCGGCGTTGATGTACGGGCCCGGCCGGGCGATGACATAAAGCCCGGCCTCCTCGGCCATGTCGAGGAGCTTGTCGACGTCACGGACACCGGTGAAGTCGTAACGGCCCTTCGCCGGGGAGTGGAAGCCCCAGTCGAAGTAGATCGAGACGGCGTTCATGCCGCTCGCCTTGATCTTCTGCAGCACGTCGCGCCAGAGGTCGGGGCTGGGGAGCCGCCAGTAGTGGAACTCCCCGGACCAGATGAAGAGCCGCTCGCCGTCGACCTTGACGGAGTACTTGTCGTAACTGACCGTGTGAGGTGTGGGGTTGGCGGCCGCGGCGGCCGGGACGGTGGCGGGGGCGGTGGCGTGGGCGGGGACCGCCACGGTCAGGATCGCGAGCAGTACGGCGGCCAACGCTCCGGCCAGTACGGTTCGCACTTGTCCGATTCGGGCGAGTTTCACGAGGTGCCTCCCGCGCAGGTCAGTTTGGCGTCGACCCAGTCGGCGTGGTCCGTGGAGACATCGCCGTCCCCGTCGACCAGCAGGTCCAGCCAGCGGGCGTCGGTCACGTCCACGTCGATTCCGGTGCCGCCGTCGGAGCCGTGCACCACCGGAGTCGTGGTGAGGGAGCGGCCGTCGGCGATCACCTGGAAGGAGACGCTGCCGCCGTCACCGACCTCGTCGTCCACCCCGGCCGTGGCGGTGAAGCGGGTGCAGCCGCCGCCGAGATAGACCCGGATCCGGCTGTTCGCGTGCACGCCGAGTCCCTTGGCGTAGGTGGTGCCGCCGATGCTCAGGGGGCGTCCGTCGCCGGCCACGGACTCCCCGTTGGAGGCGTCCCTTTCCACCGGGCCCCAGCCGTTGACCGCCGTGACCAGGGTCAGGTCGCTCACATAGGAGTCGGCGGACAGCCCCGGCGGTGGCACCTGCACAGCCCGTACACCGGTGACGGTGCCCGGACGGCCGGACTGTGTGAGCTCGGCGGTCGCGGACAGGACGGCGTAGTGGACCGGGTCGCCGGGCGGGGTGACGGTGTAGGCGGCGGTCACCGTCGTGCCGGGCCGGACCCGGTCGAAACGGGTGGCGTCGTCGGTGGTGGCGCCCCAGCCGTCCGGGACCTTCAGCGCCAGCTCGACGTTCCGGGCGGTCGGTGCGTCCTTCGGCACGCTGAGGGTGACGGGGACCTTGGCGGCGGTGCCGGTGCTCAGGAACGGCTCGGCGTCGACTGTGACATGGGCGCCCGTGGTCGGCAGGGCGTAGGTCTTGGGGTCGTACGAGGGCGCGGCCACCGTCCCGACCTTGATCCCGCCCGCCGAGGCGCCGAGGTCGACGATCTTGGCGGAGCCCGGGCCCGCGCCGGCCTCGGTGGACCACACGGCCAGGGCGATGGTGTTGCTGCCCTGCTCGCGCAGGATGCCTTTGGGGATGACGAAGCGTGTCTGGGGTCCGGTGTCCGGCAGATAGCGGCCGATCAGCCAGCCGTTGACGAAGATCTGGGCGCGATAGCCGGTGCTGCCGCCCTCGGATTCGCCCCCGCCTTCGGCGAGATCGATCGCGAGCGCGTTGTCCTGGCCCTGCGGCAGATCGAGCCGGGCGGTGGTGCGGTACCAGCGCACGCCGGGCCCGGTCCTCCCGGTCTGCCCAGCGAGGGTGGTGCTCTTCCAGCTTCCGTCGGGGTAACCCGGCAGCGACCAGCCGACCCGCTCCCCGTACAGCCCGCCGTTGTTGTAGGGGCCCCGGGCGGTGTCGACCGGGTCCTCGCCACCCTGGCTGCCCTGGATCTTCCAGGTGAGGGTGGAGGCCCCGCCGATCACCTCGGCGCCGAGCAGACCGCGCGGCTCCTTGGAGTAGTCGTGGCCCCATTCCTCGTTGTGTCCCGCGTTCTCGGCGAGCACGGAAAGGACATTGTCGCCTTCCGCCCTGAGCGTCCCGGCCGGGATGTCGAAGGTGTGCGCGCCGTCTCCGGAGCTGCCCAAGTAGTTCCCGTTGAGCCAGACCGTGTACTGGCCGGTCGGACCGGTGTCGGCGTCGAGTGCGAGCGCGGTCGCGGCCCCGGTGGTCCTGAACCGGCCGCGATACCAGACGTCGCCATGGTGGAAGCCGTACTCGTCCATCGCGAGGACCGGCAGCGACCCTGCCAGCTCCGGATTGTTGGCGGTGAGGTGGTCGGCGGTGGTCCAGGTGGCGTCGTCGAAGCCGGGTGCGGACTCCGGCGCCTCCTCCTTGTACTTCCACGTCGTCAGCGCGGGCAGCTCGACCGGGCGCGGCACCTGGGTGACGGCGACCCCGCGGCCGTTCCACGTCACCTTCCTGGCGTCCGCGATGACCTCGATCTTCGCGGCCTCGATGGAGTCGCCGGTCAACTTCAGGGTGCCGCCCGCCAGTTCGGCCGTACGGACGAGGGACGGGCCGCGTACGAGGACCGGGCCGGCGGCGGTGTCCTGCCGCCACCAGTGGGCGGTTTCGGCGGTGTCGGCGATCAGCAGTTCCATGCCGTTCACCAGCACCCGGGCCAGCCCCTCGTGGGTGTAGTTCAGCCGCAGGTCGCCGCGTTCGGCGTCCCAGGTGGTGGTGACATCGCCGTCGAGGACGCTGACGTCGGGCCGCTCGGCGTACCGCAGCACGGTCTCGCCGGCCTCGCCTTCACGCCCGTACAGCAGCGTCACGTCCCGGTCGCCGATCCGGGCGTGCGTCATGATCTCGGATGTGGAGTAGACGAGCCGCTGGGTCTCGCTCAAGTCGTAGCCTGCGACGAGGAGTTTGGCGTCCCGGCCGTCGACGGTGATCGTTCCCTGCTGGGGTACCCGCGGATAGTCGCCGTCCGCGCCCTTCAGCGAAAGGGTCGTCTCGTCCTTGTCCTTCACGCGAGTGTCGGCGTGCCTGACGGTGAAGAACTGGGTGCCGTCGTCGGGGTTGACGCGCCGGTCGACACGCAGGGCGTCGTCCGACAGGACGGGCGCCTCCGCCTTGTCCGTGCGCGCCAGCGAGGTCACCGAGTTGACCAGGTAACCGAGGCGCTTGAACTCCTGGTACTTCTCCGTCAGTTGACGGGACTCGTTGATCGGGGCCCCGTAGTCGTACGACGTGTAGACCGCGTTGGGGTCGGCGAGCCAGCCCCAGTTGGTGCCGCCGTACGTCATGTAGAAGGACTGGCCGCTCACCCCGGCGGCGATGTTCATCTTGCTGAACACCCGGGTGAAGTCGGTGCCGGTGAGTTTCGCGCAGTCCTGGTATCCGGTGCCGCCCCACGGGTCGAAGGCGCCGCCCTGCGCCTCCGGGATGATCAGCGGGGACTCGGGCTTCCACTCGTTGACGTACGAATAGTCGGGCAGGTTCTTCCAGGAGTCGGGGTCCTTGCAGTCGAAGCCCTGCGGGTAGGCGTCGAAGCCGTAGATGTCCGGGGCGCCCTTGCCGCTCACCCAGTTCTTGTTGGCCCCGCCGTCGTTGACGAAGGTGGGCACATCGATGCCGTCCTCCTTCGCCCAGTCGATGAGGGTCTGCATGTAGTCGGCGTCGTGCCGACCGCCCTGGTACTCGTTCTCGACCTGGTAGAGGATCACCGACCCTGTGCCACGGGTGAGTTGGTGGCGGGCGATGACCGGGTTGATCCGGCTCGTCCACTCCCGGGCCGCCTTCATGTACTCCGGCTCGGAGGTGCGGTTCACGCCGGCTTGCGTCTTCCGCCAGGCGGGCATGCCGCCGCCGGAGACCTCCGCGTTGATGTAGGGACCCGGGCGGGCGATGACGTACAGGCCCGCGCGCTCGGCCTCGTCGAGCAGCCGCTCCACATCGCGGATGCCGGTGAAGTCGTACAAGCCCGGCTTGGCCGAGTGGTAGCCCCAGTCGAAGTAGAGCGAGACCGCGTTGAATCCCCCCGCCTTGATCTTCTGGAGTACGTCGCGCCACGCGTCGGGGCTGGGCAGCCGGAAGTAGTGGAACTCGGCGCCCCAGAGGTACAGGGGCTTGCCGTCGACCTGCACGGAGTACTGGTCATAGGTGACGGTGTGCTGCGCCTGGGTCTGTTGCCCCGCCCGGGCCGGTGTCGCCGCACCTGTACTGGTCAGGGGCATGACAGTCAGGGCTCCGGTGAGCAGCAGCGATCTCCACTTGCCCCTCATGAGGTCAGCTCCCTCACGACGGCCGCCCGCGCGGTCTCGATGTCGCCCACGTCCTTCGTCCGGCCGTCGAGGTTCCGGGTCGCGGTGGTGAGGGCCTCGGTCAGCGCGTCGCTGTCGGTGCCGCCGTTCTTGTTCCGCAACTGGGCGATGAGTTCGTAGTCCTCGATGCCCTCCTTCAGCTGCTCCCAGCGGATGCTGGACATCGGGCCGTCCTTGCCCGGATAGACCAGGTACTCGTCGCCCTGCGTGAAGATGTGCACCGGCTGCTTGAAGGGGTCGCTGGTCCAGCTGTTGTACGACCAGCGCAGGAAACCGTCCAGGTTCCGCTGGGCGGAGATCCACGGCAGCATCCGCGACTCGACGGCGGGCGAGTACGACAGCGTGTTGGGGTGCGCCGGCGAGCCGTACACGTAGAAGGTCGTGATCTTGCCGGCCTTGCGCCGCTCCGCCGCCTTCTCCTTCGTCATCGCGTCGATGCCGCCCCAGTCGACGGACAGGTTGGACGCGACGCCCTCGGTGCTGATCGAACCGGCCACGGAGATGCGGTCGTCGAAGACCGGCGCGACCTCGTGGACGAAGTCCTTGACGACCGTCATGGTGTCGATGGGCCGCTCGTCGAAGGACAGCCAGGTGTCCTCCAACCAGCCCTTCGCCTTCAGGTGCTTCTCGAAGGCGGGGAGGAACGCCCCCCACGCCTCCCGCCAGCGGTCCCCGCCCAGATCGACGTTCTCGTAGACGGTCCTGCCGGTGCTGGTGTCGGTGTAGGTGAGGTGCTCCTGGTCCTGGAACGCCAGCATGGAGAAGGCCCCGATGTCGGGCCCGAGACCGGCGCGTCTGGAGGTCCGGACGTACTGGTCGAAGCGGCCGAAGTCGAAGGAGAACGCCTTTCCGTTCCACTTCCAGCCCACCATGCTGGTGTACGGCGTGGCGGTCTGCGACTCCCGGGTGCCGAGCGACCACTGGTGATGCCAGGGGTTGTCGACGATGGTGGTGTTGATGACCTTCTGGCCGCGCGAGGCCAGATCGCGGCCGTACTTCTCGATCAGCTTCCAATGCTGCTCGGACCAGAGTTTGACGCCGTGGTTCTTGGCGATCGTCTCCGGCTGCGCCCATACGTCGAGGAAGAAGTCGTAGTCCTCCGGGTCGGGCACGCTCGTGTCCGCGACCTCGACGGTCAGTGGGTAACTGGCCTGGGTGCGGCCGTCGGCGCTGACCTTGACCGTGCCGGTGTAGGTGCCGGGCCTGGCCTTCTCGGGGATGTGGAAGGTGAACCACAGCGGCTGCGCCGCGTAAGCGGGCACGTCCACGGAGTCCCGCTCATCGAGCGCGTCGCCGACCACGTCGGGGTTACGGTCGCCGGACACTTCCTTGCCGGAGCTGACCTGGTCGATGGTGGCGGACCAGTCGACCTCGCTCTTGGAGCGCTGCACGGGCACGTACCTGACGAACCGGACCTGGGTGTCGTCGCCGGACAGCTTCGCTCCGTCGGGCCCGGTGAGGTCGCCGACCACGGCCTTGACGTCGTCGAGGTGGTGGCCGGAGGCGATCGCCAGCTGCGCCGAGACCTGCTCGTTGCGGACGGCGGAGAGCTTGAGCTCCTTGGTGTCCTTGCCTTGGATGGTGGTCATCGGGTAGCGCGGGACCCGTTCCTCCGCGGAGCCGGCGAAGGAGCCGGTGGGAACCCAGGTGATGGTGTCCCTGGTGCCCATGGCGTCGGCGACCTTGACGGTCAGCCAGGTGGGGGTGGCCTTGGAATCGAGGTCGGTGCCGGTGGGCGTCGTACCGGTGACGGCGATCGCGGTGGTGCTCGCGGCCACGACCACGCCCGCGATGAAACCGGCGACAGCTGAGGACGTACGTGCCATGGGGCTGGGTTCCCTCTCTCACGGCGCTGCGGGGAGGTGTCAGGAGGTGACGGTGAATCCGCTGAAGACGGCTTCGATGTTCTCGCCGGGGTGGTTGGCGTTGGCGGCGCTCGCGACCATCCCCGCGTCGCCGGTTCCGGTGGCCGACGGCACCTGCGCGGCACCGACCTGCGACCAGGTCTCGCCGTCCTTGCTCGCGTACGCGGTGTAGGTGTCGCCGTCCCGGGTCAGCTTCAGATACGCCGGGTGGTAGGTGGAGCCGCCGCCCGCCCAGGTGTCGAGCTTCCCGTCGCCGTCGCTGTCGGTCATGAACTCCAAGCCGTACTGCTGGGTCATGACGAGCACCGCGTAGCCGCCCTTCTCGGGCGCGGTGAGGTCGTTGGCGAGGGCGATCCCTGCCTTGCCGACCGGTGAGGCGCTGTTCTGGGAGACCAACCGGGCCTGCACGGTGGCCCCTGCCCCGGCCGCGTCGTCGCGGTAGATGACGCCCTTCTCGTCCTTCCAGCCGGACAGGTCCTGGCCGCCCGCCCAGATGGCGAACTGGTCGCCACTCTGGGCGTATTGGGCGTCCCCGGAGGTGGTGTCGGCCGTCAGGTAGGGCTCCTGCACACTGCCCGGGGCGGCCTTCACTCGCGCCTGCACGGTGTCGGACACCCTCGTCGATCCGTTGTAGGTGGCAGTGCCGGTGAGGTCGTGGCTGCCCCAGCGGGCGTCGCCTGCCGGGGTCACCGTCCAGGTGGTGGTGAGGGTGGCGCCGTTCCTGAGGGACTTCGCGGTGGTCGGGCCGGTCGCCTCGGCAGTCCAGCCGTCGGGCAGGTCCAGTGCGGCCTCGGCGTTCCTGAGGGTTCGGTTACCCCAGTTGGTCACCTCGGTCGTCACCTCGAAGGGCGTACCGGAGTCGGTGGCCGGGGCGTCGGGGGTGATCAGGACGGAGGCGGCCGGAGCGTCGTCGCGCTTGAGGGCCTTGACGGCCTTGGCGGCACCCTTGGCCTTGAGGTCGACGAAGGCCGGGGTGACGCCGAGCGGCGCCGCGTACCCCTTGAGGGTCCTGGGGCCGCGGATCACCGTGCCCTGGTTCACGTCGTACCAGGTGCCCGGCGGCAGATGGACGGAACGGGTGGCGCCGGTGCTCGACTTGGGGGCGGCCAGTACGGCCGGGCCGAGCATCCACTCGTCGGTGACCGTGTAACTAGCCTCGTCCTGCGGGAAGTCGAAGAACAGCGGCCGCATGATCGGATCGCCGGTCTTCAGAGTGCTCTGCACCTGGTCCCAGATGTAGGGGGCGAGCTTCTCGTGCGTCTCGATCGCCTGCCGGTAGAGGTCGACCGTCTCCTGGTCGTAGTCCACCTTCTGGCCGGTGGTGGTGTCGTTGGTGTCGACCGGGGAGGTCGAGGCGTACATCAACGGCATCAGCGAGGCGGACTGCGCCCACCGCACCAGCACGTCCTTCGACGGTGCGGGCTGGCCGCCGGAGCCGCCGATCATGTCGGACTCGACGAACGGGTAGCCGATGGTGGAGATGGCCAGGTTCTGGGTGGCGGAGGCGCGCAGGGAGTCCCAGCCGGTGCCCTTGTCGACCTGACGGGTGACGAAGCCCGCCTCGTGGGCCGTCTGATTCCAGTGCACCCGGATGCCCGCGCCCTGGAGGTCGAACTCGTCGGCGAGCTGCGTGCCGAGCTTCTGGTAGTCCGTGGCCTGGTGGCCCTCGCGCGGCGCGCACTTCTCGTCGAAGAAACGGGTGTCGAACTTCAGCCCGTCGATGTCGTACGTGTCCATCAGGGCCTTGAGGTTGCCCTCGTACCAGGCCTTGGCGTCGGGGTTCGCCAGGTCGATGATCCCGGCCTGGCCGTTCCACCAGGTCACTTCACACGGCTTGCCGGTGTTCTCGGCGTCCATGAGCAGATAGCCGTGGTCGACCGCGTACTGGTAGTTGTCGGAGTCCAGGTTGATCCACAGGGTGACCCAGATGCCGAAGTCGAACCCCATGTCGTGGATCTTCTTGGACAGGCCCTTGGGATCGGGGAAGGTTTTGGGATCCCAGGTCAGATTGCCGTAGTTCGACTCCCACTTGTCGTCGAGCTGGATGGTGTGCCCGTCCAGACCGTTGTCGTGGAGGTCGGTGGCGTAGTCGAGCAGTTTCTCCTGGTCGACCTTGGTGTAGAACTGCGCCCAGGAATTCCACAGCGGCTTGGCGTACTGCTCGTACGTGGCGTCGCTCTTGGCCGGTTTGCCGACGATGCCTATGTAGTCGCGGTAGACCGCGAGCGGGGTCGACTCGACGAACACGGTGGCCTTGTAGGTGTCGGGCGACTCGACGGTGAAGGTGCCGAGGCCGTCCTTGCCCTTGCCCAGCGCCACGTCCATGACGTTCCCGGTGTCGACGCGCAGACCGGTCGACTTGGACGTGTACCAGAACGGGTCGATCATGTTGTACGACGCCGGTCCGAAGGTCTCGTGGTCGACCTCGCCGGCGTCGAGCGGCCAGGGCTGGTTGACGCCGGGACCGCCCTGCGGAGTCTCCGCCTCGCCGTGGCCGTACCAGTGGCCGGCCGATGACAGGTCGTAGACGAGGCCCAGTTGCTTCGGTGCGCTTCCGTGGACGTCCCAGTCGAGCTGGTAGCGGTCGGCGCCGGGGGTGATCCGGACCACCACCGTGGCGCCGTCGAGCGTGCTGTCGGCGGTGACGGTCAGGACGCCGTTCCTCCACGTCCAGTCGGTGACGTCGGTCGCGTGCTGCCACGTCCCGTCGGCCGCGGTGAAGCGCAGGGCGCCGGTGTCGGCGGTGGCGGTGGCGGTGGCGGTGGCGAGCACGGTCTTCCCGGCGCGGCGCGTGGTCAGGGCGAGTTCGTCGGTGGCCACGTCGAGGGCGTAGCCGGGGGCTCCGGCGGAGGCCGGTACGGAGACCGTGACGGCGTGCGCGGTGTGGGCCACCTTCGGCCCGTCGGCGGTGGCGGTGGCGGTGGCGGTGGCGGTGGTGGGGCGGGCGGCGGCCGTTGCCGCGGCAGAGCCGGTGACGGGCGCCATCAGCATGGCGGCGGTCAGGGCGCCGGCGAGTAACAGGCCGCCGGGACTGCTCAGTCGGGCGTGCACTCGTGTCCTCCTGTCGGACAGGACGGTGACGGTGACTCAGGAGCTGCGGTGCGTGGTGCCGGTGGTATGTAGGCTGCTTGGTTCTGCGTGCAGATGCAAGATTTAAGCGATTTCGCTCATGTTCTTGCGGTAGCCGCCACCTGTCAACAGGCGGGAAAGGTGACCTCCCGAGTGGCAGGGGGGCTCTCGTGGAGCAGCTCTTGTACCTGGTGGCGGTCGGTCCCGGGTCCCGCCGAGAGGCCTCGACGGGCCCGGAAACCGTTCGTAACGGACGGGTAAATTTCCTCAGGTCAGGATCACGGAACGGGCCAGATGACGCGGATTGTCCGGGTCCAACCCGCGTGCCGAGGCGAGGGCGGCGGCCAGCCGGTGCACCACGACGAGGTCCGCCAGTGGGTCCCGGCCGAGTGCCACCAACTGCCCGCCGGTGCGGGCGATCTCATCGGCGAGACCGGACGGCAGGGCTGCCGGATCCCCGAACCACCACGCCACACGACCGGGTCCGGTGACGCTGATCGGGCCGTGCCGGTACTCCATCACCGGATAGGCCTCCGTCCAGGCGCCCGCCGCCTCACGCATCTTCAGTGCCGCCTCCTGGGCGATCCCGTAGGCCCAGCCCTGCCCCAGGAAGGTGAACTGCTCGGCCTCCAGCACCCCGGCCGGCAGGGGTTCGTCCAGCGCCGAGTGCCCTTGCTGCGGCAGATGTCCGAGGTCCTCGCCCAAGTGGGCCCGAAGAAGCACCAGTTCGGTGCTGGCGAACCGGGTCTGGACGACCGAGGTCTCGTCGGCGAAGTCGAGCACGACGACGACGTCCGCCGGCCCCGTCACCGGCGACTGCGGTACTGCGGTCACCGCAGTGGTGGGGGTGCGCCCGCGCAGTCGGCGGAGCAGCTCCAGCACCTCGGTCGTGGTGCCGGACCGGGTCAGCGCGATCACCCGGTCGTAGGCGCGGCCGGCCGGCATCTCGGAGGCGGGGAAGGCGTCGGTCTCACCGTGGCCGCCCGACTCCCGCAGCGCCGCGTAGGCCTGGGCGATGAACCAGGACGTGCCGCAACCGACGACGGCCACCCGCTCGCCGGGCCGGGGCAGTGAGGCGGAGGCGGGGCCGTCGGGCTGCCGGGCCAGCGTCAACGCCTGCCGCCAGCAGTCGGGTTGGGTGGCGATCTCGATCTCGGTCCGACTCATCGGGAGTCTCCCCTCTCGGGCGCACGGCGTGACCGATACGTGATGCGGCGGCCCTTGACGCCGTGCGCGTTTCATTGAGCATCATGTCGTTTAGTGATTGATAGCACTATGAATCGAGCATAAACAAGCAAGCGGGCGCGCAATCAGGCGAGCACGCGCTGGACGAAGCACGCGATGCGTGCGGAGGGGTACTCCGTGAAACGGCACCTCGCAGGCCTCGCCGGGGGACTGTCCCTGGCACTGGCCCTCACCGGATGCGGCAAGGGCAGCTCCTCGGACAGCGGCGGATCCGACGGCAGGACGATCAGGTTCGTCGCGGCGAAGTACGACGACGACACCCAGGCCTACTGGACGGCACTGATCAAGGACTTCGAATCCGCGAACCCCGGCTACCGGGTGAATCTCGAAGTCGTCGACTGGGAGCAGATGGACTCCAAGGTCAAGACGTACGTCCAGACCAAGCAGGAACCCGACATCCTCAACTACAACAAGTTCTCCGACTTCGCCCGCGACGGCCTGGTCCACAAGGCGCAGGACGTGGTCTCGCCCAAGGTGCTGGCCGACTTCCTCCCGCTGTTCCGGCAGAAGGCGCAGTACGAGGGAACCCAGTACGGCCTGCCCTTCATCTCCAGCGCGCGCCTGTTCTTCTACAACAAGGACATCTTCGCCAAGGCGGGCATCGCCCGGCCGCCGACCACCTGGGCCGAGGTCGAGGCCGACGCCAAGAAGATCAAGCAGGCCGGTTACATCGGCCTCGGGTTACCCCTGGGGGCCGAGGAGGCCCAGGCCGAGTTCCAGATCTGGGCGATGAACAACGGCGGCGGCTGGACCGACGCCTCGGGCGCATGGACGATCGACCAGCAGGCCAACATCGACACGCTGACCTATCTGCGGAAACTGACGAAGGACAAGGTCACCCAGCCCAACCCGGAGACCACCAACCGCAAGGACGTCTTCAACCAGTTCGCCCAGGGCAGGATCGGCATGCTGAACGGGGCGGTCTTCATGCGGAAGGGCTTCATCGACCCGGTCGACGCGAAACTGAACTACGGAGTCGCGGCCCTGCCCAGCACGGACGGCAGTACGCACAAGACGCTCGGCGTGCAGGACTACCTCGTCGCGTTCAAGAAGGGTGACGGGTCGAACAAGACGGCGGTGAAGAAGTTCCTCGACTTCTTCTACCAGAAGGAGAACGCCGCCGAGTTCGTCTCCACCGAGGGGTTCCTGTCGGTCACCAGGTCGGCCGGTGAGGTGCTCAGTTCCGACAGCCGGAACGCCGCCTACTACAAGCCGTTCGTCGACGCCCTCTCCGCCGCGGAGTTCGCCCCCACCGACGACCCCGCATGGGCCGCGGTCGACGGCGCCGTGAAACAGCGCATCGGCACGGCGGTGGCGGGCGGCGACCCGGCGAAGGTCCTGGGCGAGATCCAGAAGACCGCGCAGAAGGACGACTGACCAAGGTGGCCGTACACGATGTCACCGTGAGCGCCACCGGGGCCGAACACCCGGCCCCGGTGGCGCCGGAGCCACCCTCGCCGCGCCGCCGTCGCAGGACATGGCGCGCGCTGGAGCCCCTGCTGTGGCTCGGTCCCGCGATCCTCCTCATCCTGACCATGGTCGTCTGGCCGGTCGTCGAGATGATCCGTACGTCCCTGACGCGCGTGAGCTCCACCGGACAGTCCCAGGGCTTCGCCGGAATCCGCAACTACACCGACCTGTTCGCCGAGGGCGATCTGCCCGGCGTGCTGCTGCGCACCCTCGTGTGGGTCGTGGGAGTCGTCACCGTCACGCTCGTGCTCTCGCTCGGCCTGGCCGGGCTGCTGAACTCCCGTTTCCCCGGGCGCCGGTGGGTGCGGTGGGCGCTGATCGTGCCCTGGGCCTCGTCCGTGCTGATGACGGCGCTCATCTGGCGCTGGATGCTCAACAACTTCTACGGCGTGGTCAACCGGCTGCTCATGGACCTCGGCGTGCTGGACGCGCCCGTCAACTGGCTGGCCGATCCGGGGCAGGCCCTCGCCGCGATGATGGGCGTGGCGGTGTTCGTCTCGCTGCCGTTCACCTCGTTCGTCCTGCTGGCCGGTCTGCAGAGCATCCCCGCCGAGGTGTACGAGGCGGCGCGGGTCGACGGTGCCGGCCCGGTCCGCGGCTACCTGGGCATCACTCTGCCGCTGCTGCGGCCCTCGCTGGTGGTCGCCGCGATCATCAACGTCATCAACGTGTTCAACTCGTTCCCCATCATCTGGGCCATGACGCGCGGCGGCCCCGGCTTCGCCACCGACACGACCACCACCTACCTGTACAAACTCGCCTTCGACAACCAGTCGGTGGGGGAGTCGGCAGCGATGGCCGTCGTCAACTTCGGGCTGGTCATGGCTGTGGTGCTGGTCTATCTGCGCATCGTCCGACAGGAGGACACCGCGTGAGCCGGACCGCCGTCATCCCTCGTAGATCCGCGCCGCGCAGGAAGCGGTCCGGACCGATGAAACTGCGCACCGTCCTGCTCACCGCCGTCGGATGGCTGGTGGCGCTGGCGTTTCTCGCGCCCTACGCGCACATGCTGCTGACGGCGCTCAAGCCGACGCCCGAACTGATGAAGTCCCCGCCGTCCTATCTGCCCTCCCGATGGGAGTGGTCGAACTTCACACACATCTGGTCGCTCACCGACCCGCGCGTCGCGGACGCGCTGGTGTTCTCGCTGTACGTCGCCGGGGCGGCGACGCTGCTGACCCTGGCCGTCGGGCTGCCCGCCGCGTACTACACCGCCCGGCACCACTTCCGAGGGCGTGGCGCCTTCCTGCTGCTCGTACTCGTCACCCAGATGTTCGCGCCGACCGCGCTGCTGGTCGGCATCTACCGGGAGATGGTCAGCCTCGACCTGACCGACACCGCCGAGGGCCTCATTCTGGTGAACGCGGCGTTCAACCTGCCGTTCTGCGTGTGGATCCTCAACGCGTACTTCGCGAGCATCCCCCGGGAACTGGAGGAGGCGGCCTGGCTCGACGGCACCGGGCGGTTCGGCGCCCTCACCCGTGTCGTCCTGCCGCTCGCGATGCCCGGTGTGGTGACCGCGCTCGTCTACACCTTCATCGGCGCGTGGAACGAGTACGTGGTGGCACTCACCATCACCTCGTCCAGCAACCGGATGACCCTGACCAGGGCGATTCCCGGTTTCGTCACCTCGTACCACGAGCAGTGGCAGTACCTGTTCGCCACTTCGCTCGTCGCGATCGTGCCCGTGGTGGTGCTCTTCGTCTTCGTGGAGCGCCACCTCGTCTCCGGCCTGACCGCGGGCGGCGTCCGGGGATGACGCCGGGATGCGCGACGCGGCCGGGTACGGTACGGGAGAGGCGGGCGGTGTCAGGCGCGGATGACCTCCACACCGGCCGCCGCGAACGACTTGGTCAGCTCGTCCGAGGCGGCCTTGTCGGTCACCAGGATGTCGATGTCCTCCACCGGGCAGATACGGGCGAAGGCCCGCCGGTCCAGCTTGGTGGAGTCGGCGACCGCCACGACCTGCTGCGCGCGGCGGGCCAGCGCCCGGTTGATGCTGGCCTCGCCCTCGTGGTGGGCGGTCGCCCCGTGGACCACGTCGATGGCGTCCACCCCGATGAAGACCTGGTCGAGTGCGATCTCCGCGAGCAGTTCGGTGGCCAGCGGTCCGATCAGCTCATAGGACGCCGGCCGGGCCACCCCGCCGGTCACCACGAGTTTGACGTGGCGCCGTACGACCAGCTCGTTGGCGATGTTCAGCGCGTTGGTCACCACGGTGACCGCCGTCTCCGTGCCACCGGAACCCAGGTCGGCGCGGGTGGCCAGGGCCCGCGCCACCTCGGTGGTCGTGGTGCCGCCGTTCAGCCCCACCACGGCGCCGGCCTTCACCAGTCCGGCGGCCGCCTGCGCGATCCGCTCCTTCTCCGGAGCGTTGCGCGCGGCCTTGTAGCGCAGGGGCAGGTCGTAGGCGATCGCGTTGAGCGCGGCTCCGCCGTGCGTGCGGGTGACCATCTGCTGGCGGGCCAGCTCGTCGAGGTCGCGCCTGATCGTCGCGGCAGAGACCCCCAACTCCTCGGCAGCCGCCTCGACTTCGATCCGCCCGTCGCGCGTCAGCATCTCCAGCAGCGCGCTCCACCGGGCCTGCGGTGCCGCCATGTCTCACAACTCTCTGTCGATGGTGTGCGCCACAATGTGCGCACCTCCATGAAACCACAGCGTTTGATTGGGTGCTTTATGGTCGTGAAACGAGCAAAATCCTACACTCTCCGCACTCTCCGCAAGCCCTTGCCGCTGTCGAGGTCCTCGCACGCCGTGATCGGAGGCCACCTGTGCCGCTGACACCCACCGCCGACATGGTGAGCTCCGCATGCCGCGACGGACGGGCCGTCGGCGCGTTCAACGTGATCACCCTGGAGCACGCCGAGGCCGTGGTCACCGGGGCGGAAGCCGCGGGCTGCCCGGTGATCTGCCAGATCAGCGAGAACGCCGTGCGGTTCCACGGCAGTCGGCTCGCCCCGCTTGCGCGTGCCACCGCCGCGCTCGCCGAGGCGGCCGCCGTCCCCGTGGCGCTGCACCTCGACCATGTCACCGACGAAGCGCTGCTGCGCCGTGCCGCGGACTGCGGCTTCGGATCCGTCATGTTCGACGCGTCCGCGCTGCCGCACGCCGAGAACGTCGCCGCCACGCGCGCCGCCGCAGAGTGGGCGCACAGCCAGGGGCTGTGGGTGGAGGCGGAACTCGGCGAGATCGGCGGCAAGGACGGAGTACACGCACCCTCGGCGCGTACGGACCCCGATCAGGCGCGCGACTTCGTTTCCGCCACCGGGGTCGACGCACTGGCCGTCGCGGTCGGCAGCTCGCACGCGATGACCACACGCACCGCCCGGCTGGACCACGGCCTCATCGCCCGCCTCGCCGAGGCGGTCCCCGTGCCGCTGGTCCTGCACGGCTCGACGGGCGTGCCCGACGCGGAGCTCCGGCAGGCGGTGGCGGCCGGCATGCTCAAGGTCAACATCGGCACGGCACTGAACGCCGCCTTCACCGGCGCGGTCCGCGACGCACTCGTCGCGGCGCCCGCAGCGGTCGACCCCCGGCCGGCCCTCACCGCGGCGCGCCGGGCGATGGCCGACGCCGTGACCTTGGCGCTGCGGACCCTGTCGGGCGGCGGGTACGGGACGAGATGAGCCGACCGGGGTCGGTCGGCCCCGGCGGGTCCCCGGACCGCTGCCGGGCAGTATGCCGATGGACCGACGTGCTGAGTCGGCGTGGAGGCGGTGCTCGGTTCGGCATTTCGGGCAGTCGGTGTCGAGCCGATGACCGTCAGGTGGCCGACCTCGGTGCTACGAAGCGATCGGGCGGTCGGACAGGTGGGCGAGCCCGGCCGGACGCTGCATCCGGCCAAGACCCGGCTCGTCCAATGCCAGGACGGCAAACGCCAACGCTCCCTCGAGCACACGGTGTTCACGTCTCTCGGGTACACGTTCGGGGGACCTGATACGACGACGCCCCGTCGGCTTGGCGGATTCTCGGGGTCCTCGCAACACCTGATGGCTTATGCGGCCGTCAGTAGATCACGCAGGCGCTCGGCTGGGGTTCTCCAGCCGAGCGTTTTGCGTGGTCGGCCGTTGAGTTGCTGGGCGACGTGTTCGAGGTCTGCGGGACTGTGCGGGGACAGGTCGGTGCCCTTGGGGAAGTACTGCCGCAGCAGTCCGTTGACGCTTCTATGTCAAGCGGTGAGCTGGTGTTGGGTGATGTGGTGCTGCCAGGTAGCTCGATCTTGGGTCATGGCGCGGTGGATGACGTCGATCAGGTGGCGTTTGAGGATGCGTCGGGCTCCGCGGGCTCCCTTGGCCGGCTCGTGGCGGGCCAGGAGTGCTCGCGCGCCCGCATGGAATCGCTGCTGGACGATGGACGTCGTGTAGAGCACGCTGTTGAGCCGCCGGTTGCCGCCTCGGTGCAGTCGGTAGCGTTCCTTGTCGGATGAGTAGACCGGGATCGGTGCGGTCCCGGTGTAGCGGGCGAGCTTTGCTGAGCTGGTGAAACGGGTGATGTCACCGATCTCAGCGAGGAGGACCGCTGCAGAGACGTGGCTGATCCCTGTGATCTCCAGCAGCGCGGGTGCCAGCGGGGTGACCAGTTCCCGGATCGTGGTTTCGAGTCCGCGGACACGTTTGTTCAGCCCGTCTATCTCCGTGATCATCTCGACCAGCACCCGGCGGACATGCCCGCTCATGTCCGTGGTGTCCACCATCGCCGTCAGCGAGGTCATGCCAGGCCGGCGGGTGAGGTCGCCCGGGGTGTGGTCGAGCCAGAGGTGCGTGTATGCCTTGATCTGGTTGATCACCATGGTGCGGCGTCGGACGAGGTCGGCCCTTGAGTCGACCAGAACGCGCAGCTCGCGCACGCGGTCATCGATGCGGTGACGGTCCAGGCCGGGTGTGGCGATCGCGGCGTGGGCGACTGCGGCAGCGTCGACGGGGTCCGACTTCGAGCCGGTGGCGGCGTGCAGTTTGCGGTGGGCGGCCATCAGCCGGGTGGGGACCCAGACCACCTCGTGGCCGGTCAGCAGCAGGCCATCAGCCAGGCGGCGGGCGAAGCCACGGCCGTCCTCGATTGCCCAGGTGATGGAGGTGCCGTCGGTGATCGTGCGGATCCACTTGAGCAGGACGCCGATCAGGTTCGCGTCGTTTTTGACGGTCAACGGCCTGGTCAGCCGCTTGCCGTCAGCATCGACGGCCACTGCGACGTGGACGTGCTTGTGCGGGTCGATCCCCACTGTCACCATCGAGTCGTCCTCATTGTCTGCTGTCGCGGATGACGGGACAGACGCGAGGGCCCTGGCCAGGGGACAGACCTATTGCGAGTTGACGGCTCAGCAGGCTTCTATCAAGTCACTCCCGGCCAGGGCTCTCGCCCTGTTGACCGCCGTGGACATCTCAACGGAAAGCCTTTCGGCACGTGTTCTCCGAGTCACCCGGCGGTCCCACCGGAACTCTCCCGTCGAAGAGGTCCGGCCCGCCAAGGCTGCACCAACAGGTCGTTCTCGTTGGATCCGCGCTGCCAGGGCGAGTGGGGGTCGCAGAAGTAGACCGGCACTCCGGTGGCCACGGTGAACTGCTTGTGCGCGGCCATCTCCGAGCCCTGGTCCCAGGTCAGCGAGCCGCGTAGGTGCTCGGGCAGGGTCTGGATCAGCGGCACCAGCACGTCGCGGACTCCCTCGGCGGTGTGTCCGCCGGGCAGATGTCCGAGCAGGACGTAGCGGGTGGAGCGCTCGACCAGGGTCACTATCGCGCTCTCGCTGCGGGGGCCGACGATCAGTCGGGTAGCGGGGACGCATTACTGCGTCCCCGCCCCCTCAGAACCGTGCAAGCAGCTTTCACCGCACACGGCTCAAGCAAGCCCCAAAGGCTC
>NZ_JBEYIL010000025.1:0-137174 GCF_040635845.1 Streptomyces sp. NPDC006872
CCGAGCTCGACCTGCGCGAGATCATGAACGCGATCTTGTACGTGGACCGAACCGGGGTGCAGTGGCGCTACCTGCCGCACGACTTCCCCCACTGGAACTCCGTCTACGGCTATTTCGCCAAGTGGCAGAAGGACGGCATCCTCGCCCAGCTCAGCGGCCTGTTACGGGAGTTGGTCCGCGAGCAGGGGGGCCGCAACACTGAGCCCTCGGCCTGCGTGATCGACGCACAGAGCGTGAAGACCTCCACCAGCGTCCCCGCCGCGAGCCAGGGCACGGACAACGCCAAGAAGATCGTGGGCCGCAAGCGGAGCATCGTGACCGACACACTCGGCCTCCTGCTCGCGGTCCTGGTCACCGCGGCCAGCGTCCAGGACTCCAACGCCGGCACCCGCCTGCTCGACCAGGTCGCCGCCGACCACCCCACGATCCGCAAGACCTGGGTGGACGGCGGCTACCGCAAGCACTTCGTCGAGCACGCCGCCACCCTCGGCATCGACATGGAGATCAGCGCCCGCACCCCCGGGACCAGGGGATTCACCCCGTTACCCAAACGCTGGGCCGTTGAGCGCACCTATGGCTGGCTGATGCTCCACCGCCGCCTGGCCCGCGACTACGAGACCCTCCCGGCCCGCTCCGAAGCCATGATCCACCTCGCCATGACCGACCTCATGGCCCGCCGCCTCACCGGCGAAGCCACCATCTCCTGGCGCGACCCGGCATAACAGGATCAAGTACACATCCAGGGGTAAAACAATGGGAGAAAACGACCTCTTAGCCAGGCCCCGGTAGCGGGATCTGCGCAGGCCGTGGGCGAGGACGCCTTGGGAGAAGACGCCTTCGACCCCGGCACGGATCTTGTAGCGGGCCTTCCACTCGTCGGACTTCTGAAGAACATCGCCGGCCACCGGCTGCGCCCCCGCCTTCTACGATCAGGCACTGGTGGCGGTCGGCGCGCCCGAGCACACGTACCCGGACTCGGAGAGGTACGACGAGAACCTGAAGGTCGGGGAGCTGGCCACGACGGTCGCCTCGCGCCGGGACGAGATCACGAAGGCGCTCAACAAGGACTTCCGCGACAAGGACAGCTGCACTGACTTCAAGCTGATGGTCGGATCGTTCGGTCGGCACGCCGCGATAAAGGACGTGTCCGACCTCGACATGATCTTCATCCTTCCGTCCAGGATCCGGTCGAGCTACGACGGGGACACCGGCCCGCGGAGGATTCTCGAGAGGGTTCGCGACGACCTCAAGGCGCGGTACAAGAACACGGAGATCCGCGTCGACCAGTGCGTCGTCCGGGTGCGGTTCACGTCCAACGCCTTCAAGTTCGAGGTCCAGCCGGCATTCGAGAACGCCGATGGCAGCTTCGACTACCCGGACACGAAGGCTGAGGGCTGGAAGGTCACCAAGCCGCGCGAGGAGATCGCCGCGACCAAGGAGTGCAACGACCGCATCTCGACGAACGTGCGCCACTTCGCCCGGATGGCACGGGCATGGAAGAACGCGAACGGCGTAAACATGGGCGGCCTGCTCATCGACACCCTCGTCTACAACTTCTTCGACCAGACCGACGACTACGACGCAGCGGGCACAGGCTCGTTCGACCTCATGGCCCGCGACTTCTTCGAATTCCTCAAAGATCAAGCAGAGGAGGAGTACTACCTGGCGCTGGGCAGCCGGCAGCGGGTCACGTCAAGGCACAGTTCCAGCCGAAGGCGAAGAAGGCGTACAACCGATGCCTCGAGGTGATCGCGGACGAAGGCAAGGCGTCCGCCAACAAGAAGTGGCGCGAGGTCTTCGGCACGTCGGTGCCGCTGGCACAGAGCGCGAGCGAGTCGTCCCGGTCGTTCAGGGACACCGAGGAGTTCATCGAGGACGAATTCCCGGTCGACGTGTCCGAGACCGTGTCCCTCGATTGCGAGGTCACGCAGGCCGGATGGCGTCCGACCTGGCTCCGTGCGATGTGTCGCGGCGGGATCCTGCTCAAGGCCGACAAGAGCTTGAGGTTCGTGGTCACCAGCTGCTCGGTCGGGGAGCCCTGCACGCTGAAGTGGAAGGTGCTCAATCGTGGTCCGGAAGCCGAGCGACGGGACAAGATTCGCGGCCAGATCGTCGACTCGAGCAAGCGGGGAGTCCGCATCGAGCACTCGGACTTCAAGGGCGAGCACGTCGTCGAGTGCTACGTCCTCAAGGACGGGGTCGTCGTCGCTCGGGACCGGATCGACGTGCCGGTCAGCAACACGAGCGTCAAGACGGCGAACGTCTCGTAGGGAACGGATCCTCGGAGCGCGACGAGGCCCCGCCGAATCTGCCGGGGTCTCGTCGTATCAGGCGCATCCGCCCGTAGGGTTGAAGCATGAGCAGTTCTCTCGCTGCCGTGTCCGAGTCCCGGCTCAACGCTGAGATGGCCTTCGCGGGCAAGCGGTACGGCGTTCGCTGCGCTGCTGAGCTGCGTTCCGAGGATCCGAGCAGGTTCGCAGAGCAGATCGTCGGCCTGCTCCGCGACGAAGCAGATGCTGCGGCGGAGTTCCGGCGGCTTCGAGACCTCGGCTGAGGCTGGTTCTCCGTCGGATGCTTCCGGAGAATGGTTCCGTGGAACGGCGGATTGACTTCTGGCGCGAGCGGCAGATGCTCTGTGGGCGCTGCGATCATCGGTGGCGCGTCGATCTGGACTGGATCGATCGGTGGAAGCAGGTGAAGGAGACCTGCCCCGGCTGCGACATGACCTGCGAGCACGAGGATTCGCCTCGGGTGACGCTCGACTCCGGCGACCCGGCGCTCGACGACGACAGGGTCGCGCAGTTCTCCTGGTACCACACGAGCACGCAGCCGGACTGGCCGACGCGGGACTTCGACCCGGCAGCCGTCTTGACTCCCGAGACCCGCAGGATGATGGGCGGAGAGCAGCGGGTTTCCGCGTGGGCCGCGCGCCAGCGGGCGAAGGCTCTCCACGTCGGCACGTACGAGGCCGCTGTCCACAATATGCTGCGTCGGATCCGCGACCAGGCCGACCAGCGCAGCCAGTTCTATCTGTATCGGGTCCGTCTGAAGCCATCCGTCGTGGTGCGGGAAGGGTGGCTCGTCGACCCCAGCAACTTTGTCGGCGACGTCGTGCTCGACGAGGTCTGCCCGCCAGGCGTCGACGTCGCCCGCTACCTGAACTACCACGAGGATCCGGGAGGGCTCTCGCTCGCGCTGGGGAGGGACGCGATCGCCGGTGTTCGGCGGATCGCTGTTCCGCTCCCCGACACCTGGGGTGGCGGCTGGGTGCGTGATGCCGTCGCGGCTGTCGAGGGCGTGAGCGGCACCGCCGTCCCGGCGACCGGCAAGCCGGCCCGGTTCAGGCGGCCGTCATCGTCGCGAGCCGTCCTGGGCCGAGAGCTCGGTGCGTCCCTGGCTGGCAGACTGCCGGTCAACCTCCAGGTCCAGTTCGCGTCGGCCGCGGCGTTCGCGGAGGGAGGGGATCCAGAGCAGTGGGCGCGACGGACCAGCGGCCTGTTCGATCTGATCGACGATCCGACTCGCGTGCTGGCTGCCCTCGACCGGCAAGATCCCCGGGAGGTCTGAGAACGGCATGTCCGCTCCTCAGGGGCAGGAAGCCCGGAGGTCGCGTCGGTCTGCCAGGTTGGCGTCGCCCTGCGTCGGGAGAGCGGTACTGCCCCGCGACCGGGGGATCTGTCAGGCACTCCCAGTCTCCGGGATCGGCGCGCTGGATTGGTCTGGGCGTCCACGGCTCTCAGCCGTCTCGATGCCTCTGACGCTCCGTTCGAAAGGGAAAGACCATGACCATCCTCGAAGAGACCTACACGCTGTCCGACGGGCACTCGATCCCGAAACTGGGCCTGGGCACCTGGATGATCGAGGACGACGTCGTCGCGCAGGCCGTCCGAGACGCAGTCTCCCTCAGCTACCGGCACGTCGACACGGCGGAGGGCTACGGCAACGAGCGCGGCGTCGGCGAGGGCGTGCGGACCTCCGGCGTGCCGCGCGAGGAGCTGTTCGTGACCACGAAGCTGGAGGCCGACTTCAAGACCTGCGACGAGGCGAAGACGGCGATCCAGGAGTCGCTGGACCTACTCGGCATCGCCTGGATCGACCTGATGATCATCCACAGCCCATGGCCCTGGGCCGAGTTCCACGGCGAGGACCGGCACTTCGCCGGAAACCTCGAGGCGTGTCGGGCGCTGAAGGAGGCCCGAGCGGCCGGGGCAGATCCGACCGATCGGGGTCTCGAACTTCGAGCCGCAGGACCTGCGGAACATCCTCGAGCACGGCACCGTGGAGCCCGCAGTGAACCAGGTCCTCGCCCAAGTCGGGAACACTTCGTTCGAGACGTTCGACTTCTGCCGGAAGCACGGCATCGTCGTCGAGGCGTACTCGCCGATGGGCCACGGCGAGCTGCTGGGCGACACGACCGTGGTCGCGATTTTCGATCTTCCAGTGCCCTCTGATCCAGGCGGCGATCTGGGCGCCGGTCGCCGTGCCGGGCGGCAGGCTGGTGATCAGGTAGGCGCGTTCGATGGTGAGCTTGCCGGTGGTGAAGTCCTTTCTCCAGCGGACGATTTGGAGGGCCTGGCGGGCGTCGGGGTAGTCGAGGTGGGCGAAGGCGGCGGTCTTCAGCCGTCTGATCTCCAGGCGGTGGTGGGCTCGGGTGGCCCGACCGCCACTGTGTTCTCCACTCGCTCCGACCCCCGCACGACGGACTACGTGGGGGGCCGCTTCGGCTGGCGGGTTCCGGCGAATCGGAAGCCGAGCAACACATGTCGTGGCAGGACCGAGCCGTGAAGCGCTCCGACCGCGCGCGCGTCTCGTTCTCCTGGAACCCTTGAGACGGCCGCCTGCCGAGCACCTCGTTCGACGGCGTAGGAGCCGTAGCTCGGAACACTCCGGATGGCCGAGGTGTCACCCGTCCTAGCCGGCGCCGTCTGGCCAGTCGTAGACCGCCTCAGCCACATCCTTGCCGCCGGGGCCGGGCACACCAATGCGGCGTTCACCAAGCGGAAGTACGTGCACGTGGACGTCGAGGACATGAGGGCTGCAGCGACCGCGTGGGACACCTTCCACGGAGGCGGCATACCGAGCGGTAGGGAGAAAGATGTGAGAAACGATCTCTCCCGCACTCCAGTAATAGGCCTATGAGCTGCATTGATGTGGAAGCTCGTAGAATCTGCCACGGATTCTACTGGCGATTAGTGCAGGCCAGCGCCACAGTCCCGTTCGGCGGAACCTACGAGACCGGCGTCACCCCACCGGGTCCCGGGCACCCGTTACTGCGTCCAATGACGGTGTGATGTGGCAGTATCCGCTGGCATGTCACCGTCATCCATAGGGTTACCCAGGTCCGGTCGTCGTCTGTTCATCGTGTTGTTCATGCTGTTCACGGCACTGGGCGGCGGTATGAGTGATGCGGGCGCGGCGCCCGGACAGGGATTGTCCACGGCCGCCGCGACGCCCGATCGCGCTCGTTACGACGTGGTCCTGCGATCCGACGCCGACGGCAGCCACTGGACGGGGCGGCAGCGGGTGTCGTTCCGGAACGGGTCCGATCAGCCTCTGCGCGAGGTGTACCTACGTCTGTGGGGCAACGGCGAGGACAAGTGCGGCACGCCCGCTGCGCCTTCGCCCATCACGGTGACGAAGGTACGCGGTGGCACACCGGACCCTCTCGGTGTGAACTGCACGGCTCTGCGTGTAGCACTGCCGAGGCCGCTCGCGCGCAATATGCGGACGTCCATCGCCTTCGACGTCTCGATCACCGTGCCGGACCGTAACGCCCGCTTCGGCCACGACGGCGCCTACCGCTTCCTCGGCAACGCGCTTCCGGTGCTCGCCGTGCATGACGCGAAGGGCTGGCATCTCGACCCTTACGTGTCGGTCGGCGAGAGCTTCTACGCCCTGACCGGCGACTTCCGTGTCCGACTCGACCACCCGTCGTCCCTGAAGGTGCCGACGACCGGCCACACCCGAACGTTCCCCGGTCGCGCCGGCCGTACGGTCACGCTCGGCGTCGCGGAGCGAGTGCGGGACTTCGCGTGGGCGGCGGGCCCGTTTCGCACGGCGACCGACACCACGGCCGGGGGTGTGCTCGTGAAGTCGTACTGGGCGCCCGACACCCCTGCCACGGGCGTGCGCGCCAACCGCGTGGATGCGGTCGCCGCGATCGACCGGTTCGGCCGGGAGTTCGGCCGCTACCCGTACGACGAGATCGACCTCGTGATGACCAGCGGGTTCGGCGGCGGCATGGAGTATCCCGGCCTCGTCCTCCTCGGCACCACCGAAGAAGGCGGCGCTGCCGTCCACGAGGTGGCGCACCAGTGGTGGTACGGCGTCGTCGGCAACGACGAGTACTCCGCACCGTGGCTGGACGAAAGCTTCGCTCAGTACGCCAACGCCCGCTTCTACGGCTGGGACACCCGTGACTGCTGGTCGGACGTCTACTGGCCCGACGACGACATCTCGCTGACCGGCTCCATGGCCTACTGGTCGCAACACCCCGGCACATATCACCTGGTCTACACAGCCGGGCCCTGCGCCCTGGCCGATCTGGAACGCACGCTCGGTTCCGGCACCATGGCGCGACTGCTCAAGGGGTACGCCCAGGATCACTGGTACGGCGTCTCCACCACCGCTGACTTCAAGAAGGCCGCCCAGTCCATGACGGACCAGGACCTGGCCCCCTTCTGGGAGGCACACCACATCTGGTGACGGAGTGCTGCCTGCTCGCGCGGCGTAAGGCGCCTCCGGGTCAGGGCTCCACCCGTCGCCAGTCCGTCACCGGGCCGGGGTCTGTGCGGTCCGCAGGGGTGACCCAGAAGGCTCTGCCGAGCTCAGCGCTGAACTGGGCGCCTGTCCGGCCGTCGCCCGAGGAGCGGCCGGTCAGGCGGCGGCCTATCCAGGGCAGCAGGTACTGCCGGGTGAACCGGGCGTCCGCGACGCGCCGGGCGGTCCAGCCCGGGGGCGGCGTCGCCGGCATCGGGGTGCGCCACTCGGTGTCCTCGGCGTCGTGGCCGAGGGTCTGCCAGACGGCCTCGGCGACCCGGCGGTGGCCCTCCGCCGTCAGGTGCAGCCGGTCGACGTCCCACATCCGCGGATCGCCGAGCGACTCGGCGCCGTACAGGTCGACGACGAGCGCGCCGTGCCGCTCCGCCAGCTCCTCCACGCACCCGAACAGCTCCTCCATGCGAGGCCGGAACCGCTCCAGGACGGGCCCCTGCCGACCCGGGCTGCGCATCAGCACCAGCTGTTTGCAGGACGGGGCCAGCTGCTCCACGGCCTCCGTCAGCAGGTCCTTCACCCGGACCATGTCGCACTTGGGGCGCAGGGTGTCGTTGAGTCCGCCGACCAGCGTGATCACGTCGGCGCCCATGGCGGCGGCGACCGGCACCTGTTCCTCGACGATCTGCGAGATCAGCTTGCCGCGCACCGCCAGGTTCGCGTACCGGAAACCGGGGGTGCGGGCGGCCATCCGGCCTGCGAGGAGGTCGGCCCAGCCGCGGTAGGAGCCGTCGGACAGCAGGTCCGACATGCCCTCGGTGAAGGAGTCGCCGACCGCGACCAGGCTGGTGTGCGTCGGGTTCGTGTGCGTGGAGTTCGTCTGCATGGCGACACAGATGGTAGCCCGAGTCCCATACCCGACGGTCGGTCGGCCTCCGCCCCGGCAGCGGACTCCGCCCCGGCGGAGAGCCCCCGCCGGGGCGGCGGGCTACGCCCGCCGGCCGAACAGCTCCTGCAGGACGTCCTCCATGGTCACCACTCCGGCCAGTCGGCCGTCGGAGCCGAGCACGGCCGCCAGGTGCGTCCGGCTGCCGCGCATCGCGGTGAGGACGTCGTCCAGCGGCGTCGCCTCCCGCACGCGCGCGATGGGCCGCATGTCCCGCACCGGGAACGGCATGTCCCGCGGCGAGGCGTCCAGCGCGTCCTTCACATGCAGGTAGCCGACGATCCGGCGGCCGTCGTCCACCACGGGGAAGCGGGAGAACCCGGACTCGGCCGCCAGCTGCTCCAGCTCCTCAGGAGTGACGCCCACGCGCGCGTAGACGACCTGTTCCAGCGGCAGGACGACGTCCCGCACCGGGCGGCGGCCCAGCTCCAGGGCGTCGTGCAGCCGCTCCTGGGCGCGGTCGTCGATGAGGCCGGCCTCGCCGGCGTCCCGGACGATCTGCGCGAGCTCGGCGTCCGAGAAGGTGGCCGTGACCTCGTCCTTGGTCTCGATCCGCATGAGTTTCAGCAGCCCGTTCGCGAAGGCGTTGACCGTGAAGATCACCGGGCGCAGTCCCCGGGCCAGCGTGACCAGCGGCGGGCCCAGCAGCAGGGCGCTGCGCACCGGCTCCGCGAGCGCGATGTTCTTCGGGACCATCTCGCCGAGCAGCATGTGCAGATAGGTGGCGAGGACCAGCGCGATGACGAAGGAGACCGCGTGGCCGGCGCCCTCGGGCACGCCCACCGCGTGGAACACCGGCTCCAGCAGGTGTGCGATGGCCGGTTCGGCGACCACGCCGAGGATCAGCGTGCACAGGGTGATGCCGAGCTGTGCGGCCGCCATCAGCGCGGACACATGCTGCAGACCCCACAGCACGCTGTCGGCGCGCCGGTCGCCGCGCTCGGCGTGCGGCTCGATCTGGGAGCGGCGCACGGAGATCAGCGCGAACTCGGCGCCGACGAAGAACGCGTTGACGACGAGGGTCGCCAGTGCGACGAGCAACTGGACGGCGATCAACGGTCCGCCCCTTCCACGTGGTTGTCGGAGGTGGGCGGCGCGTGCAGCAGCACGCGCGCGGCGCGGCGGCCGGAGGCGTCGACGACGTCCATCCGCCACCCGCCCACCTCGACGGTGTCGCCCGCGGCCGGTATCCGGCCCAGCTCGGTGGCGACCAGGCCGGCGAGCGTCTCGTACGGCCCCTCGGGGGCGTGCAGGCCCACGCGCGCGAGCTGGTCGGTGCGGGCGGCGCCGTCGGCCGAGTACAGGGCGCGGCCGTCGTCGTCCGTGCCCGCGGGCGCCAGGTCGGGCGTCTCGTGCGGGTCGTGCTCGTCGCGGACCTCGCCGACGACCTCCTCGACGATGTCCTCCAGCGTCGCCACGCCCGCGGTGCCGCCGTACTCGTCGATGATCACGGCCATGGTCCGCTTGCCGGACAGCCGGTCGAGCAGCCGGTCCACGGTGAGCGACTCGGGTACGAGGAGCGGTTCGCGCAGGATCTCCGAGACGGGCACGCGCGCGCGTCGCTCGGCGGGGATCGCCAGCGCGTCCTTGATGTGCGCGGTGCCGACCACCGAGTCGAGGTTGCCGCGGTACACGGGGAAGCGGGACAGGCCGCTCGCCCGGGTCGCGTTCGCCACGTCCTCACAGGTCGCCGAGGCGTCCAGGGCCATGACCTGCACGCGCGGGGTCATCACGTTCTCCGCGGTCAGATCGGCCAGGTTCAGGGTGCGCACGAACAGCTCGGCGGTGTCCGCCTCCAGGGCGCCCGCCTTCGCGGAGTGCCGGGCCAGCGCCGCGAGCTCCTGCGGGCCGCGCGCCGCCGCGAGCTCCTCGGTGGGCTCCACGCCGAAGCGGCGCACGATGTGGTTGGCGGTGCTGTTGAGATGGCTGATGAACGGGCGGAAGGCGGCGCTGAACCAGCGCTGCGCGTTGCCCACGCCCTTGGCCACCGTGAGCGGGGAGGAGATCGCCCAGTTCTTGGGCACGAGCTCGCCGACGACCATCAGGAACACGGTCGACAGGGCCGTGCCCAGCACCAGCGCGACGGAACGGGACGTGCTGCTCGACAGACCGAGCGACTCCAGCGGCCCGGCGATCAGCTTGGCGATCGACGGCTCGGACAGCATGCCGACCACCAGATTAGTGACGGTGATGCCGAGCTGGGCGCCGGAGAGCTGGAAGGTCAGGTTCCGTACCGCCTTGAGGGCCCCGGACGCGCCGCGCTCGCCGCGCTCCACCGCCCGTTCCAGTTCGCTGCGCTCGACCGTGGTCAACGAGAACTCGGCGGCGACGAAGGCGCCGCACGCGAACGACAGCAGGATCGCCACCAGGAGCAGCAGTACTTCGGTCATCGGGTCACCTCCGTCCCAGGATCGGGCAGGGCGGGAAGGAGCGCGCGATGTCGCGTACGGGTACTGGGAGGCTCGCCCATGGGCGGACGCTCACACCTTTCATGAAGTCATGGAGGGGCTGTGTGGATGATCCACACAGCCCCCCAATGGTAAAGGATCGGCAAAAGTGCCGTCGACCGGCTCCGGGCCGGTCGGTGATCAGTCGGTGAGCGGCTTCACCCAGCGCCGCCACTTCTCCTCCGGCGCGTACCCCGCCGCGCGCCAGGCATGGTGCGCCGTCTCGTTGCGGGTGAGCACCATCGCGTCGCCGCGGCGCCCGCCCAGCCGCACGAACCGCTCCTCCGCGGCGGCCAGCAGCGCCGACCCGATGCCCTGGCGGCGGCGCTCCGGGTGCACCGCCAGCCGGTACAGATGACACCGCCACCCGTCGAACCCGGCGATCACCGTCCCGACCAGCTCACCGCCGTGCTCGCCGTCGCGCTCGGCCAGGATCAGCGCCTCGGGGTCCCGGGCGACGAGCCGCTCCACTCCGCCGCGGTCGTCGCTGATGCTCGTGCCCTCGGCGGCGGTCTTCCAGAAGGCGAGGACGGTGTCCAGGTCGTCGGGCGTCGCGGCCCGTATCCGCAGATCAGACATGCGGCGATCCCATCACGGACGGCGCGCCCGGACCCGGGATTCCACCATCCGGACGACCACCGGCCGCGCGGCCCGGCGACGACCGGAACGGACGCGTCACGGACCCTCCGGGCTTCCTCACTCGTGCGCGATGGCCGCCAGCACGTTCATCCGGGACGCCCGCAGCGCCGGCAGCAGCGCCGCGACGACGCCGACGACCGCGGAGCCCACGACGACCCCGACGAGCGTGCCCCACGGCACGGCGAGGGCCTTCATGCCCTGCAACGCCAGCACCTGCTGTATGCACACGCCCCACACCAGGCCGAGCGCCAGCCCCAGCACCGCGCCGAACACCGCGATCACCACCGACTCCAGCCGGATCATCCGGCGCAACTGCCGCCGGGCCAGCCCGATGGCGCGCAGCAGCCCGATCTCCCGGGTCCGCTCCACCACCGACAGCGCCAGGGTGTTGACCACGCCGAGCACCGCGATGACGATCGCGAGTCCGAGCAGCGCGTACACCAGGTACAGCAGGACGGCGATCTGGTCGTGCACCAGTTTCTTGTAGTCGGCCTGGTCACGGGCCTGCACCTGCGGATACGCGTCGAGCGTCCGGTCGAGCCGGGGGCGCAGCCGGTCGGCCGTCGTGCCGGAGGCCGCGTTCACGTACAGCGCGGAGTCCTGACCGCCCGGCACGTACTTCTCGACGGTCGCGATCCCGAAGAACATCCCGCCCTGGGTGCCGAAGCCGTCGGCCGAGTCCTGGTCGGAGAGCGCGCCGACCTTCAGCGACGTCGTCCGGCCGCCGGGAAACTCCACCGGGAGCACACTGCCGAGCCCGACCCCGTGGTCCTTCGCGAAGTCGACGTCCATGCCCATGGCGCCCGCGGCCAGCGCCGCCGCCGTGTCGCCCTCGGCGTACGTGACGTGCGCGACGTCGTCGACCTGGTCGTCGTAGCCGGTGGCGGTCGTCTCGACGCGCTTGCCGTCGGGCAGCCGTACGGCGATCGGCGCGAACCGTTGGCGGACGACGAGGCCGACGCCCTCGGTGTCGCGCACCGCATTCGTGACCTCCGCGGAGAACGGGGTGAAGTTGGCGTTCTGGACGACGAAGTCGGCGCCCAGCGTTTTGTCGATCTGCTCGTCGAACGACTTGGACATCGAGGCGCTGGCCACCGACATCCCGCCCACCAGGGCGAGGCCCACCATCAACGCGGCCGCCGTGGCGCCCGTACGGCGCGGGTTGCGCAGGGCGTTGCGCTGGCTCATCCGGCCGACCGGCCCGAACAACGCGGGGAACGCGCCGCCGAGGACGCGGATCACCGGGCGGACCAGGATCGGGCCCGCGATGACGGTGGCGATGAGCGTGAGCACCACGCCCAGGCCCAGCAGGGAGGCCGCGGACGCCGTCTTCGACGAACTCACGCAGCCGACGAGGGCGGCCGCGCCGAGCGCCCCGACGACCGTGCCCACCACGGCGCGCACCCTCAGCGGCCGGCCCACCCCGGCGATGTCCGCGTCCGCGAGGGCCGCCATCGGCGACACGGTCGCCGCGCGCCGGGCCGGGAGGTAGGCCGCCACGAAGGTGACGCCGACGCCCACGACGTAGGACGCCACCGGGGTCCCCCAGCCGACGACCATCTCCGTGGTCTTCAGGTTCATGCCGAACGCGCTCATCAGCTTGATCAGCCCGGCCGCGAGACCGATGCCGGCGGCGAGACCCAGCGTGGAGCCGACCAGCCCGAGCAGCACGGCCTCGGTGAGCACCGAGCGGCGCACCTGGCGGCGGTCGGCGCCCAGGGCACGCAGCAGCCCCAGCTCACGGGTGCGCTGGGCGATCAGCATCGAGAACGTGTTGACGATCAGGAAGACGCCGACCAGCACGGCGATCCCGGCGAAGCCGAGCATCACGTACTTGATCACGTCGAGGAACCCGCCCAGGGCCTCCGCCGACGACTTCGCCTGCTCGTCGGCCGTCTTCACCTCGTACCCGCCGGAGGACCCGCCGGAGGACGTGCCGGAGCCGAGGGCGGCGGCGACGCGCTGCTTGAGCACGGCGTCGCTCACCCCCTGCGCCGCGTCGACGGAGATGGCCGTGGCCTTCTCCGCCGAACCCAGGAGCTGGGCGGCGGCGGTCCTGGGGTCCAGGAAGACCAGGGCCGCGCCCGGGTTGGTGGTGGTGAAGGTCGCGATGCCGACGATCTCCACCTTGAACGAGCCCGGCTGGGCCATCACGGTGAGGGCGTCGCCGATCTTCACATGCTTCTTGTCGGCGGTGTCGGCGTCGAGCATGGCCTCGCCGGCGCTGCGCGGGGCGTGGCCGGAGGTCAGCTTCACCGGGCTGCGGTCGGTGACGTACCAGTCCGTGGCGATGGTGGGCGCACCCGTGGTCGGCCCGACGGACTTGTTCTCGCCGTCGACGACCGTGATGTTCTCCACGCTCACGTCCGCGTGGGCCGACGCGACCCCGTCCACCCGGGCCAGTTGCCCGGCGAGGGAGGCGGGGAGGGTCTGGACCGCGCCGGACGGCACGGACGAGCTCAGGTCGTCCCTGGGCTCGACCGTCACGTCCGCCGACGTGGACGCGAAGAGCCGGTCGAAGGTGCGCGTCACCGTGTCCGAGAAGATCAGGCTGCCCGCGACGAACGCCACCGACAGGACGACCGCGAGCGCGGACAGCAGCAGCCGCCCCTTGTGGGCGAGGAAACTCCTGAGCGTGGCTTTCAGCACCGGGTCAGTTCTCCTCGGGGGCCGTGCCGTCGACCGGTGCGCGGGTGACGTCGAAACGCTTCATGCGTTCGAGTACCGCCTCTGGCGTAGGGCGCTCGATCTCGTCCACTATCCGGCCGTCCGCCAGAAAGAGGACCAGATCGGAGTGGGCGGCGGCCCCCGGGTCGTGGGTGACCATGACCACCGTCTGGCCCAGGTTGTCGACGGCCTCGCGCAGGAACGCGAGGACCTCGAGCCCGGCGCGCGAGTCCAGGTTGCCGGTCGGCTCGTCCGCGAAGATCAGCTCGGGGCGGGAGGCGAGCGCCCGGGCGCAGGCCACGCGCTGCTGCTGGCCGCCGGACAGCTGCGACGGCCGGTGCTTGAGCCGGTCCCGCAGGCCCAGGGTGTCGATCACCTGGTCGAGCCACTTCTGGTCGGGCTTCTGACCTGCGATGTCCATCGGCAGGGTGATGTTCTCGGCCGCGTTCAGCGTCGGGATCAGGTTGAACGACTGGAACATGAACCCGATCCGGTCCCGTCGCAGCCGGGTCAGCTCCCGGTCCTTCAGCCCCGTGATCTCCGTGTCGCCGAGCCACACCTGACCGGCCGAGACGCTGTCGAGACCGGCCAGACAGTGCATCAGCGTGGACTTCCCGGAGCCCGAGGGCCCCATGACCGCCGTGAAGCGGCCGCGCGCGATGCTCACATCCACCGAGTCCAGGGCCAGCACCGTGGTCTCGCCGGAGCCGTACGCCTTGGTCAGGCCATGGGCGCGGGCCGCGATCCCGTCGGGTGTGGACAAGGCTGCCTCCTCCGTCGCGTCGACGTGCCGAGAGTAGTGTGATCCGGCCCACAGGCGGTATCACTTTTCGATTGCGGCGCGCCCTTGCCGCTGCTAGCACCTCGGCGCTAGCGTCGAGGTATGGCGAAGACCCAGCTGAACGTACGCGTCGACGAGGGCACGGCCCAGGTCGCCCGTGAGCGCGCCACGGCCCGTGGCATGAGCGTCAACCGCTATATAGAAGAACTGGTCAGACAGGACGCCGGGGAAATCGGACACACGTTCGTCGAGGCGGCCAGTGACTTCATGAAGCAGTACGAGACGGTCTTCGTCGAGGAGTTCGGCGCGGAACGCGAGGGCAGCATGCGCGAAGGTCGCCGCTGATCCCTTGAGCGACCTTCGTATCGACCTCGCCTGGCTGCTCATGCTCGCCGAACAGAACACACCCGGAGACCCTCAGGTCACCGACTGGGGCGCGCTGGTCGCGGCGGTGGCACGCCACCAGGCCGAGATATTCGACGTCCCCGTATACGACGACCCGCAGGCCCGCGCCGCCTCGCTGCTCCAACTGCTCATCCACGTCCCGGCGTTGGAGCGCTCCAACGCCCTGTTCGCCTGCGCTGTCGCATACGCCTATCTCGTCGCCAGCGGCCTGAAGATCACCACCTCGCCCGAACAGGTCCGCGACCTGGCCCGGCTGGTGAAGACCGGGGAGGCGTCGGTGGCCGACATCGCGCGCGAACTGCGCCGGTGGAGCGTGTGAACCGCGCCCGGCCGTGAGCCCTCAGTCGGCCGCCTCGGACGGCCGCCGGGCGGTCCCCGTCACACAGTAGGAGAACGGCAGCCGCGGCCCCTTCTCCGGCAGCAGCATCCGCCGGTACGGGCCCGGTTCGAACCCGGCCTCGCGCAGCGCGCCGACCGCGTCCCTGCTGAGCCGGCAGCCGCCCGCCAGATACGGCCACACCGTGCGGTCCAGCGCACGCTGGGTGAACCGCATCGCCCGCCCGCCACCCGGGCCGTGTTCGAGGAACCGCACCTCGCCCCCGGGCCGCAGCACCCGCCGCAGCTCGGCCAGCGCACGCGGCACGTCCCGCACGCTGCACAGCACCAGACAGACCACCGCGGCGTCGAACGCCTCGCTCTTGACCGGCAGCGCCTCCGCCACTCCCGGCACGACGTCGACGGGCACCTCGGCGCGCAGAGCCGCCTCCAGCGCCAACTGCCGCATCAGACGGTCCGGTTCGATCGCGACGACCTCCGAGACGGCGGCCGGGTAGTGCGCGAAGTTCAGTCCATTGCCCGCGCCGATCTCGATGACCCGCCCGGAGAGCCCGGCGAGCAGCCGGTCCCGCACCCCGGAGAGGCCCGCCCGGGTCTCCGCGGCCGCACCGAGCCGGGCGTAGCAACGGGCGAAGAGGGGATGGCAGACGGGGTCACCGGGTACCTTGCCGGACCCGGAGCCGGTGGAACGTAGCGGCATGGCGACCTCCCGGGCAGAACGGGCCTACCGGGATTCTCCCCCGCGCAGGCCCGTCGCACCCTCCGTCGCACACTCCGCCGGCCGTGCCGGCCCCGCAGGGCCCGCCCCGGCCGCGCCTCACTGGATGAAGTCGCGCACCTGCTCGTAGACGCCGTAGTCGTTGTTCATGTCGTTGTGCGAGATGCACCCGACACCGACGTTCGTGGCCCCGCTCAGCAGCGCCGAGGAGTCCGGATCGATGGCCGCGTCGCAGTTCGACCAGTAGGTCGCGTAGTTCACGCTGCCGGGCGTCTCGTCACCGGAGTTGAGCGAGGTGAGGAACGAGCTTCCGGTGACCATCTCGGCGCAGGAGGTGTAGAGCCAACTGCACCACGAGGCCACCGACGTCCCGTGGTTGGTGCCCGCGACGGAGACGAAGTCGTCCACGTAGGCGGTCCCGCCGAGGTTCTTGAGGTAGTAGCGGGAGCTGAGCGCCCCCATGGAGTGGACGACCACGTCGACCTTGCTCGCGCCGGTTCTCGCCAGCACGTTCTTGATCTCGGTGTTCAGCTGGGCGGCGGTGGTGGCGTTGGACTGGGACCAGCTGTACGTCCACGCGTCCAGCTCGGCGGCCGTGTAGCCGTCGGCCTTGAAGTCGGCGACCCAGTCGTCCCAGCTGCTGGAGGAACTGCTGAGACCGTGCACGAAGACGATCGGGTCATGGGTCGCGGCTCGGGCTGTGGGGGCCGAGAACGACAGTGACAGAAGGAGCGAAGAGGCCACGGCCGAGACAGCCGCGGCGATGCGACGCTTGGAGCGCTGCATGATGCCTCCTGAAACGTATGGGGTTGCCAGGAGTGTCCGGCGGGTCTACGCGCGCCGCATCGGTGAAATCGCCGGTCTTTACGGCTCAATTAACTCGCCAGTAACGTCAGTCGTGTGGTGACACCGGTGAACCCCCCACGTCTTGACCGCACTTCGCCACCGAGGCCCCCGGACGCGTTCCGGCGCCCGGTCGCCGCGCTGCCCGAAGGCGTCCGCGTGCGCGTGCTGCGCCTTGTGCACGGCGACCCGCGCGCCGCCGTCGAACTCGCGGCGCGGCTGACCGACCGTCAGACGGTCGGCCTCGACCCGCTGCCGGCCGAACCCGTCGACCTCGCCCCCGAGATCCTGCGCGCCCACCGCCGGGAGGTCCGGGCCCTGCCCGACGACACCCGGCTGCTGCTCCTGCTGGCGGCCGCCGACCAGTACCCGGTGGCCACCCACGCCTTCCTGCGGGCCGTCGCCGCCGCCCGCCTCGACACCCGGCCCCTGGAGGCGGCCGAGGCGGCGGGCATCGCCTACGCCACGGCCGGAGGGGTCGGCTTCCGGGACGCCTGGACCCGGATCGCCGCCTACGAGACGGCCGTCCCCGCCGACCGGCGCGACGCGCACCGGCTGCTCGCCCGCGTCCTGCACGGCCCGGCGGAGACGCCCCGGCGGTCCTGGCACCGCAGTGCGGGCGCGCTCGGCCCCAGCGGGCGGCTCGCCGCGGAGTTGACGGCGGCCGCCGCCCAGGCCCGCGCCGCCGACGACCCGGCGCTGTCGGGCGCCCTCGCCGAACGGGCCGCCGCGCTCTGCACGGACCCCCGCGAACAGTCCCGCCGCCACGCCGAGGCGGCGGCCGACGCCTGGCACTCCGGCGACGGCGACCGGTCCCGCGCCCTGGCGGCCCGCACCGACGCAGACGCCCTCACCGGCCTCCTCGCCCTACGGACCGGGCACGCGGGGGAGGCGTTCGACGCGCTGCTGGCAGGGGCGACACGGGCGGCGCAGACGCAGGACGCGGGCGGCGCCGATGCCGCCGCCGCCCGGGTCCTGGCCCGGGCGGCCGAACCCGCGGCCCCCGTCGGCCACCTCCTCGCCCGCGCCGCGGAAGCCGCCGTCTACACCGGTGACCTGCGTCGATGTCGTGAGGCGGCGATCCTCGCCCGGCAGTCGGGCATCGACCCACCGGGTGTGCTGGGCGCGATGGCGGCGGCCGTCGACGGGCGCTACGAGGACGCGCGCGACCTGCTGGAGGCGACCGCCGGGCGGTGCGGACCGGGCGGTGACCCCACCCTCCTCGTGCACGCGGGCATCGCCGCCCTCATGCTCGGCGACCACACCCGCGCCGCCACCGCCACCGTCCGCGCGGCCGCCGCCGCCCGCGCCCGGGGCGTCACCCCCGCCGTGTCCCAGGCCCTGGAGTTCCGGGCCTACGCCGACTTCTGGACCGGTCGCCCGCGCGCCGCCGAGGCGGCCGCGCTGGACGCCCTGCGCCAGGCGTACGCCACCGGACAGGACAACGGGGCCTGCCATCTGCAGGCGGCCCTGGCGATGTTCGCCGCGCTCACCGGCGAGGCCGAGCTGTGCCGGGAGCGGGCTGCGGCCGCCCGCTCGTACGCCGTCGCCCACGGCCTGGGGCTGCCCGCCGCGCTGGCGCAGTGGGCGCTGGCCTTCCTCGACCTGGGCTTCGGCCGCTACGACGCCGCCGCGACCCGGCTCCGCGCGCTGGCCAACTCCGGCCCCGGCCACGGCCACCGGGCCATCCGCCATCTGGCCACCCCGCACTACGTCGAGGCCGCCGCCCGCACCGGCGACACCCGCATCGCCCGCGCCGCGCACGCCGACTACGACCGCTGGGCCCGCGCCGTCGACAGCCCCGACGACCTGGCCCTCAGCGCCCGCTGCCGGGCCCTGCTCACCCCGGGCGAAGACTCCCTCGCCCACTACCGCACCGCCCTCGACCTGCACGCCGACGGCACGCGTGCCTTCGAACGCGCCCGCACGGAACTGCTGTTCGGCAGCGCACTGCGCAGACTGCGTCGGCGCACGGAGGCCCGCGACCGGCTGCACAGCGCCCTGGAGGCGTTCGAGTCGTTCGACGCCCCGCACTGCGTCGAGGGCGCCCGCGCCGAGCTCCGCGCGCTCGGCGCCCCCGCCGCCTCCACCCGCGCCGGCGAACGCCCGACGACCCATCTGACCGCCCAGCAGCTCCTGGTCGCGCGCCTCGCCGCCGACGGCGCCACGAACCGCGAGATCGCCGCCCGCCTGGCCCTGAGCCCCCGCACCATCGACCACCACCTGCGAGGCGTCTTCACCCGCCTGGGCATCCGCTCCCGCATCGAACTCGTACGCCTGCTGGCCGAGGGGGACTGAGCGCTCCGCTGACCGTGTCGATATGCGGCTCCGCCGCGGGGCCGCGATGTGCCGTCGTTCCGCTGCCGCGCCCGCGCGGCGGAGCCGCAGATGTCAGCGCCCCGCGCCCCTTCTGGGCGCTGCCGACTTCGCCCGGCCCTAACGCGTCGCCCTCGCGCGGAACGCTTCCGCCTCCCACGTTCCGTCCAGCCGCGGCGCCAGCCAACTCGGGGCCGCGGTGCGGAAGTCGGCGGGCGGGAGGGCGCCGACCCCCGTGGGCAGCGCCCCCAGCAGCGGCGCTCCGGCCACCTCCGGCAGGTCCGCGACATTGCAACGGGACGCCAGGTCGGGGGAGTCGGGCCAGCCGCCGATGACGACACCGAACAACTCCACGCCCCGCGACCGCAGTTCACGGGCCGTCAGTTCCGTCGTGTTCAGCGTGCCCAGCCCCGCCGAAGCCACGAGCAGCACCGGCGCCCGCAGCGACTGCGCCGCGTCGGCCAGCGTCCCGCCCGTCTCGTCGAACCGCACGAGCAGCCCGCCGGCCCCCTCGACGAGCACCAGGTCGTGCTCCGCGGCCAGCTTCTGGGCCGCCTCCGCCACCTCGTACGGACGCACCGGCGCCAGGCCCGCCCGCCGGGCCGCCGTCGCCGGAGCCAACGGCTCGGGATAGCGGGCGAGTTCGGCCGTGGTGAGCGCGCCCGCGAGCCGCGCGACCTCCTCGGCGTCCCCGGGCTCGTCCGGCCGTACGCCGGTCTGCGCGGGCTTCAGCACCGCCACCGACCGGCCCGCCGCCAGCGCCGACGCGGCGACCGCGGCCGTCGCGACGGTCTTGCCGACCTCCGTGCCCGTTCCCGTGATCACCAGGATCGGCATGCTCATCCCTCCCGCGCCGCGGCGCACACCGCGCGCGCGATCCGTGCCACATCCGCGTCACCGGTGACATACGGCGGCATCGTGTATACGAGATCGCGGAACGGCCGCAGCCAGACGCCCTCGCGCACGGCGGCCTCCGTGGCCGCCTTCATGTCCACTTCATGGTCGAGCTGGACGACCCCGATCGCGCCCAGGACCCGGACGTCCCGCACCCCGGGGAGCTCCAGGGCGGGCGCCAGGCCGTCCCGCAGGCCCGCCTCGATCCGCTTGACCTCGGCGAGCCAGTCCTGCCCGAGCAGCAGCTCGATCGAGGCGCAGGCGACGGCCGCGGCGAGCGGGTTGCCCATGAACGTCGGGCCGTGCGCCAGCACCGGCACCTCGCCCCGCGAGATCCCGTCGGCCACCCGGGACGTGCACAGGGCCGCCGCCATGGTGAGATAGCCGCCGGTCAGCGCCTTGCCGACGCACATCACGTCCGGCGTCACCGCGGCGTGCTCCGCCGCGAACAGCGCGCCCGTGCGGCCGAACCCGGTCGCGATCTCGTCGAACACCAGCAGCACGTCGTGCGCGTCGCACGCCTCGCGCAGCACCCGCAGATAGGCGGGGGAGTGGAACCGCATCCCGCCGGCGCCCTGCACCACCGGCTCCACGATGACCGCGGCCAGCTCGTCGGCGTGCCGCTCGATCGCCGCCCGCAGCAGATCGGCGTACGCCTCCTCGTACTCGACCGGAGGCGGGTCCACGAAGACCTGCCGGGGCAGCACCCCGGTCCACAGGTCGTGCATCCCGCCCTCGGGGTCGCACACGGACATCGGCTGCCAGGTGTCGCCGTGGTAGCCGCCGCGCCAGGTCAGCAGCCGCTGCTTGGCCGGGCGGCCCAGCGAACGCCAGTACTGCAGGCACATCTTCACTGCGACCTCGACCGACACCGACCCCGAGTCGGCCAGGAAGACATGCTCCAGACCCTCGGGCGACATGTCGACAAGGAGCTTCGCCAGCCGTACGGCGGGCTCGTGGGTGAGCCCGCCGAACATCACATGACTCATCCGGCCCAACTGCTCGCGCACGGCCTCGTCGAGCACCGGGTGGCGGTAGCCGTGGATCGCCGACCACCACGACGACATGCCGTCGACCAGCTCGCCCGAGCCGTCCGCCAACCGCAGCCGGACCCCGCTCGCCGACTCCACGACGAGCGGGTCCACCCGGCCGGGCATCGGCCCGTACGGATGCCAGACGTGCCGCCGGTCGAGCTCCAGCAGCTCGGGGACGTCGAACGAGGGCAGCTCAGGCATTGGGCGCGAGGTCGGTGCCGGCGCCCCGACGGCGTACGGCGACCAGGTCCGTACGGGGCTCGCTCGCGGCCGGCGCGGCAGCGGCCGTCCCGCAGACACCGCCGCCCTCGTGCGATCCGCAGCCGCCCCCTTCGTGCGACCCGCACCCGCCGCCGGCGTGCGACCCGCAGCCGCCGCCCTCGTGGGACCCGCAGCTCGCGTCCGCCGCCACCCGGTGCTCCGGCAGCGTGACCTGCGCGGAGCCCTCCACCTCGAACCCGGCGTCCGCGATCATCTCCAGGTCGGCCTTGCCGGCCTGGCCCTCGGTCGTGAGGTAGTCGCCCAGGAAGATCGAGTTGGCCAGGTGCAGGGCGAGCGGCTGCATCGTGCGCAGATGGACCTCGCGGCCGCCCGCGATGCGCACCTCGACGTCCGGGCACACGAACCGCACCATCGCCAGGATCCGCAGACACCGCTGCGGGGTGAGGTTCCACTCCTTGGCCAGCGGGGTGCCGTCGACCGGGATGAGGAAGTTGACCGGCACCGAGTCCGGGTCCAGCTCGCGCAGCGAGAAGACGACGTCCACCAGGTCCTCGTCCGACTCGCCCATGCCGGCGATCAGACCCGAGCACGCCGACAGCCCGGCCGCGTGCGCCTTCTGGACCGTGTCCACCCGATCGGCGTAGGTGTGGGTGGTGGTGATCTCGCCGTAGGTCGACTCGGAGGTGTTCAGGTTGTGGTTGTAGGCGTCGGCGCCCGCCTCGCGCAGCCGCTCGGCCTGGCCGTCGGAGAGCAGCCCCAGACAGGCGCACACCTCGACGCCCTCGTTCTGGTCCTTGATCGCCTTGATGGTGCCCGCGACCCGGTCCACGTCCCGGTCCGTCGGCCCGCGCCCGGACGCCACCAGACAGACCCGCTTGGCCCCGCCCGCGAGTCCCGCCGCCGCGGCCTTGGAGGCCTCGTCGGGCTTGAGCCAGGTGTACTTGAGGATCCCGGCCGTCGAGCCGAGCCGCTGGGAGCAGTAGGAGCAGTCCTCGGGGCACAGCCCCGACTTGAGGTTGACGAGGTAGTTGAGCTTCACCCGGCGCCCGAACCACTGCCGGCGCACCCGGCCGGCCGCGGCCACCACGTCCAGCACGTCGTCGTCGGAAGTGGCCAGCACGGCCAGCGCTTCCTCGCGGGTCGGCAGCTCGCGCCGAAGCCCCTTGTCCACCAGCGTGTTCAGCAGGTCCATGAGAGCCGATCCTGTCCTACGGACCTCCTCCGGGCCAAGGTAGGGATCGCACAACACACCCGGTTCGACGTGTGGGTATTGCCACACCGTGGGTGGGCGGCCGGGCCGCTAGGGTCTGTCCGCTACCTACAAAATCCCCGGAGGACCCATGGCGTTCGGCTGGATCGACGAGCAGGCGGAGCTGCGCCGCCGGGCCGGACTCGTACGGACGTTGCGGCCCCGCCCGGCCGACTCGCCGCTCCTCGATCTCGCGAGCAACGACTACCTGGGCCTGGCCCGCCATCCCGAGGTCGTCGAGGGGGCCGCGGCGGCCGCCCGGGCCTGGGGCGGCGGCTCGACCGGCTCCCGGCTCGTCACCGGCACCACGGAGCTGCACGGCGAGCTGGAGCGGGAGCTCGCGGAGCACTGCGGGTTCGAGGCGGCGCTGGTCTTCTCCTCCGGGTACGCGGCCAACCTCGCCGCGGTCACCGTGCTGGCCCCGCACGGCTCGCTGATCGTCTCCGACGCGGGCAACCACGCCTCGCTCATCGACGGCTGCCGGCTGGCCCGCGGCGCCACCCAGGTCGTCGGGCACGCCGACCCGGACGCGGTGCGCAAGGCCCTCGCCACCCACGAGGGACCGGCCGTGGCCGTCTCCGACACCGTCTTCTCGGTCGACGGCGACGCCGCCCCGCTGGCCGCCCTCGCGGCCGTCTGCCGGGAGCACGGCGCCGGACTGGTCGTCGACGACGCCCACGGCCTCGGCGTGCTCGGGGACGGCGGACAGGGCGCTCCCTACGCGGCGGGTCTCGCGGGCGCCGACGACGTCGTCGTCACGGTCACGCTGTCCAAGTCGCTCGGCAGCCAGGGCGGCGCCGTGCTGGGTCCCGCGCGCGTGATCGACCACCTGGTGAACGCGGCCCGCACGTTCATCTTCGACACGGGACTGGTGCCGGCGGCGGCGGGCGCGGCCCTGGCGGCGCTCCGGCTGCTGCGCAGGGAGCCGCAGCGGGCGCCACGCGCACGTGCGGTGGCGGGCGAGCTGCACGCGCGCCTGACGGCCGCGGGCCTGGAAGCGGTGCGTCCGGACGCCGCGGTCGTCTCCGTGCGTGCACCGTCCCCGGAGGAGGCCGTGCAGTGGGCGGCGGACTGCCGGTCGGCAGGCCTGGCCGTCGGTTGCTTCCGACCTCCCTCCGTGCCCGACGGCATCTCACGCCTCAGGCTGACCGCCCGGGCGAATCTCTCCGGGGCCGAGCTGGAACGCGCTGTACGGGTGATCGGCGAGACGCGACCATGAGTCGGCGTGACACGGCCGTGGGTCGCCGCTGACTGGTGGGTCGGTCACCGCTGACTGGTGCGCCGACTACTGCGGTGCGGTCAGTGCAACGCGGCTGTGAAACCCGTCCAGCTCTCGGGGGAGAAGAGCAGGGCGGGTCCGGCCGGGTCCTTGGAGTCGCGTACGGCGAGCAGACCGGCCCAGGGGCCTGCGGCCGGCCGGGCCGTCTCGACGCAGTTGTTCGCTCCCGTGCTGTAGCTGCTGCGCAGCCACCGCACATCCGGGAGACGGTCGGGATCGGTGCTGGAAGGTACGTTCCGCGGTACTGCGGACATGGTGCCTCCTTACGCGCCGCCTGCTATCGCGGCGATGTATTCCGATGAGTCCCCGGGCGAAAGGGCATACGCCCGAAGGGCGTTGAAGGCCTCGGTGTAGGCCTCGAGGTGTTCTTTCCGTTCGAGATAGAGGCTACTCGTCAAGTGGTCGAGAACAACCACATCCAGATCAGAAGTGCGCGAAAATGAGAAGATAACGAAAGGCCCGGTTACGCCGATATGCGCCCCGGCGGCGAACGGAAGAACCTGCAGCCGCACTTGGGGCAGTCGGGCGGCCTCCACGAGCCGACCGAGCTGCTGCGCCATCACCTCGGGCCCGCCCACCTCCCGCCGCAGCACCGCCTCGTCCAGCACCGCGCTCAGCTCCAGCGGCGGCTGCGCGCGCAGCACGTCCTGCCGGGCCAGTCGCACCTCGACCAGTGTGTCGAGCTGGTCCTCCGTGACGCCCTCCACCGCGGCCCTGGTCACCGCACGGGCGTACTCGGGCGTCTGCAGCAGCCCCGGTACCACACTCGTCTCCAGTGTGCGCATCGCGCTCGCCTGGGACTCCAGGCTGATGAAGTCCCGGTAGGTGGGCGGCAGCACCCCGCGGTAGGCGTGCCACCAGTGGTCCCGGCCGCCGCTGCCGTCGGTGCCGGCCAATGCCAGCATCAGCTCCCGCAGTTGCGGATCGGCCACCCCGTAGGCGTCGAGGAGTAACCGCACATCGGCCGGTTTTGACCCACTGGTGCCTGTCTCGATACGGCTCACCTTGGACTGGTGCCAGCCCACGAGCCGGGCGGCCTCACCACTGGTGAGGCCCGCCTGGGCGCGCAGATTGCGCAGTTCGGCGCCCAGCTTCCGGCGGCGCACCGCGGGTCCGTGCTGCATGGGCTCCTCCTTACTCCTTACGGGCCGTCCAAATACGCTCTGCCGTCGCAGAGTTCACCGCATTGAGCGACAGATATATGCATATCTTGGTGGATCGCCACCCGTGACCGGTGCGGTAATGGCAGTCTGGCGAAGAAGCACCAGTCCGGGACCGTACTCGAACCATCCGCTCCGTGTCGGACCCCGGTCCCGTGGGAAAGGGACGACGTCGCCATGGCAGATCACCTGGAAGCATCCGTCACTCTGCCGAGCGATCCCGCCTCGGTCTCCACAGCCCGCGGTTTCGTGGCCGGCACCCTCGGAGAATGGGGTCTGCCGGCGGACACGGAGGCGGCCGACACCATCCGGCTGATCGTCTCGGAACTCACCACCAACGCCGTACAGCACACCTTCGGGCAGTCACCCACCTTCAGGGTGGACCTCGTCCTCGACCGTGACGAACACTTGCGCATCGGTGTCACCGACAGCCACCCGCGCTTCCCCAAACGACTGCCGGCCGCCGTCCAGCAGGACAACGGCCGAGGCATGGTGATCATTCGCTGGCTGACCGCGGAGTGCGGCGGCAGGCTCAGAGTGCGGCCCACCCGGGAGGGCGGCAAGACGGTCACCGTCGAGCTCCCGTGGACGGCCGCGGCGACGGAACCGGTGGCCGGAGCCCTGGCGGCCCAGGCGGCCCCGGCGGAGGGCGAGACCCCGGGGCGATGACGGCGCGTCAGGACGCCGGCACCGCCCCGGGAGGCTCAGCGGGCCCGATGGCTCAACGGACCCGGCCGTACCAGACGCTCTTGGTCCAGATCTTCTGCAGCTTCACCACGTCTCCGGTCTTCGGCGAGTGCCAGATCTTGCCGTTACCCGCGTAGATCCCGACGTGGTACACGTTCGAACCCGAGTGGAAGAAGACCAGGTCGCCTGCCTTGCGGCTCGACGCCGAGATGTGCTTGGTCTTGTTGTACTGCTGGGCCGCCGTACGGGGCAGGCTCTTGCCCGCCTTCTTGTACGAGTACAGCGTCAGCCCCGAGCAGTCGAACCTCTTCGGCCCGATCGCCCCGTACTTGTACGGTGCACCCTTCTTGGAGGCCGCGATCTGGAGCGCCTTCGTCGCCGGTGTGGCGGCCGCGGCGTCCGAGGCGAGCCCCGGGACCACGACCGTGCCGCCCACGGCGGCGATGGCGAACGCCGAGGCCGTACCGGCCCGGGCCATGAGCGACGGGACACGATTGAGCGCAGTCATGCGCAACCCTTCGTCAGCCGCCTGTGAAGGATGACCTGTCGGATTCGGGCTGACAAAGTTGCCCGGCCGCGACTGCGGCTTCACCCCAAGGGCTGCTCGACCCGGCCATGGCGTGACCGTTCCGGCGACCCGTCGTGCTTGGGTCCTCCACTCCTGCCGATGCACTTCTGTCGACCGGGCATCCGGGCGGCGGCAGGACTCGGCGTCCGCCCGGACCGCCCCGCCGCTTGTGGCGGGGGCTTGTCGTCAGTCAGGGATCTTGGCTCACTCATGTCCGAAAATCCCAACGGAACCGGGGATTTGTGGGGTTACTCACCACTCACCCGTTCAGGTGGACACCCTGATGGTCGATCAGGTGTCAAGGATGCCAAAGGGCCCCGGACCAGCACCGGAGCCTTTTCCTCCGCCCGAAAAGAGCGCTTTCGCGCAACTTCGGCGAGCGGGAAAAGAAGTGGTCGCTACGCCGAACGGAGGTAACCCGTCTGGTCCGTTTCAACTCCGGTCCGGACGCCGCGTTCGGGGCGCGCGCCGCCCGGACCGGAGCGCGGTCCGCGTCGGCCGTCGGGTCGAGGGCCGGGTCAACTGTCGGAGAGCGGAGGCACCGTGACGCGCGCCGTTCGACGCTCCCCGTCCAGGACGCGCAGCGCCCGCGCGAGCGTCGGCGCGTGGAACTCGCTCTCGCCCCGCTGGTGCATCAGCGTCAGCGCGTCGCGCAGTGCGGTCGCCTTGGCCACCAGCGCCTGGGCCGCGCGCAGTCCGCGGTAGGTGTCCCCGTGGTGGGCGGGGTTGATCCGGCCGAGCAGGTCGACCACGTCCAGATAACCGTCGATCAACTCGGCCTCGGCGCGCGTCAGGGCGGGCAGCGGCGGCAGTTCGGGAACCATCGGCGACTCACCTCCCGCCCTGTGTGCCGGCCGAGGCCTTGCGGCTGGGGATGATCCCGTCCACCAGGCCGTACTCCAGGGCCTCCTGGGCGGTGAGGGTCCTGTCCCGCTCGATGTCCGCGGTCACCTGCTCCGGCGTCCGCCCGGTGTGCCGTGCGAGCATCTCCTCCAGGCTCGCCCGGGTGCGGGCCAGTTCCTCCGCCTGGATCGCGAGATCGTCGGCCTGGCCCTCGACGGGCCCGGGCAGCGACGGCTGGCGGATCGTCATCCGCGCCCCCGGCAGCGCGAACCTCTTGCCCGGCGTGCCGGCCGCGAGCAGCACCGCGGCGGACGAGTCCGCCCGGCCCAGGCAGGTCGTCTCCACATCGCAGGCGACGAAGCGGATCGTGTCGTAGAGGGCCGTCATCGCGCTGAACGAGCCGCCGGGGGAGTTGATGTACAGCGCGATGTCCCGGTCGGGGTCCTTGTGCTCCAGGTACATGAACTGGGCCGTCACGTCGTTCGCCGAGATGTCGTCGATCGGCGTCCCGAGAAAGACGATCCGCTCCTCCAGCAGCTTCGAGTACGGATCCATCGTCCGGTGCCCGAAGCTCGTGCGCTCGGTGAACTCGGGCAGGACATGGCGGGCGGACGGTCGGTTCATCGTGCCCCCTCCTTCGATGTCTGACGGTGTCCGTCGGTATCTGTCGGTGTCTGTCGGTGTCTGTCGACGTCTGCCGACGTCTGTAAAAAATGTACAGGACGTACGTGACGTTACAATGGGGTCATGGCCTACGAGATTCCGGTGACGCAAGCCAGGGCTGAGCTCGCCGACCTGATCAACCGCGTGGTGTACGGCGGTGAGCGCGTCGTCGTGACACGGCACGGCAAGCCCCTCGTCGCCCTCGTCTCCGCTTCCGACCTGGAGCGACTCGACGATCTGGACCGGCCCGCCGAGGAGCCGGTGATCAGCTCGGTCTCCGCCGTCCGCGAGGTCGCGTCCGCTCCTCGCGAACAGCAGCGGTTCGGGATCGCCGCGGAACACCGGGGCCCGAACCCGAGGTGACACCCGAGGCGGCAACCGGCGCGGCCCCAGAGGCGACCTCCGGGACGGCCTTCGGGACGGCATCCGAGGCGGCCTTCGGGACGGCCCTCGTGCCGTATACATCACAGCTCGGTTAACTTGTTCGAAATGCGGTCCAACTAGCCTGCCCGTCCATGCCACCAGGGGCTTTTCCCCGTGGCCGCGGCAACCGGGCCCCGCACGGTCCGGAGCGAGGATGTGAGGTGGGACGTGCAACTGACCCCGCACGAGCAGGAGAGGCTGCTGATCCACGTGGCGGCCGACGTCGCCGAGAAGCGCCGGGCCCGTGGACTCAAGCTCAACCACCCGGAGGCCGTGGCCCTCATCACGTCGCACATCCTCGAAGGCGCGCGTGACGGCCGTACGGTCGCCGAGCTGATGTCCTCCGGCCGCAAGATCCTCACCCGCGACGACGTCATGGACGGCATCCCCGAGATGATCCACGACGTGCAGGTCGAGGCCACCTTCCCGGACGGCACCAAGCTCGTCACCGTCCATGACCCGATCGTCTGAGGGGGCCGCGATGATTCCCGGAGAGATCCTGTTCGCGGACGAGCCGGTCGTCTACAACGAGGGCCGTGAGGTCACCCGGCTCACCGTGCTCAACGCCGCCGACCGGCCGGTCCAGGTCGGCTCCCACTACCACTTCGCCGAGGCCAACCCGGGCCTGGAGTTCGACCGCGCCGCCGCGCGCGGCAAACGGCTGAACGTCGCCGCCGGCACCGCCGTGCGCTTCGAGCCCGGGCTCCCCGTCGACGTCGAACTCGTCCCCCTCGCCGGCGCCCGTGTCGTGCCCGGTCTGCGCGGGGAGACCGGAGGTGCCCTCGATGCCTGAGATCTCGCGTGCCGCGTACGCCGACCTGTTCGGCCCGACGACCGGCGACCGCATCCGGCTCGCCGACACCGACCTGCTGATCGAGATCGAGGAGGACCGCTGCGGCGGCCCCGGTCTGGCCGGCGAGGAGGCGGTCTTCGGCGGCGGCAAGGTCATCCGTGAGTCGATGGGACAGTCCCGCGCTACGCGCGCAGACGGCACGCCCGACACCGTCATCACGGGCGCGGTCGTCGTCGACCACTGGGGTGTGGTGAAGGCCGACGTCGGCATCCGCGACGGGCGGATCACCGGCATCGGCAAGGCGGGCAACCCCGACACGATGGACGGCGTCCACCCGGACCTGGTGATCGGCCCGGAGACCGAGATCATCGCCGGCAACGGGCGGATCCTGACGGCTGGCGCGGTCGACGCGCACGTCCACTTCATCTGCCCCCAGATCGCCGACGAGGCGCTGTCCGCGGGCGTCACGACGCTGGTCGGCGGCGGCACCGGGCCCGCCGAGGGCTCGAAGGCGACCACCGTGACGCCCGGCCCGTGGCACCTCGCCCGGATGCTGGAGGCGATGGAGCAGTACCCGCTGAACATCGGCTTCCTCGGCAAGGGCAACACCGTCTCGCACGAGGCGATGCTGTCGCAGATCCGGGGCGGGGCGCTGGGCCTGAAGCTGCACGAGGACTGGGGCTCGACCCCGGCCGTCATCGACGCCTCGCTGACCGTCGCCGACCGGACGGGCATCCAGGTCGCCATCCACACGGACACCCTCAACGAGGCCGGGTTCGTGGGCGACACGCTCGGCGCGATCGCAGGACGCGGCATCCACGCGTACCACACCGAGGGCGCGGGCGGCGGACACGCGCCGGACATCATGACCGTCGTCTCCGAGCCGCATGTGCTGCCGAGCTCGACCAACCCGACGCGGCCGTACACGGTGAACACCGCCGAGGAACACCTCGACATGCTGATGGTGTGCCACCACCTCAACCCGGCGGTCCCGGAGGACCTCGCCTTCGCCGAGTCCCGGATCCGCCCCTCGACGATCGGGGCGGAGGACATACTCCACGACCTCGGCGCGATCTCGATCATCTCCTCCGACGCCCAGGCCATGGGCCGGGTCGGTGAGGTCATCCTGCGGACCTGGCAGACCGCGCACGTGATGAAGCGGCGCAGGGGCGCGCTGCCGGGCGACGGCCGGGCGGACAACCACCGCGTACGCCGCTACATCGCCAAGTACACGATCAACCCGGCGCTCGCACAGGGGCTGGCCCGCGAGATCGGCTCGATCGAGGGCGGCAAGCTCGCCGACCTGGTGCTGTGGGAGCCGGCGTTCTTCGGCGTCAAGCCGCACCTCGTCATCAAGGGCGGACAGATCGCCTACGCGCAGATGGGCGACGCCAACGCGTCGATCCCGACCCCGCAGCCGATCCTGCCGCGCCCGATGTTCGGCGCGATCGGCCGCGCCCCGGCCGCCAACTCGTTCAACTTCGTGGCACCGCTGGCGATCGAGGACGGGCTGCCGGAGCGGCTGCAGCTGGGCAAGAGGTTCGTCGCCATCGAGTCCACGCGCGCGGTGACCAAGGCGGACATGCGGGAGAACGACGCCCGGCCGCGCGTCCAGGTCGACCCCGACAGCTTCGCCGTGCACATCGACGGCGAACTGGTCGAGGCGACTCCGGCGGCCGAACTCCCCATGGCCCAGCGCTACTTCCTGTTCTGAGGGTTGTGACGGCTGTGAAGGCATCGATGTGACAAGGGCAGCACTTCTCGTCCTGGCCGACGGCCGCTTCCCCGCCGGAGGGCATGCGCACTCCGGCGGGGCGGAGGCGGCGGTGAAGGCGGGCCGGATCACCGGCGCGGTCGACCTGGCGGCCTTCTGCCGGGGGCGGTTGCACACGGCGGGACTGGTGGCGGCGGCGCTGGCCGCGGCGGCGGCCGCCGGGGCGGACCCGGCGGAGCTGGACGCGGCGGCGGACGCCCGCACGCCGTCCCCGGCGCTGCGGGCGGCCGCACGGAAACTGGGCCGGCAGCTGATGCGGGCCGCCCGGGCGACCTGGCCGAGCGCCGAACTCGACGCCGTGGCACGGGAGTTCCCCAAAGGGGCGCATCAGCCGGTGGTGTTGGGGCTGACGGCGCGGGCGGCCGGCCTCGGCGCTGAGGACGCGGCGTACTGCGCGGTCTACGAGAGCGTGAGCGGACCGGCCACGGCCGTGGTGCGGTTGCTGAGCCTCGACCCGTTCGAGGCGACCGCGGTACTGGCCCGGCTGGCGCCGGAGCTGGACCGGGTGGTCGACCGGGCGGTGTCCGCGGGGGCGGCCGTCCCGGCCGCCGGGGTCGATGCTCTGCCTGCGGCGTCGGCGCCCTTGCTGGAGATCGGCGCGGAGGTGCACGCCGCCTGGCCGGTGCGGCTGTTCGCCTCGTGAGTTTTCTCGCCCCCGCCGCCCCTTCCCTTCCCGACCCTGGGGGCTCTGCCCCCAGACCCCCGTTCGGCCCCGAAAGGGCCTCGTCCTCAAACGCCGGACGGGCTGAAAGAGTTAGGAGCCGTTAGCCATGCATCTCGACCACACCCACGACGGTCCCGCCGCCGTCAGCGCCGACGCCCGTCGTCCCGACGGCAGTCGCCGTGCTCTGCGGATCGGGCTCGGTGGGCCCGTCGGGTCCGGGAAGACCGCGACCGTGGCCGCGCTCTGCCGCGCGCTGCGGGACGAGCTGTCGCTCGCCGTCGTCACGAACGACATCTACACACGGGAGGACGCCGAGTTCCTGCTGCGGGAGGCCGTGCTGCCGCCCGAGCGGATCACGGCCGTCGAGACGGGCGCCTGCCCGCACACCGCGATCCGGGACGACATCTCCGCGAACCTCGAAGCGGTGGAGGACCTGGAGGACGAGGTCGGGCCGCTGGACCTGATCCTCGTCGAGTCCGGCGGGGACAACCTCACCGCCACCTTCTCCAAGGGGCTCGTCGACGCGCAGATCTTCGTGATCGACGTCGCCGGCGGGGACGACATCCCGCGCAAGGGCGGCCCCGGCGTCACCACCGCCGATCTGCTCGTCGTCAACAAGACCGACCTCGCGCCGTACGTCGGCTCCGACCTCGCCCGGATGGCCGCCGACGCCAAGGCCCAGCGTGCCGAACTGCCGGTCGTCTTCCAGTCGTTGCGGAGCGAGGGCGGGGTCGCGGACGTCGCCGCGTGGGTGCGGGCGCAGTTCGCCGGCTGGACGGCGTGACATGAGCGGCGTGCACGCCACCGCGCGGATCGGGGCGAGGCGCGACGGGCGTGGGGGGACCGCCCTCCCGGTGCTCGAGAGCGACGGGCCGCTCGCGCTGCGGCGCACCCGGGGAACGGACGGCGAGGCACGGGTCATGCTCGTCGGGGCGATGAGCGGACCCCTCGGCGGTGACCGGTTCGCCGTCGAGGCGGACGTCGAGAGCGGCGCCCGGCTGCGGGTGGGCTCGGCCGCCGCCACCATCGCGCTCCCCGGTCAGATGAAGGAGGAGGCCCACTACGACGTACGCCTCACCGTCGCCGACGGCGGCGAACTGCACTGGCTGCCCGAGCCGTTGATCTCGGCGCAGGGCAGCGACCTGTTCCTCACCACCCGGGCGGACCTGGCCGCCGGCGCCCGGCTGGTGCTGCGCGAGGAGCAGGTCCTCGGGCGGGTGGGGGAGGAGCCCGGCAGGCTCACCGGCCGGCTGGTCGTGCGGGTCGCCGGGCGGGTCGTGCTCGACCAGGAACTGGCCTGCGGACCGGGCGCGCCCGGCGGCTGGGACGGGCCGGCGGTGCTCGCGGGACACCGTGCCGTGGGACAAGTCGTCGTCGTGCGGCCGGAATTCGCCGAACAGCCGGTGACCGCCCAGGTCTTCGGGGAGCACGCCTGCGTCATGCCGTTGGCCGGGCCCGCCGCCCTCGTCACGGCTGTCGCGGCCGACGGGCTGCGGTTGCGGCGCGTACTGGACGAAACGCTCATCGCGCTCGATATCCGGTGAGCGGTATCCCCCTCTCCGGTTATCGGATTGGCAAAGAAGGTCAACGACACCTGTTCTCAGGCGGCTCACAGCCGAAAGGATCCCCCTGCTGACATGACCAGGCAGTAACCAGGCAGGGGGAGGGCCCACTTGAGGGACATACGACCGAACAAGCGCACCGCCGCGCTCGGCTCGGCAGGCGTACTCGTCACCGCCGCGCTGATCGCCGGCGCCGTCGCGGCGCCCACGGCGAGCGCGACCAGCGGCCGTTCGGGACAGGACCGCGAGGCTCGGGGCGCCGCCATCGCCGCCGAGCGCGCCGCGAAGGCGGGCATCGACTGGCAGGACTGCCCGGCCGACTGGGGCCTGGAGAAGCCGATCCAGTGCGGCTGGGTCACCGTGCCGCTCGACTACGCCAAGCCCAACGGCAGGCAGATCAAGCTCGCCGTCGACCGCATCGGCAACACGGGCACGCCCGCGGAGCGCCAGGGCGCGCTCGTCTACAACCCCGGCGGCCCCGGCGGCTCCGGGCTGCGCTTCCCGCGCCGGGTCGTCACCAAGGCCCCCGTCTGGGCCAACGTGGCCAAGGCCTACGACTTCGTGGGCTTCGACCCGCGCGGTGTCGGCCACTCCGCGCCCATCTCCTGCGCCGACCCGCAGGAGTTCGTCAAGGCGCCCAAGGCCGACCCCGTCCCGGACAGCGAGGCCGACAAGCTCGCCCAGCGCAAGCTCGCCCGTGAGTACGCGCAAGGGTGCGCCGAGCGCACCGGCAAGGCCGTGCTCGCGCAGATGACCACGCCGAACACCGTTCGCGACCTGGACGTCATCCGCGCCGCCCTCGGTGAGCAGAAGCTCAACTTCCTGGGCGTCTCCTACGGCACCTACCTCGGTGCCGTCTACGGCACCATGTTCCCGGGCCACCTGCGCCGCATGATCGTCGACAGCGTGGTCAACCCCTCCCGCCAGAAGATCTGGTACGAGGCCAACCTCGACCAGGACGTCGCCTTCGAGGGCCGGTGGAAGGACTGGCAGGACTGGATCGCCGCCAACGACGCGACCTTCCACCTCGGCACCACCCGCGCCGCCGTCCAGGCCAAGTGGCTCGAACTGCGCGCCACCGCGAAGAAGAACCCCATCGGCGGGGTCGTCGGCCCGGCCGAGCTGATCGGCTTCTTCCAGAGCGCCCCGTACTACGACTCCTCGTGGATCCCGGTCGCCACCGTCTTCAGCCGGTACTTCGCCGGGGACACCCAGGCCCTCGTCGACGCGGCCGCTCCCGACCTGAGCGACACGGCCGGCAACATCGCCTCGGAGAACGGCAACGCCGTCTACACGGCCGTCGAGTGCACCGACGCCAAGTGGCCCACCAGCTGGAAGAAGTGGGACCGGGACAACACCGCGCTCCACAAGGACTACCCGTTCATGACCTGGGCCAACGCATGGCTCAACCTGCCCTGCGCCACCTGGCCGGTCCAGCAGCAGACTCCGGTGAACGTCAAGACGGCCAAGGGTCTGCCGCCGGTGCTGATCGTGCAGTCCGAGCGGGACGCGGCCACCCCCTACGAGGGCGCCGTCGAACTGCACCAGCGCTTCAAGGGCTCCCGCCTGATCACCGAGAAGGACGCCGGCTCCCACGGCGTGACCAGCCTGGTCAACACCTGCATCAACACCCGGGTGGACGCCTACCTCCTCACCGGCAAGCTGGACGCCGAGGACGTGACCTGCACACCGCACGCCACGCCGAAGCCGTAGTCACGGCCGCGGACGGGTAGCACAGCGGAGGGGCGGCCGGATCGATCCGGCCGCCCCTCAAGCATTCTGACGGTTCGTCACCGCGACGGCAGTCGCGGGAACCTGCGTTCCTTCTCCGGCTTCTCGGCCGCCTTGGCCGCTGCCTTGGCCGCGGTCTCCTCCGCCTTGGCGACGGCCGCGTACTGGTCCACGTACTCCTGCTCGGACAGGGTCAGGATCGCGTACATGATCTCGTCGGTGATCGCGCGCAGCACCGCCTTCTCGTTCTCCATGCCGAGGTAGCGGGAGAAGTCGAGGGGCTTGCCGAAGCGGATCACCACGGGGTGCAGGGTCGGGATCACCTTGCCGGGCGGCTGTGCCTCGAAGGTGCCGATCATCGCGCAGGGGATCACCGGCACCTGGGCCTTGAGGGCCATCACCGCGACGCCGACCTTGCCCTTGTAGAGCCGGCCGTCGTGCGAGCGGGTGCCCTCCGGGTAGATGCCGAGCAGTTCGTCCTTGCTCAGCACCCCGAGGCCCTCGCGGATCGCGGCCTGGCCCGCGTCCTTGCCGGAGCGGTCGACCGGGATCTGACCCGCGCTGTGGAAGAAGGCCGCGGTCAGCCGGCCCTTGAGGCCGGGACCCGTGAAGTACTCGGCCTTCGCGAGGAACGTGATGCGGCGCTTGAGGATCGCGGGCATCAGGAAGTGGTCCGAGAACGAGAGATGGTTGCCCGCGACGATGGCCGCTCCCGTGTCCGGCACATGCTCCAGGCCCTCTATTCGGGGTCGGAAGAGCAGTCTCAGCAGCGGTCCCAACACCACGTATTTCAGGAGGTAGTAGAACAAGGGAGTCGCTCCTCAAGTCCGGCGGATCGGCTCTTCGCCGTGTTCCAGCAGGTCAACCGGCATGGTGTGGGGTGTCAGTGTAGGGGCAGGCGGCGACGGCCGAAACCGTGCCGACGCGGCCCCACGACGGCTCCCGGCCGTCGCCGCCGTCACAGCCGTACGACGACGAGGGCCGTGTCGTCGGTTGCGCCGCCGGGCGGCAGAAGCTCCAACAGGACGGCGTCGGCCAGGGTTTCGGGGTTGTCCTCCCGGTGCCGGGCGAGGGCGTCGGCGAGGCGGCCCACGCCCGTGTCGATGTCCTCGTGCCGCCGTTCCACCAGTCCGTCGGTGTACAGGGCGAGGGTGGCGCCGTCGGCGAAGGCGGTGCGCGCCTGCGGGCGGGGGACCGGGGTGGGGCGGGCGTCCAGCGGGGGGTCGGTGGCCCGGTCGAGGAACTCCACGCGGCCGTCGGCGTGCACCAGGACGGGCGGGGGATGCCCGGCGCTGCTGTAGGTGATGGTGTGGTGGTCGAAGTCGATGAACGTGGTGACCGCGGTGGCCGACTCGGCGCCGTCCACGACATGTGCGTACCGCCCGAGGACGTTCAGCGCCTCGGCCGGGCCCGCGGCCACCCGGGAGGCCGCGCTGAGCGCGCTGCGCAGCTGGCCCATCACCCCGGCGGCCTCCAGACCGTGTCCGACGACGTCGCCGACCGAGACGCCGATGCGGTTGCCGCCGACGAGGTCGACCAGGTCGTACCAGTCCCCGCACACATTGAGCGCGCCGACCGCCGGCCGGTAGCGCACGGCCGCCCGGTGGTGGCCCACCTGGCGGCGGGCGGGCAGCATCGCCTCCTGCAGGGCGAGGGCCACCTCGCGCTCCCGGGCGTGGGCCAGCCGCAGCCGCTCGTTGAGCTCCTGGAGCTCACGGGCGCGGGTGTACAGCTCGGCCTCCAGGACGCGCCCCCGGCTGCCCGCTGGCGATCCGTTCCCGCCCGCCCCGCGGCCGCCGCGGGCCCGGATCAGCTCGGTGATCTCCTCGACGCGGTGCACCAGCAGCACCACCGAACCGTCGGGGCCGTACACCGGCGCGTTGACCGGGCTCCAGTAGCGCTCCTCCCACTCGCCGGGCTGCTCGGCCGACTCGACGTCGTAGCGCTGCAGCGCCATGGTGTCCCGGTCGCCGGTGGCCAGGACCCGCCGCAGCGAGGCCTCCAGGTTGCGCATGCCGCTCGCGGCCTTGTCGTCGGGGTTGTCGGGGAAGACGTCGAAGAGGTGCCGGCCGATCATCTGCTCGCGCTTGCGGCCCGACACGCGCAGGAACTCCTCGTTGGCGTCCGCGTACCGCAGCTCGGGCGTCAACAGCGCCACCATGCCCGGCAGGGCCTGGAACACCGCCGCGTAGTCGATCGCCGTGTCGTTCATGGCTAGCGCCCCATCTGCCGGTTTTGCCATATTTTCTCACGTGAGGTGATGTGAGGGGGCTCGCCTGTCACACGCCGGGGTCCGCGAGCGACTGCTCGGCCCAGATGACCTTCCCCTCGCCGAGGAAACGGGTGCCCCACCGCTGGGTGACCTGGGAGACCAGCAGCAGCCCGCGGCCGCCCTCGTCGGTGGCGCGCGGATGGCGCAGATGGGGTGCGGTGGCGCCGCCGTCGAAGACCTCGCAGACCAGCGTGCGCCCGCGGATCAACCGGAGCCGGATCGGCCCGGTGGCATAGCGGATGGCATTGGTGACCAGCTCGCTGACGACCAGCTCGGTGGTGAACGACAGCTCGGCGAGTCCCCATTCCGCCAGTCGCAGGCTCGCGGTCTTGCGGGCCTCGGCGACCGCCGCGGGATCGGCGGGCAGCTCCCAGTCGGCGACCCGGTCGGCGGCCAGCCGGTGGGTCCGGGCCATCAGCAGGGCCACATCGTCGTGCGGACGGTCCGGGACGAGGGCGTCGATGACCGCCCGGCAGCTCAGCTCCAGCGTGTCCGCCGACCGCTCCAGGGCCCGCCGCAGCCGTGCCCGGTCGGTGTCCAGCGCCCAGTTCTCGCCCTGGGCCAGCAGCCCGTCCGTGTGCAGCGCGAGCGTGCTGCCCTCCGGCAGGGTCACCTCCGTCGACTCGAACGGCGGCCCGCCCGAGCCGAGCGGCGACGTCCGGGGCAGTTCGACGAAGTGCACGGTGCCGTCGGGCAGGACCACGGCCGGGGCGGGCTGCCCGGCGGCGGCCATCGTGCACCGCCCGTCGACGGGGTCGTAGACGACGTACACGCACGCGGACCCGACGGCCTGCGTCCCGTCGGTCCGGGGCTGCGCCTCCTGGGCCACCCCCTCCTCGTGGTCCATCCGGGCGACCAGGTCGTCGAGGTGCGCGAGGATCTCCTCGGGCGGCAGGTCCAGGGCGGCGAGGGTACGCACCGCGGTGCGCACCCGGCCCATGGCCGCGGCGGCATCGATGCCGTGCCCGGGCACCTCGCCGACCACCAGGGCCACCCGGGCCCCGGACAGCGGGATCAGGTCGTACCAGTCCCCGCCGAGGCCGGTCAGCTCGTCGGCCGGCCGGTAGCAGGCGGCCACCTCGACGGCGTCCTGTTCGGGCAGCCGGCGGGGGAGCAGGCTGCGCTGCAGCACCAGAGCCGCGTCGCGCTCGCGGGTGTACCGGCGGGCGTTGTCCACGCAGACGGCCGCCCGTGAGACGAGGTCCTCGGCCAGGGCCAGATCGTCCTCGTCGAAGGGCTCGCGCCGGTCGCCGCGCAGGAACGTGGTGACGCCCAGGGTGGCGCCGCGCGCCCGGACCGGCACGATCAGGGCGCTGGGCCGCTCGGACCCGGCGGGCGGGTCCGCCACCCACTCCATGCCGAGAGCGTCCGGCGGGTCGAGCCGCTCGACCCGCCAGGGCCGCCCGCCGACCAGAGCGCGCACCGGAGGCGAACCGGCCCGGTAGGCGACCGCAGGGGTGCCGGTCGGCGCCTCGGGCCCGTCGGCCGTCCGCCGGCCCGCCCTGCGCAGCGTGACGGAGCCCTCGGGGCCGTCCGCCGCCTGCCCGGGCGCGGGCTCCGCGCCCCGCAGCACCGGCTCCAGCAGGTCCACGGTGACGACGTCGGCGAACTCCGGCACCGCCACGTCCGCCAGCTCCTGCGCGGTCCGCGCGATGTCCAGGCTGCGGCCGATGTGCCGGCCGGCCCGGTCGAGCAGGGCGAGCCGCTGCCGGGCGCGATGCCGTTCGGTCATGTCCACGACCGTGTAGTAGACGCCCATCGGGCTGCCGTGGTCGTCGTCCAGCCGGGTGAACGACAGCATGTGCGCCGTCTCCCGGTGCGGCGCGGCCTGAACGTGCCCCAGGTGCTCGTACCCGACGACCGTCTCGCCGCTCTCCAGCACCTGCTGCATCTGCGCCTCGACGGCCTCGGAGTCGAGCCCCGGCTGCACATCGGCCAGCCGCAGCCCCAGCCGGTGCTCGGGCGGGCCGCCGCCGAACCGGGAGAGGGCCGCGTTCGACCACACATAGCGCAGGTCGGTGTCCACGATCGCTATGCCGATCGGGGAGCCGGCGACCATCTGCTCCAGCATCGACCGGCTCATGTTCCAGCCGGGGGCGTCGCCCATCTCGTTCATCAGCACCAGCCAGCGCGCCGGGCCGCCGGGCTCGTGCGCCGAGGTGATCCGGGCCATGACCGGGATCGCCCGGCCGTCCATCCGGCGGGCCGACAGCAGTCCCGCCCAGCCGCCCTCCCGACGGCACCGCTCGAGGACGTCCGGCAGCCGCGCGGCGTCCGCGTGGGTGAGCAGCCCGGCCAGGGACCGGCCCACGGCCTCGGTGGCCGGATACCCCAGCAACCGCTCGGCGTCCCTGGTCCAGCTCGTGACCGCGCCCCCTGCGTCGAGCAGCAGGGGCGCGGTGTCCGCCACGTCGAACCGCCGGCGGGCAACGTCGTCCTCGTCGTGTGTGCCCACGGTCGACCTCTCTGTCGCTGAGAGTGGTCTACCACCTCCTGACCCAATCTTCACCCTGCCTGCACGACAGCGGCTGAGCCACCCGGGAGTCCGGCCGGGGCGACCGACCGCCGTACCCGGCCGGATCCGGGGTGACGGCGGGTCCGTCAGGCCCCCTGGGCCAACACCCTCTCCAACGCGGCCAGCGCCGCGCCCAGTTCCTCGCCGGTGATGGTCAGCGGCGGCGCCAGCCGGATCGTCGAGCCATGGGTGTCCTTGACCAGGACGCCCTCCCGCATCAGCCGCTCGCTCACCTCCCGGCCGGTGCCGACGGCCGGGTCGACGTCCACGCCCGCCCACAGTCCGCGCGCCCGGAAGCCGACGACGCCCTTGCCGACCAGCCCGGTCAGCCCGTCCCGCAGGACGACGCCCAGCTCGGCCGCCCGGCGCTGGAACTCGCCCGTCTCCAGCAGCTCCACCACCGCCGTGCCGACCGCGGCGGCCAGCGGATTGCCGCCGAACGTCGACCCGTGCTCGCCCGGCCGCAGCACGGACAGCACCTCGCGCCGGGCCACCACCGCCGACACCGGCACGATCCCGCCGCCCAGCGCCTTGCCGAGCAGCAGCACATCGGGCACGACCCCTTCGTGCTCCAGGGCCAGCGTCCGCCCGGTGCGCCCGAGCCCGGACTGGATCTCGTCCGCCACGAAGAGACAGTCCGCCCGCCGGGTCAGCTCCCGCACCCCGGCGAGATAGCCGTCGTCGGGGATGACGACGCCCGCCTCGCCCTGGATCGGTTCGATCAGCACGGCGGCCGTGGTCTCGTCGACGGCCCGCTCCAGCGCGGCCAGGTCGTTGTACGGGACGACCCGGAAGCCCGGCGTGAACGGCCCGAAGCCGGCCCGGGCCGTCTCGTCCGTCGAGAAGCTCACGATGGTCGTCGTACGGCCGTGGAAGTTGTCGGCCGCGACCACGATCGTCGCCCGGTCGGCCGGGACGCCCTTCACCTCGTACGCCCACTTGCGGGCCACCTTGACCGCGCTCTCGACCGCCTCCGCGCCGGTGTTCATCGGCAGGACCATGTCCAGGCCGGTCAACTCCGCGAGCCGCTCGGCGAACTCGGCGAGGCGGTCGTTGTGGAAGGCGCGGGAGGTCAGCGTGAGCCGGTCCAGCTGGCGGTGGGCCGCCTCGATCAGCAGGGGGTGGCGGTGGCCGAAGTTGAGGGCCGAGTAGCCGGCCAGCATGTCGAGATAGCGGCGGCCCTCGACGTCCTCCACCCAGGCGCCCTCGGCGCGCGCGACGACCACGGGCAGCGGATGGTAGTTGTGCGCGAGGACCGGACCCTCGGCGCGGATCAGCTCGTCGGACGAGCGCGCGGAGTCGGCGGCGGACGAACGCGGGGGGACGACGGGCGCGGTCATGAGCGGATCTCCTGGGTGCAGCACTTGATGCCGCCGCCGGCTTTGTGGAACTCCGACAGGTCGACGGGGACAGGAAGGTAGCCGTGCTCGCCGAGCCGGGCGGCGAGCGCCTCGGCCTGCGGCGCGATGAAGACATGGCGGCCGTCGGAGACGGAGTTCAGCCCGAACGCCAGCGCGTCGTCCCGGGTCGCCAGCACGGCGTCCGGGAACAGCCGGGCCAGCACCTCGCGGCTGCCGGGCGAGAACGCCTCCGGGAAGTACGCGATGTTCTCCTCGTCCAGCACGAACAGCGCCGTGTCCAGGTGGTAGAAGTGCGGGTCGACCAGGGTCAGGCTGATCACCGGATGGCCGAAGAACTCCTGCGCCTCGCGGTGCGCGTCCCGGGTGGTCCGGAACCCGGTGCCGGCCAGCATGTACCGGCCCGTCCACACCAGATCGCCCTCGCCCTCGCAGACGGACTCGGGCCGGTACACCTCGTACCCGGCCGCCTTGAACCAGGTGTCGTAGTGCACGGACTCACCACGCCGCTCGGGCGCGTGGAACAGGGAGCCGAAGACCCGGCCGCCGACGACGACCGCCGAGTTCGCGGCGAAGACCATGTCGGGCAGACCGGGCGCCGGCTCCACGGTGTCCACGGTGTGGCCGTGGGCCTCATAGGCGCTGATCAGCGCCTGCCACTGACCCCGGGCGAGATCGATGTCGACCGGGGTGTCGGGATGCATCCAGGGATTGATCGCGTACTGCACGGCGAAGTGTCTGGGTTCGCAGACGAGAAAGCGCCGAGAGCGCCGCACACGGGAATCGGGCACAGAGGGGTTCCTCCGCTTCCAACGGTGTCGACTGAGGGTTGACACCACGGTACGAAGCGGGAGATACGCTCGACAAGGAACAAGAGCTGCGTGTCCACGCAGCAATCCTGCGTCTTTCCCCGTCTCAACGCACGTCTGGTGCGGCCTGTGTCGCTCCCGCCTCCGGACTCTCCGGCAGCAGATGCGACAGCACCATCACGCTGATCGTCTTCCGGATGAACGGCTCGGCCCGGATCCGCTCCAGCACGTTCTCGAAGTGCTCCACGTCCCGCGCCCGCACGTGCAGCAGCGCGTCCGCCCCGCCCGTCACCGTCATCGCCGCGGTGATCTCCGGATGGTTGCGCACCACCTCCGCCAGCCGCCTGGGGGGCGCGGCGCCCTCGCAGTACACCTCCACGTACGCCTCCGTGCGCCAGCCCAGCGCCGACGGCTGCACGGTGGCCGTGAACCCCGTGATCACCCCGGTCTCCCGCAACCGGTCCACCCGGCGCTTCACGGCCGTCGAGGACAGGCCCACGGCCGTGCCGATCTCGGCGAAGCTCGTCCGGGCGTTCGCCATCAGAGCAGTGATGATCTTCCGGTCCAGCTCGTCGAAAGGGGCGGTCGCGCTGTTCATGCGGGCACTGTATCCAGCGCACAGGTCCACACCCCGGTACATGTCCAGTGGTGCCGATCGCCCCTACACTCCACCTTCATGCTGCGCGCCCTCGCCGTCGACGACGAACGCCCCTCGCTGGAAGAGCTGCTCTACCTGCTCACCGCGGATCCGCGGATCGGCAGCGTGGAGGGCGCCGGCGACGCGACCGAGGCGCTGCGCCGCATCAACCGCGCCCTGGAGTCCGGCCCCGCGGGCCCCGAGGCCATCGACGTCGTCTTCCTCGACATCCAGATGCCCGGCCTCGACGGCCTCGACCTGGCCCGGCTCCTCACCGGCTTCGCCAGACCCCCGCTGGTCGTCTTCGTCACCGCCCACGAGGACTTCGCCGTCCAGGCCTTCGACCTGAAGGCCGTCGACTACGTCCTCAAACCCGTCCGCAAGGAACGCCTCGCCGAGGCCGTCCGGCGCGCCGCCGAACTGCGCGGCACCGCCCCGCGCATCCCCGTGCACGAGCCCGACCCGGACCACATACCCGTCGAACTCGGCGGAGTGACCCGCTTCGTCGCCGTCGACGACATCACCCACGTCGAGGCCCGGGGCGACTACGCGCGTCTGCACACCGACCGCGGCAGCCACCTCGTCCGCATCCCCCTGTCCACCCTGGAGGAGCGCTGGCGCGCCCGCGGCTTCGTCCGCATCCACCGCCGCCACCTCGTCGCCCTGCGCCACATAGGCGAACTCCGCCTGGACGCGGGCACGGTGAGCGTCCTGGTCGGCGGCGAGGAGCTCCAGGTCAGCCGCCGCCACGCCCGCGAACTGCGGGACCTGCTGATGAGGAGGACGTAAGCCCGATGCCTCAGGACCCCGTCGAGCGGCGCGTCGTCGTCTCCGGTCCCGCCCGCCGTACCCGCCGCCGCGCCTCCGGCTACTACCGCCCGCGCACCGAGATCGACGAGCAGACCACCCTCGGTCACACCTACGTCCGCTCCCTCATGCGCTCCCAACTGCGCGCCGCCCTCACGGTGTTCGCCGTCCTCGCGCTCCTCGTCGGCCCGCTGCCGCTGCTCTTCGCGGCGATGCCCGACGCCCACCGCCTCGAATGGGCGGTCCTCGGCTTCTGCCTCTACGCCCCGCTCGTCCTGCTCGCCCGCTGGTACGTGCGCCGCGCCGAACGCAACGAGCGGGACTTCGTGCGGCTGGTCGAGGACCGATGAAGGACGCACGATGAACTCGACGTTCGCCGTCCCCGCCGTCGCCCTCGTCGTCGTCGCGACCGTCCTCGTCGGCGCCTTCGGCCTGCGCATCTCCCGCACCACCTCCGACTTCTACGTCGCCTCCCGCACCGTCGGCCCCCGCCTCAACGCGGCCGCCATCAGCGGCGAGTACCTCTCCGCCGCCTCCTTCCTCGGCATCGCGGGGCTGGTCCTGGTCCAGGGCCCGGACATGCTCTGGTACCCGGTCGGCTACACCGCCGGCTATCTGGTCCTGCTGCTCTTCGTCGCCGCGCCGCTGCGCCGCTCCGGCGCCTACACGCTCCCCGACTTCGCCGAGGCCCGGCTGGCCTCCCAGTCGGTCCGGCGGCTCGCGGGCGCGTTCGTCGTCGGCGTGGGCTGGCTCTACCTGCTGCCCCAACTCCAGGGCGCGGGCCTGACGTTGACCGTCCTGACGGGCGCCCCCGACTCGCTCGGCGGGCTGATCGTCGCCGTGGTCGTCACGGCGACCGTCGCCGCGGGCGGCATGCGCAGCATCACCTTCGTACAGGCCTTCCAGTACTGGCTCAAGCTCACCGCGCTCCTCGTCCCCGCCCTCTTCCTGCTCCTCGCCTGGCAGGGCGACGGAGCCCCCCAGAACGCCTTCGACGAACCGGCCTCCTTCCGCGAACAGCGGGTCGTCCGGGTCGAGGACACCCTGGACCTCAGGCTGCGGAGCCCCCTGACCGTGACGGTGGACGGCCGTGTCGACGGGCGTCCGCACAAGGACGCCGTCCTTCGCCTGCCGGCCGGCGCCCACCGCATCGAGCGCGGCACCCGCCTCACCTTCGCCGAGGGCGCCGCCGTACCCGTCGCCGAGCGCGGCAACAACGGCGGGATGTCCACCTCGCTGGCCGTCGGCCGCGAGGAGCGCCCCCTGTACGCCACATACGGACTGATCCTCGCCACGTTCCTCGGCACCATGGGCCTGCCGCACGTCGTCGTGCGCTTCTACACCAGCCCGCACGGAGTGGCCGCCCGCCGCACCACGGTCGCCGTCCTCGCACTCATCGGCGCCTTCTACCTGCTGCCGCCCGTCTACGGCGCGCTGGGCCGCATCTACGCCCCCGAGCTCGCCCTCGGCGGCGACGCCGACGCGGCCGTCCTGCTGCTGCCCGACCGGGTGATCGGCGGCCTCGGCGGCGACCTGCTGGGCGCGCTGGTCGCCGGGGGAGCGTTCGCCGCGTTCCTGTCCACGGCTTCGGGGCTGACGATGGCCGTGGCGGGCGTGCTCACCCAGGACGTCCTGCCGACCCGCGGCGTACGGCACTTCCGGCTCGGCACCGGCCTCGCCATGGCCGTGCCCCTCGCCGCGAGCCTCCTGGTGGGCGGGCTGCCGGTGGCCGACGCCGTCGGACTGGCGTTCGCCGTGTCGGCGTCCTCCTTCTGCCCGCTGCTCGTCCTCGGCATCTGGTGGCGCCGGCTGACCCCGCCCGGCGCGGCCGCCGGGATGCTGGTGGGCGGCGGATCGGCGTTCCTCGCCGTCGCCGCCACCATGGCCGGCTTCCCCGGCACGGGCGGACTGCACGCCCTGCTCGCCTGGCCGGCGCTGTGGTCCGTGCCGCTCGGCTTCCTCACCATGATCCTGGTGTCCCTGGCCACCCCGGGCCGGGTCCCGGCCGGAACGGCGGCGATCCTGGCCCGCTTCCACCTCCCGGAGGAACTGCGCACGGAGGAGCTGCGGGCCGCGGAGGCGAAGGCATGAGCGACTTCCTGGCGGGCGTCTGCATCGCGATCCTCCCCTTCGTCGCCGCGGGCTTCTGGCTGGGCCGCCGCACCGCCCGCCCGGAGAGCCTGGGCGGCCTCGGCACCCCGGTCGAGCACGCCACCTTCCAGACCCTGCACACCGCCTCCCTCGCCGCGCCCCCGCTGCGGGCCGGCCTCACGGAGGAGACGGCCCGCAGATCGGCCCGCAGACTGCGCACCCTGCTCGGCACGGACGCCCTGTGCCTGACCGACGAGAAGGAGGTGCTGGCCTGGGACGGAGTGGGCGGACACCACCGCACGGAGATCATGGAGCGGCTCGCCGGGCCCCTGGAGAGCGGCCGGGGCGAGGCCTTCCCGCTCAGCTGCGAGCACGCCGACTGTCCCGTCCGCTGGGCGGTGCTCGCCCCGCTCACCGTCGACGACCGGGTGCACGGCGCCCTCGTCGCCTGCGCGCCCCGCGAGTCCGCGGTACTGGTCCGGGCGGCCGGCGAGGTGGCCCGCTGGGTGAGCGTCCAGCTGGAGCTGGCGGACCTCGACCAGTCCCGGACGAAGCTGATCGAGGCGGAGATCAAGGCCCTGCGCGCCCAGATCTCCCCGCACTTCATCTTCAACTCGCTCGCGGTGATCGCGTCGTTCGTGCGCACCGACCCCGAGCGGGCCCGCGAACTGCTCCTGGAGTTCGCCGACTTCACCCGCTACTCGTTCCGCCGGCACGGCGACTTCACCACCCTGGCCGACGAACTCCACGCCATCGACCACTACCTGGCCCTGGTCCGGGCCCGCTTCGGCGACCGCCTCGCCGTCACCCTCCAGATAGCCCCCGAGGTCCTCCCGGTGGCCCTGCCCTTCCTCTGTCTGCAGCCCCTCGTGGAGAACGCCGTCAAACACGGACTGGAGGGCAAGGCCGACAAATGCCATATCCAGATCACCGCGCAGGACGCCGGCGCCGAGGCCCTCGTCGTCATCGAGGACGACGGCGCCGGCATGGACCCGGTCGCGCTGCGCCGCATCCTGGCCGGCGAGGTCAGCCCCTCCGGCGGCATAGGGCTGTCCAACGTGGACGACCGGCTGCGCCAGGTCTACGGCGACGACTACGGCCTGGTCATCGAGACCGCCCTCGGAGCGGGCATGAAGATCACCGCCCGGCTGCCGAAGTACCAGCCGGGCGTGCACTCGGCGGCCCGCCTCACCCCCTAGCCCTCAGGCTCTCAGTTGGTCGTCCGCAGCACGATGAGTGCGAGGGTGATCAGCCCCAGCACGACCCAGCCGAACCACAGCCAGCCGTTGCTGCCGAGCGCCACCGTGTAGGCGGTCACCATGACGAGTCCGCCGACGGTGAGCACCCCCATGGTCTTCGTCGAACTGTCCGTGGTACCGGCCATCGCGACACCCTCCTCAGGCCGCCCTCCCACAGGGCGGTCCCCCTCCATGGTGCCCCGGGTTCAGCGCCCGCGTGCGTCGAGCGACGCAAGATAGGCGTTGTACGCCTCCAGCTCCTGGTCCCCGTCCCGGTCGGCGGCCCGGTCCTTGCGCTTGGCCTGCCGCTGCTCGGAGCCGTACCACTGGAACAGCAGGGCGATCAGCACCAGCACGGACGGGACCTCGCTGAACGCCCAGGCGATGCCGCCGGCCGCGTTCTGGTCGGAGAGCGCGTCGATGCCGAGCGAGGCGGGCGGGTTCTTGAACGTCTCGACCATCGGCTGCGAGGCCATCATCAGCGCGATGCCGAAGAACGCGTGGAACGGCATGCCCGCGAACAGCTCCAGCATCCGCATCAGATAGCCCGGCCGGGTCGGCCCCGGATCCACGCCGATGATCGGCCAGAAGAACACCACGCCGACCGCGAGGAAGTGCACCATCATCGCGACGTGCCCCGTCCTGGAGCCCATCAGGAAGTCGAACAGCGGCGTGAAGTACAGCGCGTAGAGACTCGCGATGAACAGCGGAATCGTGAACGCGGGATGGGTGATGATCCGCATGTAACGGCTGTGCAGCAGCATCAGCAGCAGCTCACGCGGCCCCTTGCGGCCCCGGCCGGCGGCCGGCAGCGCGCGCAGCGCGAGCGTCATGGGGGCGCCGAGCAGGATCAGGATCGGCGACAGCATGCTGATCACCATGTGCTGCACCATGTGCACGCTGAACATGACCATCCCGTAGTCGTTCAGCGCGGTGCACATCACGAGCATGATGGTGAGCACCCCGACGACGAACGAGACGGTCCGCGCCACCGGCCACGCGTCCCCGCGCCGCCGCAGCCGCAGCACCCCCCACCCGTACAGCCCGAGCCCCACCAGACAGGCGACGAGAAAGAACGGATCCGCCGACCACTGAAGACCTCGCCCCAGCGTGAACGGCGGCAGATCCATGGTCATGCCGTGCCCGCCGTGATCCATTGTGGGCAGCTCCTGATTCGTGGGGGGTTGTACGTTTCCGACCGCCCACCAGAGTAGAACCGCCCCCGGCCGCACTTGCGACCGGGGGCATGGATACCAACCTGAGGGGCGCGGGGAACTGCGCGACAAGCCACGACGGCGCCGCACCCGCCAAAGCCGGCTAAAGCACGCACTCCGCTTCCGCGTACCGATCCGCCGGCACGGTCTTCAGCGTCTCCACGGCCGCGGCCAACGGCACCATCACGATGTCGGTGCCCCGAAGAGCCGTCATGTTCCCGAACTCCCCGCGATGCACCGCCTCCACCGCATGCCAGCCGAACCGGGTCGCCAGCACCCGGTCGTACGCGGTCGGCGTACCGCCCCGCTGCACATGCCCCAGGATGACCGGCCGGGCTTCCTTCCCGAGCCGGTCCTCCAGCTCGATGGAGAGCTGACGGGCGATCCCGGCGAACCGCTCGTGCCCGTAGATGTCCTTCGCGCCCTCGTCGAAGGCCATCGAGCCGGCCTTCGGCTTGGCCCCCTCCGCGGCGACGACGATCGCGAACCGCTTGCCCGCCTCGAACCGCTCGCCGACCCGACGGGCCAGCTCCTCGATGTCGAAGGGCCGTTCCGGTACGACGATGGCGTGGGCGCCGGCCGCCATGCCGGACTGCAGCGCTATCCAGCCGGTGTGCCGCCCCATGACCTCGACGACGAGCACCCGCTGGTGGGACTCGGCGGTGGTCTTCAGCCGGTCCAGCGCCTCGGTCGCGACACCGACCGCCGTGTCGAAGCCGAAGGTGACGTCCGTGACGGCGATGTCGTTGTCGATGGTCTTCGGCACGCCGACGATGGGCAGCCCCGCGTCGGACATCAGCCGGGCCGCCTTGAGCGTGCCCTCACCGCCGATCGGGATGATCGCGTCGAGGCCGAGCTCCGCGACATGGCCCCGGGCGCGCTCGACGCCGTCCCGCAGATGCGAGGGCTGGACCCGGGAGGAGCCGAGGATCGTGCCGCCGCGGGCGAGGATGCCGCTCACCGCGTCGAGGTCGAGCTTGAGGTAGTCGCACTCCAGGAGGCCCTTCCAGCCGTCCCGGAAGCCGATGACCTCGTCGCCGTGGTCGGCGACGGCACGGTGCACGACGGACCGGATGACGGCGTTCAGGCCGGGGCAGTCGCCGCCGGACGTGAGGACACCAATGCGCATAGCCCGCAACAACCTTCTCCACGTGGGCCGGACCCGGACCACACTGTCCGGCTCGAATCCCCGCCACCCTAACCGCAGGAGGGGGCGGGGCCGAAGCACACGTCCGCCTGCTGGACGTGCCTGCTCACCTGTGCGGATGTACCGTCAGACGGGCTGCTGACGGCACTCTGAAAATCAGGTGAACGACACCCGGTCAGGCAGGCTGCTGCGCCGCCGCGATCCGCTCGCCCCGGAGCGCCTCGTACCAGCGGTCGTCGCTCGGCGGGAGCGCGTTCACATCGAGCGCCAGCTTCAGCAGCAGGTCCGCGATCAGCGGGTTCCTGGCCAGCACCGGCCCGTGCATGTACGTGCCGAACACGGTGTCGTTGTAGGCGCCCTCGGTACCGTCGCCCGTGCCGTTGCCCTTGCCGATCTGGACGCGGGCGAGGGGGCGGGCGGTCGGGCCGAGGTGGGTGATGCCCTGATGGTTCTCGAAGCCGGTCAGCTGCGGCAGACCGAGCCGCGGGTCGATGTCCGCGAGGACGTCGCCGACGCACCGCTCGCCTTCGCCGCGCACCGTGGTGACGTCCAGCAGACCGAGACCGGGCTCGCGCTGGCCCAGGTCGTTGACGAACTCGTGACCCAGGATCTGGTAGCCGGCGCAGACCGCGAACACGATCGCGCCGTTGTTCACCGCCTGGTACAGATGCGCGTCCCGCCGCAGCCGCTCCGCCGCCAGCCGCTGCGGCCGGTCCTCGCCGCCGCCGATGAAGTAGATGTCGCCGGAGGTCGGGATCGGCTGATCGCTGCGCACGTCGAGACGGGCCACGTCGAGGCCGCGCTGCCGCGCCCGGCGCTCCACGACCAGGACGTTGCCCTGGTCGCCGTAGGTGCTGAGCAGGTCCGGGTAGACCCACACGATCCGTAGCTGGTTGTCGCTCATGAAGTGGTCGTCCTTCGGGGTCAGTTGCCGACGCGGCGGCGCAGGTCCTGGAACGCGGTGTAGTTCGCGATGACCTCGATCCGGCCCGGCGGCGCCTGCTGCACGGCCTGGTCGAGGTTGTCGCACACCTGGAAGTGCTGATTGGCGACCTCCAGGCGCACCGCCAGGTCCAGCTTCCGGTCGCCGAGGACGAAGATCGGGTGGCCGGTCAGCCGCGTGTAGTCGACGTCCCACAGCCAGGAGGTGTCGGTGCCGTCGGCGCCGCGCGCGTTCACCGCGAGGATCACCGGAGTGGGCGGCGGATCGATCAGGCTGAACGTCTCGAGCCAGCCCGCCGGGTTCTTCGCCAGCAGCAGCCGCAGGTCACGGCCCTGGAACTGGACGACGTCATAGCGTCCGGCGACGGCCTGCACCTGGTACATCCGCTCCAGCGCCACCTGCGGCGGCACCCCGAAGACGGCGGCGACGGCGGCCGAGGAGGCGGCGTTGGCCTTGTTGGCACGACCGGGCAGCTGCAGATGGATCGGCCAGGCGGAGCCGTGCGGGTCGAGCACGTGGTCCCCGGACAGCGTCCAGCTCGGCCGCGGCCGCCGGAAGCCGCACTCACCGCAGAACCAGTCGTCGCCGGGCCGCTGCATGACGCCGCCGCAGGACGGGCACGACCAGGCGTCGTCCTTCCACATCTGGCCGGCGGCCACCCAGATCACGTTGGGCGAGGAGGAGGCGGCCCACACGATCAGCGGGTCGTCGGCGTTCGCGACGATGACGGCCTTCGAACCGGCGAGCCCCTCACGCCAGTTCTCCGCGAGCATGCGCGTCTCGGCGGCCCGGTCCAGCTGGTCGCGGGAGAGGTTGAGCAGCGCGATGCACTTGGGGGCGGTGTCCCGGGCCACGCCCGCGAGGTACTTCTCGTCGACCTCGATGACGCCGTACTTCGAGTCCGAACCGCCCGCGAGGGCCGAGGTGATGCCGGCCGGCATGTTGGCGCCGAGCGCGTTGGACACGACCGGCCCGGCGGCCCGCAGCGCCTCGGCGATGAGCCTGGTGGTCGTCGTCTTCCCGTTCGTCGCCGAGACGAGGATGACGTCCAGGTTCTGGGCGAGCCGGGCGAGGAGGTCGGGGTCGAGTTTGAGCGCCACCCGGCCGCCGATCACCGAACCGCTGCCGCGCCCCGCGGCGCGAGATGCCGCTGCGACCGCCTTGCCCGCGGTCACGGCGATCTTGGCCCGCGGCGTGAGCGGGTCCGAGTTGCCTGCCATCAGTTCTCGATCCTCCTTGCGTACGCGCCGCGCCTCTGCCGTACGGCAACGTGGTAGGTGGTCAGCCTATCGAGATCCATTCGCACTCCCGAATCCCGGCACCACCACCCGCCCGCGGACGGCATGCGCGTGTCAGAAAGGACCGTACCCTTGCCGCCATGCGACACGGCTCCATCCCGGGCGCCCACGGGCGCGTCCGGCCCCTCACCCTGCTCGGCGATCCCGTCCTGCACGCCCGTTGCGAGGACGTCACCGACTTCGGCCCGGAACTCGCCCGTCTCGTGGAGGACATGTTCGCCACGATGTACGCGGCCCAGGGCGTGGGCCTCGCCGCGAACCAGGTGGGCGAGCGGCTGAAAGTCTTCGTCTACGACTGCCCGGACGACGACGACGTCCGTCACCTGGGCCATGTGGTGAACCCCCGCCTGGTGGAGACGGACGGCATCGTCCTGCGCGGCCCGGAGGGCTGTCTCTCCCTGCCGGGCCTGGAGGCGGGAACGGAGCGCTACGACGAGGCGGTGGTCGAGGGCTTCACGGTGACGGGCGAGCCGATCACGGTACGAGGCACGGGTTTCTTTGCCAGATGCTTGCAACACGAGTGCGACCACCTGGAGGGGCTGGTCTACGCGGACAGGGTGACCGGCTGGCGCCGGAGACGACTGATGCATCAAGTGACCCGAGCTTCTTGGCACAGGGCGGGGTCGCTGACCTAGGGGCGCGGGCTGTATCAACTTGCGGCTCCGCCGCGATGGGGGTCCCCCGCTCGAGCACAGCCGAGAGTGGGGGAGCGACCAGCCACGACGGACCCGCGGCCGAAATCCAACCGTCAGAACCCCGGACCGCCGACCTTGTCCCCCGCCGCCGCCAGGCGACCCCACAACAGGTCGGCAAGGCTCCGCACCAGCTCGGCCCGCGTGCAGGGCCGCTCGCCCAGCCACCAGTCACCGGCCGCGTGCATCATCCCGACGATCCCATGCCCCCACACCCGGGCGAGCTGCTGACTCCCGGGCCCGAGATCCAGCCGCTCCTCGATGACCTGGGCCAACTCCTCGCCCATCCGCCGAAGCAGCGGAGCTGAGTGCTTGCCGACGTCGAACCCCTGCTCCCCGGGCGACCCGTCGGCCGGATGCATCAGGAACCGGTACACCTGGGGCCGGGCCTCGATGGCGGCGAGGTAGGTGTCGAGCGTGGCCTCGACCCGCTCCCGGCGCTCGGCGGGAGCGTCCAGCGCCGCCCGCAGCGAGTCCAGCAGGGCGTCCGTGTGCCGCTTGGCAAGGGCGGCGTAAAGCCCGCCCTTGTCGCCGAAGTGGCGATAGAGGATGGGCTTGGTGATGCCGGCCTCGGCGGCGATGGCGTTCATCGAGGCCTGTGGGCCGTCGCGCAGCACCACCCGGTCGGCGGCCTCCAGCAGTTCGCGCCGTCGGCGGTCGGCGGACCGTTGCTGCTCGGTCCGCTGCGTGGTGTCCATGTGCTCTCCCCACCCGTGCTGATTCGGTGACGCCTGCGCAAACTAACACCTGACAGCAGCCTGACATCGAACGGGCCGGAGGGCTCCGGGCCTGCCATCAGGAGTTGACTTTTCCTACCAGCGGGTAACAGACTCCGGGTTACCGCTAGTAACATGCACGTTCCGCCCTGGAGGGGACATGGCCGAGTTCACCATGGAGCTCAACGACGAACAGAAGGAGGTCCGGGACTGGCTGCACGGCTTCGCGGCCGACGTCATCCGCCCCGCGGCCGCCGAATGGGACGAGCGTGAGGAGACTCCCTGGCCGGTCATCCAGGAGGCCGCGAAGGTCGGCATCTACTCCCTCGACTTCTACGCCCAGCAGTACTTCGACCCCACCGGCCTCGGCATCCCGATGGCCATGGAGGAGCTGTTCTGGGGCGACGCGGGCATCGCCCTCTCCATCGTGGGCACCGGCCTGGCCGCCGTGGGCGTGCTCGCCAACGGGACCGAGGAGCAGATCGGCACCTGGATCCCGCAGATGTACGGCGACGCCAATGACGTCAAGGTGGCCGCGTTCTGCTCCTCCGAGCCCGACGCCGGCTCCGACGTCGCCTCCATGCGCACACGGGCCGTGTACGACGAGGCCAAGGACGAGTGGGTGATCAACGGCACGAAGACCTGGGCGACCAACGGCGGCATCGCCAACGTCCATGTGGTCGTCGCGGTCGTGGACGCCGAGCTCGGCTCCAAGGGGCACGCCTCCTTCATCGTCCCGGCGGGCACCCCGGGGCTCGCCCAGGGCCAGAAGTTCAAGAAGCACGGCATCCGCGCCTCGCACACCGCCGAGGTGGTCCTCGACAACGTGCGCGTCCCGGGCGCCTGCCTCCTCGGCGGCAAGGAGAAGCTGGACGAGCGCCTCGCCCGGGCGCGCGAGCGGGCGAAGTCGGGCGGCGAGCGGGTGAAGAACGCGGCGATGGCGACCTTCGAGGCCTCGCGCCCCGCGGTCGCCGCCATGGCCGTCGGCACGGCCCGCGCCGCCTACGAGGTGGCCCTCGACTACGCGATGACGCGTGAGCAGTTCGGCCGGCCGATCATCGACAACCAGGGCGTCGCCTTCCAGCTCGCGGACATGCGCACCCAGATCGACGCCGCGCGGCTGCTGACCTGGCGGGCCTCCTGGATGGCGATCAGCGGGAAGCCGTTCACCGCGGCCGAGGGCTCGATGTCGAAGCTGTTCGCCAGCGAGACCGCGAAGAAGGTCACCGCGCAGGCGATCCAGATCCTCGGCGGCAACGGCTACACCCGGGAGTACCCGGTGGAGCGGATGCACCGCGACGCCGCGATCTACACCATCTTCGAGGGCACGAGCGAGATCCAGCGGTTGGTGATCGCGAGGACGCTCTCGGGGATGCCCATTCGGTAGTGCGCGGTCTGCGGGTGCGTGGGGGGCTTGTCGCGCAGTTCCCCGCGCCCCCTGGGCGCAGGCACCGGACGTCCCTCAGGGGCGCGGGGCACTGCGCTACGGCGCCCCACCGCTGCTGTGTGCGATACACGCCACGTCAATGCGATCAGCCAGCTTCGCCAGCTCGATCGTCAGCGCGGCGACGGTGTCCTCGTCGAGGCCGTCGGCCCCGGCCTCGACCAGATGCAGCCACCGCCCGCCCAACGTGCGGAGCAGCTTGCTCACGTCGGCCGCGGACACCTGCAAGGTCCCGCGGTCGTCGACGATCAGAGGCAGAGTCACTTCGCGGTTCACACCCGGGATCGTAGCCGCGCGGCGCTCACACACCGTGCCAAACCGTGGTGATGTTGCAGAACTCTCGGATTCCGTGCCCGGACAGCTCACGGCCGTATCCGGACCGCTTCACCCCGCCGAACGGGAACCCCGGATGGGACGCGGTCATCCCGTTGACGAACACCCCGCCGGCCTCCAGATCCCGGACGAACCGGTCCACCTCCGCGTCCTCGCGCGTCCACACGTTGGAGCTCAGGCCGAACGGCGAGTCGTTGGCGATGAGCACCGCCTCGTCCAGGTCGCCCGCCCGGTACAGCGTCGCGACCGGCCCGAACGCCTCCTCCCGGTGGATGCGCATCTCGCGGGTGACGCCGGCGAGGACGGTCGGCGGGTAGTACCAGCCGGGCCCGTCGGGCCGCTCGCCCCCGCACAGCACGTCGGCGCCGGAGCGCCGCGCGTCGTCCACCAGCTCCTCCAGGTCGGCCCGCCCCTGTTCGCTCGCCAGCGGCCCGACCTCCGTCTCCTCCTGCAGCGGGTCGCCGACCTTCAGCGCCGCCATGCCCGCCACGAACCGGGCGGCGAACGCGTCGTACACGTCCGTGTGAACGATGAACCGTTTGGCGGCGATGCACGACTGCCCGTTGTTCTGCACGCGCGCGGTCACCGCGATCTGCGCCGCCCGGTCGACGTCCGCCGACGGCATGACCACGTACGGGTCGCTGCCGCCCAGCTCCAGCACGGTCTTCTTGACCATCTCGCCGGCCGTGGAGGCGACCGCCCGCCCGGCCGGCTCGCTCCCGGTCAGCGTCGCCGCCTTGACGCGCTCGTCGCGCAGGATGTCGTCCACCGCCCCGGAACCGACGAGCAGGGTCTGGAAGCAGCCCTCGGCGAAGCCGGCCCGGTGGAACAGGTCCTCCAGGTACAGGGCGGTCTGCGGAACGTTCGAGGCGTGCTTGAGCAGGCCCACATTGCCCGCCATCAGCGCCGGCGCGGCGAACCGGACCACCTGCCAGAGCGGGAAGTTCCACGGCATCACCGCGAGCACCGGACCGAGCGGCCGGTACCGGACCAGGACGCGGGCGGCGCCGGAGTCCTTCACATCGGCGGCGGCCGGCTCCTCGTCGGCGAGGAGCTCCGCCGCGTGCTCGGCGTACCAGCGCATCGCCCTGGCGCACTTCGCGGCCTCCGCGCGCGCCTGCTTCACCGGCTTGCCCATCTCGGTCGTCATGACCCGGCCGATGTCGGCCTGGTCCTCGTCCAGGAGGTCGGCGGCCCGGTTCAGCAGACGGGCGCGTTCGGCGTACGTCGTCGTCCGGTACGTACGGAACGTGGCCTCGGCGAGCTGGAGCCGGCGCTCCAGCTCCTCCTCGCCCATGGCCTCGTACGTCTGAAGCGTCTCGCCGCTGGCCGGATTCACCGTCGCGATGGGCATGACCGACCTCCTGAAGAGCTGACCGTGCTTCGACCTTCCCGCGCCGGGCCCGGGGCCGCAACGCGTGGGCGTCCGCGGATCCGCTCAGTGCGAGTGCTCCGCCAGCCGGTCGAGAAACGCGGCCTGCGCCGGGACGATCAGCTCGCGGGCGCGTTCGACGCCGAGCCACGCCACCCGGTCCAGCTCGGGGAACTCCTGCGTACGGCCCGACCGGGGCGGCCACTCCATCGTGAACGTGCCGGGCACCACGGCCGCCGGATCGAGGTCCGCCTCGATCGCCCATACGGTGACGATCTTGCCGTTGTGCTGCCTGACCTCCCCGAGCGCGATCGCCTCGCCGTCGGGCGGGGCCAGCCCGAGCTCCTCCCGGAACTCGCGCCGGGCGGCCTCCCAGGCGGGTTCGTCGGGCTCGTACTCGCCCTTGGGGACGCCCCAGGCGCCCGCGTCCTTCTTCGCGAAGTACGGCCCGCCCATATGGCCGAGCAGCACCTCGACGCCGTTCTCGCCGCGTCGGAACAGCAGGAGCCCGGCGCTGCGCTTCTGTGTCACGGGTGTACCTCCGGGTGGGCGGCCAGCAGGGTCTCCACGGTGTCGGCCTCCTCCGGCCGTTTGTCCTCCCGGTAGCGGACCACCCGGGCGAAGCGCAAGGTGACGCCGGCCGGGTAGCGGGTGGAGCGCTGCAGGCCGTCGTAGGCGATCTCGACCACGAGCTCGGGGCGGACGGTCACCACCCAGCCGTCGTCCTCCACGGCGAGCCGCTGGAGGCGTTCCGTCTGCCAGGTGAGCATCGCGTCGGTCATGCCCTTGAAGGTCTTGCCGAGCATCGCGAAGCCGCCGTCGGCCGTGCGGGCGCCCAGGTGCAGGTTGGACAGCTTGCCGGTGCGGCGGCCGTGGCCCCGCTCGACGGCCAGTACGACGAGGTCGAGGGTGTGCACCGGCTTGACCTTCAGCCAGGACGCGCCGCGCCGCCCCGCGCTGTAGGGCGCGTCGAGGGCCTTGACCACGACTCCCTCGTGGCCGCGCTGCAACGTCTGCCGGGAGAACTCCTCCGCCGCCTCGACGTCCTCGGGGCCGGAGACGATCGTCCGGCGCACCCGCATCGGCTCGGGCGCCAGCCGGGCCAGTTCCGCCTGTCGTTCGGTGAGGGGCAGGTCGAGCAGGTCCCGGCCGTCCACGGACAGCACGTCGAAGAAGACGGGGGAGACCGGGACCGCCGAGGCCGCCGCCGTCACGTCCACCCGGGAGCCGACGCGGCCGGCGGTCTCCTGGAAGGAGCGGGGGCGTCCGGTCTCGTCGAAGGCGATCACCTCACCGTCCAGGATGAACCGCGACCCGGCCAACCTCCTTGCCGCGTCCGTCACTTCGGGCAGGCGGTCGGTGATGTCGTCGAGGGTGCGGGTGTACAGGCGGACGTCGTCGCCGTCGCGGTGCACCTGGATGCGGATGCCGTCCAGCTTCTCCTCCACCGCACAGGCGCCGAGCTTGCCGACGGCCTCGGTGACGGAGGACGCGGTGTGCGCGAGCATCGGCAGGACCGGACGGCCGACGGTGAGCCGGAACGCCTCCAGCGCCGGGGGGCCGTCGGCGAGCAGCGCCTGCGCCACCGTCCGCAGCGAGCCGGCCAGCATCACCGCCCGCCGCACGTCCGGCGCGGACGCCCCGGTCGCCTGTGCCAGACCCTCCACGGCGACGGCGTCCAGGGCGCCCTGCCGGACCTCGCCGGTGAGCAGGCCGAACAGGAAGCGCTGTTCGTCCGCGGTGGACGCGGCCATCAACTCGCCGACCAGACGCGTTCGTTCGGCCTGCGAGCCGGCCCCCGACAGATTGCCGAGCTCGGTGAGGCGGGCGTCCACCTCGCGCACGGTCAGGGTCGGCTCGCCGGCCGGGGCGACCGGACGGCTCAGCACCTTCCAGCCGACGCCCAGGCGGCCCTGGGGGAGCCGGCCGGCCAGGTAGGGGATGACGATCGGCACGTCGTCCGGCTCCGCGTCCCGGAAGAGCTCGGCGAGCAGGGCGATCTTGCGGGAGCGCGCCGAGGCGGCGGCGACCTCCCGGGACACGTCGGCGAGCCGGGTGAGCAGCATGCAGCCATGGTGCGGCGCGCTCCGCTGTTTTACACGCCGAGGAAGGGGTCGCCTTTCGTCTGCGGGCGCGTTGTGGCTGGTCGCTCCCCCACTCTCGGCTGCGCTCGAGCGGGGGGACCCCCATCGCGGCGGGAGCCGCACATCGATACAGCCCCGCGCCCCTTGGGGGCGTTGCCGAACCGCAGCCTGATTCGCCTGGGCGCTCAGCGGGCGGCCTCGGCGTCGAGGTCCGTCATCAGCAGCTCCCCGTTGATCGCGGCCCCCGCCCGGTAGCCGCGGCTGGCCGCGTTCACGACCTGCTCGGCGAACCCGGACGCGTTGCCCGCCGCCCACAGGCCGGGCACGGTGGTCAGCCCCCGTGCGTCGACCACTGGGTAGGCGCCGAAGGGGGTCTCGCTCATCTCGGCGCCCAGTCGGGACAGGAGGTCCGTCTGCGGCACCGCCCGGGGCGCGACGAAGAGCACCTCACGGTCGTGCACCCGACCGTCCCTGAGCCGGACCGCGGTGAGCCGGTCGTCCTCGACGACCAGCCCGGCCACCTCGCCGGGGACGACGTCCACGCCGGCCGCGGCCAGTCTGCGCCGGTCCTCGTCGGTCAGGTCCGCCTCGGCGACCGTGTGCAGGAAGAGGGTCACGTCCTTCGACCACTGGGTCACGATCAGCGCCTGGTGGACGCTCATCGGGGTCGTCGCGAGTACGCCGAAGGCCTGGTCGCGGACCTCCCAGCCGTGGCAGTACGGGCAGTGGACCACGTCCCGGCCGAAGCGTTCGGCGACGCCTTCGACGGGCGGCAGCTCGTCCTTCAGGCCGGTCGCGACGACGAGCTGCCGGGCGTGCACGGTCCGCCCCGCGGCCAGCCGGACGGCGAAGCCCTCGCGCTGGCCTCCGGTGACGTCCACCGCCCGGTCGTGGACCAGCCGCACGCCGTACCGCGCGATCTCCTCGCGGCCGACGGCCAGGAACTCGGCGGGCGGCATCCCGTCCCGCGACAGAAAGCCCTGCATGTGCGCGGCGGGCGCGTTGCGCGGCTCGCCCGCGTCGACGACCAGCGTCCGGCGCCGGGCCCGGCCCAGCACGAGCGCGGCGGACAGGCCCGCGGCGCCGCCGCCGACGACGATCACTTCGTACTTTCCGTCGAACGTCCCGTCGAGCGTCCCGTCGAACGTCCCGTCGTACGTCTCGTCCTGCTTCTCGGTCATGGTGACCACCTCCGCGGCCACGGTCGCCGGACTGCTGCGGGATTGACAAACATCTTTGCCGATTCGGCAAGATGGAGGGATGACTACCGATGACGTTCTCGCGGAGGTCGGCCCGAGGCTGCGGCGGATCCGGAAGGACCGGGAGGTGACGCTGGCGGCGCTGTCCGAGTCCACCGGGATCTCCGTCAGCACCCTCTCGCGGCTGGAGTCGGGGCTGCGCAAGCCCAGCCTGGAGCTGCTGCTGCCGATCGCCCAGGCCCACCAGGTGCCGCTGGACGAGCTGGTCGGGGCGCCGCCGGTGAGCGATCCCCGGGTCCGGGGCAAGCCGCTGGTGCGGCATGGGCGCACCTTCTGGCCGCTCAGCCGCCAGCCCGGCGGACTCCAGGCGTTCAAGGTGCTGGTGCCGCAGCGTGACGAGGAGCCCGACCCGCGCACGCATGAGGGCTACGAGTGGCTGTACGTGATGTCGGGGCGGCTGCGGTGCGTGCTGGGGGAGCATGACGTGGTGCTGGAGGCGGGGGAGGCCGCCGAGTTCGACACCCGGGTGCCGCACTGGTTCGGGTCGACGGGGGAGGGGCCGGTGGAGTTCCTGAGCCTGTTCGGGCCACAGGGGGAGCGGATGCATGTTCGGGCGAAACCCCGGCAGGGGTGACGGAGGCGACTCTTCCGTCGTCGCCTGTTCCCTCCCGGCAAGCGACCGCTTAGTATGCGATCGAACCGGTCAGCACGCCGGTCGGACGACGCAGTCCCGTGGAGGCTCCGCATGCAGGCATGGCAGGTGCACGAGAACGGCGAGCCGAGCGAGGTGATGCGGCTCCAGGACACGGAGCGGCCCACCCCCGGCGACGGCCAGGTCCTGCTCAGGGTGCGCGCCGCGAACATCAACTTCCCCGACGCGCTGATGGTCCGGGGCCACTACCAGGTGCAGCCCCCGCTGCCGTTCACCCCGGGCGTGGAGATCTGCGGCGAGACCGAGGACGGCCGGCGCGTCATCGCCAACCCGGCCCTGCCGTACGGCGGGTTCGCCGAGTACGCCGTCGCGGACGCCGCGGCCCTGCTGCCCGCCCCCGAGTCGCTGGACGACGCCGAGGCCGCCGCTCTGCACATCGGCTACCAGACGGGCTGGTTCGGCCTGCACCGCAGGGCTCGTCTGGAAGCCGGCGAGACGCTCCTCGTGCACGCTGCCGCGGGCGGGGTCGGCAGCGCGGCCGTACAGCTCGGGAAGGCGGCCGGTGCGACCGTCATCGGCGTCGTGGGCGGTGCCGAAAAGGCGGCCGTGGCCCGGGAGCTGGGCTGCGACCTCGTCATCGACCGGCGCGCCGAGAACGTGATCGGCGCCGTCAAGGAGGCGACCGGCGGCCGGGGCGCCGATGTGATCTACGACCCCGTCGGCGGCGAGGCCTACACCCAGTCCACCAAGGTCGTCGCCTTCGAGGGCCGGATCGTCGTCGTCGGCTTCGCGAGCGGAACCATCCCGAGCCCCGCCCTGAACCACGCCCTGGTGAAGAACTACTCGATCCTCGGCCTGCACTGGGGCCTGTACAACACCAAGAACCCGAAGCTGGTCCAGCACTGCCACGAACAGCTCACCGAGCTGGCCGCCCGGGGCGCGATCCGGCCGCTGGTGAGCGAGCGCGTGCCGCTCGACGGGGCCGCGGCCGCCGTGCAGCGGCTCGCCGACGGCGTCACCACCGGCAGGGTCGTCGTGGTGCCGTCGCTTGAGAACGGAGCCGCCGTATGACCGTCGACGCAGCCGAACTGCGCCGCCGCACACAGGAGTTGCTGGCCGCGCACCCTCCCGCCACGACCGACCGGCTGGACTTCCTCAAGGCCCGCTTCGACGCCGGACTCGCCTGGGTGCACTACCCCGAGGGTCTCGGCGGACTCGACGCGCCCCGCTCCCTCCAGGTCGTCGTGGACGCCGAGCTGGCGGCCGCGGCCGCCCCCGACAACGACCCGCGGCGCATCGGCATCGGCCTCGGCATGGCCGCGCCGACGATCCTGAAGTACGGCACCGAGGAGCAGAAGCAGCGCTTCCTGCGGCCCCTGTGGGTGGGCGAGGAGGTCTGGTGCCAGCTGTTCAGCGAGCCCGGCGCCGGCTCCGACCTGGCCGCACTCGGCACGCGTGCCGTCCGCGAGGGTGAGGAATGGGTCGTCAACGGGCAGAAGGTGTGGACGTCCAGCGCGCATCTCGCCCGCTGGGCCATCCTCATCGCCCGCACCGACCCGGACCTGCCCAAGCACGCGGGCATCACCTACTTCCTCTGCGACATGACCGACCCCGGCGTCGAGGTCCGTCCGCTGCGCCAGATCACCGGCGAGGCCGAGTTCAACGAGGTCTTCCTCACCGACGTCCGGATCCCCGACGCACGGCGGCTCGGCGAGGTCGGCGACGGCTGGCGGGTCGCGCAGACCACGCTCAACAACGAGCGCGTCGCCATCGGCGGCATGCGGCTGCCCCGCGAGGGCGGCATGATCGGCCCGATCTCGAAGACCTGGCGCGAGCGCCCCGAACTGCGCACCCACGACCTGCATCAGCGGCTGCTGAAGCTGTGGGTGGAGGCCGAGGTCGCCCGGCTCACCGGCGAACGTCTGCGCCAGCAGCTCGCCCAGGGCCAGCCCGGCCCCGAGGGCGCCGGCATGAAGCTCGCCTTCGCCCGCCTCAACCAGGAGATCAGCGGCCTGGAGGTCGAACTCCGCGGCGAGGAGGGCCTGTTGTACGACGACTGGACCATGCGCCGCCCGGAACTCGTGGACTTCACCGGCCGGGACGCCGGATACCGCTACCTCCGCTCCAAGGGCAACAGCATCGAGGGCGGGACCAGCGAGGTCCTGCTGAACATCGTCGCCGAGCGCGTCCTGGGCCTGCCGTCCGAGCCGCGCACCGACAAGGACGTCGCCTGGAAGGACCTGGCCCGATGAACGCACAGCCGGATCTGCTCTACTCCGAGGAGGAAGAGGCGCTGCGGGCCGCCGTGCGCGACCTGCTCGCCGACCACTGCGACGCGCCCGGAGTCATCGCGCGCACGGAGTCGGACGCACCGCACGACCTCGCGGCCTGGAAGGCGCTCTCCGACGGGATGGGTCTCGCGGGCCTGCTGGTGCCCGAGGCGCTGGGCGGCCAGGGCGCCACCCCTCGCGAAGTCGCCGTGGTCCTGGAGGAGTTGGGGCGCGCGGTCGCCCCCGTGCCGTACCTGACCAGTGCCGTGGTCGCCACCGAGGCGCTGCTGGCCGTCGGCGACGAAGAGCTGCTCGGCCGGCTGGCGTCCGGACGGACGATCGGCGCGCTGGCCGTGGGGCTGCACCTCGCACCGGGCACCGCCTTCAAGGCCGTACACGTCGAAGACGGCCTTCTCCGGGGGGAGTTGACCGGTATCGCGGACGCGGTCGTCGCCGACGTGCTGCTCGTGCCGGCGGACGACGGCGGGCTGTACGCGGTCGACGCCTCCGCCGTGACCGTCACCCCGCAGGTCTCCTTCGACCTGACCCGCCCCCTCGCCACGGTCACCCTCACCGGTGCCCCCGGCCGCCGCCTCGGCGACGCCGAACCCGCCGTCCGGCGTGCCCTGCGGGCCGGCGCCGGGCTGCTCGCCTCCGAGCAACTCGGGCTCGCCGACTGGGCGTTGACCGAGACCGTGCGCTATCTGAAGGAGCGCAACCAGTTCAACCGGCCGGTCGGCGGCTTCCAGGCGCTCAAGCACCGGCTGGCCCAGCTGTGGCTGGAGGTCGTCAACCTCCGGGCCGCCGCGCGGGCCGCGGCCGACGCGCTCGCGGGCGGCTCGGACGTGGACGTGGCGGTCGCCGTCGCCCAGGCCTACGCGGCGCCCGTCGCCGTACGGGCCGCCGAGGAGGCGCTGCAACTGCACGCCGGCATCGGCATGACGTGGGAGCACCCGGTCCACCTCAACCTCAAGCGGGCCAAGGCCGACTCGATCGCCTACGGCACGGCGGGCGCCCACCGGGCGGCCCTGGCCGAACTGGTCGACCTGCAAGCGCCCTGACCGACGCCCGACACCCGGTACCGGCATCCGGTGAAGCCCGCCCCACCTGGGGCGGGCTTTTTCGTGCGGCTGCACGGAAGGAGTGAACAAGCGACGGCGGTCCGGCCAACTCCTGGCATGTACAGGTTCGTCGGCGTTCGGACCGCCTCATACTCCCTGTGGTTCAGACCGCCCCACAGGGAGGAACGAGATGGCCCCCTTCACCCGCCGCAGAGCCCTCACCACCTTCGGCGCCACACTGGCCGCGGTGCTCGCCCCGCCCGCCGGCAGCGCCTTCGCCGACGGAGACCAGCGCGGCGCCCGCCCGCTGTGGCGCGCCCACGCCCACAACGACTACGAGCACCCCCGCCCCCTCTTCGACGCGCTCGACCACCGCTTCGGCAGCGTCGAGGCCGACATCTTCCTCGTCGACGGCGAACTCCTCATCGCCCACTCGGCGGACCAACTCGACCCGACGCGCACCCTGGAGTCCCTCTACCTCGCCCCGCTCGCCGCCCGTGTGAAGGCCAACCACGGCTCGGTGTACCGGGGTTACCGCAAGCCCCTGCAACTGCTCATCGACATCAAGACCGAGGGCTCCTCGACCTACCTCGAACTCGACCGTCAACTGCGGCGCTACAAGGGCCTGTTCACGACATACGCCCACGGCCGTGTCCACGCCGGCCCGGTCACCGCCGTCATCTCCGGCGACCGCGCCGCCCGTACGCCCATGGCGGCGCAGACCGTCCGCCGGGCCTTCTACGACGGCCGACTCGTCGACCTCGGCGCCTCCGAGGCGTCGTTCGCCTCGCTCATCAGCGACAACTGGGCCCTCAACTTCACCTGGCTCGGCGTCGGGGCCTTCCCCGAAGCGGAACGGCAGAAGCTGCGGAGCATCGTGGCGGCGGCCCACGCGCGCGGGCAGCAGGTGCGGTTCTGGGCCACGCCGGATCTCGCCGGTCCCGCCCGGGACGCGTTGTGGGCCGAACTCCTCGCCGCGGACGTCGACTACCTCAACACCGACGACCTGGCCGGCCTGGAGGCCTTCCTCGACACCCACCGAGCGGCGGCGTAACACGACTCGTCCGACGCCGCCCGTCCGACACCACTCGTTCGGCGGACGGCTCAGCCGCACGGACGAAACCTCCGTTACGCCACACTTGCGGCCGAACGCCGCGAAAACGGACGTGGCGGAGGAGGTTGACGATGGCCATTTCGATTTCCGTCGTGCTGCTGCTGCTGATCCTGGCGGTGATCTTCATGCGCAACGGCGGACTGAAGGTCTCGCACGCGCTGGTCTGCCTGCTGCTCGGGTTCTTCCTGGCCGGCACCAGCATGGCTCCCACCATCCGCAGTGGCCTCACGGCGACCGCCGACATCGTCGGCAGCCTTCGCCCGTGAGGCCACTGCGGGGTCGCGCACGACCCGACGGAACTACTTGACGAAGACCCCGATGCCGTTCGACACCGGGCGCTCATAACCGTCGGACGGGTGGTTGCGGACCGTCACCTTGGTCGCGCCCGACGGACGGGCCACCAGGGTCGACGAACCGCCGCCGTCCAGGCTGAAGCCCTCGGTCGCACCGAGGCTCTTCAGCTCGGCGGCGACCTCGGCGATGGTCAGGCCCTTGCGGTACGCGGTGGCGCCGTCCAGCGCGAACAGGAACACCTTCTTCCCGCCGTTGCCGATGCCCACGGCCGTCCGCACGGCCGAGACCGACGTGTCCAGACCGGCCAGCGGCTTGCTGCCCGACAGGATCGGATAGCCGCCGACGGCGAAGCTGTACGCCGACTTGGACGCGGACGTCAGCCCGTACCGCACCGCCACCCGCTGGCCCTTGACGAGCTTCTTCAGGCGCTGTGCGCCCGCCTCCCGCCCGACGAGGACCGTGGTGCCGGCCGCGATGGCGCCGCCGCCGGGCGTGGTCGAGGTCGACACGACCCGGCCCTTCTTGAGCGTCACCTCGTAGGTGCTGGTGCTGCACGCCGCGGCCCGTTCGGTGTCCGTGCCGCAGGTGGCCCGCTTGCGCGAGACGCTGCCCCAGTCCGAGGTGAACGCGCCGACGGAGTTCTCCGGCAGCGCGTACTGGTTGACGCCGCCCAACGGCAGCCGCCGCCCCACCGTGGTGTACGTCCCGTTGAGGGACAGACTGTCCACCTTGGCCTTGCCGTCGGTGCCGACACCGACCACCGCCTTGGTGGTGGTGCCCGGCGGCAGCGCGGGGCCGAACCGCTGCGCGTTCGGGACCGCGCCCTTGAGCGCCTTCCCGTTCGCGATCGCCGGACCCACGGTCGACCCGGTCGCGGAGACGCCCGGGTGCTGCACCTCGCTGATGTTGAAGAAGTCGCCGTTGATGCCGGCGACGGCGTTCTGCTTGTTCGCCATCGCGGAGATGTCCGCACGGGCCGCGACCGTCCCCGGGTACAACAGCCCGAGGCGGACGTGGGTGTTGGCGAGGTCGACGCTGAGCACGTGCACATGCGTCTTCCCGGCGGCCGCCTGCAGGTCGTACTGTCGGTACGCCACGCCTGCCGCCACGGTGGTCCAGGTCGCGGCGTCGGCCGTGGCCGCCCCCGCGAACGTCGCACCGGCCACCGTGCCGAGGGCGACGAGCAGCGACAGGGACTTCCTGCGCACCCCGGACCGTTTCTGATGTTGTGTCACAGACCCCCCTGGGTAGTTTTGGCTCGCAACTTTCTCACGGCCTGTGGTGACGACCGGCGGGGGGTGGGGGTGAACACCACGCGAACGGGTGAGGAAACGCACAAATTCGGGGCGTCACTGTCCCTTGTGGTCGTACTGACGGTCGGGTCGGCGGTCGTACGGGGTGAAGTGGGCCGGCGGGTGGTCGATCGGCAGGTCGGGGCGCCAGGCGGTGAGGGACTGGGCGCTGCACACGAACAGGGACGGCGGCAGGTGGTCCAGGGAGTACCAGCGCCAGTCGCCGACGCTCTCGCCGGGCTGGTCGGCCGGCTCGCCCTCCCAGTCGGCGACGACGGCGCCGACCGTCATCCGTACGACACCGTCGACCCGGTCGAGGAGCGTGCCCAGCAGGCGTACGTCCGAGGGGGCCGCCCGCAGCCCGGTCTCCTCCCGCAGCTCCCGTACGACCGTCTCCTGGAGCGACTCCCCGGGTTCCACCGTGCCGCCGGGCAGCTCCCAGGTGCCCCGACGGTGCCGGCCCAGGAGCAGTCCGCGGGGGCCGTACAGGATGGCGCCGACGCCGAGCGCCGCGTGCGCGACGGGCGGGAGGTCGGTGCGGGGCCGGGCGGAGACCCGCAAGGGGCGTCGCGCCCGGAAGACCCGATAGGCGGCGAGATTCGCGGGGTCTGCGGAGCCGGTGGGGTCTGCGGAGTCAGTGGGCCCGGAGGGGCCGGCGGCGGTGGGGGCGGGTGCCGTCACCGGCACCACCTCCTCGACGCGCAGCCCGTGCTCGGCGAGCAGCGCCTCCCACACCTCGGGCGTGGGCGCCCACATCCGGACCGTCGTCTCGCCGCCGCCCGCGAACCGCAGGGTCTCCGGCCGGGCCACGAGATCCGAAGTCGGCCCGTCCCCGCGGGAGTTGGTGTGCAGCACGGAGAAGCACAGCGTCCCGCCGGGGGCGAGCGCGGTCGCCAGCGCGGGCAGCAGCCGTCGTGGATCGACGAACGGGACGGCGTTGACGGAGTAGATCACGTCGTACGGCTGCGCCGCCGCCCGCAGATGCGCGACGGCGTCGGCGTGGAAGAGCCGCAGCCCGGGCAGCGAACCGTACCGGGCCCGGGCCCGCTCGATCTGGCCGGGCGCGGAGTCCACGGCGTCGACGACGGCCTCGTGCACGCGGACGAGCCGCGCCGCGTGCCGGGCCGTGCCGCAGCCGAGGTCCAGGACGCGCCGCCCCTTCAACTCGCCCAGGAAGGCGTCGTCCGGCCCCGCGTCCGGGAACCCCCAGTCGATCCGTTCCGCCTCCGCCAGGACCGTGCCGCGCCGCAGATGATGCGCGGCGTAGGCCTGCCAGGCGTCGGCGTTGACGGACTCCGGTCCGTCGGGGACGTCGAGGGGGTGGGGCGGCATGGGCGGGGCCTCCAGGGGCGGGCGGACAGACGGACGGTGCTCACTCACCGGCCAGACGATCCTTACCGCACTCGGCGCCGGACAATCGCCGGACTCAGTGCACGGGGTGCTTGCTGAGGACGGACACCCGGTTGAAGGCGTTGATGGTGACGGCCACCCAGATCACCGCCGAGATCTGGTCGTCGGTGAGCACCTCACGGGCGTCCTCGTAGGCGGCCTCCTGCGCGGCCGCGTCGGGCAGCACGGTGGTCGCCTCGGCCAGCGCCAGGGCCGCGCGCTCCAGGGGAGTGAAGAGCTCGGTGTCCCGCCAGGCCGCGAGGACAGCCAGCCGCCGGGCGTCCTCTCCCACGCGCAGGGCGGCTTTGGAGTGCACGTCGAGACAGAACGCGCAGCCGTTGAGCTGCGAGACGCGCAGGTTGACCAGTTCCACGACGGTGCGCTCCAGACCGGCCTCGGCGGCGGTCGCCCGCACGGCCTCGGACGTCTGGACCAGCGCGTGGTAGGCCTTGGGGCTCTGCTTGTCGATGAAGATCCGTCGAGTCATGTTGAACATCCAACCACTGGGACGAACGTGGATGCCGACGGCGGGCGACGCCCCGTACACGCAGCCTGACACTGGAAACACGTTGGGCCCAAATCACAAACAGTGTGTCTGAGCGATCATTGTGACATCCTTCGGACTGTCTTTCCCGAACGCCACAGAAAGCAGACAGGTCAGCATGTCGGATGAAGTCAGGCCGGTTCATGTTCCGGCGGACGGCGGGACTGCCGTTTTCCTGGACGGCCACACCTACACCACGATCATGTCGAAGGCTCAGAGCAACGGTGAGTTCTCACTGGTCGAGTGTGTGATTCCGGACGGGGCGGGGACTCCTCCGCATCGTCACCACAACGAGTCCGAGACGTTCTTCGTCCTGGAGGGCGAGCTCGTCGTGATGGCTGGGGACGAGGAGTACGAACTGCAGCCGGGTGGCCTGGTGTACGTGCCGAAGGGCACCCGTCACAACTTCCTGAACCGGAGCGGCAGGACCGTCCGTATGCTGGCTCTCTTCTCCCCCGGCGGCATGGACGGGCTGTTCACCGACGTCGGCAAGCCCGGAGTCCGTGGTGCGGCCGCCCCGCCGGAGCCCCCCAACTTCGAGCTCATGGCCCGCGTGGCGGGGCAGTACGGCTTCTCCATGGCCTGAGCAGGACTGGCCCGCTCCAGGTGTCGAAGGGTTCGTGGGTTCGTGCTTCTTCCCTTCTTGCGGTCTCTGCGCCTCAATGAGGCAATGCCTGAGCCGACTTGACCGGACTTGACCTGGAGTGACCCATGAGACCTACGACGCGTAAGTCACGTGCAGCCCTGGTCGCCGCCGCCTCCGCCGCCCTGCTGGTCGGGAGCGTGGCGTCGGCGCCCGGGGCGGGCGCCGTGACGCCGGACTCGGCCACCGCTCAGTACGACTGTGGAGTCTGGGGCCCGTCGACGGCCGCGTACTTCACGGCCACCCAGTCCGGCAGCGGGGCGACGATCACGATCACCCTGTCCTCGCTGACCGCCCCGCTCCCGATTCAGACGAACAGTGTGACGTCCACCCTGGTGCTTGTTAAGAACGGTTGGGAGACGACCGAGTTCACCGGGACGACCAACCCGTTCACGAGTGTGGGCACCCCGTTCGTCCTCGGCCCGCTCAGCGGCACGGTGGCACCGGGCGACACCCTGGACTCCTACTCCCTCGGCCTGTACTCGCTGCGCATGGTGTTCTTCGGGATCACGATCAACTGTGTGGCGAAGAGCTCGTTGTCCCCCGGCCCGTTCGTCTTCTGACGACGGGAGCCCCGGGACGGCACGGCCGCGCCGCCCGGTGCGGTCGCGGGCGGCGGGCCGTCGCTCACTGTCCCGGGGCGAGGATGTAGGAGTTGAGGGTGCCGACCGTGTCGAGCGGGGTGGGGGAGCCCAGGTCGTAGCGGTCCACGGCGAGGTAGTTGGGCTTCTTGCGCGCGGCGGGCGTGCAGAAATTCTGTGCGCGGTTGACGAGCTTGCCGTTGTCGGTCCGGGCGGTGGAGCCGATCGTGTAGTCCCTGAAGTGGTTCATCACGAACAGCGGGTGGAAGGCGGACGAGGTCACGGTCAGCGGCCGGCCGGTGCCCCAGCGGCTGTAGCAGGACCAGTCGGAGTCGCCGAGTCCGGCGCCCATGGACCAGTAGTTCTCGACGGTCCACTCGCGCTGGTACATCACACCGAAGGTGTCACGGGTGGTCCAGCCGTTGGCGGTGTCGCTCGCGCGGGTCCGGTCGCTGAAGATCAGCAGTTGCTTGCCGCGTGCCGCGAGGTCGGCCATGGTCGGCCAGCCGCTGGTCGCCACGCCCTCCTGGTCGGGCCGGTACAGCACGTCGTACAGGCCGTTCACGGAGGCCAGGGAGGACTTCAGCACGTCGGAGGAGGCGTAGTCCTCGAGGAACACGGTGACGACCTGACCCGGACTGGCCTTGAGGAAGTCGACCATGCGCTGCAGATCGGTGGCGAGCGGGACCGGGTTGCTCACACCGTCGCAGCTGTTGTGACACAGCACGGCCTGCCCGGAGACGGCGTAGTCGTCCAGCATGAAGCCGCGGACGCCGTCGCCGAGTTGCTGGGCGACGCCGCGGTTCTGGTTGGGGAACAGGCTGACCGGGAACGACGCGAAGTTGCCGTCGGCCCCGTTGGCGAAGGCGTTGTGGGCGGTGAGGAAGGTGACCTGGTCGAGGGTGCGGGTGTCGGCGGAGGGCATCGAGGCGGTCGCGTACGTCACCGGGGTGAGGTACCAGCGGGCGAGATCGCCGGCCGAGCCCAGCTGCACGGCGCTGGAGTCGGCGGCGGACCCGGTGAGGTACTGCGTGGTGCCCGGGACGCTCACGGTGTAGGTGCTGTCGGCGCCGGACGCGATCGTCCAGGTGGTGCCGTCCGCGCCGCAGGCGGCGGTCACCGCGGACGTGCCGCTGCGGCCGAGGCAGACGCCCGACTCGTCCGCGTTCCGCAACTGGTAGCCGCCGCTGACCGCGACCGGGGTCCACTGCTGGTGGTCCTCGTTGCCCTTGGGATTGTGCGCGGCGACCGTGCCGCCGCTGTCGGCCGCATGGAGACCGGTGGTGTAGTTCTGCAGATAGACCGAGTACGCGGGGACGGCGGCCGAGGCCTGGCCGGCCGACAGGACGGGCAGGGTCAGGGCGAGCGCGGCGGTGCCGCACAGGGCGCGCAGGGGGCGCAGGTGCACGCGAGTTTCCTCTCACTCCAGCACTTAGTGATGTCAGAGGCATGACATATCGAAAGTGCCGGGTGTTGCGCCAGACTCCCTGCCCGAACTCACAGTGAAAACCGTCCACCGTTCATCGTGCACTGTTCACCGTGCACCGTGCAGCGCTCAGTGATACGGGGCGGCCGCCTCGTCGCCGCCGTGTATACCGCCCGGCAGGCCGTCGGTCGTGATGGCGAAGCCGTGACCGGTGGGGCCGGGTTCGAAGGTCCAGCCGAACAGGGCTCCGTAGAAGGTGCGACCGCGCCCGGGGTCGGCCACGCCCAGTTCGAAGAAGGTAGGTTCGCTCGCCATGGTCGTGCCTCGTACGGGTAGGGCTTGCGCGGGTACCGCTGCCTCCATCGTCCGCCCGGTCGCCACGGTGTGGCAACCGTGGTCTGTCACACCTCCTGGGCCCGTCCGGTCTAACAGGTGTCGACCAACGAGCAGAGGGAATCATGCGTGAGATTGTGATCGTCGGTGGTGGCTACGCGGGCTTCTACACCGCATGGGGCCTGGAGAAGTCGCTGCGTTCGGGCGAGGCGCGGGTCACCGTCGTCGACCCGCGTCCCTATATGACCTACCAGCCGTTCCTGCCCGAGGTGACGGCCGGATCGGTCGAGGCACGGCATGCCGCGGTGTCGTTGCGACGGCACCTGCACCGCACCCGGCTGATCGCGGGGAGCGTCACGGAGATCCGTCACGCGGACCGGAAACTCACCGTCCGGCCCGTCAACGGAGCCGACTACGAACTTTCTTACGACACCCTTGTGGTCACCGCCGGCGCTGTCACCCGCACCTTCCCCATACCGGGGCTGGCGCAGGAGGCGATCGGCCTGAAGCACGTGGAGGAGGCGGTGGCCATCCGCGACCGGCTGCTGACCGCCTTCGACCAGGCGGCGTCGCTGCCGCCGGGGCCCGAACGGCGGAAACTGCTCACCGTCACGTTCGTGGGCGGCGGGTTCTCCGGCGTCGAGGGCTTCGGCGAGCTGCTGTCGCTGGCGACCGCCATGCTCAAGTCCTATCCGGAGCTGAGCTTCGGCGAACTGTCCTTCCACCTGGTCGAGGCCCGGGGCCGGATCCTGCCCGAGGTGGGGGACGGGCCCGGCGCCTGGGTGGTGCGGTCGCTGGAACGCCGGGGCGGGCACGTCCACTTGAACACGCAGCTCGTCTCCGTCGAGGACGGGCACGTCGTGCTCTCCTCGGGAGAGGAGTTCGATTCCGCCCTGGTCGTCTGGACCGCCGGCAACGCCTCGAACCCGGTCGTGCACAACCACACCGATCTGCCGGTCGACGAGCGCGGCCTGCTCGTGGTCCGTCCCGATCTCCGGGTGGGCACCGACAGCGAGCCGGTGCCGGATGTGTGGGCGGCCGGAGACGACGCGGCCGTCCCCGACCTCGCCGTGCCCCTGCCGGGCGCGCGCACGGTGCCGAACGCCCAGCACGCGGTGCGGCAGGGCAGGCGCCTGGCGAAGAACATCGCGGCCGACCTGCGCGGGGGGAGGGTCCGCGACTACCGCCACAGCAGTCTGGGCGTGGTGGCGACCCTGGGACTCGGGCGCGGCATCTTCCAGTACAAGGGCATCGTCATCAAGGGTTTCCCCGCCTGGCTCATGCACCGGGGCTACCACGTCCTGGCGGTGCCCACCTGGGAGCGCAAGGTCCGGGTGCTGACCGTCTGGCTGACCGCCGCCCTCTTCGGCCGGGATCTCGTCTCCCTGGCCTCGGTGCAGCACCCACGGGACGCGTTCGTCGCGAGCGGCCGGCCTCAGTCCCCCGACGGGAGCCGGAGCCGGGCGAGCGACCGCCCGGCCGCGTGAGCCGCTTCGACGAGCGCGGCTCGGCGGCGCTCGGCGCTCCCACCTGCTCGTCATCGCCTTCCCTCTGGAGCACACCATGGACGCGAGTGAGGAGGCCGCGCGCGGCCTGACCGACATCGAGACATTCCTGTACTGGGAGGCTCACCTACGAGCGGCACATCAGCGCGTGGCGGAGTTCACCGCACGGGCGCCGGGGCTGACCCGGGAGCAGAAGAAACACCTCGAGCGGTGGTACGTCGAGGAGCAGAGGTACGTCGCCCGCATGGTGACCGAGCACATCGCCGATGCCATCGGCGGGGTCGAAGAGAAACACCACATCCGCTTCGGACGATGGCTACGAGGCACGCTGATCGCCATGACCCTGATCACCGTGGCGATGATCTGGGTGTGCGTCGCGGTGATCATGGGCGCGTAGGGGTGGGCAGGGGTGTGTAGAGGCGTGCACGGGTGCGTAGAGGCGCGCGGGGATGCGTAGGGCTGAACGAACCTCTAGGAACGCCTCGCACGGTAGAGGCCCCGGCCGCTCCGCTGGACGCGCGAGGTGCCGACCAGACGGTCGAGGGTGCTGCGGACGCCGTTGATGCTTCCGCTGTCGGTGTCACGGCCGAGAGCCGCCGCGACATCACGAGCCCGCACATCGGCGTCGCCGACGCCGGCGAAGTACTCCATGATCTGCTCGGTGAGCTTGCCGTACTGCCTCTGCGAGTCCGCGTCCGAGTCCGCGTTCGCGTCCGCGTACGACTTCCCGCCCAGGTCGGGTCCGGCGGCCGCCGGACCCTTCGCGTCCTTGCCGCCCTGGCGCTTCCGCGGCTGTGCGGCCGCCTCCGCGGCAGTGTCCGCAGGCACGGCGGAGGCACGGTCGGTGTGCGGTTCGGCGGTCTCCACGGCCTGCTCCGGCCGCACCTGCACACCTGCGGCACCTGCCGTGCTCGGTACCGCGGCGACCGGGTGGCGCATCAGCGTCTCGAGAGCGCTGAGGGCCCTCTGCACCGAGCCGAGATGGGCCACGACCGCGGCCAACTCCCTTTCCAGCGCCTGCTTCTGGATCTGCAGACGGGCCAGGTCCTCCTGCAGGCTCTCGGTGGTGACCTCGATGTCATGCGCCGCATGGGTTGCTGCATGGGTTACAGAGACCATGTGTTCCTCTCATCCTCAGCCCCTCGTGCCGCGCGCCGACTCATGTGCGGTGCCGCTCGGTCTGAACGCGGGAATGTGTCCACCTGACATCATATGCAGTGACTCACTCTGATTACGGGGGCGGTACGTGGACCGGGCCTGCGCTTCGCCTCAGGTCACGACCTGACAAGGTTGAACTGTTCACCGGTCGATGCGGGACAGTGTCAGATAGTGTGATTCGCGCAGGCCGACGGCGTGCCCCGCGCAAGCAGCCGCATGCGCGGACAGACGCTTGCGAGGGAAGGGTGTATCCCATGGCCGAGCTGTTCCATGACGCCGGCGCCGGCGTGTCCAGCCCTTTCGGTCCCCCTGCGGCTGCGGCTGCGCGCGGCGCCGCCTTCGCCGAGCTGCTGCTGAGCAGCCACCTCGCCCTGACCGGCCGCCCCCTCTGTCCCCCTCACTGGACCTCACCGCACGAAGCGGCCCGCTGGCTCTACGCCGACGCGCCCTTCGGACTGCTCGCCCACGGCCCGGGCCCCGACCCCACGTTCTGCTATGCCAACCGCACGGCCCAGCAGTGCTTCGGCTACTCCTGGGAGGAGTTCACCGCCATGCCGTCCCGGCTGTCGGCCTCCTCGCACCACCAGGAGGACCGGGACGACTTCGTCCGCGCCGCACATGAACACGGCTTCGCCGACGGCTACACCGGGCTGCGCATGACCAGGACCGGCGAAGAGTTCTGGATCAAGGACGTGACGATGTGGGACCTCCTCGGCCCCGAGGGAGACAACCGAGGGCAGGCCGCGGTCTTCCGTGACTGGTCCCCGCCGGTGCGGCCGATGTCGACCGACGCGGGCTGACCGCCCGGCCGCGTCGCCGGCGGTGAGTCCGGCCGTGGCTTCGCGCTTTCGATGGGGCGGTGTCACAACCTCCGCCGGTCTCCGGTCAAGCTGACGAGCCGACAGAAGAAGAGGGGCCCGTGCGCGAAGTCGCGTCGCCGAACATCCCGGCCGAGCAGCGCCGGGGTGTCGTGCCGGTCAGGCGTGCAACCGGCACGAGAGGGAGGTTGCCGTATGGATCAGGCTGACGCGGTGCCGATCGGGGAGTTGCTCGACGAGCGTCGCTTTCTGCTGGACGTCGCGTACTGGATGCTGGGCAGTGCGGGTGAGGCGGAGGACGTCGTCGAGGAGGCGTACCGCCGGTGGTACGGGCTGTCGGACGCGGCGCGCGCCAAGATCACCGCGCCCCGGTCATGGCTGGCGAAGACGGCCGGCGGGATCTGCCTGAGCCGCCTTCCCCTGCCCGACCTGGCCGTCGACCCGCCGGACGAGCGTGCCGAGCGGGAGGCGGAGGGGGAGGAGGTGAGTCGGGTGCTGTTGGACGCGTTGGACTCCCTGACCCCGGCCGAGCGGGCGGCGTTCGTCCTCAACGACGTCTTCGGGATGACGCCCCGCACGGTCGCCGACATCGTCGGGCGGACCGAACCCGAATGCGCCGCACTGGCCGACCGCGCCCGGGACAGTGTCCGGCTGCATCGTTCACATCCCACCAGCCCGGAAGAACACGACGCGCTCGCGCATGCCGTGCGGCGGGCCTGTGTCACCCAGGACTCCGAGCTCCTGGTGTCGCTGCTGTGTCCCGACGCCACGGCGTTCTTCGACGGCGGGGGCAAGGTACGGGCCCTGGCCAGGCCCGTCCACGGCAGCGGGCCCGTCGCCCGCAGTCTCCTGACGCTCCTGGCCCACCGGCCCCGCACCACGTTGGCCACGCATTCCGTGAACGGCCGCACCGGCCTCGTGACCCGCTACGACGACCAGGTCGCCGCCGTCATCACCCTCGACGTCGCCGACCACCACGTCACCCAGGTCTGGGCCGTCCTCAACCCCGACAAACTCCACCTCTGGAACCAACCACGCAGCTAGCGGGAGCTCGACTCGAGGAAAGCGGCGATCTTGCTGGGGTTGAACACCCACATCACCTTGTGGATGCCTTCGTCCGAGGCGGCGATCGTCATGAACGTGGCGGGCTCGCCGTTCCGGTAGATCAGCACGCCGGTGCGGCCGTTGGCGTCGACCGGCCTGGGGTCCGCCTCCGGCCAGAACCGGGGGAAGGCCGTCGACAGGTTGGCCACGCGCGCCCGCCCCACAACCGGGACACGGGCGGCGCCCCGCATGCCGTTGCCGTCGGACAGACTGACGGCGTCGGGGGTGAGCAGGGCTTCCAGTGAAGCCACGTCCCCCGTCTGAGCTGCTGAGACGAAGGCATTGAGAAGGCGCCGGTGCTCCGTGGTGTCCACGGTCTCGCGGTGCTCGTCCGCCAGATGCTTACGCGCACGGCTGACGATCTTCCGCACGTTGACGAGGCTGAGCCGGAGGATCGCAGCGATCTCGGGATAGGTGTAGTCGAACGCCTCACGCAGCACGTATGCGGCGCGCTCGGTCGGGCTCAGTCTCTCCAGCACCAGCAGAAGGGCCATTTCCAGCGCCTCCGCGCGCTGTGCGCCCACCTCCGGGTCCGAGCTCGTGTCGACGGGCTCGGGCAGCCACGGTCCGATGTAGGTCTCCCGGCGCACCCGCGCCGACTCTGCGACGTTGATGGCCAGGCGGGTCGTGGCGCTGGAGAGGAAGGCGACCGGGTTCAGCACCACCGAGCGGTCCGTCTTCTGCCAACGCAGCCACACCTCCTGGACCACGTCCTCGGCCTCCACGGCGCTGCCGAGCACGCGGTAGGCGATCCCGAAGAGACGCTTCCGGTGCTCGATGAAGACAGAGACAGCCTCTTCGAGGTCGCCGGTCGTGGGGGACGGTGCGTGATGCATGGTCGTGGGGTCGCTCAAAGACATGGCTGCTCCAATCGCATCTGCTGCATAGACCGGGCGCGACCCGATCCTGTGACAGAACGGAGCAGCGGATCTGCAGACAGCCGTCGGAGGAGCCCGACTCGCCAAGGCATACGGTGTTTTCGCGGCCCATCGAGCACTGACATGTTGTTGCTCAGTGGAGTGTGGGTGGTTGGTTCCAGAGGTGGAGTTTGTCGGGGTTGAGGACGGCCCAGACCTGGGTGACGTGGTGGTCGGCGACGTCGAGGGTGATGACGGCGGCAACCTGGTCGTCGTAGCGGGTCACGAGGCCGGTGCGGCCGTTCACGGAATGCGTGGCCAACGTGGTGCGGGGCCGGTGGGCCAGGAGCGTCAGGAGACTGCGGGCGACGGGCCCGCTGCCGTGGACGGGCCTGGCCAGGGCCCGTACCTTGCCCCCGCCGTCGAAGAACGCCGTGGCGTCGGGACACAGCAGCGACACCAGGAGCTCGGCGTCCTGGGTGACACAGGCCCGCCGCACGGCATGCGCGAGCGCGTCGTGTTCTTCCGGGCTGGTGGGATGTGAACGATGCAGCCGGACACTGTCCCGGGCGCGGTCGGCCAGTGCGGCGCATTCGGGTTCGGTCCGCCCGACGATGTCGGCGACCGTGCGGGGCGTCATCCCGAAGACGTCGTTGAGGACGAACGCCGCCCGCTCGGCCGGGGTCAGGGAGTCCAACGCGTCCAACAGCACCCGACTCACCTCCTCCCCCAACCTCGCCTGCGCTCCTTCCGGGGCCTGGGCCGGTGTGCGGTGTCCCTGCTTCGGTCCGGCCGCAGCCCGGCCCGGCAGGGGGAGCCGGCTCAGGCAGATCCCGCCCGCGGTCTTCGCCAGCCACGACCGGGGCGCGGTGATCTTGGCGCGCGCCGCGTCCGACAGCCCGTACCACCGGCGGTACGCCTCCTCGACGACGTCCTCCGCCTCATCGGCGTTGCCCAGCATCCAGTAGGCGACGTCCAGCAGGTACCGGCGCTCGTCGAGCAACTCCCCGATCGGCGCCGTGTCAGCCTGGTCCATACGGCAACCTCCCTGACGGCTTCAGCGAGTCCTCGCGCACGACACACTTCCTTCGATTCGGCTCAACCAGTTAGACCGGGCACCCCTTGATGTTGTGACACCGGACATATGGACGCGGCCGCCTGTCACAGATGTGCCCGTTGCGCGGTCTCATGGGCAGCAACCGGTACCGCCTCGCGGAGACGAGAAAGCGGCTTGTTCTCCCCTGGCTGCTGGACGAGGAGGCTACTCCGTGTATTGGCGCGAGCGGGCGGCTTGCCTGCGTGTAGACCCTGATCTGTTCTTCCCCGTCGGACACACCGGCCCGGCACTCGACCAGATCGAAGAGGCCAAGGCCGTGTGCGGCCGTTGCCCCGTGATGGAGCAGTGCCGCGACTGGGCCGTGGAGGTGGGGCAGGTCGAAGGCATCTGGGGTGGCATGACGGAGAGCGAACGCCGTGCGCTCAGGCGGCGCAGGATCCGTCCGACCAAGGACACGGTCGCCACCGCGGCGTGACGGCAGCCGCCGCACAGAGGCGTGCACCTTGCTGTGCACCTTGCTGATTCCAAGACACTTCTGGACGATTCATGAACGGTGGTAAGGGGATGGAAAAAGGGGAAAGGGTTGCCGCATGGGCCGATGGGCGCCTGGGTGTCTACAGCCAGGTCAGGGCGAAAGCGCGTAAGGCCTTTCCGGACCACTGGTCGTTCATGCTGGGCGAGATCTGCCTCTACAGCTTCATCATCATCATCGTGACCGGCGTGTATCTGACGCTGTACTTCCATCCGTCGATGAACCAGGTGGAGTACACCGGCAGCTACGCACCGCTGCGCGGCCAGTTGGTGTCGGAGGCGTTCAATTCGACCATGCACATCTCCTTCGACGTCCGCGGCGGACTGCTGATCCGGCAGGCTCACCACTGGGCGGCACTGGTCTTCGTCGGCGCCATGCTCGTCCATATGATGCGCGTGTTCTTCACCGGCGCCTTCCGTAAGCCCCGGGAAATCAACTGGGTCTTCGGATTCCTGCTGCTCGTCCTCGGAATGTTCGCAGGGCTGACGGGATACGACCTGCCGGACGACCTTCTCTCCGGGACCGGACTCATGGTCGTGCACGGAACGATCCTCTCCATACCGATCGTCGGAACCTACATCTCGATGTTCCTCTTCGGCGGCGAGTTCCCGGGCAACGATCTGGTGGCGCGCTTCAACACGATCCACGTCCTGCTCATCCCGGCCCTCATGGTGGCTCTGCTCGTGGCCCATCTGATCCTGGTTCTCCGCCACCGGCACACCCAATATCCGGGTCCGGGGCGTACGAACAAGAACGTGGTCGGAGTTCCGCTCAAGGTCCGCGTCGTGAAATCCGCCGGCTACTTCTCCCTGGTCTCCGGAGTCATCTTCGTCATGGCCGCGGTCGCGCAGATCAACCCGGTCTGGGCGTACGGGCCCTACCGGGCCGACCAGGTCTCGGCCGGATCGCAGCCCGACTGGTACATGGGCGTGGCGGACGGGCTGCTGCGCGTCATGCCTGGCTGGGAGATCGCTCTTTGGGGTCACACCCTGGCTCTGGACAACCTGATCCCGCTGTCGGTGGGCCTGGGTCTCTTTCTCGCCATGGGCGCCTATCCGTTCATCGAGGCCTGGGTGACCGACGACGATCGTGATCAACACATCCTCGACAGGCCGCGCAATCGCCCGGTGCGGACGGGACTGGGGGTCGCCTGGCTCAGTTTCTATCTGGTGGCCACGATCGGCGCCGCGAACGACATCATCGCCATTCGCTTGCACATCTCGTTCGAATCGGTCACATGGGCGGTTCGCATCGCTCTCTTCGTCGTGCCGGTGCTGGCCTATGTCGTGGCGAGTCGGATTGCGCTGGCCCTCCAGCGCCAGGACCGTGACAAAGTGCTGCACGGCCGTGAGACCGGCATCGTCAAGCGGCTTCCGCACGGCGAGTTCGTCGAGGTGCACGAGCCGCTCAGCCAGGAAAGACTCCACGCGCTCACGCGGCACGAGCAGTACCAGCCGATCCCGGCCGGCCCGGAGAACGGATCCCGTCTTTCCCAGCGTTTGCGCGTGCGACTCAGCCGGGGTTTCTACGGCGAGGACGCACAGATCCCCAAGCCGACCGAGCAGGAGTACAAGGAGATCACCGGCAAACACTGAACCTCCCGTCTCGGCGTCGTCGGCCCTTTTTCCGCGGTGCTTGTCACAGCGTCAGCATCTGCCCTGTCTTTAAAGGTGAAAGCAGGTGACAGCCTGCCGACCCAAGGAGTGCAACTCATGATCAAGCCCGTTCTTGAGACTGCAGCTCAGGAGCTCGCGGACGCGACGGCCAACCCGCCGTTCCTGTACGAGCTCGGCCCGGAGGGCGCCCGCAAGGTCCTGGACGACCTGCAGGCCGCGCCGATCGAGAAGCCGGACGTGGAGGAGAAGTGGTTCACGGTCTCCGCCGAGGTCGGCGATGTGCGGATACGCGTCGTCAGGCCCGTCGGCGCCGAGGGCGCACTGCCGGTCGTCCTGTACGTGCACGGGGGCGGCTGGGTCATCGGCAATGCCGGTACCCATGACCGTCTGGTGCGCGAGCTGGCGGTCGGGGCGGACGTCGCCGTCGTGTTCGTCGAGTACGACCGTTCCCCGGAGGCCAGATACCCGGTCGCCATCGAGCAGGCGTACGCGACCGCCCGGTGGATCACCGCGAAGGGCGCCGCCGAGGGCCTGGACGCCTCCCGTCTGGCCGTCGCCGGCGACTCGGTGGGCGGCAACATGACCGCCGCCCTGACCCTCATGGCCAAGCAGCGCGGTGACGTGACCTTCGTGCACCAGTCGCTGTACTACCCCGTCACGGACGCGGCCCAGAACACCGACAGCTACCGGGAGTTCGCCGACGGGCCCTACCTCACGGCGAAGGCCATGGCCTGGTTCTGGGACTGCTACACCACCGACCCCGCCCAGCGGGCGGAGATCACCGCCTCGCCGCTGCGGGCGAGCCTGGAGGAGCTGCGGGGGCTGCCGCCGGCGCTCGTCGTCGTCGACGAGAGCGATGTGCTGCGGGACGAGGGCGAGGCGTACGCCCGCAGGCTGACCCAGGCCGGGGTCGCCACCACGAACATCCGCGTCAACGGCACCCTGCACGACTTCATGATGCTCAACCCGCTGCGCTCCACCCAGGCCACGACTGCCGCTGTGGAGCTGGCCGTTCACACCCTGCGCACCGCCCTGCACCGCGACTGAGCCATCCGGACACGGCCGAAACCCCTGCCTCGGCCAGTTCGCCGCGGACGTCCCCAAGGTCCTGGTGGCCACCGAGGACCTCAACATCCCGCCGCAGGCGCAGACGTTCATGGCCGAGCGTGCCAAGGCGCACACGGTGGAGGTCCGGGCCTCGCACGCAGAAGGGCGGGGCGGCAGAGTTGCCGCCCCGCCCTTTCGTTCGTTCAGAGGGAAGGAAGCCGGTGCAGAGCCTCGGAGAGGGCTGCCATCCGCTCGTCGAGGTCGACGAGTTCCTGGCGGAGCTCGTCGACGCGCGTGTGCAGCTCGGTGGCTTCCGCGGCCAGTGACATGACTGTGGCCGCGATGTCGACATGGTTCTCGGTGACTGAGGTCATCCTGGTCTCCCTGATCTAGGCGGCGTCGGCCTGGTCCACTTGCACCGCGGAGACGTCGAGAAGCAGCTTGACCTTGTCGCTGATCAGGACCCCACCGGTGGTCAGGGCCGTGTTCCAGCCCAGCCCCCAGTCGGAGCGCTGCAGCGTGGCCGTGCCCTCGAAGCCGACGCGATGCTGTCCGTAGGAGTCCTGGCTCGATCCGCCGAACTCGAGGTCGATCTGGACGGGCAGCTCGACGTCCTTGATCCGCAGGGATCCCGTGAGACGGAACCGGTCGTCGCCGGCGTCGACGACCCCGGTGGAACGGAAGCTCATGAGGGGGAACGTCGTCGAGTCGAAGAAGTCCGGGCCGGCGACATGCGCGTCCCGCTCCGCAGAACCCGTGTCCACACTGCCGGTCTGGACGCTGAGGTAGGCCTCGGACCGGACGGGATCGGACCCGTCCAGCTTGAGAATTCCTTCGAATGCGGTGAATTTTCCGCGCACATTGCTGATCATCGCGTGCCGGACGGAGAAACCGATCGTGCTGTGGACCGGATCAATGGCGTAGACACCGGTCAGCCCTTCGTAGGGACTGACGGTAAGGGGAATGGTGGTTTCCGTGCGGTTCTGCATGGCGGGCCGGATCCTTTCCGGGTGAATCTCAGACAGGAATGAATTCCGGCTCACTGTGGGAACGGATTGTCCGCGGCCGGAACGCAAGGTGGCCCCCGCCCGGAGGCAGGGGCCACCCGCGGGGGGCCTACCGCTGCTGCGCGGCAGCCCAGTCGGCGAGCTTGGTCTCGGCGATGTGCGCGTCCGGACCGGGCAGGAGCGTGTCCTCCTTGAGCTCGACGCCGAAGTACGTGGCGTGCACGTCCGTGACCACCGTGCGGGGGTCGTTCTTGGCGGCGAGCGCCTTGCGGACGAGCGCGTCGAGCGGGTACGCCTCCGGGCCCGCGACCTCCACCACGCCGTTGACCGGGGCGCCGACCGTGGCCCGGCCGACCGCCGCGGCCACGTCGTCCGAGGCGATGGGCTGGATCTTGGCCGGGGACAGACGCACGGTGTCGCCGTCGGTGGCCTCGGCCGCGATCGCCTTCATGAACTCGAAGAACTGGGTGGCGTGGACGATCGTGTAGGGGATCCCGGACGCCTTGATCAGCTCCTCCTGAGCCTGCTTGGCGCGGAAGTACCCGCTGTCCTGAAGGCGATCGGTGCCGACCACGGACAGCGCCACGTGGTGCGTCACGCCGGCCTCGGCCTCCGCCTTGAGGACGTTCGTCGTGGACGTACGGAAGAAGTCCATGACGGCCTGGTCCTCGAACGAGGGGGAGTTGGACACGTCGACCACGACCGACGCGCCCTTCAGTACCTCGGCCAGCCCCTCGCCGGTCAGCGTGTTGACGCCGGTGTTGGGCGCGGCGGCGACCGCCTCGTGCCCGTGCTCGGTCAGCTTGCCGACCACCTTCGAACCGATGAGCCCGGTTCCACCGATCACTACGACCTTCATGACGGATTCCTCTCGTAGGTTTTAGCGGTGCCAGCACCGAAATCGGCCTGCACTATCTGCACTAGATGAGACAGGGCAACGGCCCCGGTTGTGACACGAGGTGCGCGAAAATCGACGGGAAATTTATTCGACGAGCTTTCCCTCGGTCGAGACGTCCTGCATGAGGGAGGAAATCTCGTCCGGGATCGCCGGAATGCTCTCGTGGGTGATTCCGGTCGTCGGCGACCACACGAGATTGACCTGCAGAGCGGGATCCATGTCGGGATAGTCGCTGCGGTTGTGACAGCCGCGCGTCTCGCGACGCTCCAGTGCGGCTTCGAGCGTGGCCCGGGCGGCCAGGGCGGCGGACTTGAGATCGAAGGCGTGCGCGAGGTCCTGGTAGCCGGCGATGTCCGGGTGGACGCCGACGTCCTCCATCCGCTTCTCGATCGCCGCCAGCTCCTCCAGCCCGGTCCGCAGCCCCTCTTCGTCGCGTACGACTCCCGCATGCTCGGTCATCGTGTTGCGGATGGCGCGCTGCAGGGCGCGCACGTTCTCCGACCCGTCGGCCGCCAGCAGGTCCTCGACCTCCGCGCGGGCCTGTGCGATCGCCGACGCCGAGCGCGGGTGCGCGGTCAGGGACTCCGAGTAGGCGGCGGCCGCCCGGCCGGTGAGACGGCCGAAGACCAGCAGCTCGATGAGGCTGTTCCCGCCGAGCCGGTTGGCGCCGTGCAGCCCGCTGGAGGCCTCGCCGATGGCGTACAGGCCGCGCACGTCCGTGCTGTGGTCCTCGGGACGCACCCACACCCCGCCCATCGAGTAGTGCGCGGTGGGCGCGATCTCGATCGGCTCGCGGGTGATGTCCAGCATCTGCAGGTCCAGCAGGGTCTGGTAGACCCGGGGCAGCCGCGTCATGATCGTCTGCCGGGGCAGGTGGGAGACGTCGAGCCAGATGCCGCCCTTCGGGGTCCCACGTCCCTCCTTGATCTCCGTGTAGGCGGCCAGCGCCACCCGGTCGCGGGTGGACAGCTCCATGCGGACGGGGTCGTAGCGGTTCATGAACCGCTCCCCGAGCGCGTTGCGCAGGATCCCGCCCTCGCCCCGGGCGGCCTCGCTGACCAGGGTGCCGGCCGCGCTCTCCGGCTCGATGATCCCGGAAGGGTGGAACTGGACCAGCTCGGGGTCGCGCAGGCGTGCACCGGCGTCCACGGCCAGGCGGAAGGAGTCACCCGTGTTCTCGTCGCGCCGCGAGGACGTGCGCCGCCAGATCCGGGTGTGGCCGCCCGCCGCGAGAATGACGGCGTCGGCGTGGATCAGATAGCGCGTGCCGTCCGTGAGATCGAAGCCGTAGGCGCCGAAGACGGTGCCGTCGTCCACCAGCAGCCGGGTGATGTAGACGCCGTCGAGGATGGGGATGTCCAGCTGCTCGGCGCGCCTGATCAGCGTGCGCTGGATCTCCAGGCCTGTGTAGTCGCCGGAGAAGGCGGTGCGCCGGAACTTGTGCGCGCCGAAGAAGCGCTGCGAGATCCGGCCGTCCTCCTCCCGGGCGAAGGCCATGCCATAGCGTTCGAGGTCGTCGATGCCCCGGGCGGCGCCCTGCGTCACGATCTCGACGGTGTGCGGGTCGGCCAGCAGATAACTCTCCTTGAGAGTGTCGGCCGCATGCTGCTGCCAGCTGTCCTCGGGGTCCATGGTGGCCAGGGCCGCGTTGATGCCTCCGGCAGCGAGTGCCGTATGAGCGTCCTCCTTGGGGCGCTTGCCGACCGCGAGGACGTCGATACCGGCTTCGGCCAGTTCGATCGATGCTCGCAGGCCAGCACCTCCGGTGCCGATCACCAGCACCATGGTGGAAAGACGTTGTTCGGTGATAGCCACGGTCTACTCCGATCGCCGGGTTGGTCACTCAGTACGACCAGGAAGTCCCGGGATCTGTGACAGGGGTGTCTCCCACCAGGGCCTGTCCGGCGGATCAAGTCGGAGGAAAGCAGCGGTGACTGATGAGCGCGGGTGAGCGGGGTCTGGTGCGTGCGACTGCAAGGCGGAGGAGGGCGTCGACGCGGAGCGTCGGCAACCGACGACAACGCCGCAGGCGGGCGTGCCAGACCCCGCGTCTCCGGCATGATCCGCCGGGCAGGCCCTGGGTGAGGGTGCAGCGCGTTGTGCGTTGTCACATGCTGGGGGGCCGTCAGGGGGCCAGTGTGATGGTGGCCGGTGTGCCCTGCCAGACCATCCTCGCGTAGGGGCACAGCGAGTCGGCCTTCTCCAGGAGTGGGGCGGCGCGCTCGGGATCGACGTTCGGCCATGTGACCACCAGGTCGACGCGGAGCAGATAGCCGCCGTCTCCCGGGTCCCGCCCGAAGGCCACGGTCGCCGCCACGGAGATCGTGGTGGGGTCGAGCGCGGCCTGTCGTGCCACCAGGCTCAGCGCGCCGTGGAAGCAGGCGGCGAAACCGGCGGCGAACAGCTGTTCGGGGTTTGTTCCCTGGCCGTCGCCGCCCAGTTCGGCGGGCATCCGCAGGTCGAGGTCCAGGACGCCGTCGGTCGAGCGCGCTCGTCCCGAGGCGCGTCCGTGACTGGCCGACCCGCCGTTCACCGTCACCGTCGTGGTGTAGAGCGGGGCGAAGGAGTCTCCTTCGAAGTCCTTCTCGGTGGACAGATCGGGCAGCCCGATCGGCTCGCCGCTGCCGTGATCAACTGGACCAGATGCCATGTACCGTTCGCCTTCGCGTCGTGGGCCGGTCGTGAGAGCAGCCCCGGATTCCGGACAGCCAGTTGACCGACGAGTCACCTGTCGTGTGACACCGCCGACGCGGCGGACGGAAAGGACGCCTCAGCTGCTCAGCGAGGCGACGTAAGGCGCGAGCTTGGCCGGGTTCATCACCCACATGATGCGTTCGATGCCCTGTGCCGTCGCCTCGACGCACAGCAACGCAGCCGCGTTCCCGTCGAACGAGACGAGGACGGCCGGCCGGCCGTTGGCCTCGACCCAGCGAACGTCTGCCTGAGGCCAGAAACGCGGGGCGAAGGCGGCGAGGTACTTGGCGACGCGCGAACGCCCGACGACCGGGATCTTGGACGCGCCGCGGATTCCGCCGCCGTCGGAGTAGCTGACCACGTCCGTCGTCAGAAGGTCCTCGAGCACCGCCAGATCGCCGGTCTGCGCCGCCGCGAGGAACACCTCCAGCAGACGCCGGTGCGCGGTGGAGTCGACCGGCTCGCTGCGTTCCGCCGACAGATGCTTGCGGCCGCGGCTCACCAACTGGCGCGTATTGGCCTCACTCGTCTCCAGGATCTCCGCGATCCGCTTGTACGGGTAGTCGAAGGCCTCCCGCAGCACGTAGGCGGCCCGTTCCGCCGGGTTCAGCTTCTCCAGCAGGAAGAGCACCGCGAGGTCGACGGCCTCCGCCCGCTCCGCGCCGATCTGCGGATCCACGCTGGTGTCCACCGGCTCGGGAAGCCAGGGGCCCACGTACGACTCACGCCGCATCCGGGCGGACTGGGCCAGGTTGATCGCCAGTCGGACGGTGATCGTGGCCAGGAACGCCGTGGGCTCCTGGACGTCGCTGCGGTCGGTGGTCTGCCACCGCACCCACGCCTCCTGGACGATGTCCTCGGCCTCCACCGCACTGCCGAGCACGCGGTACGCGATGCCGAAGAGTTGGGGACGCGCCGCGATGAAATCCCTCGTCGCCTGATCGAGAGAGTTTGCGTCATCACCGGTGCGCATATGTGTCCTCCAACGTTGGGACATCATGCTACAAGCCGTCGTGGGACGGTGTGCTCGGGGCTCCCCACGGTCGGTTCGGACAAGTGTCATCGCTGCCCGAACGCACCCATCGGCCCGAGCCGTACTGCAAGCACGGCACGATCGGTGCGTTCGGTGCGTTCGGGCACGGGAGCGAAGCCGCACTCGCCCAGCTCCCCGATCAGCTCCGCACGGGAGGCCGGCCACATCCAGAACGTCTCGGTGTGCTCGCGCAGCACATCGCCCGCACCACCCTCACCCCGCACCCAGTAGCAGAAGCGGGTCCGGATGCGGTTCCCGTCCGCCGACGAACGCATCAGTCCGCCGTACTCGTGCTGGCCCACCCGCTGGGCGGGGAACACATACGTGGTCTCGCGCAACGGAAGGCGGGCGGGCGGGAGTTGGACGAGCAGTACGCCTTCGGGCACGAGCGCCTCGGCCACGGCCGGCCACAGGGCCCGCCGCGCAGCCGGGTGAAGACAGGCGATCGTGTTGTGGCACACGGCGACGTCCGCCACCCCGCGCAGCGCGGCCTCGTCGAGGGTGCAGGGGTGCACCGTGACCCGCATCCGCAGACCCGCGGGCAGGGCTGCCAGCCGTGTCATCAAGGGGGAACGCATCGAACGCGCGGGCTCGACGGCATGCACCGCAACGCGTGACTCCATCAGGCTCATCAGTGTGACCCGTCCGGTCCCGGCGCCGACGTCCAGCACACCGAGACGGGCGCTGCCGACATGACCGCGGTAGAGACGTCGTACCCGGGCCTCGTCCCGCTCGGCCTGCAGGATGTCGTAGAACTCGGCGCTGATCGCGTAGTCGTCCTGCCGCTCCCGGCCGAGATCGTCGGTCAGCGTCTCGATCGGAGTCTCGATCGGAGTCTCGATCGGTGTCTTTATCGGTGTCTTTATCGGGGCATCTACTAGAGAAGTGTACATATCTAACAGACCGGTCATCCGCCCCATCTGTGACACCGGGCACGGTCCTCACCCCACCCAGCCGTAGCGGTCGCGCGCCCGGACCACCGCGTCCGGGGCGACCTCGCCGGTGCGCGCCAGCCGGTCCAGGGCCGCGACGACGATCGACTCGGCGTCCACCCGGAAATAGCGGCGCACGGCGTCACGCGTGTCCGACAGCCCGAAGCCGTCCGTGCCCAGCGAGGAGTAGTCCTGCTCCACCCACTGGCTGATCTGGTCCGGCACCTGCCGCATCCAGTCGCTGACCGCCAGGACGGGCCCGCGGGCGCCCGACAACGCCGCCGTCACGTACGGGACGCGCTCCTCGCCCCGCAGCCGCGCCCGGTCCGCGCACAGCGCGTCGCGGCGCAGCTCAGTCCAGGACGTCACCGACCAGACGTCGGCGTGGACTCCCCAGTCGGACATCAGCAGCTCCTGGGCCTTCAGCGCCCAGTGGATGGCCGTGCCGGAGGCCAGCAGCTGGATCGTCGGCCCCGCGTCGTGGGGCGCCGCCCGCCGGAAGCGGTAGACGCCCTTGAGGATCCCCCCCTCGACCGACGGTCCGACGGGCATGGCCGGCTGCCGTTTCGGCTCGTTGTAGACCGTCAGGTAGTAGAAGACGTCCTCCGGCCGGTCGCCGTACATCCGGCGCAGCCCTTCCCGGACGATCACCGCGATCTCGTACGCGAAGGCGGGGTCATAGCTCACGGCGGCGGGGTTCGTGGAGGCCAGCAGGTGGGAGTGGCCGTCCGCGTGCTGGAGGCCCTCGCCGGTCATCGTCGTACGGCCGGCCGTCGCCCCGACGGCGAAACCGCGGCCCATCTGGTCGGCCAGGGCCCAGAACTGGTCGCCGGTGCGCTGGAATCCGAACATGGCGTAGAAGATGTAGAAGGGGATCATAGGCTCGCCGTGCGTGGCGTACGACGTCGCCGCCGCCGTGAACTCGGCCAGCGACCCGGCTTCGGTGATGCCCTCGTCGATGAGCTGGCCGTCCTTGGCCTCCCGGTAGTGCAGCAGCTGATCGATGTCGACCGGCTCGTAGGTCTGGCCCTTCGGCGAGTAGATCCCGGCCGTCGGGAACAGGGACTCCATCCCGAACGTACGTGCCTCGTCGGGGATGATGGGCACCCAGCGCCGTCCCGTCCCCTCGACCCGCATCAGGTCCTTGACCAGCCGGACCAGCGCCATGGTGGTGGCCACCTCCTGGGTGCCGAAGCCCTTGAGGAGGGTTTCGAAGGGGCCGGACGGCGGCTGCTCCAGCGGCCTCGCCACCACCCTGCGTACCGGGACCGGGCCGCCGAGAGCCGTACGGCGTTCCCGCAGGTACCGCACCTCTTCCGCATCCTCGCCGGGGTGCCAGTACGGCACCAGGTCCCCGCTCAGCGCACGGTCGGGGATGGGCAGCTCCAGCAGGTCGCGCATCTCACGGAACTGGGCCATCGTCAGCTTCTTCATCTGATGGTTGGCGTTGCGGGACTCGAAGCCCGACCCCAGCGTGTGGCCCTTGACCGTCTGGGCCAGGACGACGCTGGGTCCGTCCCGGTGGTCGACGGCGGCCCGGTAGGCGGCGTGGACCTTGAGCGGTTCGTGTCCGCCCCGGGAGTTCGTGAAGAGATCGGTGAGCTGCGCGTCGCTCAGGCCGGCCGAAAGGTGTGACAACGTATCGCCCGTGAAGAAGTGTTTGCGTATATAGGCGGCGTCCCGTGCGGCATACGTCTGGAGCTGTGCGTCGGGCACCTCGCCGAGACGGTGGACCAGGGAGCCGTCCGTGTCCTGGCGCAGCACCGGGTCCCAGGCCTCGCCCCAGAGCGTCTTCACCACATGCCAGCCCGCACCCCGGAACCGGGCCTCCAGCTCCTGCACGATCTTGAAGTTCGCCCGCACCGGACCGTCCAGCCGCTGGAGGTTGCAGTTGACGACGAAGGTGAGGTTGTCGAGACCCTCGCGGGCGGCGAGTTCCAGCGCGGCCGTCGACTCGGGCTCGTCCACCTCCCCGTCGCCCAGGAAGACCCAGACATGCGACCCGGACGTGTCCTTGATGCCCCGGTCGTGCAGGTAGCGGTTGAAGCGGGCCTGGTACACGGCGGCGAGCGGCCCCAGCCCCATGGAGACGGTGGGGAACTCCCACAGCCACGGCAGCCGCCTCGGGTGCGGGTAGGACGGCAGGCCGTGCCCGTCGGCCTCCCGCCGGAAACCGTCCAGCTGCTCCGCACGCAGCCGGCCCTCCAGGAACACCCGCGCGTAGATGCCGGGCGACGCATGCCCCTGCAGGAACAGCTGGTCCCCGGAGCCTCCGGCACCCTCCTTGCCCTGGAAGAAGTGGTTGAACCCGACCTCGTAGAGCCAGGCCGCCGACGCGTAGGTCGAGATGTGGCCGCCGAGGCCCAGGCGGGAACCGCGGGTCACCATCGCGGCCGCGTTCCACCGGTTCAGCGCGGTGATACGGGACTCCATGGCGAGATCGCCCGGGTAGGGCGGCTGGGACGACGCCGGGATCGTGTTGATGTAGTCCGAGGACAGCAGCCCCGGGAGGGTCACTCCGGACCTGGCCGCGAACTCGTGCACGCGCCGCAGCAGATACCCGGCGCGGTCGGGCCCGGCATGCCGGACGACCGCGTCGAGCGACGCCTGCCACTCCCGCGTCTCCTCGGCGTCACGGTCGGGCAACTGGTCGAGCTCGCTCATCGGTCAGCGCTCCCCGAGCCACGCGTCGAACGTCGTGTGACAGATATGGGCCTGCGGGCCGGGCAGCAGCGTGCGCTCGTCGTGCACATTGGCGCCGAGCAGTCCGGCGCGCTCATCGGGGACGACATCCCTGGCGTCGCCCTTGGCGGCCAGGAGCTTCGCCGTGAGGTCGTCCAGGCGGTACTCCTCGGGACCGACCGCCTCGAGCGTGCCGAACAGCGGCAGTCCCACGGCGACATGCGCGAGCGCGGCGGCGATGTCGCCCGTCGCGACCGGCTGCACCGGCGCGGGCACGACATGGACCCCGTCCCGGTGCGCGTCCGCGAGCGCCATGGCCTCGACGAACTCGAAGGACAGCGCGGCCCGCACGATCGAGTGCGGGATCGGGGAGTGCCGCACCTGCTCCTCCTGCAGCAGCTTCGCGCGGAAGTACCCCGACCGCAGCCGCTCGGCCCCCACCATCGACACGACGACGTGATGCTCGACGCCCGCCGTGGCCGCGGCGGCGAGCAGGTTGGCCGAAGCCGTGCGGAAGAACCGCAGAGCGGCGTCCTCGGTGCGTGCGGGCGCGTCGGTGACGTCCACCACCACCTCGGCGCCGCGCATGGCCTCGTCGAGGCCGCTCCCCGTGATCAGGTCGACGCCGTGCCCGCGTGACACGGGCACGGCCTCCACCCCGTGGTCACGGAGCCTCGCGACCGTCCTGGAGCCGATCAGCCCGGTGGCGCCTGCGACGACGATTTTCATGGGGGTCCCTTCCGAGGAGTCGGCCATGTGCACCAGCTACGACAGGCCGCACCCCACTGTTGTGACACCGACGGCTGTCACAGACGCAGCGTGTGCCCGGTCTTTCCTGGTGACAGCGCCCGAGCGCAGGGAAACCGACTGCACCGACGACCGAGGAGCACACAGTGGCAAGCAACTCCGAGACGTGGATGACCGCGGCGACGGTGCTGCAGGACGCCAAGCCGCCCCACATCCCCGAGGGCGCCTCGGGCATGACCCTCCTGGTCGAGTGGCCGCCCGGAGCGTCCGGCACCCCTCCGCACCGCCACTCGGGACCGGCCTTCGGCTATGTGATCGAGGGCGAGGTGCGCTTCGAGCTGGAGGGCGATCCGGAACGGGTCGTCAAGGCCGGCGAGACGTTCTGGGAGCCCGGCGGCGACGTGATCCACTACCAGGACGGCAACGCGAGCACGGACGCGCCCTGCCGGTTCGTCGTCACCATGCTGTGCGCGCCGGGCCGGCCGATGCTCACGCTGGTCGACGAGGAGGAACTCGCGCAGCGCGCCCATCTGCGAGCTCCGCGCCCCACGGCCTGATCCGTTCTGCCGTGCAGCGCGGTCGCCGTGCACCCCGGCATGGCCGTGGTGCACGGCAGCCATCGTTGAGAACGCCCCCGACGGGTAGCGTCGGAACGCACCCTGCCGACCGGCACGGTGCGCCGCTCGACCGAAAGAGACGTGATGTCCCCGACGATCCGCAGGGCTGTCATCCCCGCCGCCGGACTCGGCTCCCGTCTGCTGCCCCTGACGAAGGCGACCCCGAAGGAGATGCTCCCGGTCGGCGACAAGCCGGTCATCGAGCACACCGTCCGTGAGCTGGTGGACTCCGGCATCACCGACATCACCATCGTCGTCTCCGGCGGCAAGAGCCTCATCCAGGACCATTTCCGCCCCAACCCCGCCCTCGTCGAACAACTCCGGGCGGACGGCAAGACGGCCTACGCGGACGCCGTCGAAGAGGTCGCGGAGCTGGCCCGGCGGGGTCACATCACCTACCTGGACCAGTACGGCCCGTACGGCAACGGCACCCCGGTGCTGAACGCCGCCCGGGCCTTCGGCGACGAGCCGGTGCTGGTGCTGTGGCCCGACGACGTCTTCGTGGCCGACGTCCCTCGCGCCCAGCAGCTGATCCGCGCGTACGAACAGACCGGCTGCCCGGTGCTGGCCCTCCTGCCGATGGACCCCACCCATTCCCAGCGCTACGGCGTGCCCATCGTCAAGGAGGACCTCGGCGGCGGCCAACTGCGCATCACCGGCCTGGTCGAGAAGCCCGAGCCCGCCTCCGCGCCGTCCTCGTACGCGGCCATCGGCGGCTATGTGGTCACCCCCGGCATCATCGACGAACTGCGCGAGCAGACCCGCCGCTGGTACGAGCACCGGACCGGCGAGGTCTATCTGACCGACGCCATCAACGCCTATGCCGCCACCCGCGCGGTGTACGGGCAGGTCATCAAGGGCCGCTGGTACGACACCGGCAACCCGGCCGACTACCTGGTCGCCCAGATGGCGTTCGCCCTCGCCCACCCGGAGTACGGCCCCGTCCTGCGCGGCCTGGTCGCGGGACTCGACGACGATCCCGCGGCCGCGCTCCAGGCGGAAGCCGACGCCTGACCCGCCGCTGACGGGCCGCCCGCCTCGGCGAGCGGCCCATCCACGCGGCCCGTCGGCACGGTCCGGTCCGTCGGATCGGCGGAGGTCTCAGGGCACCTGGTGGTCCGTCGTCGTGCTCGTACCGAGTTGGGCGCGGATGACGGCGATCACGGTGTCGGTGGTGTGTTCGAGGTAGCTGTGCCCGTCGGGGAGCCGTCCCTCCGGACTGATGTAGCTGTGCGGCCCGAGGTGGGTGGCCGGATCCAGCCGATGCACGGTGATCTTCCCCGCGTGGCGGGCCCGGTTCCAACCGCTGCGCGGCAGCAGCCGCCAGCGCTGCGGGAAGATCCAGGTGCCGACCCGCTCGATCCGGTCGTACGCGCTGGTCAGCTGGTGCAACTGCGCCACATGGGTGAGGTCGTTGGCGCCGTTGTGGAAACCGCCGAGGGTGATCAGCAGCAGCGGGGCGCGCAACTGGGTGTGCAGCTCGTGGACCGCGCCCGTGGCGACCTGGGCGCCGCCGCTGTAGCTGAGCAGCACCACGGGGATGCCGCTGTCGGGCCGGTATCCGGCCAGCCGGAGCTGGGCGGCGATCTGCGAACCGACGGCCCGGTTGTACAGGGGCCGGTAGCGGTGGTCGGCGGCGACGAAGACCTGCATCACGTTGTGCAGGAACAGCAGCAGCCCGATGTGCCGGCGCAGCCATATCCACACCGGCCGGTCGGAGAGCGGGTCGGCCAGCGGCGAGTAGGGCTGCACCTGACCCAGCACCCGCAGCTCCGGCGCTCCGGCGAGCAGGGCCTTGACCAGCTGGCCGCCGTCCCGGGTGTCGCGGACGCGGCGCTTGCCGATGCCGTCCAGGTAGACGAGGTAGGCGCCCGGGGGAGTGTCGGGGGCCGCGCCCCGGGCGTAGGGCACGCCCTCGGGGAGCTCGGTGGTGGGGGCCCGCCAGCCGGCGCTGTAGGCCAGCACCTCGTAGCGGGCCAGCAGGGCTTCGGCCAGCAGCACCGGCCCGATCGCGAAGACCCAGAGCAGGAAGTGGTTCATGCGATCGCCTCCGGCTTCGCGGTCGCGCTGAGCCGCACGACCAGTCGACGGACGGCCTCCACCGTGACGCCGAGCCCGGCCCCGGCGACGGCCACGCACCCCGCGGCACCCCACCAGCCCAGCTCGGTCGCCTCCGCGAGCGGGTCGGCCAGACCGGCCCCGACACCCACGAACAGCAGCAGATGGAGCAGCGGTCCGAGCAACGGGAACGCCAGGACGGCGCAGAGCAGCAGCGGGGCGACCAGGCTGGGCGTCCACACAAGAGCGTCGCCCGTCGGCGGCGGGGACAGCACCAGCTCGGCCAGCGTCCACGCGGTCAGCGGCCACAGCGCGAACACGGCGGCCTCGACGAGGCCGCCGGCCAGCAGCAGGCTCGCCACGAAGGGCCGCGACATGCCGGGCCGGCGCGCCACCAGCGGCAGGATGCGCCCGGCGGCCTCCGACATCCCGGCGAACACCAGCAGGGCCACGACGGCAAGTGACATCTCTCAGCCTCGCTGCGCGGGATCGACGGGCGCCGACGGGCTGCCCGAGCCGGCCGCACGCAGGTACTGCTCGAGCTCGTCCGCCGCGTGCCGATACCCGCCCGCCTCCTGCTGGGCGGCCTGCAGGGTGGCCGCGGCCGCCCGGAACCGCGGCTCGTGGAGCAGGCGGCGGGCGAGGGAGCGCACGGCGCCCTGGGTGACGTCCTGGGTCCGGATCGACAGGCCCGCGCCGAGCTCGACGACGCGCTTCGCCACCAGCGGCTGGTCGGCGCCCTGCGGGACCACCAGCATCGGAACCCCGGCGTACATGGCCTCGTTGGCGCTGTTCATCCCGCCATGGGTGATGAACAGCGCCGCCCGGGCCAGCACCTCCGGCTGCGGCACGGAGCGCAGCGCGAGCACATTGGCCGGCAACGGACCCAGCGCCTCGGGATCGGTCTGCCCGGTGGAGACGATCACGGTGCCGCCGAGCGGTTCGAGCGCGGTGGCGAAGGTGCGCAGCACCCGTGGGTCGGAGTTGAACACCGTGCCCAGCGAGGCGTACAGCACCGGGTCGTGCAGCCGGTCGACCTGGAACGACGGGTCGAGCGGGCGGGCGCCGATGCTCGGGCCGACGAACTTGAAGGACTCGTCGAACGCGTCGGCGGCGGGCTGGAACGCCCGAGAGGTGTAGACCAGATTGAGCGGCGCCCGGATGTTCCCCATGTCGACCAGGGGCAGCCCGTGCGCGTCGTAGCGGCGGTGCAGCTCCCGGCGCGCCCGCACATAGCCCTGAACGCTGCGCGGCCGAGCCGTCCCCGCGGCGAACAGGCTCCACGAGCCGCCGGTGGGGCTGGGCACCTGCCGGTTGTAGGCGAACGTGGTGCACGACGACGCCGCCGGCACCCGGAGTTCGCGAGCGGCGACGGCGCCCCACAGACAGGCGTTGTCGTGCACGATCAGATCGGGGCGGATGCCGCGCAGCTCGTCGAGCACGGTGGGCAGCACCCGGACGGCGGTCCGCGCGATCCCCTCGACCAGCGTGACCGGCATCGGCGGATCGGCGATCGGCTGGTCGCCCCCGGGGTAGAGGCACACGGTCGCACCGGTCGCCTCGATCTCGGCAGCGAACGCGGGGGTCGTGTGGTAGCTGACGGAGTGGCCGCGCCGGACGAGCTCGGCCACGACCGGCAGCGTCGGGTTGACGCGCCCGTGCATGCCGATGTTGAGGAACGAGATGGTGCTCACGGGCCTACCTCCAGTGCGGAAGAAGTCGATGCGTCGCCCGGACCGGCCGTTGTCGTCAGTGGACCGTCCACCCGGTACAGACCGGGCCCACTGATGTGCAGTCCGTCGAGGAAGCGCCCCGCCGCCAGCGAGGCGGTGCTGATCAGCCGCTTGGAGTGGCCGAAGTCCCACGGAGCCGGCCAGGCCTCGACGCCGGTCGGCAGTACGACGGTCGGGATGTGCTCGGACACCTCGTGCAGGTCACGCTCGATCTGATGGTGCAGCAGAAGCAGCCCCGCCCGGGACGCGATCGCGGCGGCGCTGCGGCGCGAGAAGGTGGGGCTCAACGGCGAGCTCTCCGGCCCGGTCGACACGACCACCACGCTGGCCGCCCCCGCCTGCCTGGCCGCCAGCACCGGGACATAGGCGATCACCCCGCCGTCGACGAGGGTCCGGCCCTCGCGCTCCACCGGGGGCAGCATCCCGGGAATGGCCGCGCTGGCCAGCAGCGCGGACTCCAGGTCTCCGTGGTCGAGCAGCACCGGAGCGCCGGTGACCAGGTCCATCGCCACCGCGGTGAACGGGACCGACAACTGCTCGATCCGCGACGGCAGCCCGGCCCCGGCGATCAGCCGGCGCAGACCGCGGTCGGTGAAGACGCTGGCCCGCGAGGACAGGTAGCCGAGCGGATACACATGACGGCGACGCAACTGGGTCCACACATGGTCCAGCCACGGTGCGGCACTGTGTGGATGGGCGGCCGCGATCGCCCCGTTGAGTGCACCCACCGAGGTTCCGATGATCATGTCCGGGACGAATCCGCGCTGCTCCAGCGCGTACCCGACGCCGACGTGCGCCGCTCCGAGCACCCCACCGGCGCCCACCACCACGGCCACGGGACGGGGGAGCGAATTCAAGCCCGCTGATGCGGTTCCGCGTGTCATCGGTTGCTCCACGAAAGCCTTTGTATGAGAGTCCGTCTCCCGCCGTAGGTCGGGGCGGCGCGGAGACGGACCGTGCGTGACCGTCGGCCCGGCCGGCGCCGGCGGGCCGGTCGGCCGAACTGGCCGGGCCGGTCAGCCGAACTGACCGGGCTGGTAGTCGCCGGCAGGCTGCTGGATGATGACGTTGATCCGGTTGTACGCGTTGATGACGGCGATGAGGGAGACCAGGGAGACGAGTTGGTCCTCGTCGTAGTACTTGGCCGCGTTCGCCCAGGCCTCGTCGGTGACGCCGCCGGCGGCGTCGGCGGTGCGGGTGCCCTGCTCGGCCAGCTCCAGGGCGGCGCGCTCGGCGTCGGTGAACACCGTCGCCTCCCGCCAGGCCGCCACCAGGTGGAGACGCTGCACGGTCTCGCCGGCGTGCGCGGCGTCCTTGGTGTGCATGTCGGTGCAGAAGCCGCAGCCGTTGATCTGGCTGGCGCGGATCTTCACCAGCTCCTGGGTGGCGGCCGGCAGCGTCGAGTCGGCGACCAGCTTGCTCGCCGAGTTGATGTGCCTCAGCACCTTGCCCGCGAGGGGGTGCCCGAAGTAGTTGAGACGCGATTCCACGGTGATCTCTCCTTGCCGTGTTGCGGATACACACTACTGACCGGGATCACCCCGCGATCTGTGACAGGCAGCCCGGTGTGACGTGCGTCTCATTCACTCATTGCAGGGCACGGTTGAGCACACGCCGAGAATGACAGCGGAGACCCGGCCCCGTGTGACAAGGTGTCGAGTCACACGGTATGTTCGCGGGACACGCATGGACGCGCATGGACGCGCTGGAGTCCACCTCCTTCACCAGGGCCTGGTGGCAGGCTTCGACGTCCCTGCGAAGGCGGCCGGGTCGGCAGAGTCGGTGGAGTCGGTGGAGGAGAGAGTCGGACTGGACTGCGTCTGCGCCTGTGGGTGCCGGCGCCGGTGAGAGTGTGCGGTGCGCGCGGTCATTCCAGCGCGGAGCGCACGATCCGCAGGACCGTCGGGTCGTCCACCTCCGCCCTGATGTCGGCGAGAGTCTGGGCGGCCAGTGCCTGGTGCCACGCCTGTTCCGCGCGACGCATGGCCGAGTTGACCGCACAGACGCCCGTGGGCGGCGGTGACAGCGCGCCGATTCTGCCGCCGCAGCGGATCTCGGTGCAGTGAAAGATCTTCGTGCTGCCCTCGATGGCCTCCACGACGTCCAGGAGGGTGATGTCCTCGAGGGGTCTGGCCAGCCGGAACCCCCCGCGCGGCCCCGGCACGGAGACCACGAGCCCGGCCCGGGCGAGCTGCTGCAGCTGCTTGTTGAGGTAGGAGGCCGACAGGCCGTGGGCCTCGGCGAGCTGGCCGCTGCCCACCGGGCCGCCGCCGATCATGTCCAGGTTCAACAGGGTGTGCAGAGCCCACTCGACCCCTTTAGCCATTCGCATATTACGGACATTACATGTCCACGATCGAAGCGTGCCGCCAGCCGGGCGTCGCCGTTGAAAATCTTGACATCAAATATCCAGGATAAGTAGTGTCCAGGTTATGCGGTGCGGGCCCTGCATGAGGCCGCCGCAGTAGACAGCCCCTGCTCACGGCGCATCTGCCCAGGGAATCCCTGTTCCTGGAGCACCGGCCGCCGGAGCACCGGCTCATCGCTTCGGCTTCGAAAACGGAGAAGTTCATGAAGGATGTCCTGATCATCGGTGGCGGCTTCGCCGGCGTGTGGAGTGCGGCAGGAGCCGTGCGCGCCGCCCGGGAGGCCGGCACCCCCGGTGACGAACTGCGGGTGACCCTCGTCAGCGGCGGCGACGATCTGGTCATACGCCCCCGCCTGTACGAGGACGCCCCCGACGGCATGCGCGTCGCCCTCGACCGCGTCCTCGGCCCGATCGGCGTCCGCCGTGTCACGGCGACCGTCACCGGGATCGACACCGAGGCGCACACCGTGCGCGCCCTCGGACGCTCGGGTGAGGAACTGGAGCTGTCCTACGACAAGCTGGTGCTGGCCACGGGCAGCCAGGTCGTGCGGCCCGAGTTCCCGGGCTCGCAGGAGGTCTTCGACGTCGACACCCTCGCCACGGCCGCCGCGCTCGACAACCACCTGCGGCGGCTGCCCGGGCGGAGCCCCTCCCAGGGCCGCTTCACGGCCGTCGTCGTCGGCGCCGGCTTCACCGGCGTGGAGATCGCCACCGCGCTGAGCGGACGCCTCCAGGCCATCGCCGACCGTCACCTCGGCGCGGAGGAGGTCCGCGTCGTGATGGTCGACCGCGCCGACGTCCTGGGCCCGGAGCTCGGCCCGGGCCCCCGCCCGAACATCGAGGACGCGATCGACGAGCTGAAGATCGAGCGCCGGCTGGGACGCACCGTGGCATCGGTGACCAGCCAGGACGTCACGCTCTCGGACGGCGAAGTGATCCCCGCGGCGACCGTCGTGTGGACGGCCGGTATGGCCGCGAGCCCGCTCACCGCCCAGATCCCCGGGGAGCGCGACCGGCTGGGCCGCCTGACCGTGGACGAGCACCTGCGGGTCGTCGGGGTGTCCGACGTCTACGCCGCCGGCGACACCGCGCTCGCCGCCGTGGAGGACGGCCACTCCGCGACGCAGTCCTGCCAGCACGCCCTGCCCATGGGCAAGTTCGCCGGCCACAACGTGGCGGCCGACCTCCTGGGCGCCGCTCCGCTGCCCTTCACCGCCGACCCCTATGTCACGTGCCTCGACCTCGGCCCCGCCGGCGCCATCTTCACGGAGGGCTGGGACCGCCGGATCGCGCTGACCGGCGAGGAGGCCAAGACCCTCAAGCACAACATCAACGCGCTCTGGATCTACCCGCCGACCGACGACCCGGAGCAGATCCTCGCCCAGGCGGGCCGCTTCTCCAACGGCTGACCACCGTCCGCCCCCCCGGTGAGTCGTCCGCCGCGTGTGCCCGTGCACCGCGGCGGGCGGCCCGGCCGTTCGGGGCCGTGCCCGCCTGGTGCGCTCCGGGCCGAGTACGATGATCCCTGTCCAAATGTCCTGTCAATAGCCTGTTGTCGGGGGATCTCCAGTGCTCGCCAGGACCTGTCCTAGGGTGGTCGTGTCGAAGGGTGGGTTCAGGTGGATGCATCGGGCAGGCAGCGGCCCACGATGGCGGACGTCGCCGCGAAGGCGGGCGTCTCCCGGGCCCTGGTCTCGATCGTGTTCCGCAACCAGCCGGGAGCCAGCGACGAGACCCGGGAGCGGGTCCTGCGGGTCGCCGACGAGATCGGCTACCGGCCCGACAGCGCGGCCCGGCTGCTGGCCCGTGGCCGCAGCCGCACGCTCGGTGTGATGTTCCACGTCCACCAGACCTTCCACACCAACCTCGTCGAGGGCATCTACCCGGAGGCGGAGCGGCTCGGCTACGAGGTCCTGCTGTCGGGCGCCACGCCGGGCCGCAGCGAGGAGAAGGCGGTCGAGGCGCTGCTCAGCCACCGTTGCGAGGCGGTGATCCTGCTCGGCTCCTTCGCCGAACCCTCGTTCCTGGAGGAACTGGGACGCCGCACGGTCGCGGTCTCCGTCAGCCGCCGGGTCCCGCACGCCCACGTCGACTTCGTGCACTCCGCCGAGGGCAAGGGCGTACGGCAGGCGATGGAGCACCTCGTCGAGCTGGGGCACCGCCGGATCGTGCACCTCGACGGCGGACGCGGCCCCGGCTCGGCCGAGCGGCGGCGGGCCTACCGGGCGGCGATGCGCCGGCACGGGCTGGAGGCCGAGGCGCGGGTCGTGCCCGGTGATCACACCGAGGAGTCGGGCATCGAGACCGGTCGACTCCTCCTCGCGGAACGCGACCGGGGACAGGCGCTGCCGACGGCGGTCCTCGCGGGCAACGACCGTAGCGCGATGGGCCTGTTGATGGCGCTGACCCGGGCCGGAGTCGAGGTGCCGGGCGACCTGTCCGTCGTCGGCTACGACGACAGCCATCTCTCCCATCTGATGCCGATCGGGCTGACCACGGTCCGCCAGGACGCGGTCCTCATGGCGGAACACGCGGTGCGGTTCGCGGTGGAACGGCTGGAGAAGCCCGAACTGGATCCGCGGGAAGCGGTGTTGGACCCGAAGCTCGTGGTGCGGGGCAGCAGCGGCCCACCGCCGGAGAACGCGGTCTGAGAGCACGGAATCGAGCCGGCCGGCACCGTGCCCCACGATGCCTGCCGACTCGCGTGCGTGCTCCCGTAGCCGTCAGCGTGTTCCGTTGGCCGCGAACTCGGCGACGGTGTCCGCGTTCTCCTTCGTGATGAAGGCCGGGCCGGTCAGGACGGGCGCGGTGCCGCCCCCGCTGACGTTGCCGTTGTTCTTGTAGAGCCAGAGGGAGTCGACGGCGAGGTAGCCCTGCAGATAGGGCTGCTGGTCGACGGCGAACTCGACCGTGCCGCTCTGGACGGCCTCGACCAGGTCCTTGTTGAGGTCGAAGGTCGCGACCTCGGCCTTGGTGCCCGCGTCGGACAGCGACTGCACCGCGGTGAGCGCGATCGGGGCGCCGAGGGTGACCACCTGGTCGATGGAGGAGTCGGCCTTGAGCTTGGCGGTGATCGTCGACTTCACGGACGGCATGTCGGTGCCGTTGACGTAGAGGATGTCGGTCTTGCCGCCGAAGCCCTTCTTCAGGCCGGCGCAGCGAGCCTCCAGGGCGACCTGCCCCTGCTCCTGGATCACACAGAGAGCGTGCTTGGCGCCGAGCTGGTCGAGACGTTCGCCGAAGGCCTGGCCCGCGATGTTCTCGTCCTGGCCGAAGTACTCGAGCATGCCGAGCTTCTTCCAGTCGTCGACGCCGGAGTTGAAGCCGACGACCGGGATGCCGGCCGCGGTGGCCTTGGCGACCACGTCCTTCATGGCCTCGGGCTTGGCGGCGGTGAGGGCGATGCCGTCGACCTTCTGGTCGATCGCGTTCTGCACGAGGTTGGCCTGGTTGCCGGCGCTGGGGTCGCTGGAGTAGACGAGCTTGATGTTGTCCTTGGCGGCCGCGGCCTGGGCGCCCTTGCGGATCAGATCCCAGAAGGTGTCGCCGGGGGAGGCGTGGGTGACCATGGCCACCGTCATCCGGGGCGTGTCCGCCTTGCCCGCGCCGGCGGCGGCCCCGCTCTCCTCGGACTTCTTCCCGCCGGAACTGCTGGAGCAGCCGGCGGCGAACAGGGCGCCGACCAGGACGGTGGCGGTCAGAGCGACGGCTCGGTGGTGTGTGCGCATGTCCCTTGCACCTCACTGTGCTGGTCAGGGTGGGGTCTGCAGACCGGCGCCCGGCGGCTGGTCCGGCAACTAGAGCGCTTTATTAGCGCGCTCTAGTGGCATGACTATGGAGCCACTCACCGATGATGTCAACGGGTTTGTCAGGACGTTTTGACATCCTGTGTCGTGCTCGTGGCGGACGTGTGGGCGCTCCGGTTCCGCCTGCCGCCGTGTCCGGTGCCGTGTCCGCTGCCGGTGCCCCGTGTGTCGGTGCCCCGTGTGTCGGTCGCGCAGTCGGAGTCGCCGGCCGTGGGGTCGTCGTCGCCGTCGTCCGCGGTGCCGGGGTCCGGGTCCGCCGTGTGCGGAGCCTCGGGTTCGGGTGCTTCGGGCTCCGGGGTCTCGGGGGCCGGAGCGGGGGGTTCCGGCGTGCCTTCCTCGGCCGGGGGCGGGGGGTCCTCGGGCTTCTGGGCCGAGCCTCCGTCAGGGGCCTGCGGGAGGGAGGTTCCTGTTCCGCCGGAAGTGTCGCCGGTGTCGCCGGTCTCGGCGGCGTCCAAGGGAGTGGTGGGCGCGGTGGTGTCGGCCTTGCGGGCCGGGGCGCTCTCCTGGAGTTCGGTGGTCGGTGCGGACGGGCCGTGGTTCGCGGCGGCCTCGGCCCGGACGGCGGCCGGTGCGGGCGGCGTCGCCGGCGCCTGGGCCACCGGCGCCTGTCTCGCGGGCGCCTCGGCCACGGGGGTGCGCTGCACCGGTATCGGGGCAGCGTCGGCCCCGCCGAGGATGAGGCAGACCGCCGCGGCGCCCGCCGCGAGCGCGCCGGCCGTCACCGTCATGGGCGCCTTCGAGCCGCCGACCGCTGCGTGACGCACGCCGTGCAGCAACCCGGCGCCGGGCCCGCCCGCAGCGCCTGCCGCGCCCGCCGCGCCCGCCGCCGCACCGGCCGACCCCGCGACGAAGCTCAGGAGGAACTTGCCGGCGCCGCCCAGCGCGAAGACCAGCAGGGCCGGTCCGACGAGTGCGGGGAGCCGGTTGTTGGTGAGCATCAGCGCGGCGAGCGTCTCGCGGCAGTCGTCGCACGCGTCCACATGGCCGAGCAGTCGCTCGCCCTGGCGCGCGGTCGCGGCGCCACGGACGTACGCGGGCATCCGGGCCCAGTGGACCTGGCACGCGGGGTCCTCCGGGGCTCCGGTCTGGGCCCGCAGGAAGGCCTGCCGCATGCCCTCCCGCGCACGGTGCAGCAGTACGGCCGTCGCGCCGTCCTTGGTGCCGAGCTGCGGCCCGATCGCCGCCAGCGGCTGGCCCTCCGCCTCCGCGAGCCACAGCGCCTTCACCCAGCGCTCGGGCAGTTGGCCCAGCACCCGCACGACCAGGTCGACGCAGGACACCTGTTCGGCCGGGTCCTCTCCGTGCGCGCCCGTCTCGGCGCGGTCCTCGGTGTGCGGATCCCGTGGGGTCTCGCGCACCGCGCTGCCCGAGGCGATCGCGAGATGCCGCACGGTCGTCCTCAGATACGCCGGCACGTTGTCGATCTCGTGCCCCTCGGCCAGCCGTCGCCACACGCGGAAGTGCGCCTCGGCGACGAGGTCTTCGGCGGTCCAGGGGTTCCTGGTGAGGGAGCGGGCGTAGGCGACGAGGCGCGGCTGCTGCTCTTCGTAGACGCGGGCGTACGCGGCCGTGGCGGCGGCCGGGGCGGACACGGCAGTGGACCGGTCGGTCATGGAGGAACGCTCCAGTTGCCTGCTGAGGGGCGGAAGGATTTGTGAGCCTAGATGACAAAACTTTCAACCAAAGTTGCAGTCATCCATGGATGTGACTCACATCACCTCCGCGGGTGCCCGACGGCGGAGCCAGCCGAGCAGCAGCACCGACCACAGGGCCGCGAACGCGCACCAGGTCGAGACGAACTCCAGCCGCCACAGCGTGAAGCAGACCGCCGCGCCCACGCCGACCACCACCCCCAGGACCAGCAGCCCCCGGTCGCCGGACAGCAGCAGTGAGCCGACGGTGGCCAGGAGGTAGCCCGCGACGAGCACCTCCGGGTGCGGAAGGTCCACGGTGTAGCCGATCGTGCGGCCGCGGATCTCGGCCGTCACCGGGCCGTTGGCGATCCCGTACGCGAGCGCCGTGGCGGTCGCGACACCGATCGCGAGCAGCAGCGTCAGCCCGCGTCGCGCGGGCGGCGGGGCGACGCACCACACCGCCGCCGGCACCCACACCGCCAGCAGCGGCATCGCCATGACGGCCCAGAGGACGGTGGCGGCTCCGCTGCCCCCGCCCGAGTCCCAGACCACCGCCTCCACGATCTGGTGCGCCCCGAGCAGCAGCGGCAGCGCGGCCAGCGGAAGGTCCCGGCTGCCGCGCGCAGCCGTCACACAGGCCACTCCGACGGCCGCCACCCCGGCCCCCGCGACCAGATCGGCCGTCGCACTCCAACACATCACGTCACCATGGGTTCGGCCGTCGTCCGCATCCGCCTTGCTGTGCTGCCACGCTACGTCCCGCCCCGGAGATCCACCTGCCGCCCTGCGGAGCGGCGTTACGCTGCTTTCGGCGGATACCGAAGGAGGCCGCGGGTGGTGGACGCCTCGCAGGGAGTCGACGGGCTCGGGCTGCTGCACCCCGCGCTGTTCTACCGGACCGAACGCGAGTACGTGGACCGGACCGTGTCGTTCGTGCAGGAGGGCCTGGCCGTCGGCGAGCCGGTGGCGGTGGCGGTGCCCGGCCCCCACCTGGAGCTGATCGCGGCGGGACTGGGCGCCGCCGCCCGACGCGTCCGCCTGCTCGACATGACCGAGGCGGGCCGTAACCCGGGCCGGATCATCCCCACGGTGCTACGCGCGTTCGCCGACGCCCACCCGCGCGGACGGGTGCGGATCATCGGCGAGCCGATCTGGGCGGGCCGCAGCGCCGTGGAGTATCCGGCGTGCGCGCAGCACGAGGCGCTCATCAACGAGGCCTTCGAAGGCCGGACGGTCACGATCCTGTGCCCGTACGACGCGACCCGACTGGACGGGCAGGTCCTGGCCGACGCGCGGATCACCCACCCGACCGTCATCGCCGACGGCACGGAACGGGTCAGCGACGCCTACGACTGGCCCTCCGTCCTCGCCCGCTACAACGAGGCGCTGGCGCCCGCGCCGGACGCCGCCGTGTACTCGTTCGGCCCCGACGACCTGTTCGCGGTGCGTGCCTTCGCCGTCGGCCAGGCCGAGCGACTGGGCCTCGCGGGGCAGCGGCTGGCGGACGCCGAACTGGCGGCCGCGGAACTGACGACCAACAGCGTGGTGCACGGCGACGGACGGGGCACCCTCGCCGTCTGGGCCGAGGCCGGGCAGATCGTCTGCGAGGTCAGGGACGCGGGCCGACTGGCCGATTCGCTGGCCGGACGCCGGGTACCCGCCCGCGGTCAGATCGGCGGCCGCGGTCTGCTGCTGGTCCACTGTGTGACCGACCTGGTGCGCCTGCACACCGGCGACGACGGCACGACCGTCCGCTTCTACATCGGCCGCTGAGCGCACGTCAGTCGGCGGCGCGCAGCGCGCCCCAGGTGTTCTGGCCGACGATGCCGTCGACCGCCAGTCCCTTGTCGCTCTGGAAGCCGCGGACCGCCGTCTCCGTGTCGGGGCCGAAGTCGCCGTCGACGCCCGAACCGCCCACGTCGTAGCCGCGTCTGGTGAGCATGCACTGCAGTTGGACGACCCGCTTGCCGCTGTCGCCCAGGTCGGTGCGGCCGTTGCCCGAGTAGTACGTGCAGTCGGTGATCCAGGCCGGGGCGCCGGGCTCGGTCGGGGCCGGGGTGGAGGAGGCGACGGTGTCGTCGACGGGGGCGGCGGGGGTGGTCCGTGGGCCGTCGACGGCGGGGACGGTGGCGGCCGCGGAGGCATCGGGCGGCGTGCTTTCGTCGTCGCCCGTGACGTCGGCGGGTCTGCCGGAGGCGTCCGTGGCGGGGGTCCGGCCCGGGGCGCCGGTGGTGCTCGGCCGGGCGTTGCCGCCGGGCAGGTCGCCGGACCGGCCGCCGTCGGCCGACGCGACGGCCTCCGGCGAGGCGACGGCCGGGCCGTCCGTGCGGACGAGCACGAAGGCGCCCGCGGCGACGGCGCACAGGGCGGTGCCCGCTGCGGCGGCCAGGATCCGCTTCCGGCGCACCGGAGGCCTGCCCGCCGTGAGCGAGGTCGGCGCGACGGCAGAAGGCGCGGGTGTCGGGGCCCCGGGCGCCGGGCTCCCCTGCACAGGCACAGGCACAGGCACCTGCACCCGCGCCGGTTCCTGCACCGGTACCGGCTTCACCCGGTTGTCCGAGGGCTGCAGGCGTTCCGCCCGTTCCACGGGAAGGCGGTACAGCGTCTCGTATGCGCGTCGGCGGGCCAGCACATGGCCGTGCAGCGGTTCCGGCCAGCCGGCGGTCGCGGGACGCCCGCCGGCCGTGTCGATCAGTTGCCGCGGGGTCGGCCGCCGCTCGGGTTCCTTCGCCAGACAGGCGGTCAGCAGCGCTCCCAGCTCCGGGTCGACCTCCGAGACGGCGCCGGTCACCTCCGGGTTCGGCTGCTCGAACGCCACGCGGTGCATGACGTCGACACCGGTGCCGTCGCCGAAGGGGGCCCGCCCGGTGGCCGCGTAGAGCAGGGTGCCGGCCAGGGAGAACACGTCGGACGCCGTGTCGCAGTGGCCCGTCCGCAGATACTCCGGCGACATGTAGGCCGCGGTGCCGACCCGGTTGCCCGTGCCCGTGATGGCGCTCGCGTCCAGGGCCTTGGAGATCCCGAAGTCGATCACATGCGCGCCCTGCGGCGACAACAGCACGTTGGACGGCTTCAGGTCCCGGTGCACGACTCCCACGGCGGCGAGGGCGGTGAGCGCCCGGCCCAGCTCGGCCACCAGCCGCCACACCGTGGCCGTGGGCAGGGCGCCGCCCTCGCGCACGGCTTCGGCCAGGTCCAGCCCGGGGATGTACTCGGTGGCCATCCACAGCAGCCGGTCGTCCCAGCCGGTGCCGCATAACCTCGGCGCGTGCGGCGGACCGAGGCGGCCGTGCACCGACGCCTCACGTTCGAACCGGCGCTGGAAGCGGACGTCCTCGGCGTACTCCGGCCGGATCACCTTCACGGCGAACAGCCCGGGACCGTCGTCCGCGGCCCGCGCCAGATAGACGCGTCCCATCCCGCCGCTGCCGAGCAGCGCCACCGGTACGAACGGGCCGACGCGGCCCGGGTCGCCGATCCGAAGCGGAGCGGCGCCGGTCTGCCGGAGCGCGGCGGCCTCGTTCGCCGCGGGGTTCACCACGGAGTTCGGCGGGGGCGGCAACTGGTCGGACACGGAACTCCCGAAGTGATGTTCGTCGTAAGTCAGTTCGCACTCGATGGGAGATCGAGGCTAGCCGAGCCCCGCCCGGTGCTCAGGGTTTCCACCGGTTCCGTCCGGCCCGTCCCGACCGTACGCCGGCCCGCCTGTGGCGCGTCCGCGGCGCGAAGCAGGCGGGTGAAGCCTGAAGCGCCGTCAGCTCCACGGGGCATGCATGAGGATCTCCGCCGTATCCGGCCGGGTCGGCGGACACGACGCGCTGGAGGCGAGAGTGATGAACGAACGAGCCGAAGAGGCCGGTCCCCGCACCCTCAGGGTCCCGGTCCTCATCGTCGGCGGCTCCCTGGTCGGTCTGGCGACCTCGTTGTTCCTGGGCAGGCTGGGGGTGCCGCATGTGCTGCTGGAGCGCCACTCCGGCACCTCCATCCACCCACGCGGCCGCGGCAACAACGTCCGCACGATGGAGCTGTTCCGGGTGGCCGGGGTCGAGCGGGCGATCCAGGAGGCCGCCGCCACCCTGGCCGACAACCACGGCATCCTGCAGGCGCCCACTCTGGTCGGCGACGCGGGGGAGTGGCTGTTCCGGGACATCGACCCGGGCGGCGGACTGGCCCGCTTCAGCCCCAGTTCCTGGTGCCTGTGCAGCCAGAACGACCTGGAGCCGGTCCTGCTGGACCACGCCAAGCGGCTCGGCGGGGACCTCCGGTTCTCCACCGAGCTGATGTCGTTCGAGACCGACTCCCATGGCGTCACCGCCGTGGCGAAGAGCCGGGACACCGGTGAGCACCTCACCGTCCGCGCGGACTACCTCGTCGCCGCCGACGGCCCCCGCAGCCCCGTCCGCGAGCAGCTCGGCATCGGCCAGAGCGGCCCCGGCGACCTGTTCCACAACGTCAGCCTGACGTTCCGCTCCCACGGCCTCGCCGAGGTCGTGGGCGACCGCCGCTTCATCGTCTGCTACCTGACCAGCCCGGACGCCGACGGCGCCCTGCTGCCGGTGGACAACCGCGAGAACTGGGTCTTCCACGCCCCCTGGCACCCCGAACAGGGCGAAACCCTGGAGGAGTTCACCGACGAGCGGTGCATCGAGCACATCCGGCGGGCGGTCGGGGTCGCCGACCTCGACGTGGAGATCACCGGCAAGGCGCCCTGGCACGCCGCCCAGCGCGTCGCCCGCAGCTACCGCTCGGGGCGTGTGTTCCTGGCCGGCGACTCGGCCCACGAGATGTCGCCGACCGGGGCCTTCGGCTCCAACACCGGTATCCAGGACGCCCACAACCTCGCCTGGAAGCTGGCCGCGGTCCTCGACGGCTGGGCGGGGGAGCGCCTGCTGGACAGCTACGACGCCGAGCGCCGCCCCGTCGCGGAGGCCACCAGCGCCCGGGCCGCCGTCCGCTCGGCCGAGCACAGCCACCCCGGATTCGCCCCGCCGCCCGGCGTGGGCGGTGGAGGCGGTCCCCAGCGCGGCATCCTCAACGTGGCCCTCGGCTACCGCTACCCGCAGGGCGCCGTGGTCGGCGCCGATCCCGCGTCCCCGGTCGTCCCGGAGGGCCTCGACCTGACCGGCGAGCCCGGCAGCAGGGCGCCCCACCTGTGGGTGCGGCGCGGGGACGAGCGGATCTCCACCCTGGACCTCTACGAGCGGTCCCTGGTGCTGCTCAGCGACGCCGGTGAGCCGAGCGGCTGGCACGAGGCCGCCGAACGCCTCGCCGCGGAGCTGGCCCTTCCGCTCAAGTCGTACCGGGTGGGCGCCGGCTCCGGGGCCGACCTGGCGCCGGAGGGCGACGCCGACTGGGCGGAGCGCCATGGCACGGCCCGCGGGGGCGCGGTGCTCGTCCGGCCCGACGGGTTCGTCGCCTGGCGGTCGCCGGGTCCGGACCCGGCCCCCGAGTCGACGCTGCGTCAGGTCCTGAGCGGCGGGCTGGCACTCGGCTGACCCCGTTCCCCTCCCGAGGGCGTCACCCGTGTGAACGCCCCGAGTGGTGCTGCGGCGGCCGTCGGCTGACGGTGGATCACGTCCCGGTCGGGTCTTGTCAGCTGACGAGGCGTCGGCTGCCCGGCCGTGACGGAAGGACCATCAGATGCGTTCTGCTCGCATGATCCTGGCCACCGCGGCGGCGTCCGCCGCCCTCGCCATCGGCGCCCCCGGCGCCTACGCGGCCGCCGGTGACACGGACCACGACGACTCCTCCTACAGCAAGGAGGACAGCTCCTCGTACAGCAAGGACGACACCTCCTCCGACAAGGAGGAGCACGGCAAGGACGAACACGGCAAGGAGGAGTCCGGCAAGGAAGAGCACGGCAAGCCGCACGGCGGGATGCACACCGGCGGCGGAGCCCTCAGGGACACGGCCGCGGACGACGAAGCCGACAAGGAATCCGGCAAGGACAAGGACTCCTGGGGCGGCGGCCACGAGAAGCCCAGCGGCGGCGTGCACACCGGTGGCGGCGCCCTCGCGGGGCCCTCGGCGACCGCGGCCGGCCTCGGTGTCCTCGCCGTCGCCGGCACCGGCCTCTACGCCCTGCGCCGCAGGAAGTCCGCCGGAAGCGTGGCCTGAGCCATGCCGGTTGCGATAGCGAAGCCGCGGCCGCCGCCCGTACCCCGTGCGGCGGCCCGGCTCGCTCCCCGTGCCCCGTACGCTCCGCTGCCGCGCCCGAGTGAGGTTGTCTCCGATGGCAGTTCCCCCTTCGTCCCCCACCCCCACCCCGTCCTCCTCCGATCCCGGCAGCTCCCGGTCCGGTGTCACGATGCTCTGCGCCGCGGCCGCCGTGATCCTGGCGCTGAACCTGTTCGGCGGCAACGACACGTCGACGACCGGCATCTCCCGCCCCCCGCACGCCCCGCCCGCCGCCGCCCCGGTCCCGGGCAGTCGCGCACCGGCCACGCCCACGTCGGGCGCGGCCGCCGACGCCCCGATGGGCAAGCATCTGCCGCGCTCGCGGCCGGTACGTCTGCTGATCCCGAAGATCTCGGTCGACGCGCCCTTCACCGACCTGGCCATCGGCCCCAGCGGCCGGCTGGACGCGCCCCCCGCGAACGACGTCAACCTCGTCGGCTGGCACGCCGACGGGGCCTCCCCGGGGGAGCCGGGCACCTCGATCATCGCCGGGCACGTCGACACCAAGACGTCCCCCGCCGTCTTCGCCGGGCTCAGCGCGCTGGTCAAGGGCGACCTCTTCCATGTGCGGCGGGCCGACGGCAGCAAGGCCACCTTCCGGGTCGACAGCGTGGAGACCTTCGACAAGGACGACTTCCCCAGCGAGCGGGTGTACGCCGACACCGCCGAGGCGCAGGTGCGGCTCATCACCTGTGCGGGGGCCTACGACCGACGGGTCAAGGACTACACGGAGAACCTGGTCGTCTTCGCCCACCTCGTCTGACCGTCCGCCACCGACGGTCCCCCACCGGCCGTCCCCACCGGCCGTCCGCCACCCGTTCACCCGCCCAGTCACCCACGTAGTTCATCCGAGTCGCGCACTTGCGGGGACGGGCACAGGATCGAGGAACGCTGACGTCGCGGACCCGCGGCCGACGTTCACCACCCCCCTCCGCGAAGGAGATGTGCGCAGGATGACCACCACGTCCGAACGTGTTGCAGGTTCGCGGACGCGACAGGCGTCGCAACGTGTGTCCCAGTCCGTGTTCGACGGCTCCCGCCTCAGGGTCGTCCTGCTGGTCGACGTCTACGACGGAGCCCAGCAGCAGTTCCTCGAGGCGTACGAGCAGCTCTGCAACCAGGTCGCGTCCGTCCCCGGGCATGTCAGCGACCAGCTCTGCCAGTCCATCGAGAACCCCTCCCAGTGGCTCATCACCAGTGAATGGGAGAGCGCCCCGCCGTTCCTCGCGTGGGTCAACAGCGAGGAGCACGTGCGGATGGTGGAGCCGCTGCACAGCTGCGTCCGTGACACCAGGTCGCTGCGCTTCCACGTGGTCCGCGAGACCGGCGGCCCGGCGGCGGCCGCCGACGCGGGCAAGCGCCGGCTCCAGACCTCGCCCAGGATCGGCGACGGCATGATCCGGCACGCGCTCACCTTCACCGTCAAGCCGGGCAGCGAGGAGATCGTCGCCAAGATCCTCGCCGACTACGCCTCGCCCGAGCCGCAGGTCGACGACACCACCCGGCTGTGCCGCACCTCGCTGTTCATGCACGGCAACCGGGTGGTGCGGGCCATCGAGGTGCGGGGCGACCTGCTCTCCGCACTGCGGCACGTGTCCCGGCAGCCCGAGGTGCGGGCCGTCGAGGAGGCCATCAACCCCCATCTGGAGCAGGACCGGGACCTCAACGATCCGGAGTCCGCCCGGGTGTTCTTCACCCGGGCCGCGCTGCCCGCCGTCCACCATGTGACGGCGGACCGGCAGGACGCGCAGGCCGAGCGGTACGCCCTGTACTACCCGGCCCGTCCCGACCGCGGCATGAAGCTCGCCGAGCTGCTGGCCCGGCAGGACGAGGCGGCGGCGGACGACGCGCGCAACCCGGTGCTGCGCAGCACGATCTTCCAGCGCGACGACGTCGTCGTACGGCTGGTCGACGTGCGCGGCGGACTCGACGCCGCCGACCCCGTACAGGCCTTCGGTCTGTCCGACCCCAAGCAGGTGGCCGAGCTGACGACGCTGCTGGACGACGCCGGCGACGCGGACCGGTCCGCGTCGAAGGACGCCCGACTCGCGCGACTGCTCGAACTCGCGCGTATGGATCTCGTCACCGACCGCCGGTCGCCCGAGGCCTGATTCGTCATCACGTGGCCGGGGCGGCGCCCCCGCCCCGCCCACGTCGGCGCAGTACATCATCGGAGGAACGTCGTGATCACATCCCGTCCCAGAGTCGTCGATCTCAGCGAGGTCGAGCCGAACACCCGGCGCGGCGGCGATCTGCGCGCCATGCTCACCCCGGTCACGGTCGGCTCGACCAGCGGTTTCATGGGCCTGGCCCTCATCAAGCCCGGCGACCGCATCGCTGAGCACTACCACCCGTACTCCGAGGAGTTCGTGTACGTCGTCTGCGGGCAGCTGGAGGTGGACCTGGACGGCGAGGCCGTGGCGCTGCAGCCCGAGCAGGGACTGATGATCCCCGCCCACATGCGGCACCGCTTCCGCAACGTCGGGAACGTCGAGGCCCGCATGGTGTTCCACCTCGGCCCGCTGGCCCCGAGCCCGCCGCTCGGTCACGTCGACACCGAGGAGAGCGACGCCGAAGCCGTGGTCCGCTCATGACCGGGCGTCGTGTGGCGGTCACCGGCATAGGCATCGTCGCCCCCGGCGGCATAGGCGTCCCGGCGTTCTGGAAGCTCCTCACCGAGGGGCGGACGGCGACGCGCGGCATCACCTTCTTCGACCCGAGCGGCCTGCGGTCGCGGATCGCCGCCGAGTGCGACTTCGAGCCGACGGCCCTCGGGCTGGACGCGCAGGACGTCGAACGGTGCGACCGCTACATCCAGTTCGCCCTGGTCGCCGGCGACGAGGCGGTACGGGACGCCGGTCTCGACATGGCGGCCGAGAACCCCTGGCGAGTCGGCGTCTCGCTGGGCACCGCGGTGGGCGGCACCACCCGGCTGGAGAACGACTACGTCAAGGTCAGCCACGGCGGGCAGCGCTGGGACGTCGACCACCGCGAGGCGGCCCCGCAACTGCACCGGGCGTTCTCGCCCAGCACGCTCGCCTCGACGGTCGCCGAGCGGTTCGGGGCCCGCGGGCCGGTGCAGACGGTCTCCACGGGCTGCACCTCCGGCCTCGACGCGGTCGGCTACGCCTTCCACACCGTGGAGGAGGGCCGGGCCGACATATGCATAGCCGGCGCCTCGGACTCGCCGATCTCCCCGATCACCATGGCCTGCTTCGACGCGATCAAGGCCACCTCCTCCAACAACGACGACCCCGCGCACGCCTCGCGTCCCTTCGACGCCGACCGCGACGGGTTCGTCATGGGCGAGGGCGGCGCGGTGCTCGTCCTGGAGGAGCTGGAGCACGCCAGGGCCCGCGGCGCGCACGTGTACTGCGAGCTCGGCGGGTACGCCACCTTCGGCAACGCCTACCACATGACCGGCCTGACCAGCGAGGGCCTGGAAATGGCCCGGGCCATCGAGGACGCCCTCGACCACGCCCGGGTCGACGCCACGGCGATCGACTACGTCAACGCGCACGGGTCGGGCACCAAGCAGAACGACCGCCACGAGACCGCCGCCGTGAAGCGGGTCCTGGGTCGGCACGCCTACGGCACCCCCATGAGCTCCATCAAGTCGATGGTGGGCCACTCCCTGGGCGCGATCGGGGCGATCGAACTCGTCGCCTGTGTGCTGGCGCTGGCCCACCAGGTCGTACCGCCGACCGCGAACTACGAGACGCCCGACCCCGAGTGCGATCTGGACTACGTCCCGAAGGTGGCCCGCGAGCGGAAGCTGGCCAGCGTGCTGTCGGTGGGCAGCGGGTTCGGCGGCTTCCAGTCCGCGGTGGTCATGAACCGGCCGAGGGAGAAGACACGATGAGCGAACCCCTTCCACGGCGCGCGGCCGTCACGGGAATCGGCGTGGTCGCGCCCAACGGAGCCAGTACCGAGACCTTCTGGAAGTCCACCAGGGAAGGCATCAGCGTCCTGGACCGGGTGACCCGCGAAGGCTGCGAGCACCTGCCGCTGCGGGTGGCCGGCCAGGTCCGCGACTTCGACCCGGCGGCCGCGATCGAGGAGCGCTACCTCGTCCAGACCGACCGGTTCACACACTTCGCGATGGCCGCGGCCGACCTCGCGCTGGCGGACGCCGACTTCGGCCGGCCCGACAGCGAGGCCGCGCCGTTCTCGGTGGGCGTGGTCACCGCGGCCGGTTCCGGCGGCGGCGAGTTCGGACAGCGCGAGCTGCAGCAGCTGTGGGGCAAGGGCAGTCGTTACGTCGGCCCGTACCAGTCCATCGCCTGGTTCTACGCCGCCAGCACCGGCCAGATCTCCATCCGCCGCGGCTTCAAGGGCCCCTGCTCGGTCGTCGCGGCCGACGAGGCGGGCGGCCTGGACGCCCTCGCACACGCGGCGCGGGCCGTGGTGCGCGGCACCGACGTGATCGTGGCCGGGGCGACCGAGGCGCCGATCGCCCCCTACTCGGTCGTCTGCCAACTCGGCTACGAGGAACTCAGCACGGTCGACGAACCGACCCGCGCCTACCGCCCGTTCACCGCCTCGGCCTGCGGGTTCGTGCCCGCGGAGGGCGGCGCGATGCTCGTGGTGGAGGAGGAGTCCGTGGCCCGGGCGCGCGGTGCGCGGGTGCGGGCCCTCCTCGCCGGACACGCGGCGACCTTCACCGGCGCCTCCCGCTGGGAGGAGTCCCGGGAAGGACTCGCCGAGGCCATTCGCGGAGCCCTGGCGGAGGCCGACTGCGCCCCCGAGGAGATCGACGTGGTCTTCGCCGACGCCCTCGGCGTACCGGAGGCGGACCGCGCCGAGGCGCTGGCGATCGTCGACGCCCTCGGCCGGCACGGCGCCCGGGTGCCCGTCACGGCGCCCAAGACCGGGATCGGCCGGGGGTACTGCGCGGCGCCGCTGATGGACGCCGCGGCGGCGGTGCTCGCCATGGAGCACGGCCTGATCCCGCCCACTCCCAATGTCTTCGACATCTGCCATGACCTCGACCTCGTGACCGGCACTGCCCGCACCGCCGAAGTGCGTACGGCACTGGTCCTGAGCCGGGGACTCATGGGGTCGAACTCGGCGCTGGTGCTGCGGCACGGCGCCACCGACGCCTCGTAGCGAGGCGGCGCGAAGCAGTAGAGGAGAGGAACACCCATGACCGACCGCATCACCGTGGAAGAGCTGGCCGAACTCATGAAGAAGTCCGCAGGCTGCACCGTCGCCCCGGCCGAACTCCGGCAGGACGGCGTCGACTTCGGCACCCTGGGCGTCGACTCGCTCGGGCTGCTGGGCATCGTCGGCGAGCTGGAGAACCGGTACGGCACGCCGATGCCCTGCGACGCCGAACGCTCCAAGTCGCCCCGGGAGTTCCTCGACCTCGTCAACAGTGCCCTCATGACAGGAGCGTGAGATGACCGGACACACACAGAACGAGATCACCATCGCGGCCCCGCTGGACCTCGTCTGGGAGATCACCAACGACCTCGACAACTGGCCGCGGCTGTTCAGCGAGTACGCCTCCGTCGAGATCCTCTCCCGGGAGGGACGCCGGACCACCTTCCGGCTGACCATGCACCCGGACGAGAACGGCACCGTGTGGAGCTGGGTCTCCGAGCGCGAGCCGGACCGCGAGACGCTCACCGTCAAGGCCCGCCGGGTCGAGACGGGGCCGTTCGCCCACATGAACATCCACTGGCGGTACGAGGAGGTCCCGGCCGGCACGCGGATGATCTGGACGCAGGACTTCGCGATGAAGCCCGAGGCGCCGGTCGACGACGAGTGGATGACCGACAACATCAACCGCAACTCCAAGGTCCAGATGGGCCTGATCCGCGACCGCATCGAGAAGGCCGCCGCCGAACGCGGCGCCACGCCCGGTCTGACCGACTGAGCCGGACAAAGGACAGTCCCCCCATGCACCAAGCCCTGATCGTCGCCCGGATGGCCCCGGGATCGGCGCCCGACATCGCCAAGGTCTTCGAGGACTCCGACCGGGGCGAGCTGCCGCAGCTCGTCGGCGTCGTCCGGCGCAGCCTCTTCCAGTTCGGCGATGTGTACATGCATCTGATCGAGTCCGAGCGCGAACCCGGGCCCGCCATCGCCAAGATCACCGGGCATCCCGAGTTCCGGGACGTCAGCGAGCGCCTGTCCGCGTACGTCAGCGCGTACGACCCCGAGACCTGGCGTTCCCCGAAGGACGCCATGGCGCAGCGCTTCTACCTCTGGGAGCGCGAGCGGGCCGGCTGACCCGCGCCGCACGACACCTCACCGGCCGCCGGGCCCGCAGCGTCGCGGGCCCGGCGGCCGGTGGTTCTCCCGGGGGTGCGTCCGGATCAGCCGGGGACGTGGCAGTCGAACGCGTGCAGATACGGGTTGACCGGGCTGACGTCGTCGATGACCAGGCCCGCCTCGGTGAGCCGGCTCACCATGCTCTCGGTGGTGTGCTTCGCCCCGCCGACGTTGAGGAGCAGCATCAGGTCCATCGCGGTGCTGAACCGCATCGACGGCGAGTCGTCGACGAGGTTCTCGATGACCACGACCCGGGTCCCGGGTCCGCCCGCGCCGATGACGTTGGCCAGGGTGCGGGCCGTGCTCTGGTCGTCCCACTCCAGGATGTTCTTGATGACGTAGACGTCGGCCCGGACGGGCACGGCCACGCGGACGTCGCCCGGCACGATGCGGGCGCGGTGCGCGAGGTCGCCGCCCTCGCGCAGCCGGGGCACGGCGTTGTCGACGACGCGGGGCAGGTCGAGCAGGCTGCCGTGCATCGAGGGGTACTTGTCCAGCAGGCTGGCCACCACATGGCCCTGGCCGCCGCCGATGTCGGCGACCGACGTGCTGCCGGACAGGTCGAGCAGGGCGGCGACCTCGCGCGCCGACTGCTCGCTGGAGGTCGTCATGGCCCGGTTGAAGACCTCGGCGGACTCGGGGGCGTCCTCGTTGAGGTAGGTGAAGAACTCCTTGCCGTAGAGGTCCTCGACGACGTTGCTGCCGGTGCGCATCGCCTCGTCGAGCTTCGGCCAGGCGTCCCAGGTCCATGGCTCGGTGCACCACAGGGCGATGTTGCGCAGGCTGTGCGGGTCGTCCTCGCGCAGCAGCCGGGACATCTCGGTGTGCGCCCATGTCCCGTCGGGGCGCTCGGTGAAGACGCCGTAGCAGGTCAGGGCGCGCAGCAGCCTGCGCAGCGGGCGGGGTTCGAGCTTCGCCGCGGCGGCGAGGTCCTCCACGGTCATGGGGGCGTCGCCGAGGGCGTCGGCGACGCCCAGCCGGGCGCAGGAGCGGACGGCGGCGGCGCACGCCGCACCGAACACGAGCTCCCGCAGACGCATGGACGGCGGTGGGGCGGTCTCAGCGGTTGTCATGTGCCGCCTTCTTTCTCTGTGGGGGAGTCCCGGTGCGGGACGAGACGGTCGGGGTCAGCACAGGCCGGCGGGCTTCGACGCCTTGCAGGTGTTGCCCACGAAGGTGTTGCCCTTGCCGGTGGTGTCCGTGTTCACCAGGTCGGCCGGGGAGTTGCCCCGCAGCCTGTTGTCGCTGATCCGGTTCCGGTCGCTGGTGGTGCCCACGAAGCTCTTGAACAGCACGATGCCGCCCGACAGCGAGGACTTGCCGACGTTGTCCTCGATGACGTTCCGGGTGATCAGGCTGTCCTCGGCGCCGGTCAGCACGATGCCGGAGCCCTGCAGGGCGTCCAGCCGGGCCGTCTTCGGGCAGGACTTGTTGTTGCGCACGATGCGGTTCTCGGCGACGGTCACGCGGCCGGCCTTGGGCTTGTTCTCGTCGCCGACGACGAACACCGCCGCGCAGTTGCCGGTGAGGTGGTTGCGCGCGAGGGTGAGGTTGCGCAGCCGGCGCACGGTGACGCCGATCCGGTTGCCCTCCAGCCGGTTGTGCTCGACGACCGTTCCCTCGGAGTCCGTGGCGCCCAGCTCCTGCGTGACGCTGTTGGCGAGGAACAGCCCCGCGTCGCCGTTGTCGCGGGCGGTGTTGCCCCGGAACTCGCCGTGGCGGGAGGCCTCCTGGGCGATGCCCCACACCCCGTTCTTCACCGCGGTGACGTTGCGCACCGTCAGCGCGTCGGCGGCCATGGCGTAGACGCCGTTCTTGGTGAAGCCGGAGACGGTCAGGGAGGCGACGGTGACGTCCTCGACGGGGTGGGCCTTGGTGCCGACGACACAGATGCCGTTGCCGCCCGCGGCGCAGGCGCCGACCGCCTTCTTGGTCTTGGACTTGGGGTTGGTCTTGGCCTTGGCCGCCGGCTGGAGCACGGTGTCGCGCCCCATGCCGCGCAGGGTCAGCCCGTGCGTCTTCACGTCGACGCTCTCGTGGTAGGTGCCGGCGGCCAGCAGCACGGTGTCGCCCGGTTCGGCCCGGTCCACCGCCTTCTGGATCGAGTCCCCGGGCTGGACCAGATGGACCACGTGTCCGGGGGCGGGCGGAGCTGCGCCGAGCCCGGTCCCGAGGAGCGCCGCGGTGCACGCCAGGTATGCGATATGGCATTTCTTCATATTGTGCACGTTATGACCGGATGGCCCGAGAACCGGCGAGATGGGCCATCCGGCGGCGTGTCCCGCACAGACCTGGAGCGTCGTGCGGAACGACGGCGCTGTGCGGAACGAAGGCACCGTGCAGAACCGAGGCGCCGTGCAGAGCAAGAGCGCCGTACAGCGGGAGGAGCGCGCTCAGTTTCCGTCGGGGCGCTGCCGGCGGCCGCCTCCGGACGCCCGCCGGGGAAGCCGCCGCGGCCGGACCTCCTCGGCCGGAGCCTCCTGGGCGGACCGCGCCCTGGCCGACTCGTCCTGCCACGCCTCGAAGTCCGTGAACGCGTCGCCGGAGTCCATCAGGCCCAGAGCCGCCGCGCCGCCCGGGTACCGGGACGCCGGGACGGTCTTGACGAGCGCCAGGGCCAGGGTGTCGGAGTCGGGCTGGGCGTCGGGCGAGCGATGGGCGATCGTGTCGGGCAGCATGACGAGGGACGTCGTGCCGGACTTCTCGCCGGACGGGCGCAACTGGACGCGGATGCCGTGCAGTTCGGCGAGTCTGCCGACCACGAACAGTCCCATGTGCTGGGAGATGTCGACGTCCACGGTCGGCGGGTTGGCCAGCTTGTGGTTGATGACCGCGAAGTCGTCCGCCTCCAGCCCGATGCCCTCGTCATGGATCTCGATCATGATCCGGCCGTCGGGGAGCCGGACGGCGGTCACCCGCACCTCCGAGCGCGGGGAGGAGAACACGGTGGCGTTCTCCAGCAGTTCGGCGAGCAGATGCACCAGGTCGGTCACGGCCCGGCCGTGGATCTGGGCCTCCGGGATGCCGGCGAACCGGATGCGCTCGTACTGCTCCACCTCCGACGAGGCCGCGCGCAGGACGTCGACCAGGGGAAGGGGCTGGTTCCACTGCTGGGCGGGCTTCTCGCCGCCGAGCACCAGGAGGTTCTCGCCGTTGCGGCGCACGCGGGTGGCGAGGCTGTCCAGCCGGAAGAGGTTCTCCAGCTGCTCCGGGTCGGTCTCGTTGTCCTCCAGGCTGGTGATCAGGGCCAGTTGACGCTCGATCAGGGACTGGCTGCGGCGCGAGAGGTTGGTGAAGATCGCGTTGATGTTGCCGCGCAGCAGGGCCTGCTCGGCGGCGAGCCGGACGGCCTCGCGGTGGACGTGGTCGAAGGCCCGGGCGACCTCGCCGATCTCGTCGGTGGTGTTGATCGCGATCGGGGTGACCCGGGTGTCCACCTGGCCGGGGTCGGTCTGCGACAACTGGTCGATCAGGGCCGGCAGCCGCTGGCCGGAGATCTCGATCGCGGAGGCGCTGAGCCGGCGCATGCCGGTGCTCATCGTGCGGGCCACCCAGGAGGCGAGGAGGAACGCGGCGAGCACCGCGGCGAGCACGAGCGCGGCGTTGACGATGGCGTCGCGGCGGGCGTCGTCGGCGATGTCCTGGGCGCTCGCGAGCGCGGAGTCGGTGAGGTTCACCTGAATGCCGCGGTAGGCGTCGAAGCCCAGGGTGGACGCGCCGAAGAACGACTCGGGGGTGATGCCCTGCTCGGCCAGTTCGGTGGCCGGCTTCCCGGTGGCGATCTCGGTGATCATCTCGTCGATGGCGGGCGGGGTGACGAACGTCTGCCCCGCCGCCTCGGCCTTCGCGGCGGCCTCGGCGGTCTGCTGCTTCCCCTTGGCCTCGGCGTCGGCCAGCGCCTGCTGGAGCCGCGCCATGTCCTCGGTGGTGCCGGCGCCCGCGAACTCCTGGAGGCCGACCTGCTCCAGGTAGGCGTAGGAGCGGAACGAGGCGAGCTGGGCCTGGAGTTCGCCTTCGGCGAGGCTGTCGCGGTCCTCCACCAGCAGGTGTGTGCCGATGGACCGGATCAGGGACTCGGCCGCCTGGGTGAGGGAGATGGTGTAGAGCGTGCGGCCGAAGCTTGCCTGGTTGGTGCTGCCGTAGCCCAGTTCGTTCGAGATCTCCATCAGGGGGTGCTGGATGGTGTGGTAGCTCTCCTCGGTCTGCACCCCGGACATCCGGGAGGTGAACGCGGCGCTCCGCACGGCGGTGAGCTGCTTCTCGCCGTTGCGCACCAGCTCCACGCGGCGCAGGAGTCCGGGGTTCTTCGGTATCCGGGTGACCGCCGCGTCGAACGCCTTGGCGTCCGCGTCGGTGACCTTCCGGGCCTGGACGACCGTGTCCGTCGCCTTCTTCTCCGTGACCAGCGGGATGACCGAGACATCGCGCTCGTTGATCGCGTCACTCGCGTATTTGTTCGCCGCCTGGACCAGTTCGGCCACGCGGACCGCGTCGTCGGCGTCCTGCCAGGTGTCGACCGAACGTTTCACCCGCACACCCCCGAGCACGAGGGCGACGAGCACCGGGATCAGCAGAACGGCCCGCAGCCGCCTGCCCACGGGCCAGTTGCGGGTGAGGGACCTTCTCCGTCCCTCCGTTGTGGGTGAGTTGTTCGGCACGCTTGTCCTATCGCCTCTGGATCCCCTCGCGCATGACGCGCCGGCACCCCTCAATACGACGCGTCGACGGCGCCGCGTTCAGTTGCGTTCAAAAAAGTGGTGCAACTTTCACCAAAACGATCGGGGGCCACACTACGCCGAACGCCCGCCGAGGGGCACCCCGGTCAAGCCCGTCCGTGGGCCTCCTGGGTGCGGCGTGACAGTGCGTCGATGACGACCGCGGCGAACAGCACCCCGCCCGTGATCACGAACTGGACGGCCGGGGGAGTGTCGGTGATGGCCATGCCCGAGGCGATCGACTGGATGACCAGCATGCCGAGCACCGCCGACCAGGTCGTGCCGCGCCCGCCGAACAGACTGGTGCCGCCGATGACGGCCGCCGCGATGGCGTTGACGAGCAGCACGCCCGAGCCGGAGCTCTGGCTCACGGAGGTGATGCGGGAGGCGAGGAACAGACCGCCGATCGCGGCCATCGTGCCCGAGGTCGCGAGCACCGCCGTCTGCACCCAGGTCACGTTGAGGCTGGCGCGGCGGGCGGCCTCGATGCTGCCGCCGAGCGCGTAGACCTGCCGTCCGTAGCGCGTGCGGCGGAGCAGTACGTCGAGGCCGGCCACCACCGCCAGGAAGACGAGCAGGGCGAGCGGCAGGCCCTGGAAGCGGTTGAGCAGATAGGCGATGGTGAACGCGACCGCCGCGAGACCGCCGGTGCGCACCACGATGTCGCTCAGCGAACGGTGCGGCATGCCGACGGCCCTGCGCCGCCGCCGGTCCCGGTCGGAGACGAGGAAGACCGCGCCCACGGCGAGCGCCGCCAGGCCGTAGGCGACGGCGTCCTGGGTGAAGTAGTAGCTGGTCAACCGGGCGACCAGCCCGTTCTCGTCGAGGTTGACGGTGCCGCTGTCGCCGAGGACGGCGAGCATCAGGCCGTTCCAGGTGAGCAGCCCGGCGAGCGTGACCACGAACGCCGGCACCCGGGTCCTGGCGATGGAGTAGCCCTGGACGGTCCCCGCCACGGTGCCCGCGAGCACCGCGACGATCAGCGCGAGCCACTCCGGCACCCCGTTGTTCACGTTCAGCACCGCGAACACGGCCGCCGCCAGGCCGCTGACCGAGCCGACGGACAGATCGAGCTCGCCGAGCAGCAGCACGAAGACGATGCCGACCGCGATCAGACCCGTCCCCACGATGTCCACGCTGAGGTTGGACAGGTTCCGGGGCGAGAGGAAGTTCTCGTTGAGGGACTGGAAGGTGATCCAGACGACGGCCAGGACGAGGACCACGGGGAGCGATCCCAGTTCACCGGCGCTCCACTTGCGCCGGAAGACCGCCACCCCGCTCCGCACGCCACGGACGACGGCCCGCATGCTCATTCCCACCCCGCCTCCCGGGCGGCCGGCCGGCGGGGGGCGTTCTCCGTGGCGCCGGTGATGGACGAGATGATCTGCTCCTGCGAGGCGGTGTTCACGTCGAAGAAGCCGTTGTTGCGCCCCAGGCGCAGCACCGCGGCGCGGTCCGCGAGAGCCTTCACGTCACCCATGTTGTGGCTGATGAGCAGGACGCCCAGACCGCGGTCGCGCAACCGGTCGACGAGGTCGAGGACCTCGGTGGTCTGCTCGAAGCCCAGCGCGGCGGTCGGCTCGTCCAGCAGGAGGACCCGCGGGTCGCCGAGGAGCGAGCGGGCGATGGCCACCGTCTGCCGCTGCCCGCTGGAGAGCGAGACGACGGGGCCGCGCAGATCGGGCATCCCCTTGGTCAGCCGTTCCAGCAGCTGCCGGGTGCGGCGCTCCATCTCCATCTCGTCGAGGAACCCGAACCTGCGGATCTCCCGGCCGAGGAACAGGTTTCCGACGACGTCGAGGTTCCCGCACAGCGCGAGGTCCTGGTAGACGGTGGCGATGCCCAGGTCCCGGGCGTCGTGCGGGCGTCTGATGTGGACCGGCCGGCCCTGCCACTCGATGACGCCCCGCTCCGCCGGGGCGACCCCGGAGATCACCTTGACCAGGGTCGACTTGCCGGCCCCGTTGTCCCCGAGGAGCGCGACGACCTGGCCGGCGTGGATCTCCAGCTCGATGTCCGTGAGGACCTCGACGACGCCGAAGCGCTTGCACACGCCCCGCAGCGCCAGCAAGGGAAGACCCGGCACGGAGACCAACTCCTTCCCGAGGGCGGGCCGATGCGGCGTCGGACGAGTCAGGGTCGGATGAGTCCGGATCGGGCGAGTCCGGATCGGGCGAGTCCGGATCGGAGGATTCCGGGTCGGAGGATTCCGGGTCAGATGAGTCCGGCCTTGGCACAGGCGGCCCGGAGCTCGGGAGTGCAGATCTGCCGGACGGTGTGCAGGCCGTCCTTCACGACGGTCTGCGCCATGTTGTCGACCGTCACCGACACCGGGGTGAGCAGCACGGACGCGACCGCCTCGCCGCCGCGGGTCGGCACCTCGCCGGTGGCCACCGGGTCGAGGCTCTGCCCGCGGGCCGCCGCCACGGCCATCGCGCCGCCCGCGGCAGCCTCGGGCCCGAACGGCTTGAAGACCGTCATGTACTGCTCGCCGCCGACGATCCGGCGCAGCGCCGAGAGCTCGGCGTCCTGCCCGGTGACCGGGGGCAGCGGGGAGACCTTGTTGGCCTTGAGGGCGGCGATGCTCCCGCCGGCGAGGCCGTCGTTGGCCGCGTAGACCCCGTCGATGGCGTCGGCGCCCAGCGCGGCGAGGGCCCCGGACATGTTCATGTGCGCGGTCTCCGCCCGCCATTGCGGGGTGTCGTAGGCCTTGCCGATCCGCACCTTCCCGCTCAGCACCGACAGCGCGCCCTTCTCGAACGCCTTGGCGTTCGGGTCGCTGGGATCGCCGTTCATCATGACGATCTGGGCGCCGGGCACCTTGTCGCCCATCGCCGTCAGCAGGGCCCGGCCCTGGAGCCGGCCGACCTCCACCCCGTCGAAGGAGACGTAGCCCGAGATCGGGCCCTCGGCGAGCCGGTCGTAGGCGATGACGGGGATGCCCGCCTCGTGCGCCTTCGTGACCGCCGGGCGGAGCGAGCGGGCGTCCACGGCCACCAGCACGATGGCGTCGACGCCCTTGGTGACCATGGAGTCCATCTGTTCCTGCTGGAGGGCGACATCGCCCTTGGCGTTGGTGTTTTCGACCACGCAGGTGTCGCACAGCTCCTCGATCCTCTTCTCCAGCAGGGGTCTGTCCTGTGCCTCCCAGCGCGCCGTGGTGGCGTCCGGCAGCAGCAGGCCGATGCGCGGTCCCTCCTCCCCGTCGGAGTCGGTCCCGGCACCCGCCCCGCAGGCCGCCAGGACGACCGCGGTGGAGAACGCGGTCACCGTGGCGGCTGTGTCCCGTATGCAGGCCTTCATCTGCGATACCTGTCATAGATGACAATAAGGTGGATATGTCTGGTTGATCCGTATATGCGATTCTGGTGGGTGGGTGCGTCGATCTCAACCGGTCGGCACCTGCGGCAGGACGGGAGGTACGTTGCGGACATGCCTCGACCGGGCCCTGGCCTTCGCCGGAGTGATACTGGCAGCGGTCTACGCGCCCAGTGCCGGCACCGAAGAGCTTCGGTTGGTGGACGCGTCCGGAGGCACCCCTTCCGGAGCGGGCCCGCCGGAGCGCCTCCCCCTGTCCGGTGACTCGCCCGCGGCCCGCGCCTTCCGCACCGACCACCCCCTCTGGCTGACCCCCGAGGCCCCGGCCGACGCACCTTCCCTCGGCGCGCTCCCCCTCGGCCCGCAGGGCGGACGCCTCGGCTGCCTCCTGGTCCTGAGCGCCACACAGGACGGCTTCGAGAACGAGCAACGCCGCTTCCTCGAGCGATACGCCGACGCGGTCGCAGGCCTCCTCCAGCCGGGCGCCGACCCACCGACGCCGACGCCGCTGCTCGGCCCCGCACTGCGCAGCCTGCGCGTCGGCTCCTTCGTCCTCGTCCCGGACACCGGCCTCATCGACGCCGACGACACGCTGCTCGAACTCGTGGGCATCACCCCGGACGACTTCGACGGCAAGGCCGACACCCTGCTCTCCCATGCCCTCCCCGAGGACATGCACGCCCTCATGTCCGTCCTGGAGCCCTCCGACGAGGCCTCCGGCCGACGCGACCTGGAGTTCCGGGTGCGCGGCCCCGCCGGCGAGATGCGCTGGCTCAGCCTGAGCTGCCGGGTCGCCGCGGGCGCCGCCGACGGACCGGAACAGCTGATCGGCGTGGTGACGGCCACCCCCGTCCTGCGCCGCGGCGGCGACGACGTCTCCAGGATCCAGTGGCTCACCGCCGCCCTCGACGACGCCGCGACCGTCCGAGACGTCGGCCGCGTCGTGGTCGCCGCCCTGCGCGAGCCGCTGGCCGCCGACCGCGTGGCCCTCGCCGCACTGCAGGACGACCGCCTCATGGTCACCGTCCTCGACCCGCCCCAGCCCACCGCCTGGCCGCCGACCTGGCGCTCCGAGTGGCGCACCGAATGGCCCGACGCATCCCTGCGCGCCCTGCCCACCCTCCAGGCCGCCCTGCGCGACGGCCGCATGGACCTCTGGCCCGCCGACACGCTCCTCGAACCCGGCCTGGCCGGCATCGGCACCGGCGGACTCGCCGTCCTGCCGCTCCCCGCGAAAGGCCAGGTCGCCGGAGTCTGCCTGGTCGGCTGGGACCGACCGCACGACTTCGCCCCCGAGGAACGCTCCCTGCTCACCGCCACCGCCGCCCTCGTCGGCCAGGCGCTCAAACGCGCCCACGCCCACGACGCCGAGCAGGAACTCGCCACGATGCTCCAGCGCAGTCTGCTGCCCCGGCGGCTGCCCGAACTCCCCGGCGGCACCGCCGTCGCCCGCTACCTGCCCGCCCGACGCGGCCTCCAGGTGGGCGGCGACTGGTACGACGTCATCGCCCTCTCCGAGGACCGGGTCGCCCTGGTCATCGGAGACGTCCAGGGACACAGCGCCGGAGCCGCCACGATCATGGGCCAGATGCGCACCGCGGTCCGCGCCTACGCCATGGAGGGCCACCCGCCCGACGTGGTCGTCTCGCACGCCAACCGGCTCCTCGTCGGCATGGAGACCGACCTCTTCGCCACCTGCTGCTACGCCGAACTCGACATGGAGGAGGGCAACACCCTCTTCGTCCGCGCCGGCCACCTCGCACCCATGCTGCGCCTGCCCGACGGCGCCACCGAGGAGGTCGAGGTCGCGGGCGGACCCCCGCTGGGCATCCTCGCCGAGGCCGAGTTCCCCATGACGGCCGTCGAACTGGCCCCCGCCACGGTCCTCGCCCTGGTCACCGACGGCCTGGTCGAGGCCGCCGACCTGCCCCTGGACGAGGGCATGCACCGCACCCGCGTCGCCCTCGCCGCCGCCGACCCCGGCGACCTCGGCAAGATGGCCGACGAACTCCTCGGCGACGCCGGCCGCCGCGAGGACGACGTGGCGCTGCTGCTCCTGCGCTACGACGGCATGAAGACCCGACCCATCCGGGCCGGCTGGATGGTGTGGCGGCTGCCCGACGCCGTCATGCACGCCCGCCGCTTCACCGCCCGCACCCTGCGCCGCTGGAGCATCCCGGAGACGGGCGACGCCGTCCTGCTGGTCGTCTCCGAACTCGTCACCAACGCCCTCGTGCACACCCAGGGCCCGGTCCGTCTCGACCTGACCCTGCGCGGCGACCGGATCCGCGTCTGCGTCAGCGACTCCTCGCCGCGCGCACCCGCCAAGCCCGTGATCGTCGACTGGGAGGCCACCGGCGGCCGCGGCCTGCTGCTGGTCGAGGCCATGTCGGAGTCCTTCGTCACGATCCCCGTGGCCGGCGGCAAACAGGTGTGCAGCGAGATCGCCGTACCAGGGGGAGAGCCGTGAAGAACCGTCCGAACCGTCGCAGGCACCTCGTCGCCGCGCTCGTCGCGGCACTCATGGCGCTGCCCCTCGCCGCCTGCGGCGGAGACCAGGAGCCGACCGCGGGAGAAGGCTTCACCGTCGGCCTGCTGCTCCCCAGCCGCGCCGTCCCCCGCTGGGAACACGCGGACCGGCCGCTGATCCAGTCGAAGGTGAAGACGCTGTGCCCCGCCTGCACGGTGGAGTACGCCAACGCCGAGAACGACGTGACCAGACAGCGACAACAGCTGATGTCCATGGTCACCAAGGGCGCCGAGGTCCTGATCCTCGACGCCGCCGACACCCGGGCGATGCGCTCCTCGATCCAGGAGGCGCGCCGCGCGGGCGTCCCCGTCATCGCCTACGACCGCCTCGCCGAGGGCCCCATCACCGGCTACGTCAGCTTCGACGGCCGCCAGGTCGGCCGACTCCAGGGCGAGGCGCTCCTGAAGGCCATGGAGCAGCGGAACGAGGGCCGCGACATCGTCATGGTGAACGGCGACCCCACCAGCCCCAACGCGGCCCTGTACCGCAACGGCGCGCTGTCCGTCCTCGCCGGCAAGGTGAGGATCGGCAGGTCCTACGACACCCTGGACTGGAGCACCCAGAACGCCCACACCAACATGTCCGCAGCCATCGCCGCCCTCGGCCCGGACCGGATCGACGGCGTCCTGGCGGCCAACGACTCCATCGCGGCCGGCGTCGTCGCCGCCCTCAAGAGCGCCGGCGTCACCGACTTCCCGCCCGTCACCGGCCAGGACGCCGACCTCGACGCCGTGCGGCGCATCGTCAAGGGCGAGCAGTACATGACGGTGTACAAACCGTTCGAGAAGGAAGCGGCCGCCGTCGCCGCCATGGCCGTCGCCGCCGGCCGCGGCGAGGACCCCCGCGGCAACGCCACCACGACCGTCGACAGCCCCACCGACGAAGACATCCCGGCGGTCCTGCTCACGCCGGTCGCCGTGACGGTCGACGACATCGAGCCGATCCTCGTCGAGGACGGCCTCTACACCGTCGCCCAGATCTGCACCCCGCACCTCCGGGCCGCCTGCGACCGGGCCGGCCTCACCCCGTAGGCCATCGGCGTCCGGGACGTCAGTGCTGGTACGGCTGCTGCTGCGGCTGCCCGTACGCCTGGCCGCCGACGCCGCCCGCGCCCTGCGCCAGCAGTTGGTCGGCCTGCTCCTTCGTCACCTTCTGCTCCGCACCGCAGAACGTGCACTGCGTCGCGTACTTCGTCGAGATCGGGAACAGCGGCACGAAGAACAGCGTGAACTTCGTGACCCGCTTCCTGAGCGTGTGCGCGGAAGGGTTGCCGCAGTGTCCGCACACCAGCGTCAGTATCGCCAGCTGGTAGAGGTATCCCTTGGTGCCGAAGATGATCACACTGCACTTCTTTCTGGATGATGGTCCGAAGAGCGATTGTCCGCACGGCACAGTCTGGTGCATACGGCGTCACTCGCGTGAGCCGCAGGCGGCTCCAAGCCCTGCGCCACGCGGGCGACCTCCCGGCCGCGACTGCGGCGGTCGCAGCCAGCGCACAGCCATGGTCGTCTGGCCGCCGCACCGCGGCGCTTTCCGCTCCCCTTCAAGGAGAGGTCCATGCCCCGACTCACCCGGTCGGCGGGCGTCACCGCCGCCGTTCTCGCCCTGAGCCTGCTGGCCACGGCGCCCGCCTCGGGCGGCGAGCCGCCCGTCACCGATCCACGCGTGGTCGCCCACTTCGACTTCGCCGCAGGACAGACACCGGAGAACATCGCCCTCGAACCCGATGGCTCCGCCGACCTGACCTTCTCGAACGCCAGGCAGGTCGCCAACATCAGCCGCACCCGCGGGACGCGCATCCTCGCGACGCTGCCCGCCGTGGCCAACCCGCACACCCCCGTCGTCGGCGCGGCCATCGTCCTCGGCATCGCCCGCGCATACGACGGCACCCTCTACGTCAACTACGCCACCGGCACCAGCGAGACCGGCATCTGGCGCATCCCCCGCGGCGGCGGCACCCCCCGACAGATCGCACAGCTCCCGCCGAACGGGTTCCCCAACGGCCTCGCCCTCGACGAACGCCGAGGCGTGCTCTACGCGGCGGACTCGGTGCTCGGCACCGTCTGGCGCGTCCCGAGCTCGGGCGGCACACCCACCGCATGGGCCGTCGGAACCGCCCTCCAACCGGTCACCGCGACGCACTCGGACGGTCGCCCCGCGGCCGGCGTCGGAGCCAACGGCCTCAAGTTCCACCGCAACGCCGTCTGGGTGTCCAACTCCGCCACCGGCACCCTGCTGCGCATCCGGGTACTCCAGAACGGCTTCCCGGCCCCGATCCAGACCCGGGCCACCGGGCTGTACGGGATCGACGACTTCGCCTTCGTCGAGCGCCACCGCGACACCGCCCTCGTCGCCCTGATCGGCGGCAACCAGGTCGCCCGCGTACGCCCGGACGGCACCCACACGGTCGTCCTCACCCGACAGGACGGGCTGTCCAACCCCACCTCCGTGGCCGTACGCGGCCGCACCGCCTACGTCCCCAGCGCGGCGTACTTCACCCGGCAGGACCCCAACCTGCTCCTGGCCACCGTCCACCAGCGGGCCCGCCGCTAGCCGATCGGTCCGTGGATCGGCGATGCACGAAGGCGTGGCCCCGGGACCGCAGACGGTCACGGGGCCACGCGGGGGAGCGGGTTACAGGCCGACCGCGGCGCTGTGCAGGTTCTTCGCGGCCAGGGCGAGCCCCTCGGTCTGCGAGTAGGCGGCGTCCTCGTGCTCGATGTTCACGGCCATGTCCGGGTCGATCTCGGCGAGGGCGCGCAGGAACTCGGTCCAGAACGGGACGCCGTTGCCGTTGCCGACGGCGACGAACTTCCAGGCCGGGTTCTCCGGCCAGGCGTTGCACCAGAAGCCGTAGCCGGTGGGCACCTTGCCGGGGTCGTCGGAGGGCACCCGGGTGAACGAGGTGTCCAGCACCCCGCGGATGTCGGCGCCCGGGCAGAGCGTCGCGTCCTTCGCGGCCGCGTGGAACACCAGCGGGCCCAGCCACTTGATGGACGCGATGACGTCCATGCCCTGCCACATCAGGTGCGACGGGTCCATCTCCGCGCCGACGTTCGTCAGACCGCCCGCGTCGACCAGCCGCTTCAGGGTGACCGGCGAGAACACGATGTTGTGCGGGTGCATCTCGATGGCGACCCGGACGTCGTTCTCCCGGGCCAGCGCGTCGATCTCCTTCCAGAACTCGACGGCCACGCCCCACTGGTAGTCCAGGACGTCCATGTAGACGCCGTCCCACGGGTTGACGACCCAGGACGGGTACTTGGCGTCGGGGTCGGAGCCCGGCGTGCCGGACATGGTGACCACGTGCTTCACACCGAGCAGACCGGCCAGCCGGATCGTGCGCCGCAGATCGTCGGCGTGCTTCGGGCCGACGCCGGGCAGCGGGTTGAGCGGGTTGCCGTTGCAGTTGAGCCCGGTCAGCTCCATCCCGCGCTCGGCGAAGGTCGCCAGGTACTCCTCGCGGGCGGTGGCCGAGGACAGCAGCAGGTCGACCGGGCAGTGCGGGGAGGGGATGAAGCCGCCGGTGTTGACCTCCACCGAGGTCAGACCGTTCTCCTTGAGGACGTCGAGGGCCTCGGTGAGGGGCCGGTCGTGCAGACAGGCGGTGTAGGCGCCGAGCTTGAGGGCCATGTGGGTGCTCCTTGGATGCGTGCGGGACGTCAGGCGACGGGCGGAACGGCGACGGCCGCGCCGTCGTTGCGGGCGGAGGCGACGACGGCCTGGATGATCTCCATCGTCCGCAGCGCGTCGGCGAAGGTGGCGCAGGCCGGCAGCGGCTCGGTGACGCCGGCGACCTGGTCGAGGAAGGCGCGGGCCTGGTAGGTGAAGTTGTCGGCGTTGCTCGCGCCGACACCCGGCGCCTCCATCGGGACGCCGCCCGCGAAGTACGGCAGGTTCGGGCCCACGATGATCTGCCGGGCGCCGCGCGTACGGGCGTCGGGCTGGGCGTCGTCGAAGAGGTACTCGGCGGGCCGGTGCTGGTCGAACGCGGCCCGGCCGCCGACGCCCAGGACGTCGAAGGCGAGCCCGTTGGGCAGACCGAAGCCGGTGCGCGTCACCGAGAAGGTGCCGACCAGGCCCGAGGCGAAGGTGGCGGTGAAGGACGCGGTGTCCTCGTTCTCCACCTCGCCGAACTCGTCGGAGACGGGAGCGGCGTTGTGCCCGACGACCGCGCCCAGCGGCAGCGGACGCTTGGCGATCTGCGTCGAGAGGACGGCGCCCGAGACGGACACGATCGGACCGGCGACGTACTCGGCGGCGTCGATCACGTGCGAACCGACGTCACCGAGCGCACCCGAACCGGCGTCGCCCTTGAAGCGCCAGCTCAGCGGACCGCGCGGGTCGGTCGCGTAGTCGCACCAGTAGCGCCCGCTGAACAGGGTGAGGTCACCCAGCTCACCGCGCTGCACGTGGTCACGGATGCCGGCGATGCCGGGCGAGCGGCGGAAGGTGTACCCGACGGCCGTCACGACCTCGGCGGAGCGCTCCAGCTCGGCCATCGCGCGGGCGTCCTCCAGCGAACCGGCCAGCGGCTTCTCGCACAGCACGTGCTTGCCCGCGGCGACCAGCGCCTCCGCGATCGGGCGGTGCAGGGCGTTGCCCACGACGATGCTGACCGCGTCGATCGTCGGGTCCTCGACGACGGCCTCCCAGCTCGGGAGCGCCTTCTCGAAGCCGTAACGCCGGGCGGCGTCCTCGCCGAGCGCCACGTTGGCATCGGCTATCGCTGCCAACCGCACCGGCGGCAGACCGGCGCCGAAGACGGTGTTGACGTTGCGGTATCCGGCGGCGTGGCTGCGACCGGCCATACCCGCGCCGATCACGGCGACGGAAAGGGGCTTGCCCGAGGTGGTCATGGTGGTGCCTTTCGAAAAGTCCCGGTGGGGAATCTCAGTTGGAGGTGGGGAAGTTGAAACCGGCGGTGACCTGCTGGGCGGGCTGCGGCCAGCGGGTGGTGACCACCTTGGGGCGGGTGTAGAAGCGCAGGCCCTCGGGACCGTGGATGGGGGAGTCGCCGATGAGCGAGTCCTTCCAGCCGCCGAAGGAGTAGTACGACATCGGGACGGGCACCGGCACGTTGATGCCGATCATGCCGACCTTGATGTTGCGCTGGAAGCGACGGGCGGCCTCGCCGGAGGCGGTGAACAGGGCCGTTCCGTTGCCGTAGGGGTTGGCGTTGATCAGATCGATCGCCTGGTCGAGGGAGTCGGCGCGGACGACGGCCAGCACCGGGCCGAACAGCTCCTCCTTGTAGGCGTCCATCTCGGTGGTGACGTGGTCCAGGAGGGACGGGCCGGTGAAGAAGCCGTCCTCGTGTCCGTCGACCTTGAGTCCGCGGCCGTCGACGACGACGGTGGCGCCCTGCGTGGCGGCGACGCCGACGGCGTTCTCGACGCGCTCCTGCGCGACCTTGGTGACCAGCGGGCCCATGTCGGTGCCGGCGACGTCACCGGGACCGACCTTGATCTCGCGGGCCTTGCGCTCCAGCACCTCGACCAGGGCGTCGGCGGCGTCGCCGACCGCGACGGCCACCGAGACGGCCATGCAGCGCTCGCCGGCCGAGCCGTAGGCGCCGGCGGTGATGTGGTTGGCGGCGAACTCCAGGTCGGCGTCGGGCAGGACGACGGCGTGGTTCTTGGCGCCGCCGAGGGCCTGGACGCGCTTGCCGTGGGCGGTGGCCTGCTCGTGCACGTACTTGGCGATCGGCGTCGACCCGACGAAGGAGACGGCCTCGATGCCGGGGTGGGTGAGGATCGCGTCGACGGCGGGCTTGCCGCCGTGCACGACGTTGAAGACGCCGTCGGGCAGACCGGCCCGCTTGTACAGCTCGGCGACGAAGTTCGCGGCGGACGGGTCGCGCTCGCTCGGCTTCAGGATGAAGGTGTTGCCGGTCGCGATGGCCATCGGGTGCATCCACAGCGGCACCATGGCGGGGAAGTTGAACGGGGTGATGCCCGCGACGACGCCGAGGGGCTGGCGGAAGTTGTGGACGTCGACGCCGCGGGAGACCTGGTCGGAGAAGGAGCCCTTCAGCACGTCGCCGAGGCCGCAGGCGAACTCGACGACCTCGCGGCCGCGGGTGATCTCGCCGCGGGCGTCGTCGACGGTCTTGCCGTGCTCGGCGGAGATGATCCGGCCCAGCTCCTCCTCGTGCTCGACGAGGAGCTGCCGGAAGGCGAACATGACCTGGGTGCGCTGGCTGAGCGAGGACTCCGACCAGGTCTCGAAGGCGGCCGTGGCGGCGGCGACGGCGGCGTCCACGTCCTGGCTGCCGCCGAGGACGACGCGGGCCTGCTCGGCGCCGGTGGCGGGGTTGAAGACGGGGGCGGTCTCGGTGCCCTCGACGGGTGAGCCGTTGATCCAGTGGGGGATGGTTGTCACGTCAGGGGTTCCTTGTCAGAGGTAGTGGCGCTGGTTCTGCTTGTGGGCGGCGTAGGTGTCGTGGGCCGCTTGGGTGGTGTCGAGGGCGGAGACCTCGCTGACGGGGACGTCCCACCAGCCGTGGCCGGGCGGGTTGGGTCCGTAGAGGTCGGTCTCGACGTGCACGACGGTGGTGCGGGTGGCGGCCTTGGCCTTCTCCATCGCGGAACGGAACTCCTCGACGGTGGCCGCGTGCAGGACGTCCGCGCCCAGACTCGACGCGTTGGCGGCGAGGTCGACGGGGAGCACCTCGCCGTCGAGCCGACCTGAGTCGCCGTTGCGGTAGCGGTACTTGGTGCCGAAGCGCTGTGAGCCCAGCGACTCCGAGAGGGCGCCGATGGAGGCGAAGCCGTGGTTCTGGACGAGCACGATGATGACCTTCAGGCCCTCGGAGACCATGGTCACGATCTCCTGAGCCATCATCAGATATGAGCCGTCGCCGACCAGGACGACGACCTCGCGCGACGGATCGGCCATCTTCGCGCCGACGCCGGCGGCGACCTCGTAGCCCATGCAGGAGTAGGCGTACTCGACGTGGTAGGCCTTCGGATCGCGGGCCCGCCACAGTTGTTGCAGGTCGCCGGGCATGGATCCGGCGGCGTTGATGACCACGGCCCGGTCGTCGAGGACGTCGTTGAGCGCGCCGAGGATCTGCGTCTGGGCGGGCAGGTCGCCGGTGTTGCGGTCCGGGGCGAAGCACTCCTCCTCGATCTCCCGCGTCCGGGCGATGAGTTGACGGGTCTGCCTGCGGTATTCGTCGGAGACTTCCCAGCCCGTCAGTGCTTCTGCGAGGGCCTGGATCCCGAGCCGGGCATCCGCGACCAGCGGCTCGGCCGAGTGCTTGACGGCGTCGAGGCGGGCGACGTTGAGGTTGACGAAGGCGACGTCGGGGTTGCCGAAGACGGTGTGGCTGGCGGTGGTGAAGTCCGAGTAGCGGGTGCCGATGCCCAGGACGACGTCGGCCTCCTTCGCCAGCTCGTTCGCCGCGTAGGACCCCGTCGAGCCGATGCCGCCGACGGCGTAGGGGTGGTCCCAGGCGACGGCGCCCTTGCCCGCGTGCGTGTCGGCGACCGGAATCCCGGTGGCCTCGGCGAACGCGCGCAGCACGGTCTCGGCGCCGGAGTAGACGGCCCCGCCGCCGGCCACGATGAGCGGCTTCTTCGCACCCCGCAGCAGCCGTGCGGCCCGCTCGACGGCGGCTGCCTCCGGCACCGGGCGGCCCACGTGCCACACCCGGCGCCGGAAGAACTCGACCGGCCAGTCGTGGGCCTCGGCCTGCACGTCCTGGGGCAGGGCGAGGGTGACGGCGCCGGTCTCGACGGGGTCGGTCAGCACCCGCATCGCGGCGAGGGCGGCCGGGATGAGCTGCTCGGGGCGGGAGACACGGTCGAAGTACTTCGACACGGCGCGGAAGGCGTCGTTGACGGTGACGTCCCCGCCCCGGCTGTCCTCCAGCTGCTGGAGCACCGGGTCGGCGGCCCGGGTCGCGAACATGTCGGACGGCAGGAGCAGGACGGGGAGGCGGTTGGTGGTGGCCAGCGCCGCACCCGTGATCATGTTCGTCGAGCCGGGACCCGTCGACGCCGAGCAGGCGAAGGCGGCCAGCCGGTCGCGCATCTTCGCGTAGGCGACGGAGGCGTGGACCATGCCCTGTTCGTTGCGGGCGAGGTAGTAGGGCAGGTCGGCCTCGCCGGTGGTGGCGGCCTGGAGCAGCGCCTGGCCGATGCCGGCGACGTTGCCGTGCCCGAAGATGCCCCACACCCCGGGGATGAGGCGCTGTTCCTGGCCGTCGCGCTCGCTGTACTGGTTGGCGAGGAAGCGCACGAGGGCCTGGGCGGTGGTGAGTCGGACGGTGTTCATTGCGCGTTGGGTCCTTCGAAGGGCAGCCGGTCGTCGACGTCCTGGGTCTTCCAGGTGTCGCGGACCCAGCCGTGGGCGGGGTCGTCGCAGATCAGCCAGGCGCGGTCCTGACCGGGGCCTGCCATGACGTTGAGGTAGTAGAGGTCGTAGCCCGGCGCGGCGACGGACGGCCCGTGCCAGCCGTGCGGGATCAGCACGGTGTCGCCGGAGCGGACCTCGGCGAGCACGTCGATCGGCCGCTCGGGGGTGCCGTAGACCCGCTGGTAGCCGAAGCCGTTCCCGTCCCCGGAGACCTCGAAGTAGTAGATCTCCTCCAGCTCGGACTCGGCGCCCGGCCGTGCCTCGTCGTGCTTGTGCGGCGGATACGACGACCAGTTGCCGCCCGGCGTGAGGACCTCGCACACCAGCAGCTGCTCGGCCTCGAACGTGCCCGGCAGGCAGTAGTTGTTGACCTGCCGCGAGCACGCCCCCGCACCCCGCAGCTCGACGGGGACGTCCTCCTTGCGCCCGTACCGGGCGGGCAGGCCGCCTCGCTCGGTACGGGCGGAGGGCAGCGCGAAACGACCTCCGTGCGCGCTGCTGATGAGGGCCTCCGACTCGCGCGGCACATACGCGAAGTCGGTTGCCGAGGCGAACACGCCCGTCCGGCCTGCGAGTTCGAAGGCCTTGCCGTCCGTGGTGACGGTGCAGGAGCCCGTCAGCGGCAGGACCAGGAACTCGCAGTCCCCGGTGGACAGGGCATGCGCCTCACCCGGTCCCAGGGTCAGGATCCTGAGACCGGAGTATCCCCAGCCCGCCGACTCCGGCGTGACCAGGACGTCGTAGGGGCCGTCGGCCGAAGTCCCCTTCGGCTGGTAGTACTTGCCGCTCACAGCAGGCTCACCGCCTTGTCCACCGCACCGGCCACGTCGCCGCTCGCGGGGTAGAGCAGGGAGCGGCCGACGACCAGACCCTGCGCGGTGGGCTGCTTGAGCGCCTTCCCCCAGGACGCGAAGGCGGCCTCCGCGTCCTTGACCTCACCGCCGAGGAGCAGCGCAGGCAGCGTGGAGGAGGCCAGGACGCGCTCCATGTTCTCCACCACCGGCAGCTTCAGCCAGGTGTAGGCGGTGCTCCGGCCCAGTCCCGAGGCGATGGTCACCGACTTGACGACCGCGTCCGTGGACAGGTCGTTGCGGATCCTGCCGTCCTGCCAGGAGGACAGGAACGGCTCGACCATCGCGATGAGCCGGCGGTCGTTGAGCTCGTTGACCGCCTGCGCCGTGTCGAACAGCACGGACGGCGTCGCCGGGTCGTCGAGGGCGATGCGGGTGAGCATCTTGCCGCCGTCGAAGCCCATCGCGGCGAGCGTGGCGGCGTCGTAGCCGGTGAACCGGTCGTCGATCTCGAACACCGAACCCGCGAGCCCGGCCCGGTTCATCGAGCCGAAGACGCTCTTGCCGTCCAGGACGCCGAGCAGCAGCAGGTCCTCGAGTATGTCGGCCGTGCCCAGCACACCGGTGACGCCCGGCCGCTCCAGCGCGACGCACAGCCGGTCCAGCAGCTCGAAGCGGTCGGCCATCGCGTTCGGGTCGCCGCCGACGCCGTTGGCGCCGCGCGCCGGATGGTCCGCCGCGACGATCATGGCCTTGCCGTGCTCGCCCAGCAGCGAGGTGGCCTTCACCCGGCGCGCGGCGGCGGCCGCGATGGCGCCGGGGTCGCCCACCCGGGCGGACACGATCCGGCTCACGTTCTCGGACAGCACGTCGTCACGCCTTTCGTTCGGAGGAGGCGAGGGACGCCTCACGGAGCTTGGTGTCGACCTCGGCCTCGGTCGGCATCGCCTCGGAGCAGGCCAGCCGGCCCGCGACGATGGCGCCGGCCGCGTTGGCGAAGGACACGGTGCGACGGGTGTCCCAACCGGCCAGCAGGCCGTGGCAGAGCGCGCCGCCGAACGCGTCACCGGCGCCCAGCCCGTTGACCACGTCGACCGGGACCGGCGGGATCTCGACGGCCGAGCCGTCCCGGTCCATGGCGAGCACGCCCTTCGGCCCCTGCTTCACCACCGCCAGCTCCACACCCGCCGCCAGCAGCGCCTTCGCCGCCGCATACGGCTCCCGCTCACCGGTGGCCACCTCGCACTCGTCGAGGTTGCCGACCGCGACGGTCGTGTGCCGCAGGGCTTCCTTGTAGTACGCCCGCGCCTCGGACGGGTCCGACCAGAACATCGGCCGCCAGTCGAGGTCGAAGACGGTGGAGCCGGACTTGGCCCGGTGCGTGAGGGCGGCCAGCGTGGCCGAACGGCTCGGTTCCTCGCTCAGCCCGGTCCCGGTGACCCAGAAGATCCGCGCGTCCCGCACCGCGTCCAGGTCCAGTTCGCCGGGCTCGATGTCCAGGTCGGGAGCCTTCGGCAGCCGGTAGAAGTAGAGCGGGAAGTCGTCCGGCGGGAAGATCTCGCAGAACGTCACCGGCGTCGGCGCGATGTCCGACGTCCCCACATAGCGGCTGTCGACGCCGTAGCCGGTCAGGGCCGTACGGACGAACTCGCCGAACGGGTCCCGGCCCGTCTTCGTGATCACGGCTGCCGAGCGGCCGTACCGGGCGGCGGCCACCGCCACGTTCGTCGGGCTGCCGCCGAGGTACTTGCCGAACGAAGTGACCTCCGCAAGTCCCACGCCTGTCTGGAGTGGATACACGTCCACCCCCACGCGACCCATGGTCAGCACTTCGAACGGCATCTCGCTGGTTTCCTTTCGGTGGTGACTGTTAAAGCGCTTTAAGAAAAGCGCGGCCGACGCCCGTGCTCACGAGCCGGCACAGGGGGGGGCGGCTACTGCCCCGCGGACAGGTACTCGTCGATCTTCCGGCGCATGAACACCGAGGATTCCTTCGCCCGTTCCTCCCAGGCGAAGACACAGGCCGTCAGCGTGCCGTCGAAGCCGTTCGCGCGCAGCTCGCGGAAGAGCTCGTCGAAGTCGACCTCGCCCTCGCCCATGTCGAGATGCTGGTGGATACGGGCCGTCGTGCCCGGCGGGTTGAGGATGTAGCGGTTGCCCGAGGACGCCGTGTGGTCGAAGGCGTCGGCCAGGTGGACATGGGTGAGCAGGTCGCCCGCGTACTTGATGATGCCGGGGGCGTCGTTTCCGATGTGGAAGGTGTGCGGGGCGCAGTACAGGAAGCTGACGCTGGGGTGGTTGATGCCGCGGATCAGGTTGACGGCGTCGTAACCGTTCTCGATGAAGTCGTCCGGATGCGGCTCCAGGGTGAGCCGGATGCCCTCCCGTTCGAACACCGGCAGCAGCTCGTCCAGCGACTTCCAGAACTGGGCCTCGCTGCGGTCCGAGTCCTCGGGCCGCCCGTTGAACTCCGAGATGATGCTGTCCACGCCGAGGTCCGCGGCGATCTGGATCGACCGCTTCCAGTACCGTACGGCCGCCTGCCGGGCGTCCTCGTCGGGGCCGGACCAGCGGAACAGCGGCAGCAGGGAGGAGATGCCGACGCCCGCCGTGTCCAGCGCCTTGCGGAAACGACGCACGGTGGCGTCGTCCACGCGGGGGTGCCGGAAGAACGGGATGAAGTCCTCCCGAGGGGACAGCTCGATCCACTCGTAGCCCAACTCGGCCACCACGGCGGGGAGTTCGAGCAACGGCACGTTGCGGATCATGTAGGGGTCGAGGGCGATCTTCACGACGGGTTGCCTTCCGGTGTGTCGGTAGTCGGGTCGGTTGTCGGTCAGGAGGTCGGGGGCGCGGCCACGGCGTCGGGGAGCTTCTCGACGTCGACGCCTCGGACCTGGGCCAACTCGTGCTTGAGGGCGGCGAGTTCGGTGCCGCCGGCCATGTGGTTGGTGAGCTCTTCGAGGCTGAC
>NZ_JBEYIL010000026.1:0-133742 GCF_040635845.1 Streptomyces sp. NPDC006872
GCCCGCCCCCCCCCGCCCATTCGACCCCACCCCGCCTAACAACACCGCGGTCGCCACCCCCCCCCCCCCACCCCAAATCTCCCCCGGGGCCCCCCCGGGCGCCCGGCCCGGTGCGACACGGTGACGTATCACCGGCAGGGACGGTGGCACACCGCCGACATCACAGGGCCTGCCCACCGCGCGGCGGTGGGCAGGCCCTGTGGACTGTCGCCCGGCGGGCGTCCGGAGTCAGAGACTCTCGGCCACGACCGGATTGCGCAGCACGCCGATGCCCTCGATCTCCACCTCGACCTCGTCCCCGGGGCGGATCGGCCCGACACCGGCAGGCGTCCCGGTCATGATCGCGTCTCCGGGCAGCAGGGTCAGATGGCGGCTGAGGTAGCTGACCAGGTCGAAAACGGTGAGCAGCAGGTCGGCGGTGCTCGCCGCCTGCGTGACGGCGCCGTTCACACGGGTCGTCAGCCGCAGTGCCGACGGGTCGAGCCCGGTCGCGATGACCGGCCCGAGGGGAGCGAACGTGTCCTGTCCCTTGCCGATCAGCAGCGTGCCGTACGCGCTTTCCCTACGCTGCACGATGCGGTCGCTGACGTCATTGCCGCACGTATAGCCGAGGATGTACTCATGGGCCTCGGAAGGCTTCACATGGCGGGCTCTCTTTCCGATGACGACGACCAACTCGCCTTCGAAATGCACCAGTTCGCCATCCGCCGGATAGACGATCGCCTCATCGGGTCCGATCACCGCGGTGCTCGGCTTCATGAAACACACGGGGACTTCCGGAACCTCACGGTCGGTCTCGTCGACGTGTGAGGCGTAGTTGTAGGCGAACCCGAAGATCCTGGGCGCCTCCAGCGGCGAAAGTACGACCACGTCGCCCACTTCGTCGACGCGCCCCGTAGGGGACAACCCGGTGAAGGGATCGCCCTCGAATCGCGCGATCCTGGCGTCATCCGCTTCGAATTCCCCGTAGTGACGCACACCGTCGACGGCATACCTGACGATCCGCACGGACACCTCCGCAACTAGGCAGCCGACAACGACTGCACGGCCCATCCAGTAGTGCTAACGTTAGCATAAAGGCGATGATCAACCCGGCGCCCCCAACTCTCCGACCACGGAGCGCAACACGAGTGCTATCGTTGGCATACGGAAAGTGACGGCAGCGGGATCAGCCAGCTCGAGGGGGCCCTTACGTGATCACGACCAGGGACATCGCCGAACGCCTCGGAATCTCCGTCTCGACGGTCGGCAGGGCACTCTCCGACGATCCCCGCATCAGCGAGGAGACCAAATTCCGGGTCCGCCAGGCCGCTTCCGAGATGGGGTACGTCGGCAACCGCGCGGCCCGGATGATGCGCGGAGCGTCCAGCAACGTGGTCGCACTGGTGATCCCGGACATCCGCAACAGCTTCTACTCGACGATCGCACACGAGCTGTCCAAGAACATGGAGGCCGAGGGCTTCCAGCTGATGCTCTCGGAGACCGACGACGACCGGACGGTGGAGCTGCGCCACCTGCGCGAACTGTCCGCGAACCGCGTGGCCGGCGTCATCATCGTGCCCACTGCCCGCCCGCACAGCGAGTCGGTCAAGCTCCTGCGCGGCCTGCCGCACCTCCAGTTGCTGCGCCGCCACCCGTCGCTCGGTTCCCAGTGGTTCGGTGTGGACGACCAGGAGGCACTGCGTCAGGCCACGGCGCACCTGGTGGCGCTGGGCCACACGCGCATCGCGTATCTGGGCGGACCCGAGGAGCTGCCCACCGGCGCGGAGCGTCTGCGCGGCTTTCGCAGCGCCCTGACCGAGGGGGGATTGCCGGACGGCGCCGGGCGTACGGAGCTGGGCCCGCCGTCGTCGGTGAACCACGGCCGCCAGGCGGTGCGCCGGCTACTGAAGGGCCCGGAGGCGCCCACCGCTCTGGTATTGGGATCGATCCAGCTCACTCGGGGGGTCCTGGAGGAGTTGTCCGAGCAGGGCGTGAAGGTGCCCGGGGAACTGTCCGTGGTCGGTTTCGGGGACGAGCCCGGGTTCTCCTGGTGGGGTCCCGGACTCACCACGATCGGCCTGCCGATCCAGGAGATGGCCACCGGTTGCGCGCTCTGGCTGATGCGCCGGCTCAAGACCAAGCCGGACAATGCCGGCCCGTACACGTCCGTCTCCCCCGGATCGCTGGTCCTGCGCGGCAGCACGGCGCCCCCTGACGGAAGGACTCCGTCAGGGTCCGTATGAGCCAGGGACGGTCTCACCCACCCGCGCACATGAAGGCGCCCACGCATACGAAGGCGCCCGGAGCATGAGCTCCGGGCGCCTTTGTGTGTCCGGGATTCGGCCCGGCGGACCCACGCCACCTGTGCTGTCCGTCCGTCCAGGAGGGCGCGGGTCCGCCGGAGTTCCTGCTGGGGCACCAAGCTGTGCGAACGATAGCATTGATGCCCCGGTGAACCAAGGGGGGCAAACAAACGATGAAACCAAGGGGTCGGACTACCGTCGCCCCTCTTGACAGAGTCGTGGCCGCTTTGCACGATTGCGCTATCGTTAGCACGACAAGAGCCGCAGTGGACGAGCAACCCTCGTCATCTCCCTTCCGCTCGCGCCCAGCGCCGCCGCGCCGATTCAGGCGCCGCCCCGCCAGAGCTGTCCGCGCCCGTTCGTCGTCGAGCACTTCTTCCGTACGCCTCCGGCTGCGGGGATGCCCGGCCCTCGATGACAAGCGCCGGCGTCTTCCGTCGACCCGATTGCCCGAACTCCGAATTCCGAACTTCGAAAGGTGCACCGCAATGACAGACGCGCGGATCGCCCAGCTCCATGGCCGCAGGGTGTGGGACTCACGTGGTCGGCCGACCGTCGAGGTCGAGGTCCACCTCGTGGGCGGCGCGATCGGGCGGGCCATCGCACCGGCGGGGGCCTCGACGGGCCAGGGCGAGGCCCTGGATCTGCGCGACGGCGGCAGCCGCTTCGGCGGCCTCGACGTCCAGCGCGCGGTGGGCTCGGTGAACCACGAGATCGCGCCCGCCCTGCTGGGACTCGACGCGACCGACCAGGAGGCCGTTGACCGACTCCTGGTGGATCTCGACGGCACCCCCGACCGCAGCCGTCTCGGCGGCAACGCGATCGTGGCCACCTCCATGGCGGTCCTGCACGCCGCCGCCGCGTCGGCCGGCGTGCCCCTCTGGCAGCATCTGGCGGGCGGACGGCCGGTCCGCATCCCGCTGCCGGAGATCCAGATCTTCGGTGGCGGAGCCCACGCGGACCGCCGCGTCGATGTCCAGGACTTCATGGTGATGTGCCCTGCGGCACGGAGCTTCTCCGAAGCCCTGGACTGGACGGCGGAGATCTACCGGGCCGCCGGCACTCTGATGCGGCAGGCGGGCAAAGCGCAGGGGGTCGCCGACGAAGGCGGTTTCTGGCCCGCCTTCGACTCCAACGAGGAGGCGCTGGAGACACTCACCCGGGCGATCGAGAACGCGGGCCTCACTCCCTCGACGCAGGTGGGCATCTCGCTGGACGTCGCGGCCTCGCAGTTCGGCAGCGGCGGGCGGTACACACTGGCCTTGGACGACCGCGCCCTGGACACCGCCGCGCTGATCGACCTGCTGGGCAGCTGGATCGAGCGGTATCCGATCCTGTCCGTCGAGGACCCGGTGGGCGAGGACGACCACGAGGGCATGCTGGAGTTCACCCGGCGCTACGGCCACCGCTGCCAGGTGATCGGCGACGACTACCTGGTCACGAACGCCAAGCGGGTCGAGGCCGCGGCGACCAACGGGGCGGCGAACGCCGTACTCGTCAAGCCGAACCAGGCCGGCACGGTCACGGAGGCCTACCAGGCCCTGTGTGCCGGTAAGGATGCCGGCTTCGGCACCATCGTCTCGGCCCGTTCCGGGGAGAGCGAGGACGTCACCATCGCCCATCTCAGCGTCGGCTGGGACGCGGGCCAGCTCAAGGTGGGCTCGTTCACCCGCTCCGAGCGCATGGCAAAGTGGAACGAGGTTCTGCGCATCGAGGAGTCCCTCGGTGAATCCGCGGAATTCAGCGGCTGGTCCGCCCTCGCCTTCGCCGCGCCCGGGCCCACGACGACCGCACCGTAAAACTGCCTCGAAGAACCGAGGCATTAAAGTCATCGAATTCCAGATCCGATCGGAGCACGGAGACCAGCATGCTGCCACCCGTCAATCTGCGTCCGAATTTCAATATCACCCGCTCCAGCCATGTGCGTCTCACCGTCGCTGATCTGGCCGAGAGCCGAAACTTCTACGTGAACGTGCTGGGACTCGTCGTGAGCGACGAGGACGAACGCACCTGCTATCTGCGCGGCCTGGCCGAAGCCTGCCATCACAGCCTCGTCCTGGAACTGGACGAAGAAGGCGCGGGCATGAGCAGGAGGATCGGCTTCCGGGTCTTCTTCGACGAGGACCTCGACCTCGCATACGCCTGGTTCCGGGAGCGGGGACTGCCCGCCGAGTGGGTCGACGAGCCGTATCAGGGCCGCACCCTGCACGTCAGCGACCCGATCGGCACACCGCTCGAACTGTGCGCGCACATGGAGACGCGGCCGCGGCTGCACATCGACTTCGCGTCCTACAAGGGTGCCCACGCCCAGAGGCTGGACCACTATCAGGTCTTCGCGCCCGACACCTACGAGCTGTGCGCGTTCTACAGCGAGCTCGGCTTCCGCAACTCGGAGTACCTGGAGCACGGCGACAAACTGCTGGGTGCGTTCATGTACCGCAAGGGCACCTGCCTCGACCTCGCGATCGTCGAGAACACCGGGCCCGCCCTGCACCACTTCGCCTACACCGTCTCCGAGAGCCACGACATCTTCACCGCCTGCGACTGGGCGGGCATCCAAGGCTACGGCGACGGCGTGGAGCGGGGCCCCGGACGCCATGGTCCGGGCGGGATGCTCTTCGTCTACCTCCGCGATCCCGACGGGCACCGGGTGGAGGTCTTCAACAGTCACTACCAGACGATCGACACCGAGATCGAGCCGGTGCGCTGGGACGCGGGATCGCTGAGCACCAACGCCCGCTGGGGCCTGCCGGCCCTGGAGAAGTGGTACTTCGAGGCGTCGCCCTTCGTCGGGGTGAAGCAGATCCCGGCGGCCGAACCGCCCAAGCCGATGACGCTCGAGCGGTTCCTGCTCGAACAGTCCACTCCCTGACCTTCCGCGCCTCCAGGAGTCACCATGGCACGAGTCCCCTACCTGCGTCGCGAGGACGCGGACGAGTCGCACAAGCCTCTCTACGACCGGCTGGAAGCCGAGCGCAAGGTCCCGACGGCGAACATCTTCCTCGCCCTGACGAACGCGCCGGCCCAGCTGGACGCCTTCCTGACCTACGCCAACTCGCTGCGGGCCGCCGACCTCAGCCCACGCCTGCGGGAACTGGCGATCCTGACGGTGGGGTACGCGACCCGGTCGGCGTACGAGGTCGCACACCACCAGTCACACGGACTGGGGGCCGGCCTCACCGAGGAACAGCTGGCGGCCGTGGCCGACTTCGAGTCCTCCGACCTGTTCGACGAAACGGAGAGGGCGGTGATGCGCCTCGCCAAGGAGTCCACACTCCAGGTCGACGTCTCGGAGCAGACCTGGCGAGCCGCCGCCGACCTCCTGACGGACCAGCAGATGGTCGAACTGTCCTTGTCCATCGCCTGGTACAACTCCGGCGTCCGCATCATGGGACTGCTGGACATCGACCTCGAGGACAGTTACCCGAACCCTTTCCCGAAGTCGTAGGAACAGGCGCCGTAAGTGCCTGAACTGATTGAGCCGTGATTTTCTAGGAGTATTTCAATGGCGAAAATGCTCGCTGCTCGACTGCACGCGCTCGGGGAGCCGATGTCGATCGACACGATCGACGTGCCCGTCCCGCGACCGACCGACGTGCTGGTGCGGGTCAAGGCGTGCGGGATCGTGCCGAACATGGCCAACGTGATCAACAACTGGCCGGCCTGGTTCCCGCACCAGCCGTTGCCCAGGTTCCCCGCCATCTTCGGCCTGGACGCCGCCGGCGTGGTCGAACAGGTCGGCGAGGCGGTGCTGCACACCAAGCCGGGCGACCGGGTGTACGTCAACCCCCTTCGCTCCTGCGGCAGTTGCCAGGTGTGCCGGGGCGGCGAACTGAGCCGGTGCCGCTACTTCACCCTGAACGGGTACTTCAGCACCTCCCGGGACGGCCAGCGGATCTTCGACCTGTACCCCTACGGCGGTTTCGCCGAGTACATGACCGCCCCGCAGTACTCGATCGTCAACATCCCGGACAACATGACGTTCGAGCAGGCCGGGAAGCTGGGCTACATCGGCACGTCCTACGGCGCCCTCAAGAACGCGGCCGCCGGCCCCGGCCAGGTCGCGCTCATCGACGGCATCACGGGAACCCTCGGTGTCGCCTCGACGGTGCTCGCGCTGGCCTCCGGCGCCTCCCGGATCCTCGGAACCGGCCGCAACGAGGAACTCCTCAAGCGCGTCAAGGAACTCGACCCGGATCGCGTCGAGGTCCTCCGGCTGGGCGACGGCTCCACCGGTGAGTGGGCGAAGTCCCGCACCGGCGGCGAGGGCGCGGACTATGTGATCAGCGCTCTGGGCGCCAAGGCGCCGGTGGAGACCATGCTCGACTCCCTGCAGGGCGTCCGGCGGGGCGGCAGGGTGGTCAATGTGGGCGGGGTGGCCGACCGGCTGCCCGTGGACGTGAAGTGGCTCATGGACGAGCAGGTCCAGCTGATCGGCTCCAACTGGTTCAGCACCGCGCAGGGGCAGGAACTCGCCGCCATGGTGGCCACCGGCGCCCTGGATCTGTCCTACCTGCAGGCCAAGCCCTTCCCGCTGGCCAGGGTCAACGAGGCGATCTCGGGGCTCGAGGACCGCGACGGCGGATTCAGCAACTACGTCGTCATCCCCTGACCGACCCATTCACGCAGGACGGAGGAGCCGGTGGAACTGCGCTGGCTGGAATCGTTCGTCGTCGTCGCGGAGGAACTGCACTTCGCGCGCGCGGCGGACCGGCTGCATCTGGCTCCTTCGGCGCTCAGCGCCCAGGTCAGAGCACTGGAGTCACACCTGGGAGTGCGGCTGATCGACCGCGGACGGCGCACCCGCCCGGCGCTCACCAGCGCCGGGCGGCTGTTCCTGGAAGAGGCACGACTGACGCTCGCGCAGGCCGCCCGCGCGGAGGCGGTGGGCCGGCGTGCCGGTCGCGGGGAGCTGGGGCACGCCGAGATCGCCTACGTGGCCTCCGCCGCCTTCTCCGGTGTGCTGACCGACGTCCTCACCCGGTGCACGACCCTCGACACCCACCTCACCGTGCAGGTGCGCGAGTTGGAGACACCGGCCCAGCTGGAGGCCCTGTCCTGCGGGGACATCGACGTCGGCTTCCTGCGCTGGCGGCCGGAGTACCCGGCCGGCGTCACCGCCACCCGTCTGCTCACCGAGGACGTCGTCCTCGCGCTGCCGGACGGCGCTCCGCTGGCGGCACACGAAACGGTACCGGCGACGGAACTGCGCCATGAGCAGTTCGTGGCCCCGCACTTCGACGAGGAGTACGGCTGCCGCGACCAGATCCTGGAGGTGGCCGCGCGAGGAGGTTTCAGCCCGCGGTGCGCTCCCCCGGTACGGGACTTCATCGCCGCACTCACTCTGGTGGGCGGCGGTCTCGCGGTGGCACTCGTGCCGGACTCGCTGCGCCGCGTCCGGATACCGGGGGTCGCCTACCGGCCGCTGGCGGACGTACCGCTCACCACCCGGCTGGTGGGCGCCTACCGCACGGGGGAAACCTCGCCCGCGGTGCGCGGCGTGATCCGCCGCCTACGGGAGGCGGCCGCCCCCACGACCGTCGCCGGCTGATACCACGGCCCCCTCGGCAGCACCATCAGGCCCGTCAGGCCCGTCAGGCCCGTCAGGCCCGTCAGGCCCGTCAGGGAGTGTCGCCCCCTGATGTGCCCCGACCGCTGCTCGTACCGGCTCTCCGACCGCCGCCGGGCCTGCCCCGGTCGTGATCGGCATGGCCCCGCGCGGCACGGCCGGTCAACGACGAACCGACGCATGTTTGTGCGCGGAATACGCACTGTCCGAGCAGGTCAGAGGGGTTTTACCGGCCTAGGCTCAACACGGCACCACAGCCCGTGGCGGCGTCGATCGATCGCCCCGGGCGGAGGGACACGCGGAGGAACACATGACATCGATCAAGCACGTGGGAGTCGTCGGCGCCGGGCAGATGGGCCGAGGCATCGCCGAGGTCTGCGCCCGGGCGGGCCTGCACGTCACGTTGTGCGACGTGACCGAGGACAGGGCCCGAGCGGGACTTGTGGGCGTTGCGGACTCCCTGCTCAAAGCCGAGAAGCGCGGAACCATCGCCCCGGAAGAGCGCGCACATGCCCTGGCCGGGATCTCGGTCACCGCCGATCTCGCCCGGCTGGCCGCTGCGGACCTGGTCATCGAGGCCGCCGTAGAAGACGAATCGGCCAAGACCGCGCTGTTCCGGCAGCTGGACGAGATGGTCACCGATCCGGCCGCCATCCTGGCGAGCAACACCTCCTCGATCCCCATCGCCCGACTCGCGGCCGTGACCCGACGACCGGAGGCGGTGGTCGGACTGCACTTCTTCAACCCCGTTCCCGTCATGCCGCTGGTCGAGGTGATCCCCTCGTTGCAGACCTCGAAGGCCACGGAACTGCGCGCGCAGGCCTTCGCGGGCGAGACCCTGGGCAAGACGACGGTCGTGACGCAGGACCGCGCGGGCTTCGTCGTCAACTCCCTCCTCGTTCCGTACCTGTTGGCGGCGGTGCGGATGGTCGGCTCCGGTGCGGCGACAGCACAGGACATCGACACGGGCATGACCGCCGGCTGCGCCCACCCGATGGGCCCGCTGCACCTGGCCGACCTGATCGGCCTGGACACCGTGGCCGCGATCGGCGAGGCGCTGTACGAGGAGTACCGCGAACCGCTGTACGCCCCTCCCCCGTTGCTGCGTCGCATGGTCGAGTCGGGCCTGCTGGGCCGCAAGTCGGGACAGGGGTTCTTCAACTACCGCGCCGCCTGACGACGTGGCCCGTGGAAGGACTGCGGCGTCGCCGTACGGGCCCGCCGCTCCCCACGGAGTCCCACCCCACCAGCGTCCAGTCCGCGGTGAACACCACGTCCCTGCTCCAGGCGCAGGACATGGTCGACGGAGAGCCCGGCCGACTGCGCCGACTCCTCGCGGCGCAGCCCCGGGGCACGACGGCCGTCCGTCACGGTGAAGCAGGCACCGGCCGTTCATTCAGCGGTGGATCCCCCCGTCAGCGCCCGTCGCCAGGACCTTGCGGATGGCGTCGAGCGCGGAGTCGGGCCGATACGAGGGTGTTCCCCGGTGCTCTCCCTCGGCCTCCAGTGATCAGCGGAACGCCGCCTGGCCGGTGATCGCCTGGCCGACGACCAGGGTGTGCATCTCGCTGGTGCCTTCGTACGTCAGCACGGACTCCAGGTTGTTGGCGTGCCGCAGCGGCGAGTACTCCAGGGAGATGCCGTTGGCCCCCAGGACGGTGCGGCACTCCCGTGCGATGGCGAGCGCTTCCCGGACGTTGTTGAGCTTGCCGACGCTGATCTGCTCGGGCCGGATGCGGTGCTGGTCCTTGAGCCGGCCCAGGTGCAGGGCGAGCAGGGCCGCGCCGCTCAGGGACACGGTCATGTCGGCGAGTTTCTTCTGGGTGAGTTGGAAGGCGCTGATCGGCTTGTCGAACTGCACGCGGGAGTCGGCGTACTCGATGGCCGCCTGGAGTGAGTCGCGGCCGGCGCCGACCGCGCCGAACAGGATGCCGAAGCGGGCCTCGTTCAGGCAGGACAGCGGTCCGCGCAGACCCTCCGCGAGCGGCAGGCGCGCCGAGTCGGGCAGCCGTACGTCGTCGAAGTGCAACTCCGAGGTGATGGAGGCGCGCAGCGACATCTTCTGCTTGATGTCCTGGGTGGTGAAGCCTGGGGTGCCGCGCGGGACGAGGAAGCCGCGGATGCCGTCCTCGGTCTGGGCCCAGACGGTGGCCACGTCGGCGATGCCGCCGTTGGTGATCCACATCTTGGAGCCGTTGAGGATCCAGTCTCCCCCGCCGTCGCGGACGGCCCTGGTGCGCATCCCGGAGGGGTTGCTGCCGAAGTCGGGCTCGGTCAGGCCGAAGCAGCCGATGGCCTCACCGGCGGCGAGCCGGGGCAGCCACTCCTGCTTCTGCTCCTCGGAGCCCCACTTCCAGATGGAGAACATCGACAGCGAGCCCTGCACGGAGACGAAGCTGCGGAAGCCGGAGTCCGCCGCCTCCAGTTCCAGGCAGGCGAGGCCGTAGCCGACCGCGTTCGTCCCGGCGCAGCCGTACCCTTCGAGATGCATGCCGAGTACGCCCAGCTTGCCCAGTTCGGGGGCGAGTTCGCGGGCGAAGTGGGCGTTCTCGAACCACTCGCCGATGTGCGGGCGCACCCGGTCGGCGAGGAACTTGGCGACGGTCGCCTGGATCTCGCGTTCCTCGTCGGTGAGGGTGGAGGAGAGATCGAGCAGGTCGAGAGGGTCCTTCATCGGCTTGGCGCCGCTCATCGTGAGCTCCTGGTGTTCGAGGTGGTGGGTTCGGTCGTGTCTGCGCCGTGAGCGGTCATGCAGCCGCTCCCTTCGGCGCGGGAGTGCGGTGGCACGTCAGTGGTGGATCTCGGCGGTGTGCTGTCCCAGGCGCGGCGGCGGGAGGCGGTACTGCGCGGGCGTTCCGCTCAGCGCGATGGGGGACGCGACCTGGCGTGAGGGCCTGTCCTCCCCCGCGTCGGCGGGGAGGTCGACGATGCCGGGGAGACCGAGCTTCCGGGCGAAGTCGAATGCCTCGTCAAGGGAGTTGACCGGCCCGGCGGGCACCCCGGCGGCCAGCAGGACGGCCGACCAGTGGTCCGCGCCGGCGGCGCCAAGCCGTTCGGTCAGGATGTCGCGCAGTGCGGCGCGGTGGGCGACCCGGTCGGCATTGGTACGGAAGCGGTCGTCGGCGGCGAGACCGGGGTCCCCGACGGCCTCGGCGAGCGCCGCGAACTGCCGGTCGTTGCCCACCGCCAGCGCGATCGGACGATCGGCGGCCGGGAAGGTCTCGTACGGCGCGATGCTCGGGTGCGCGTTGCCCATACGGCCCGGAACGACACCCGCGACGGCGAACGCCGACGCCTGGTTGACCATGGCCGACAGCAGCGAGCCGAGCAGGTTCACCTCCACGCACTGGCCCTCACCCGTGGCGTCTCGGTGTCGCAGGGCGGCGAGGATGCCCAGCGAGGCGTGCAGACCGGTGATCACATCGACCAGCGCCACGCCCGCCTTCACCGGCCCCCCGTCCGCCTCCCCGGTCACGCTCATCAGACCGCCGACGGCCTGTACGAGCAGGTCGTATCCGGGGATCGCCGCGCCCGCGCCGCTGCCGAAGCCGCTGATCGAGCAGTAGACCAACCCCGGGTGCCGGGAGCGGAGTTCACGGGGACCGAGCCCCAGCCGCTCCATCGTGCCCGGGCGGAAGTTCTCCACCAGCACGTCGGACTCGGCGACCAGGGCGCGGGCTTGTGCCAGACCCGTCTCGGTCGTCAGGTCCAGGACGACGGACCTCTTGTTCCGGTTGACGCTCAGAAAATAGGTCGACGTGCCGTCGCGGTCCGCCGGCGGATGCCAGGCCCGGGTGTCGTCCCCGATGCCCGGCCGCTCGACCTTCACCACGTCCGCGCCGAGGTCGGCGAGGAGCATCGTGGCATAGGGCCCCGCGAGGACGCGGGAGAAGTCGGCGACGCGCAGCCCTTCCAGCGCACCGCGCCCCCCTTCCCCGAGAATGCCGAACCGTTCGTCCGGCGCGTTGTGCTGGGTGCCCACGCACCCTCCTCTCCGGTCGCCCCGCGAGTGCGAGGTGCCTGTGTCTCGGCCGTCTCCCGCTACCACCAGCGCTCCAGAGGCGGCGCCGGGTGGGTGAGTTCGACGAGGGGCAGGCCCTGGTCGACTGGGTCGACGGGCCGTACGACACGCACCCGTGCGCCCATCGCGACCGCGACCGGCGCCGTCCCGGTGATCTGGCAGAGCAGGTTGAAGCCCTCGTCCATGGCGACGAACCACGTGTTGAGCGGGACATGGCCACTTCGGCGCACGGCGACCCCGGAGCCCTCGCTGCGCTCCCGGGTGAAGGCCGTGGACCCGCAGGCCCGGCAGAACGAGCGGCGGTAGGCCGCGGTGCCGCACCAGCGGCAGCGTTGGAAGAGAAGTTCGCAGCAGACCTCCGGTGCGTCCGCAGCTGCGGTCGCGGCCTCGTGTTCTGCTGCGGACTCGGGGTGTTCACGGGTGTCTGTACGGAGCATCACGGCCTCCTACGCACAGTTCGGTGACCGGAAACGGGTGGTCGGGATCCGATGTGGCTCCACCACCCTGGCCCTGCCGCGGATCGCCGGTCAACGACGTACTGACGCATCTTTGTGCGCGGAACGCGTTCCATTCACCGAGGTCAGAGCCGCGTCACCGGGACTACTCTCAGCGTCGTGGCCGCTGCCGCCGCCGAGCGCATTCACGGTCCTCAGCGGTCGAGCGGGAGCCGGGTCACGTTGCCGGCCGACTCGAGACACTCCGGTACGTCGTGCAGGGCGACGACGACCGTGGTGTCGGGCAGCTGCGTGAGAATGCCGAGTACGTGTCGGGCGGTTCGGTCGTCCAGGCCCGTGGTCGGTTCGTCGACGATGAGTACGTGCGGCTGGCGGGCCAGGGCCCGGCCCAGGTAGACCCGGCGGAGCTCGCCACCGGAGAGCTGCCTCCCACCGGGGCCCACGGCGGTTCCGGCCGTCAGTCCGCTGTCGTTCAGCCGCAGTTCGCAGAGGCGTTCGTCGATCTCGTCATCGGTCAGGGCGGCATCGGCGAGCCGCCAGTTGGAGCCGAGTGTGCCGGTGAAGAGGTGGTCGTCGGCGGCGACGGCCACGACGGCGGGCCGACCGTCGCGGCCGTCGGCAGCCTGCCGCAGCGACGAGGCGAGGGCCCGCAGCAGGGTGCTCTTGCCGCTGCCGGAGCGGCCGGTGACGACGAGCATCGTGCCTCGGGCCACGGTGGCGTCGAGGACGCGCCCCGGCCGGAGAGCCATCGGCGGAAGGAGGTGGTCGGCGAAGCCGATGCCCTGCCCGGTGGACCATGACCGCATCGCCGCGACGCCGGTGTCACTCGTGGTGGGCGGCATGCTCGTCGTGAGTCTGTGGTGGGCGGCCTGCGCAGCGGCTCGGGCCTCGGCGGCGTTGGCCAGTTGCCCGACCTGGGCCAGCACGCCGAGAGACATCAGGGCGACGAACACGAATGTGGGGGCATCCGGTGCGCTGCCGGTGGCCGCCGTGGCGATCAGGGTGGCCGTGCCGACCATGTCGATGGTCAGCGTGGTCCGGCGCCCGCGCCGCCCGGCCGCTTCCCGCGCGGCCTCGAGTCGGATGAACCTCGCCGTCGTACGCGTCGCGAGCTGCTCGGCCGCCCCGAGCGAGGCCATCTCCGGCCATGCGTCGACGGCTGTGACGAGTTCGGCGCGCAGCGCCCTGCGGGCGTTCTGCTCGGCTGCGCGGGCGGCGCCGGGCGCTTCGTGGGCGATCACCGCCATGATGACCACGCCGGCCGAGAGGACGGCGGCCTGCACGAGGGACGTGGCCGCGGCGACGGCGAGGACGGCGCCGACGGTCAGCGCGGCGGTGACGGCGACGGGGGTCGTGCACTCGATCAACGCCATCCCGGCGGTGTCGGCATCGGCGATGCTGCGGTCGAGCAGTTCCCCCGACCACAAGCCGTCCGTCTGTGCCCGGTCGGCGGCGGCAGCGCGGTCGAAGAGATCGGCCCGAGCGGTGGCGACCCGGCGCAGGGCGGCCGCGTGCAGCACCAGACGCTTGCTGTAGTTGCCGGCGATGCGGGCCATGGCGAAGGCACGCACACCGCCGCTGGGCGCGATGTAGGAGAAGGAACTGAAGGTGGCCGCGCCGGCGACGGCGCAGGTGCTGATGAACCAGCCCGACAGACCGAGCAGCCCGGCCGAGGACAGTTCGGCGACGACGGCGAGCACCAGCCCTCCGATCGCGAGGAAACGCGCCCGCCGATCGCGGCGAAGGTTGTGGCGAGGATTGTGGCGGGGGCTGTGGCGAGGGTTATGGCGGAGGTTCTGGCGGGGGCTGCCGCTCATCGCGCGTTCACCGGCCCCGCGTCGCACAGGCGGCCGTCGTCGATGGCGAGGACGGCGTCGGCCGTGGCGGCCAGCGGGGCGGAATGGGTGGCGACGATGACAGTGCAGCCGTCGGTTGCCCGCAGCAGGGCTGCGACGACGTCACGTTCGCTGTCCGCGTCGAGATGGGCGGTCGGCTCGTCGAGCAGCCAGAGCCGGGCACCGCGCAGAAAGGCGCGGGCGATGGCGATCCGGCGGGCCTCCCCGGTCGACACACCCCAACCGCCTTCACCGAGCCGGGTGTCCAGCCCCTCGGGGAGCCGCTCGATCACGGTGTTCAGCCCGGCGGCGTCGACGGCCTGCCGTATCTGACGCTCGTCGGCCTCCGGGCGGCCGAGGCGGATGTTGTCGCGGACGGTCGCGTCGAGCAGCACCGTCCGCTGTCCGACCCACGCGCATCCGCCGAGCGCCGGTGCCCGCAGCCCGGCGGAGGTGCGCCATCCGACCGCTCCGGCCGTCGGTCGGCGCAGGCCGGCGATCAGCGCCAGCAACGTGCTCTTCCCGGCGCCGGAGACACCGGTGATCGCGGTCCAGGTGCCCGGTGCGAAATCGGCGTCGGCATGGACGGTGTCCTGGTCCGCACCGTCGTAGCGGTACCGGACCGCCGTCAGCGACACGCCGACCGGCTCGGTCAGCCGCGGACGGGCCGTCCGGGTCGCCTCGGCGGGGGTGCCCTTGACGATGTCACGGATGGCGTCGGCCGCGTTCGTGGCGCGCTCCCGCTGATGGAAGGCGGAGGCTCTGGCGCGCATCGGGGCGAAGTACATCGGACACACCAGCAGCACCAGCAGTCCGGTGAACAGCGCGAGCCTCGGAGCGTGCGGCACCTGCACGTAGCCGAGCAGCGACAGGCCGATGTAGGTGGCGTTCACCGCGATGGAGAACGTGATGACGACGTCCATGATCAGGCCGGACAGGAAGGCGCGGCGCAGGACGCTCATCGTCGCCTGGTTCAGCCGCTCGCCGGCTGTGGTCAGGGTGCGACCGCGTCGGCCGACCGCGCCGAGCTCGCGCAGCGTCCGCAGGCCGCGGAAGCTGTCGAGGACGACGGCGTTCAGGTGCCGGGTCGCGGCCAGTTGACGGTCCGCGCCGTGCTGGGCGAACAGCCCCGCCAGACGCATGTTCAGGGGCAGCAGCGCCGTGGTCAGGACGAGGACGATCGCGGCCGGCCAGTGCACCGCGGCCGTGACCGCCAACACGGCGAGCATGGACAGGGGTGCCGACCGGCGCAGGGGCGCGGCCTGCGCGTGGAAGTCGGCGACGTCGTCGACCAGATCGACCACGGCCAACGCCGCCTCGGCCGGCCCGGTCTCGCTGATCCGCCCCGCGGTGGGGATCAGCCCCGCGGTGGGCAGGAGAGCGCCCGTCAACTGCTCCCGCAGGCCGGTGGCGACGGCACGCGCGCCCCGCTCGGCGAGCGCGCCCGCCGTCCAGCCGGCGCCCACCGCGACCACGCTCGTGACGGCGAAGGCCGCGAGGCCCCGCGTCTCGTGCGTCGCGGCCCGGTCCATCACTGCCTGGGCCGTCCATGCCAGGGCGCCCCAGCGGGTGATCGTGAACAGCGTCTCCAGCATCTGGAGGGTGCCCGACAGGTTGAACCACCGCCGTCCCGGTGCCGCGCACGCGGTGAGCCATGCGTCGTCGTCCCGCCGCTTTCCGACGGCGCCCGGCTCGCGCCCCTCGCCCGTCTCGCCCGTCTCACTCGTCGTCATGAGGGCGCCGCTCGTCGATGATCCATGCGATGCCACCGGTCAGAGCGATGGCGATCATGCCCAGGGTGGTCAGCAGCTGCGAATGGATCTGCCGGTAGCCGCCGAACATCCCCTGGCAGACGAAGTAGGCGAGCAGGCCCAGCACGGTCCAGACGACCGTGGCGAGCAGGCGCAGCACGACACGGAACGGCGTGGGGAGTGAGCTTCGGGCGGTCATGAGTGCCCTCCTGCGGTGTCGAGCTTTCCTGCGAAGGCCCGGTGGGCGAACACGTTGTAGGCCAGCACCAGCGGCATGTTCAGACCGATGCCGACGAGGATGAAGACCATCGTGGAGTGCGGCCCGGCCGTGCTGTCGACGGTGAGGTCCGGGGGCACGAGCACCGGGTAGCGGGTCACGGCCAGGGCGAGGAACACGGACACGGTCGCGACGACGAGTCCGCCGAGGGACAGGACGTCCGCCGGCCCGGGCTCCTGCCGCCGTGGAAACGTGACGAGCGCGGTGACTCCTCCCCCGGCGGCGAACAGCAGCAGCCCCGCGAACGCGAAGGCCCGTCCAGGGCTCTCGAGGTTCAGCGGTGCGGCGGTGGTGTCGACGGCGAAAAGAAGTACGACCAGCAGCACTCCCCCGACCGCTGTGGCGGCCGCACCCCGTCGTGCCGCCGAGTCCCTCAGGAGCCCGGCCGCCTTGTACTTCGTGTAGGCGTAGCCGAGGGCGGTGTACGCGGCCGTGACGGTGAGGCCCGACAGCACGCAGAACCAGCTGAAGGCACCGAAGGCCGACCCGGTGTAGACGTCACCCCGCAGATGTACCGCCGATGTCAGCGTCCCCAGGGCGAAACCCTGCGCGAACGAGGCCAGCAGCGACGCCACGCCGAAGGCGGTCGTCCAGCGGGGAGCCGGCGGCGCCTGGGATGCCATCTCGACGCTCACGCCGCGCACGACGAGGGAGAACAGCACCACCGTCATCGGCAGGTACGCGTGCGGCAGGAGGGTGCCGAAGGCCAGGGGGAAGCCCGCCCAGAGTGCGACGCCGAGCAGGATGAGCCAGGTCTCGTTGCCGTCCCAGCCCACCGCTACGGACTCCAGCATGTGCCGCCGGTGCGCGGGATCGCGTTCGAAGAGGGTGGCCACGCCGACACCGAGGTCGTAGCCGTCCAGCACGACGTACATCAGAAGGCAGACGAGTACGGTCGCCGACCAGAGGGTCGTGGTCATCGCGCCGCCACCTCCCGGGAGCCGAGCGGTACGGGAGGCGCCGGCGGTACGCCGTCCTCGGCGAGGCCGGTGTCCGGCAGATCCTGCGGTGGAGGTTCGTGTCGGGGGTCGTCGCGTTCCGGGCCGATGCGCATGGTGCGGACGATGTAGGCGACGTAGGCCACCAGCATGATCAGGTAGAGCACGGAGAAGCCGATCACCGAGAACAGGACTTCTCCTGGTGCCAGGTGGGACACGGCGTCCGAGGTGCGGAGCTGCCCGAACACGATCCACGGTTGTCGTCCCGCCTCGGCGGTGACCCAGCCCCCGAGGATGGCCAGGATCCCGGCCGGGGTCGTCCAGAGGACGAATTTGTGGAACCGCCTCGCGGTCCACAGGCGGTCGCGGATGCGCAGGACCGTAGCGGCGAACACCGTGCCGAACATCAGCACGGCCGCCAGGAACATGACGCGGAAACCCCAGAAGGTCGCGGCCATGTCCGGCCGGTCGGCCGCCGGGGTGAGCTTCAGACCAGGCATGGCCGTCTTACAGCTGAGGTCCTTGGCGATGTAACTGCCGAGACAGGGAATGTCGAGCTCGGCGATGTTCCGCGCGGCTTGCTGGTCCGGGACGGAGAACAGGACGAACCCGGTGTCACCGTTGTCCCAGTTGCCTTCGATCGCCTCCAACTTCGAGAGTTGGTAGGGGAGTTCATGTCCAGCCACATTGTCACCGAGGTAGAGCTGAACGGGCATCAGCAGCGCAGCGATCCCGAGCGCGATCGACATCGAGCGGCGGGCGAAGCCCTTCGCGCGCCCCTTGACCAGGTACCAGGCCGAGATCCCGGCGACGAAGAAGCTCGCCGAGATCAGCACGGCGGCCAGCATGTGCGGCCAGCGCCAGATGAACGACGGGTTGAAGATGACCCGCATCCAGTCGGTGGGCTCGAACTGACCGTGGACGACCTTGAATCCGGCGGGTGTCTGCATCCACGAGTTCGCCGCGATGATCCACGTCGACGACAGGACGGTACCCACCGACACCATCACGGTGGACAGGAACATCGTGCCCTTGCGGACACGGCCGTCGCCGTAGAGCAGGACCCCGATGAAGCCGGCCTCGACGAAGAAGGCCGTCACGACCTCCATGCCGATGATCGGCCCGATGACCGGGCCCGTCTTGGCGCCGTACACGCCCCAGTTGAGACCCATCTGGAAGGTGATGACGGCTCCGGCGACCACGCCGATCGCGAAGCCGACGGCGAAGATGCGCCGCCAGAACCGGAACATCTGCAGGTAGACCGGCCTGCCGGTACGCCAGTACAGGCCGTAGACGACCGACAGGAGGATCGAGAGTCCGACGGTGATCGCCGGAAACGTCATGTGGAACATGACGGTGATGGCGAACTGCCATCGCGACAAGTCGAGAAGACTCATCACTGCTCCCTACGAGGGGTTCGAGAGGGCCGGGTTCAGGCGTCGACGACCGGAGTGGCGGCCGACTTGGACTTGTCGAAGCGCGGCAGGGCGGCGGCGCCGACCGCGAGGAGGGCGACGATGCCCATCTGCACGTACTCGACTCCGGCGAAGGCGTGGGCGACGTTGTGCGGGGCCAGGGCCAGATAGAGGGTGCCGAGGGTGGCCACGCCGAGGGCCAGTCCGCTCTGCTGCAGGGTGATCAGCACGCCGCTGCCGATACCGGCCATGTGGGTGGGGACGTCGGCGAGCACGCTGCGGAACAGTCCGGCGAACAGCATCGACTGGCCGGCGCCGACCAGAGCCAACGGTACGGCCATGGACCACAGACTGACGTGCGGCCAGTTCTCCAGCAGGACCGTCACCAGCGAGACCAGTCCGGCGAGTTGGACGACGGCGCCGGCGGACAGCGCGGCCCGGCCGAACCGGGTGATCAGGCGGGGCGCGACCAGGGAACCGGCGAAGAAGAGCAGGGCCATCGGCAGGATCGCGAGCCCGCTGTGCAGGGCGTCGGCGTGCAGGCCGTTCTGGACGGTGAGGGCGAAGACGAACATGAACGCGCCGAAGCCGATGCTGAAGGCGAACACCATGGTCAGCCCACGGGACATCGACGGCAGGCGCAGCAGGGAAGGCGGCAGCAGCGGGACCTCACCGCGCCGCTCGGTCCGCTTCTCGACGACGTAGGTGGCGGCACCGAGGACGACAGCGGCGGCCAGCATCAGCCAGGTCCACCAGGGCCAGCCCAGGGAGTGTCCCTCGGTCAGCGGCACCAGCAGGGCGGTCAGGGTGGCGGCGAACAGCACGGTGCCGGGCAGGTCGATGCCGACGGGGTGGTGCGAGCGGGTGTCGGGCACGATCCGCGCCGCCACCAGCAGCACGACGACACCGATGGGTACGTTGACCAGGAAGATCGGCCGCCAGGAGGTGCCGGCGATGTCCGCGCTGACCAGCAGGCCGCCGACCAGCTGTCCGACCACGGCGGCGATGCCGGAGGTGGCCCCGTACAGGGCCACGGCACGAGCCTTTCGCTCTCCTTCCAGGACGTGGTGGAAGGTCGCCAGCACCTGCGGGATGAGCAGCGCGGCGGTCGCGCCCTGGACGATGCGGGCCGCGATCAGCGCGCCCACGCTCGGTGCGACACCGCAGGCCAGCGACGCCAGCACGAAGCCCACGAGCGCCCCGAGGAAGATACGGCGGCGGCCGAACCGGTCGCCGAGACGGCCCCCGAGGACCAGCAGGGTGGCGTACGCGACGCCGTACCCGGCGATGACCAGCTCCAGCGACGACGCCGAGGCATGCAGGGAGGCGTCGATGCTGGGCAGGGCGACGTTGGTGATGAAGAAGTCCATGATCGGCAGGAACGCGCCCGCGAGCAGGATGAACACCCCGAGCGGGTGCAGGCCGCCCGCGCGGGCTGTGGCATGGGGCGACGGCGCGGCCGCGCCGGCATGCCGGGAGGTGGTGGTTGTCGTCATGACGGCTCCAGAAAGAGCAGAGATTGCCGGCAGAGGCCAGCAGTTATGTGCTCATAACTATGAGCACATAATGAGTATGCCCCCATAACCAACTGGCGGCAACCCCGTACCCTGGAGCCGTGATGGAGGACCAAGCGCACCCGACAGGCCCGACAGCGGGGCCGGACCACGAGCCGCGGTGGGCCGAACTGGCCGACCTCGTGCTGATCATCAGCCGGGAGATCCAGTTCCGCCGCTACACGGACGAGCAGGCCGTCCACCTGTCACAGTCCGAGGGCATGGTGATGCGCTATCTGAAGCGCGACCCCGCCGCCCCGCCCAGCCGCATCGCCGACGCGACCGGGCTCCAGCGCACCAACCTCTCCACCGTCCTACGCGGACTCGAGCAGAAGGGCTTCATCGAACGGCACGCCCACTCGGGCGACGGCCGTGGGGTGACGGTCCACTCCACCGAGCGCGGACGCAGCAACACCACGCTCGTCCGGCAGGAATGGGCCGCTACCGTCTCCGAAGCCGCGGGCCACGACACCGAACACCTCGACTCCGCCCTCACCCTGCTCAGGGCTGTGGAATACGGACTGACCAAGTCACGACCACAGAACCGTGCCGAGCGTCCGGCGACCCAACAGTGACCCGCACGCGCCGACGACACTGACCGGCCTCTGTCGAGGCAGACGCCGTGAGGCGGGCGGCAAGGTCCTCAGCCGGTGTCTGCACGGGGCGCTGAAGCCCTTGCCACGGCCCGCCTCGCGCCCGCCACCACCGGTACGGCCCACCGCACCCGCCTGTCTTGCCGACGTCGGGTTGGGAGGGCCTGTCACGGTGGTGACGGCCTGGCTGGCGACGCCGCCGGCGGCCGGGTGGACCGTTGCGGTACGAGAGGGCCAGCTCTACGGTCCTGGCCGCCGACCGCGCGGTGCCCGCCACGGTGAAGCCGTCGGTCGTCGTACGCGAGGACGCGCTGCTTACCTCGAACACCTCCTCACTGCCCATCATGAAACTGGGCATGGCCACCACACGCCCGCACCAGGTGATCGGGGCGCACTTCTTCAATCCGGTCCCGGTCCTCGGCCTCGTGGAGATCGTGCCGTCCCTGCTGACGGGCCCTCAAACCCAGGCCCGGGCAGAGGGGTTCGTCACCGGCACGCCAGAAAGGCAGTTGACCCATGGCGCAGGAAGTACGCGGCGTGATCGCACCGGGCAAGGACGAGCCGGTGCGGGTGGAGACGATCGTGGTGCCCGATCCGGGGCCGGGCGAGGCCGTGGTGCAGGTGCAGGCATGCGGGGTCTGCCACACCGACCTGCACTACAAGCAGGGCGGCATCAACGACGACTTCCCCTTCTTGCTCGGCCACGAGGCGGCCGGGTGGTGGAGTCGGTCGGCGAGGGCGTCACGGAGGTCGCGCCGGGCGACTTCGTGATTCCGAACTGGCGTGCGGTGTGCGGGCAGTGCCGGGCGTGTCTGCGCGGGCGGCCCTGGTACTGCTTCGACACTCACAACGCCAAGCAGAGGATGACGCTCGCCTCGACCGGGCAGGAGCTGTCTCCGGCCCTGGGGATCGGCGCGTTCGCGGAGAAGACGCTGGTGGCAGCCGGACAGTGCACGAAGGTCGACGCGTCGGTGGCGCCGCAGGTCGCCGGGCTGCTGGGATGCGGGGTGATGGCCGGGATCGGCGCCGCGATCAACACGGGCAACGTGGGCCGCGGCGACACGGTCACGGTGATCGGCTGCGGTGGTGTCGGGGACGCAGCCATCGCAGGCTCGAACCTGGCCGGCGCGGTCGTCCTGGTCGGCGTACCCACCCCGGAGATGAAGCTCGAACTCCCCCTCCTGGACGTCTTCGGCCGCGGCGGCGCCCTGAAGTCCTCCTGGTACGGCGACTGCCTGCCCTCCCGCGACTTCCCCATGCTCATCGACCTGCACCTCCAAGGCCGCCTGGACCTGGCGGCGTTCGTGACCGAGACCATCCAACTCGACGAGGTGGAGAAAGCCTTCGAGCGCGTGCATCAGGGAGACGTCCTGCGCTCGGTGGTGACGCTGTGAGCGGGGCCATACACGTCCAGCGGGCCGTCACCGCCGGGACCTTCTCACTGGACGGCGGGGCCTGGGACGTAGAGAACAACGTCTGGATCGTGGGTGACGACCACGAGGCACTGGTCATCGACGCGGCCCACGACGCCGACGCCATCGCCGAAGCGCTCGGCGACCGTCGCCTCACGGCCATCGTGTGCACCCACGCCCACAATGACCACATCGACGCCGCGCCGGCACTGGCCGACCGCACCGGTGCACCGATCTTCCCGCACCTGGACGACCGTCTGCTGACACCCTGTTCCAGGGCGGGCCGGGGGCCACGGGACGTTCGTACTCGCACTTCCCGACGATCATCCGCTCGATCCGCGACCGCCTGCTGACGCTGCCGCCCGAAACCACGGTGCATACCGGACATGGGGACGACACCACGATCGGCGCCGAGGCCCCGCATCTCGACGCGTGGATCGGGCGCGGTCACTGACGATCGGGGTCGCTGATGCGTGGGCTTTCACGCACAGTGCGGAGCTGAGCACCACACATCCGCCACACCCGAGTCTGCGGCTACGGGAACTCGGGCGAGTCCAGGGCCAGCTCCGCCCAGATGGTCTTGCCTGTGCCGGTGTGCCGCGTGCCCCAACCGCGGCTGACCTGCGCCACGAGCAGCAGGCCGCGACCGCCCTCGTCATAGGTACGGGCACGGCGCAGGTGGGGTGCGGTGCTGGTGCCGTCCGACACCTCGCAGATCAGGTGGCGGCCGCGGAGCAGTCGCAACTCGATGGGCGGTTCGGCGTGCCTGATCGCATTGGTGACCAGCTCGCTCACCACCAGCTCGGTGACGAAGGACGCCTCCTGCACATTCCACGCATCCAGTTGCGCGGTGACGAGCTTGCGCGCGCCGGCCACCATGGCGGGGTCGGCCGGCAGGTCCCAGGTGACGACGTGCCGGGGATCGAGGGCCTGGGTGCGGGCGATGAGCAGAGCGATGTCGTCAGTGGGGTGCTCGGGTGGCACTGTGGCGAGCACTTTGTCGCACAGAGCGTCCAGGGACGTCGCCGGGTCGGCGAGGGCCCTGCTCAGACGCGCGATCCCCTCGTCGATGTCCTGCTCGCGGTACTCGACCAAGCCGTCGGTGTAGAGAGCGAGCAGGCTCCCCTCGGGGAGGGTGACCTCAATGGTTTCGAAGGGCAGCCCGCCCAGACCCAGCGGTGGACCGGCCGGTACATCCAGGAAGTCCACGGCGCCCCCACTGCTGACCACGGCGGGGACCGGATGTCCCGCACTGGCCACCGTGCAGAGACGGGAAACCGGGTCGTAGACCGCGTACAGGCAGGTAGCGCCGAGGCCGGCGGCCATCTCGGCGGACTGGTCGCGAGGCGAGGCGCCGTCCGTGTCCGTGTCCGCCGAGAGCCGGATGACCAGGTCGTCGAGATGGGTGAGCAGTTCGTCAGGCGGAAGGTCGATGTCGGCAAGGGTACGGACAGCGGTCCGCAACCGTCCCATGATCGCCGATGCCTGGACGCCATGCCCGACCACGTCGCCGACGACCAGGGCGACTCGGGCGCCGGACAGCGGGATCAAGTCGAACCAGTCGCCGCCCACCCCGGCCAGGGTGTCCGTCGGCAGGTAGCGGAAGGCCGCCTCCACCGCAGGCTGCACGGGCAGTCGCTGGGGAAGCAGGGCCCGTTGCAACGCCAGCGCGGTCTCCCGCTCCCGGGTGTACCGGCGCGCATTGTCGATGCAGACCGCGGCCCGGGCAGTGATCTCCTCGGCCAGCAGCAGATCGCCCTCGGTGAAGGACTCCGGCCGTTGGTGACGCAGGAAGACGGCCACGCCCAGGGTGTGGCCGCGGGCCGTAAGCGGCACAGCCATGACTGAGTGGATACCGAAGGCACGGACCGATTCCTCCCGGCCAGGATGCCCCACCGACCAGTCGGCGGAGTCAGGGGCGAATTCGGCATGGAGCACAGCTCGGCCAGTGGCCAGGCATTCCGCCGTCGGGGAACTGGCGGCGTAGTCGTCCACCTCGCCAGGGCGGAGCACCGCCTCGGCAATGTTCGGAAGCACGGACTGCTGGGCAACGCGGCGAAGCATGAACGAGCCTTCCGCAGTCGGCCCGGACATCGCATCCTCTGGTGGCGCCGCCTCAGTCCGCTCGACGTCCGGAAGAAGATCGACGGTGGCGAAGTCGGCAAACTCCGGCACGGCCACATCGACCAGTTCCTGAGCCGTGCGGGCGACGCTCAACGTACTCCCGATACGGGCGCCCGCATCGTTGAGCAGCTGAAGCCGTTTGTGCGCCCAGTACTGTTCGGTCATGTCATGGGCCGACAGCCCCACGCCGCGCAGCACACCACCCTCGTCCCGTATCGGGTACAGCGAGAGCGACCAGGCCTGTTTGCGAAGCTCCCCTGCGACCTGAACCTGAACTGCCACATCCTGGGGCTCACCGGTCTCCAGCACTCGCGCCATGCACTGCTCGACCCTCTCGAACTCAGGGTGGGCCACCAGCTCGGCATGCCGAAGCCCCTGCATCTCCGCCTCGGTCAGATCGAGAGCGCGCTGGGAGGAGTGGTTGGCCTGCCTCAGGCGCAGGTTCGTGTCATACGTTTCCATCGAACAGCAGGACGCCTGGTAGAAGCTCCATACGGCCAGCTTCTCCGGGCCCTGGGCGGCACCGGTCCCTGCGAGCGGAGACAAGACCAGCCAGTTGCCGGCGGTGCCCTCCTCCCGCCGATGGTGGGCGAGCACACGGGCATCCACCTGGTGCCCGTTCTGGTGCCGCAGCCGGACCGTTCCGGTCCACCTCGGCAGAGTAGGCAGCCGACGCAACGCCCCTGTGGAGATCCTTTTGTCGATCAGGTCGGCGGCCGGTCTACCGACGACCTGCACAGACGAATAGCCGAGCAGCCGGCGAGCGCCCTCACTCCACTCGGTGATCATGCCGTTTTCATCGACAACGGCACGCGCCGTGAGCGAGTCGCCGGACATGTCGACGGGGTTCGGCGGTTCGGCATCGTGACTGGTTCGCCGTCCGTCCACCATCTCACCTCCACCAGGGTTTCCGCGGAGTGCAGCCGCCCTCCACCCAGAGTGTGATTTTTGACCAGATTTTCATCCTCTTTCTCTTGCATCCATAGTGCTACGTCCCGGGAGCAGCCTCTCCCGCTTCGCGCCCCTGCGGGCACGGGGCGCCCCTCGCGTTCCCTGCGCTCCAGCTCGTGACGTTGTCGCTCAACGCCCACGGACCGACCTCGACCGACGGCGACTGAAGGAACAGATACGCTAAACACCGTAAGTCGCGTTCGCGTGCGTTTGGGGTATTTTCGGGCAGGTAGGAGGTGAGGGGGAAGGTGACCAGCCTGCTCTGGGAAACGGGGAATCTGCCTGCGGCCTTCACCACCTTCGTGGGCAGACGGAGCGACATCGCCGAGATCCGCCGCATCCTTGGCTCGGCCCGGCTGCTGACGCTCACCGGAGTGGGCGGCGTGGGCAAGACCCGATTGGCCCTCGAAGCCGCCTCCGCGTCGAGGAAGGCTTTCCCGGACGGGACATGGCTTGTCGACCTGGCACCGCTGCGGGACCCGTCGTCGGTGGCAAGCGCGGCCGCGACCGCCGTGGGCATCGCGGACCTGGGCGTCAGGCCCACCCTCGACCAGCTCGCGGGGCGTCTCGCCGGACGACGGGCGCTGATCATACTGGACAACTGCGAGCACCTCGTCGAGGCCTGCGCCGAACTCGCGGGCACACTGCTGGCGGCCTGCGCGGGTCTGCACATCCTGGCGACAAGCCGCCGAACGCTGGGTATCGCGGGTGAGCACATCCTCACCGTCCCGCCCCTGTCGGTGCCGGATGAGGCGGTGGAACTCCTGCGGGACCGGGCCACCGCCCTGCGGCCCGAGTTCCGGATCACCGACGCGAACTGGAATGCGGTCACCCGGCTGTGCGACGGCCTGGACGGGCTGCCTCTCGCCATCGAACTGGCCGCTTCCCGGCTTCGCACACTCACAGTCGAACAGACGGCCGACCGGTTGGAGGACCGTTTCACACTGCTCACCGGCGGCAGCCGAACCGCGAGACCGCACCAGCGCACACTACGCGCGCTGATCGACTGGAGCTACGAGCTGTGCTCGCCCGCCGAGCGGCTGCTGTGGAACCGGATGTCGGTCTTCACCGGCGACTTCGGCCTGGACGCGGCCGAAGACGTCTGCGCCGGAGAGGGCGTCCCCCGGCACGAAGTGCTGGACCTGCTCGACCGGCTGGTCTCCCAGTCCGTCATCCTGACCACCGACTACGAGGGCCTGCCCCGCTACCGGATGCTGGAGACCATCCGCCAGTACGGCCGACAACGACTCGCCGGATCCGACGAGGCAGAAATCCTGCTGCGACGGCACCGCGACTTCTACCTCACCCTCGCCACCCACATCGCCGACACCTGGTACGGCCCCGGCCAGGAGAAGGCCCTCACCCGCCTGCGCGCCGAGCACGCCAACCTGCTGGCGGCACTCGACCTCGGCGATGACCCACAGGTCACCCTCGCGCTGGCGGCGGCACTGCGCTTCCACTGGTGCGTCGGCGGATTCCTCGGCGAGGGACGACGATGGCTCGACCGGGCCCTCACAGCGGCGCCCGAGCCCACCCCGGCCCGGGCCCGGGCACTGTGGGTCGCCGCCTGGGTGGCACAGCTCCAAGGTGATCATTCGACGGCCGACGAGTGGCTGACCGAGGCCGGGGAGCTGGGCGAACAACTGGACGATCCGGTGGTGGGCGCGTACGTCACGGGCTTGCACGGCTCATCGGCAGTGTCCCGGGGGCGGCTGGCGGAGGCCGTGTCCATGTTCGAGCGCGCGATCGCCACTCACCCGGCGGACGACGGGGGAGCCGTGGCGGTCTTCGTGCTGTTCCGGCTGGCCGTCGCCCAGACCCACCTGGGGGACCCGCGCGCGGCGGAGACCGGCGAGCGGGCGGTCGCCCTGGCGGCGGCGCACGGGGAGAGGTGGGGCCGTGCGTACGCGCTGGGGGCGCTGGGCTACGACGCCTGGGTGCGCGGTGACCGGGATGCAGGCATGGCGCTGACCCGATCCGCGCTCGAGATCGAGCGCGGCTTCAACGACTACATCGCCACCTCCCTGATGCTGGAGCAGCTCGCCTGGGCGACCGCCTCCTGCGGCGAGTACAAGCGGGCGGGGCGGCTGCTCGGCGCCGTGCGCGGCCTGTGGCAGGACATCGGCACCAGCGTCTCCGCGTTCGGCCCGCGGATCGCCGAGTACCACGTGCGATGCGAGGAGTCGGTCGTACAGGCGCTGGGCCCTGCGGCATTCGAGCGGGCACTCGCGGTCGGCGGCGTCCACGACAGCCCCGGCCGGGCCATCGAGTACGCCCTGAGCTCCGACTCCGGCGCCGACTCCGAACCGGCCGCCCCCGCCACCGCCCCGAGCCCGCTGACCCGCCGTGAACGGGATGTGGCCGCGCTGGTGGCCAAGGGTATGAGCAACCGTCAGATCGCCGCGGCGCTCGTTCTCTCCCCGCGCACGGTGGACGGTCATGTCGAGAACATCCGGGCCAAGCTCGGCTTCCGCTCCCGTGCCCAGATCGCGGGCTGGTGGGCGGCGAACCAACCGCCCACGCCGTAAAGCCCTGCCATAAAGCCCGCATAAGAACCCCGTAGAAATACCCATGGGCCGGGGCTGGGCCATGCCCTGATCATTGCGACACGACGCCACAACGAGGCGGAGCGGGCCGGCTGCGACGGCTTGGTCCGCACCAGTGTCCCGTGGCGCCAAGGCAACAGTCGGCCTGGTGCCGCAAACCCTCCCTTGGAGTGCCTCGGCAGGTGTCCTTGCGCTGCCTCGCTCCGCCCTTCCGGCCACCCGGCCCGGCGCTGGCCCCGCACACAGCCGTCGAACCGGATGCCCGCGTACCGCTTCGAAAGGGAAACAATGCGAAGAAAGAACAGGGCCAGGGCAGTCCTTGCCACTGCCCGCGCCGTGATCACGCCGGGTCGTGGCCCAGCCGCTCCGGCCGCTCTCCGGCTGGTCCGCGCGGGTGCCCCGCTGGGGAGCCGGCGCACGGTCGCCGGCCTGGTCGCCGTGTCCCTCGCGCTGGGCACGGGGGCGCTGACCACCGCCGCGCCGGCGCAGGCCGACATCGGCGACGGCCTGGTGCTGCGCTACAAGCTGGACGAGACATCCGGCACGGTCGCGCACGACTCCTCCGGCAACGGCCGCGACGGCACGGTCAACGGCACCACCGGCTGGGACGGCCCGGGCATGGCCTTCAACGGCTCCAACACCTACATCAAGGTGCCGAACAACATCATGGCCGGGCTCAACTCCATCACCGTCGACTTCGACGTGTGGATCGACCCCACCATGGGCAAGCCGTACTTCTTCTACGGCTTCGGCAACACCAGCGGCAGCAACGGCAACGGCTACCTCTTCACCACCGGCAACACCCTGCGCACCTCGCTGTCGATGACCGACTACACCGCCAAGCAGGACATCCAGCCCTCCGGGGACCCCTACCAGCTGGCGCGCGGCATGTGGAAGCACGTGACGTACACCCAGACCGGCACCACGGGCATCCTGTACGAGAACGGCGTGGAGAAGGCCCGCAAGACCAACCTGACGATCACCCCCGGCGCGATCGGCGGCGGGACCACCACCGCGGACTACATCGGCCGCTCGCTCTACGCCAACGACCTCTACTTCAAGGGCCGGATGCGCGACTTCCGCGTCTACAACCGCGCCCTGTCCACCTCCGAGGTCAACACCGTCGCCACCGGGACCGAGCAGCAGTGGGAGCAGCTCCAGGCCCTCGCCTCCTACAACGGCGCACTCGCGGCGTTCGACGACCCCAACATCGGACCCGTCGTCACCTTCCCGTCGGACTACACCGGCGACATCGACAAACTGCAGAAGCCGCCCGGCTGGACCAACGAGTTCGGGCAGACCCCCACCGACTGGCCTACCCCCACCACCGCGAAGAGCCCGCTGTTCACGCTCCAGCAGATCAACGACATCCAGGACGCGGTCACCACGGCGGTCCAGCCGAACGGCGACCACGACACGTACCAGCTGAACGTGTACTACAACGGGATGGACGACCGGGTGGTGGCCGAGACCAACGCCCCGGCATCGGTCACCGACCCGCTGGTCGCCCAGTACCCGGGCAAGCTCGTCATCAAGGGGTACCCGCTCGACACCCCGCCCCCGGTCAAGTGCGATCCGGGCCAGGCGCCCATGGACAAGGTGCTGACGACGGCCGTCTCGCCGGCGGCAGGTTTCCAGGACGCCGCGACGAAACTGCAGTGGCAGCAGGTCCAGGCCCTCGCCGACTACAACTGCGCCCTCGCCGCGTTCGACGACCCCAACATCGGACCGGTGATCGTCTTCCCGTCGGACTACACCGGCGACATCAACGACCTGCAGAAGCCGCCGGGCTGGACCTCCGAGTACGGAGAGATCCCGGCCGACTGGCCCACCCCGACCACCGCGAAGAGCCCCCAGTTCACGCTCCAGCAGATCACCGACATCCAGGCCGACGTCCTCCGCCAGATATCCACGGACGGTGACACGACGGCCTACATGGTGGGCGTTCAGTACGACGCGATGAGCGACCGGGTGGTGGTGCAGACCGACGCCCCGGCATCGGTCACCGATCCGCTGCTGGTCGCCTACCCGAACAAGGTCGTGATCAAGGCCGTCACCGCAACCACTCCGGGCGCCCCCACCGGCGACGGTGGCGACATCCAATAGCCGGCCCCTCGCGCCGTCACCGGCGTGGGCCAGAAAGGACAGGCAATGAGGATTCCCCTGCGCGGGACTTCCCGCAGAAGACAGGAACACCCCCGCGGCGGCGGTCGGACCCGGAAGATATTCCTTGTGCCGATGCTCGCGTTCGCCATGCTGGCGGGCCTGATCGCCACCATCGCGACGCCGCAGAGCGCCTGGGCGGGGGTGGGCAGCTACCGCCCCGCGACGTACAACATGCAGGGCGGTGGCGGTGGCGGCGCCAACAAGTGGACCACCGACATCCCCCGGATCCTCCGCGAGGGCTACAACGTGGTCGCGCTGCAGGAGGCAGGCCCTATTCCGCCCGGACGCTTCAACGGCATGACCCCCCTCCTGGGAGAGCACGAGAACTGGAGCGGGTGGACCGTACAGGAGTACGTATGGCGGCCTCCGGGTCAGACCACCGACTGGTACATCTACTACATGCGTACCGACTTCGGCGGTAACCGGGTCAACCTGGCCTTCCTGAGCCACGAGCAAGCGCACGACATCCGTTGTGTCCTGCCCATTCGCTGGGGCAACAACGGACTTCCCCAAACCCGGCCCGTTCTCGGCATCACCTTGGGCAACACGCGCTTCTACACCGTGCACGCGGCGGCCTCCAGGAACAACGAATCCCCGGAATTGGTGCAAGCCATCGCCGCAGATGCGCACGACCACCCATGGGCCGCGATAGGCGACTGGAACATGGACCCGAACGTCTTGCCCATCGTACGCGGTCAGCACAGGTACACGACCGGCGAAGCCACCCAGCAGAGTGGTGGTGAACTGGACTACATGGTGACCAACGAGCGGATGGCCGGCTACGGAGGCGTCCGCATCGGCATGGCATCCGACCACTACGCCATCGGGTTCCGTGGCATAGCCGCAGAGGCCGGCGTCCAGCTCCTCAACGCCCACGACGACAACCACTCGGTCGGCGTCACTTCCAAGGCCTGGGGTATTCAAGTGCTCTCCGGCGCAGCCAAGGAATACACCCACTGGGTGTTCAAGGCCATGGGCAGCGGTTTCTACAGCATTTACAACCGCAGTACAGGACTGTGCTGGAGTGACAATGCGGGCAGGGTGATCCAGTGGGGCTGCAACGGTGCTACGGATCAACTCTTCAAACCGGGCTACTGGAACGACACCGGCCAGCTCTCTCTCCAGCCGAAGGGCAAGAGCACGTGCGTCGGAGACGACAACGTCTTCGGATGGGGAAGCCAGATCCTCACCACGAGGAATTGCAGGGGCGGCGAGTCACGGTGGAACTTCAAGTTCGACTATGAACCGGGACCGTTCGCAAAGCTCTTGCTCGTCGTGGCGTCCTGATCGACTTCGCCGCTCAGACCAAGATCCGTAGGCTCGCCCGCCCAGCGGGGCACAACTGAACACCAGGCGGGGGCCCGGGGTCACCCGGGCCCCCGCCCGCGCTTCGCCCACCCGGCGAATACGCCCCTCGGGCCCGCGGCGTCCAACAGGGTGCTACGGACCCGAGGGGCAGGGCGTACGGACAGGGCGGGTCACCTGCCGTGGACGCCGGCGTTCTCCATGACCTGCTTGGCGCCGAGGGGCCAGTTGCCGTCGGTGACGACGACGGTGCCGGTCACCACGTTGCCGCGCCGGCCGTTGCTCAGGCTGATGGAGCCGTTGCTAGTCCAGTTGTCCGTCACCGTGAGCGCGCCCGTGTTGTTGGTGGCGTTGGAGTTCTCGTGGTCCCAGTCGCCCGTGTTGCGGAAGACGTTGTTGCTGTCGGTGTAGTCGCGTGATCCTTCGTCGTGGTAGATGCCGTAGTGGCCGTTGTTGTCGGCGCAGTAGTTGCGGTCGATGCTCGTGCCCGGCGCGGCGGAGAGGGTGTAGATGCAGGCGCCGTCGTCCATCGTCCGCATCACGTCGTGCAGGTAGTTGCCGGTGACCTCGATGTTCCTCAAGGTGGTGGGGGTGGTGTAGACGGGCTGGAAGTCGTACAGCCCGCGGTTGACGTAGTCCTGGCTGCCGCCGGGGTCGTTGGTGCCCCAGCCGTAGCCGATCGCTATGCCGGTGTAGGGCATGTCGTAGATCTCGTTGTGGGAGACGGTGACGTCGGTGGCGTAGGTGACCAGCACGGCTGTCATGTCGCGGTAGTCCAGCGCGAGGTCGTGCATGACGTTGTCGCTGATGGTGATGTTCCGGTTGGTCATCCGGGGGTCGCCGGGGTGGTGGGCGTCGGCCTGGACTCCGCCGACTACGACGCCGCCGCCCGCGTCCTGGGTGAAGACGTTGCCGGTCACGCTGATGGTGTCGGCGCCGAGCCCGACTCCTGTGGTGTGTGCGTTGGCGTCGTTGCCGATGCCGAGGGCAACCTGGCCGAGCTGCGTGAACCGGTTGCCGGTGAAGCTGATGTGGGAGGCGGCCGACACCTGGACGGCGGCCGGCATCTGATGCCAGTTCGGACGTGTCGCCTCGAAGAGCCGGCAGCCGTACTGGCAGGAGTTCAGCGCGTCCGCCGGGCGCTCCCAGTCACCTGAGATGAATGCGCCGGTCTGCTGGTCGGCGTATCCCTGGCCGGTGGACGGCAGCAGCCAACTGGTGTGCGAGAACTGCAGGCCGGAGAAGGTGATATGGGTCGCCGGGGCCTGGTAGGTGCCGCCGACGGAGAGAAGGGACTCCAGTCTCGGCATCTCCACGTCGGCGGTGGACATCTTCTGGCCGGGGAGGGGCTTGTAGTACAGGGTCCCGGTGCGGGTGTTCAGGTACCACTCCCCCGCCGTGTCGAGGAATTCATACGCGTTCTCGATGTACAGCGGCCCCTTGCGGAAAGGGTTGCCGATGGTGTCGTACCCGAAGGTGTTGTTGTTCCAGGCCGGCTGTTCCATGGTGATGACGCCATGGCTGATGCCCGCCACCGGCGAGTAGCGGTTGGTGAAGGAGCCTAGGGCGTCGATCTCGGTACGGCCCGGATCGGCCAGGCTGTTGAGGTAGCTCAGCGCGCCACTGGTGAAGGTGTAGCCGCCTGCGTCGCCGGTCAGGTCGGCACGGTTCAGTTCGGTGCGGGCGCGGGTGGCCTGGACGCCGTCGACGTACAGCTGCCGGATGTCGAAGCCCTTGCCGACCTTGGCCTTCCAGATGTTCTTCGCGCGGTCCTGCCGCGTCCAGCCGGTGGCCTTCCGCGCCCCCGACAGGACGGGGTGGGCACCGGGCGCGGCCTTCCAAGTGACGGTGTGTCCGTTGGTGCCGGAGTCGGCCCGGGTGAAGGTCAGCGGCGCGGAGAGCCGGTAGGCACCGCCCGCGAGTTGGACGACGACATCGGACCGCATGGGGGAGTTGAGGGTCCGCACCTTCGCCTTGGCCTGCCCGATGGAACAGGGGTGGACCGATGAGCAGGCCGTGCCGTGGCCGCCCGGCGAGGCATGGAGGACCGTCGCCTGTGCCGCGAGGGCGGGCGTTGCCTGGGCCGGCGCGGTCGCGGTCACCGTGGCGAGGGCGACGGCCGCCATCAGGGAGGTTCTGATCACCCGGTCCCGGGGCGAGGGGTATGGACGTATGAACCGCACGTGGCACCTTCCAGTGGCCGGAACCAAACGGCGGTTACATTAGTCGTCATACGAATAGCGGCAATAGATACCGCACAGTAACTTAACTTGTCCCCGAGTTACTCCGTCGACCGGCGGCCGGCCGGTGAGCGGCGGCGCTGCCAGGCGTCCTCGATGTGCGACGTCATGGCCTGCGAGGCCCCCTTGGGATCGCGGGCGAGGAGGCGCTCCATCAGCTGCCGGTGCTCCGCGTTGGCCAGTTCACAGGCACGGACGTCGGGTGCGCCGCTGTAGAGGGAGGTGGTCCGGGCCTGGGTGTGGACGCCGCGGACGATGGAGCTCGCGAGCCGGTTGCGGGACGCCTCCATGATCCGGCCATGGAAGACGAGATCGGTCTCGATGAAGTCATACGGCGCCGCGGTCTCCGCGTCCAACCGCGCGAGCAGCCCTTCGAGGGCACGGAGGTCGTCGTCCGTCGCCAGGACCGCCGCCTGGGCGGCCATCTGGGACTCCAGGGCCGATCGCACGCCGACGAGCTGGTCGAGAACCACGAGTTCGTCGTCGTGCCGGAAGGTGGCGGCCAGAACGACGGGATCCAGCAGGTTCCAGTCCTCCTGCGGCGTGACCGTGGTTCCGGAACCCTGCCTGGCACGGACCAGCCCCTTGGCCTCCAGGGCCTTGACCGCCTCACGGACGGTGGTGCGGCTGACCCCGAAGGTCTCGCACAGCTCGGGCTCGATGGGCAGCGCCGAGCCGGGCGGCATATGGCCCGCCACGATCCGGTCGGCGAGCGCCTCCACCACGGCGTACGCCAGCCGGGCGGGCCGTCTGAGCCAGGGCTGCAGCGGGGGCGGACCACCACCGTTGTCCGTGCCCGTCTCCGTCATGGCGACCGCCCTTCCGCTCCGCTGTGTGCGCCGCATTCTAGCCGCCAAAAGCTTGACGGCATTCGTATGACGACTTATGTTACCGAGGCATTTCTGGCTTCTCTGTGAGGTGGGACACCGTTGCGCATCACCGATGTCGCGAGTCATCCGATCCGGGTGCCCGCCGCCGACCCGCCGTTCGTCTGGCGGCACGGACTGCGGGGCAGCCCACCCGAGGGCGAGGCCGCCGTCCTGCACATCCGCACCGACCAAGGGATCGACGGTGTGGCGATGAGCCCGCGGCGGGGCTCCGCCGTCGTGCTGGCGGACCTGCTGGACCGGGTGCTGCGCGAGGAGTTGGTGGGCCAGGACCCCCTGCGGCGCGAATGGCTCTGGCACCGGCTGTGGGAACTGGACCGCATCGAGGAACTGCCGCTGTACCTCCTCGGCCTCGTCGACACGGCACTGTGGGATCTGGCGGGGCGCCTCGCCGGCCGGCCCACCTGGGAGGTCCTGGGCGGCTATCGCACCTCCATCCCCGCATACGCCTCCACCGTCACCTACTCCTCCGTCGCCGAGTATCTGGACATCGCCGACCAGGCGCTGGAGCTCGGCTACCCGGCCATCAAACTGCACGCCTGGGGCGACGCACGACGCGACGCCAAACTGTCCGTGGCCCTGCGCGAGCATGTCGGCGACGACATCCCGCTGATGTTCGACGGCTCCGCGGGCTTCGATCTGCCCGACGCCATCCATGTCGGCAACGCGCTCTCCGATGCCGGTTACCTCTGGTACGAGGAACCGATGCGCGAGTTCAGCGTCACCGCGTACCAACGCCTGGCGAACGCGGTGAGCGTGCCCCTGCTCGTGGCCGAGACCTCCGACGGAGCCCATATGAACTCCGCCGACTTCATCCAGGCGGGCGCCGCCACCTTCGGGGTCCGTGCCTCCACCCAGCTGCGGGGCGGCTTCACCGGCGCGATGCGCACCGCCCACCTCGCCGACGCCTTCCGGCTGCGGGCCGAGGTGCACGGACCCGAGATCCCCAACCGGCACCTGTGCATGGCCATCTCCAACACGACGTACTACGAGTCCCTGGTGATGGGGAACCCCATCAGCCGGGAGAGCGGCATCGACGCCGACGGCATCGTCCACGCTCCCACCGGCCCCGGCGTCGCGTTGCCCGCAGGGCTCGAGTACCCGGCCGCACTCCGACCGTACGTCGACGACGAGACGGCCACCCCGCCCAAGGCATGACCGGCGAGCGTCCGCGCCCGCCTCCCGCCACCCCCCGAGACCGTCCGGCATCCCAGCGCAAAACGAGGTCAGCCATGAACAACGGCGTTCGGTACTCCTCCTCTCCACACTCCTTTCGGCCATGTGTCACAGCTGCCGTCGCGGCTCTCGGAGTCATGTGTCTGCTCTCGCTGACCGGGTGCGCCAGCGCGGATCCGACGCCTGCCGCGGGCGGGCCCGCCGCGAAGTTCTCCCCCGTGCCCCAGAAGACGGGCAGCGAGATCACGGTATGGGCGGACGCCACCCGCGTACCGGGCGTGGAGGCGTACCAGAAGGCGCATCCGGACGTGAAGATGAAGATCGTCACGTACAGCGGCGACGCCAACGGAGCCAACGACCTGCAGACCAAGGTGCAGCTCTTCGACCGGACCGGCAGCGGCTGGCCCGACGTCGCCTTCACCGCGAACGTCAACGACGGCACCTGGGCCTCCCAGGCCGCCCAGGGCAAGACCCCCTACGCCGCTCCCGTCGACCAGGGCATCATCCCGAAGAGCACGCTCAGCGGTTTCGCCGACGGCGCCCTGGACCCGTGCGTCTTCAACGGCAACACGTACTGCGTGCGCAACGACCTGGCCCAGAACGTCCTTTGGTACGACAAGAAACGGATGGACTCCTTCGGGTACACCGTCCCGACCACCTGGGAGGAGTACCAGGCCCTCGGGGAGAAGGTCGCCAAGGAGCACCCGGGTTATCTGGTCGGCACCGCCGGTGATTCCTACGCCCCGGAGGTCTACTTCTGGGCGAGTCAGTGTCCCGCGAGCACGGTCACCGGCGGCAAGAAGGTCACCGTCGACCTCGAAGACGCCAAGTGCACGCGGATGGCCAAACTGCTCGACACCCTGATCGCCAAGGGGTCGGTCTCCAAGGACACCGTCTTCGGCGCCGACTTCGTCAAGAACAAGGCCGACAAGGTGCTCATGCTGCCGGGCCCGTCCTGGTACGGCCAGGTGCTGTTCAACTCGACCTTCAAGACTCCCAAGGGCCGGATAGCGGCGGCCGCTCCCCTGAAGTTCGCCGGCGACACCACGAACTACACCGGCAACGTCGGTGGCGGTCTGTGGTTCGTCTCCTCCCACAGCGAGAACCTCAAGGCGGCTTCCGACCTGGTGACCTGGATGACCACCTCCAACGACTACCAGGCCACCGCCGGCACCTATCCCGCCTACAAGACGGCCGCCACCGCCTGGCTCGCCAACCAGGCCACGACCGGCTACTTCGCCGGTGACATCGGCCCCGTCTTCCAACAGGCCGCCGAGCGGGTGTGGCCGGGCTGGTCCGCCACCCAGTACAGCCAGGAGGCGATCTACGCCTCCACCGTGGTCCCCGCACTCAACTCCGGGAAGTCGCTCACCGCCACGCTCGGCGACTGGCAGACCGCCATCACCGACAAGGCCAAGTCCCTCGGCTACACGGTCGAGCGCTGAGGTGATCCGATGAGTACTCTCCCCGCCGTCCGGCCGAAGCGTGGCGACCGCAGCGCCCGCAATCCGCTCGGCCGCGCCGGCTACTTCTTCGTCTCCGGCTACGTCGTCCTGCTGCTCGGCTTCGGTGTGCTGCCCACCGGCTACGCCCTCTGGCTGGCCCTGTCCAACTCCCGCGGTCAGTTCGTCGGACTGGGCAACTTCAGCCGTACCTTCGGCGACTACCGCTTCGGCCCGGCCTTCGCTCACATCGGGCTGTACCTGCTGGTCTGGCTGGTCGTACTGATGGTCCTCGTCGTGCTGCTGGCCCTGATGCTGCACGGCCGGATGCGCCGGACCTCCTCCGCCCTGCGGTTCCTCTTCTATCTGCCGGGAGCGCTCGCCGGGGTGGCGAGCGTACTGCTGTGGCTCATCCTGCTCGACCCGGCCTCCAGCCCGGTCGGATGGCTGTTGGACGCCTTCGGCCGGCACACGCTCGCCCAGGTCATCGCCCCCGGTCATCTGCCGGTGCTGTTCACCGTCATCGCCTTCTGGACCGGCGCCGGCGGCTGGATCGTGATCATGTACGGGGCGCTCAACAACATCCCCGACGAGATCCTGGAGGCGGCCCGGATCGACGGCGCGAGCACCCTGCAGATCGCGCTGCGCATCCAGATCCCGATGCTCACCAAGTGGATCGCCTACATGCTGATCCTCGCCTTCGCGGCGGGCACCCAGCTCTTCGTCGAACCGCAGCTGGTCTCCACCGCCAGCTGGGGCATGATCCCCGACAGCTGGTCCCCCAACCAGCTCTCCTACCAGTACGCCTTCCAGGCGGGCGACTTCAACGGCGCCGCGGCGCTCTCCGTCGACCTGCTCCTCCTCGGGCTCGGCTGCGCGGCACTCGTCGTCTTCCGCGCCGGGATGTTCGACCGGGACTGAAAGGCCGCGCCATGACGCTCACCTCCGCCACCTCCGCCGCCGAGTCCCGCACCGGCTCACGCGCCGGCACCGGTCCCACGCCACCGCGGCGGATCCGCCCGAAGAGCCTGGCCGCCCGCGTCGCATGGATCGTCGTCCTCGGCTTCTTCCTGCTGTTCTTCGTGCTGCCGGTGATCTGGCTGCTGCTCGCCCCGACCAAGACCGACGGCCAGATCCTGCGCGGGGCCCCGTTCTCCCTCGGATCCCTGAACGGTCTCGCCGACACCTGGCACAACCTGTACGGCTTCCAGGACGGGGCCATCCTCGACTGGTTGGGAAACTCCGCCCTCTACACCTTCGGCGCGCTGGTCATCACCCTCGTCACCGGCATCCCCGCCGGATACGGCCTGGCACTCACCCGGTTCATCGGCCGCCGGCTGCTGCTGACCATCACGCTGCTGGTCATGCTGATGCCCTCGGCCGCGCTGGTTCTGCCGTTGTACCTCGAGATCAACGCCGTCCATCTGGACGGCACGATCTGGTCGGTCATCCTGCCCTTCTCGTTCTTCCCGTTCGGCGTCTACCTCACCTACATCTACTTCTCCTCCAACATCCCGGCCGACCTGCTGGCCGCCGCGCGGATCGACGGCTGCTCGGAGTGGCAGGTCTTCCGGCTCATCGCCCTGCCCCTGGCCAAGCCGGTCGTCGCGCTGGTCGGCTTCTTCAACTTCGTCGGCAACTGGAACAACTTCTTCCTCCCCTTCGTCATGCTGCCGGACAGTTCGCAGTACCCCGCGCAGGTAGGGCTGAACAACCTGCTGACCTCGTCGTCGGCCTTCAACACCTCCGCCGGCCTCGGTAACCAGATCATGCGCCCGGAACTCGCCCTGGCCGCCCTCGTCACCATCCTGCCCGTGCTGTTGGTGTTCCTCGTCTCCCAGCGAGCCCTGGTGTCCGGCATGCTGGCCGGCGCCACCAAGGAGTGAGCACGATGTTCGTGACCAGCCGCCGTGTCGAAGCCGACGCGAGGGGTGCGTCACTTGCTGGAGCAGCGGAAGTTGGCAGCATCGTCGGTGCTTCCCTGTCCGGTGTAGCGCGCGACGGCCGGCCAGCGGCACAGCGGGCGGGTCATGTCCCCGTTCTTCGCGAAGAGGGTGTCGGGGGCCTGCCCCTGCTCGACCCACTTCACGAGATCCGCCAGCGGGTCGGCGGGGAAGGCGCCGGGACCGTCGACGCAGTGCTGCACGCCGGGTGCCATGAACAGCCGGGCGAAGCGTTCCGTCCTGGCCTTGCCGCCCATGGTGGCGAGCAGCCGCGTGTAGTAGTCGACGCTTCCTTGCGGCATGATCACTTCGTCTGCCCAGCCGTGCCAGATGATCATCTTCCCGTGGGAGTCTCGGAAGGCACTGAGGTCGGGATCGTCGGTGGCGAGGAGAGGGCCGTATTCGCGACGGGACTGCTCGAAGTAGGTGGCGAAGTCGGCGCTGGTCAGAGTGTGCCAGTCCCAGTCGGGATCCTTGGCCAGCCAGTACTTGAACCAGTCGCCGGGCAGCGGGTTCGGCACCCCGTCGGTCTCGGCGGTGCTGGCGTAGGCGTTCAAGGGGGCTCCCCGTGGGATGCCGTACCACAGTCGCGAGCCGTTCGAGCGGCGCGGGCCGTCCCAGATCCGCTTCATCACGGTGGCGTCCTCGGCCGCGATCCGACCGCAGGGAGTCTGTCGGCCGACCAGTCTCGCGGGGTCGAAGGCACAGGTCTGCGGATCGATGACCCCGTCGGTCACACCGTCGCGGGCGTCACATGCCGCGACGGCCGCGCGGGTGAACTCCTCGAACTTGCACCGCGGCACGAAGTTGCCCGATTCCCGCATCACGACCTGAGGCCACATTCCCGCAGGGACGAAACGGTCGGCGTTCAGTGCGGGGGCCGCGGCCAGGATTCCGTCGTAGTCGTCGGGAAAGCGCTGGGCCTCCATGAGCCCCATCCGCCCTCCGCCGGAGCAACTGTTCCAGTAGGAGTAGTCGGGTGCGCGTCCGTAGTAGGCGGTGGTGATCGCTTTGCCCTTGACCGTCATCTCATGGGCCGACCGGTAGGCGAAGTCGTTGATCAGCGATGCGTTCATCCCGGTCGGGGACCACGCCCACGAGCCGTCCAGGGGAGAGCCGGAGTGCCCGCCGTCGGTGCCCGCGCTCGCGTAGCCGGCCCGGGCGGGGGCGGCCACCTGTTCCGGTGAGAGCCAGCCTCCGTAGCCTCCGGCGCCCGCGCCATGGAAGCGGCCGTTCCAGTTGTCCACCGGCAGTGCCATCGAAATGCCGTTGCTCTCGGGCACCGTCAAGGTGACGTTGCAGATCGCGGGAGTGGCGGCGGTCTGTGCGGCACTGGTGACCGTGGTGCCGTCCGAGAAGGTCAGCTGTGTGAGGCTTTCGCACGTTCGGACCGGCCGGGTGAATTCCGTGGCGGTGGCCGCCGCGGAGTCATGATGTGGCGCGGTGCCGATCCCCACCCCCAGGGTCAGCACCGCGAGGACGCCGAGCCACCGTCTGCGGGCTCCGCTCCGGGACGGCGCCCCGCGCGTCCGAGCCGTGTCGGTGAGGGTCTTCCACCTGGTCCGCTGGATCACTCCTGCCTCCTGTTTCTCTCAGTCGGTTGTCGGACGTCGTCGGCGAGCGGGTCTGCGTACAGGGCGGCGATGTCGGTGGCGTACTTCTCGGCGACCTTCCGCCGCTTGAGTTTCAGGGTGGCGGTGAGCTCGTCGCCGTCCCCCTCCCAGTACGCGGGTATCACCTTGAACCGCTTGACCTGCTCCACGCGGGACAACTGGCGGTTGCCCTCGGCCACGGCCGTTGCCAGGGCGTTGATCAGCGGGGCCGAGCTGACCAGCGTCTTCGGGTCCGGATCGAGGGCATGTGCGGCGGCGAAGGCGGCCGCGGCCTGAGCGTCGAGGACGAGCAGTGCGGTGATGTACGGGCGGTTGTCGCCGATCGCCACCGCCGTACCGATGAGGGGAGAGGCGGTGGCGACGGCGGTCTCCACACTCATGGGCGAGATGTTCTTGCCCGCTTCGTTGATGATGATGTCCTTCTTGCGGTCGACGATCGTCAGGTATCCGTCGTCGTCGGCCACGACGACATCGCCTGTGTGGAACCAGCCGTCGCGGTCCACCGCTTCGCGGGTCCGGGCCGGGTCGTTGCGGTATCCCTTCATCAGGGAGGGCCCGCGCACGAGGTACTCGCCGTCGTCCGCGCGGCGCCCTTCCAGGCCTGGCAGCAGCTTGCCGACGGTGCCGAACCGGGCCTGCGGGGGCGCGCTCACGGCGACGAAGCAGCTGAGTTCGGACATGCCCCAGCCCTCGCAGATGTCGATGCCGAGGGAGGCGAAGAACTCCAGGGTCGCGGGCGGTGTGGGCGCCGCTCCGGAAGCGGCCCACCTCACCTGGTCCAGCCCCAGGCGCTCGCGCAGGCCGGACAGCACCGCGGTGTCGGCCGCGGTGTGCGCGGCGGCCAGCTCCGCGTCGACCGGTTCGCCTGCCTGGATCAGGCGTGTGCGGCGGGTCCCCATGGCGATCGCCTGCTCGACGGTCCTGCGATGTGTCTCGTCGCTCTCGTCGTCCAGGGTGTGCTCGACCGCTTGCTTGAGCTTGTTCCAGATCCTCGGCACTGCCACCCAGATCGTCGGTCGGCAGTCCAGCAGCGCCTGCGCGATCCGCCTGATGTCGGGGACCACGGTGACCTGCACGCCGAAGAGCGCCAGCGCGTACAGGCCGGTGAAGCGGTCGGCGATGTGCGCCGAGGGCAGGTAGGAGGTGATCCGGTCGCCGAACCGGAAGTCCAGCACCTGCGTGACTCCTGAAGCCTGGGCGAGCAGGTTGGCGTGAGTGATCTCGACGCCCTTCGGGGCGCCGGTCGTCCCCGACGTGTAGATCAAGGTGAGTACGTCGTCCGGCCGTACGGAACGCCAGCTCGCCTCGAAGTCGAACCGGTCGTCGGCCAGGCCCTGTTGACGCAAGCGCTTCAGTGTGAGCGCGCCTGCGTCCGCACCGGCTCCGTCGTCGTCCACCACGACGACGTGCTCGACAAACGCACCGCAGCTGCGGACGATGTCCACATACTGCGCCTCGCACACCATCACCCTGCTTCCCGAATTCCGCAGGACATGGGCGAGTTGCGCCGGCGCGAGTGTGTTGTACACGGAGAAGGCAGTGGCTCCCAGATGCTGGACGGCGAGGTCCAGGGGGTAGAACTCCGTCCGGTTGGTCATCATCAGCGCGACCGTGTCCCCGCGCCGGATTCCCAGCCCGGACAGGCCCGCGGCCAGCACGCGCACATCGTCGGCGAGCTCACGCCAGCTGACGGTGCGGGTGCCGCCCACGGTGCGGAGCGCTGTCGCGTTCGGATCGGCGGCGGCCATGCGCTGGAATGCCTGGCACACGGACGTGGGCGGTGCGGTGGAATCGGCCATGTCGTTCGGTCCCCGTCCGTCGGTCGGCCTGTATCGGACACGACGCAAAGGCTAGGGAGCGCATGCGCCACAGGTCATCGGGTGGGGCACCCAACGATGGGTGCGTTGCGTTGTGATCGGATCACACGGCAGGACCGGCGCCGGCGAAGAGCTTGATCGCGATCAACAGCTCCTGGAGGTCGACGAGTCGGCGGAGACTGCACCCCGTGCGCTCCTCGACGCGGGCCAGCCGATGGTGCGCGGTGTTGATGTGGACCCCGAGTTCCCGGGCCGCGGCCTTCACATTGAGATCGTTGTCCGCAAAGCACTCCACGGTCCTGATCAGTTGGCCGCCGGCACCCGCGTCCTCGGTCACGAACTCCCGCATCCGGGCGGGGATGATACGTGCGACGGTCTCGTCCGCCCGCAGCGTCAGGTAGTCGAGGACGCGCAGCTCGGACAGGGAGACGACACCACCGCTCCGGGGCAGGGTGCCCATCAGCGTCACCGCTTCGTGGTAGGCCTTCCCGAGGTCGGCGACGGTGGTGTGGCGGGTGCTGATCCCGATCGCCAGCGGTACTCCCAGATCGGCAAGGGCTCGCCGGGCGGATCTGACCGGCTCCGTCGGCAGCTCTCCGGCAGTGTCACGGAGGGCACGAACGATCACGATCTCGTCCTGCCGCAGGACCGTCAGCAGCCTGTCCGGATCACCGACGGCCCGTCCCAGGAGTGCTGCGGCGGAGCGTAGTCCGTACTCGTCGGCGAGCGGAGCCACTGGTACGGCGGTCACCACGGCACACGGTGTGTCAGGGCTGAGCCCGGCCTTCGTCGCCGCGCTGAGGCGTGGGCCCGGAGCGGGCTCGCGGCCCGCCAGCAGGTCTTCGAGCAGGTCCCGGCGTACTCGGTCGCCTTCTGCGGCCAGCAGTTGCTCCGCCTCCAGATACGCCTGTGCGGCAACCGTGCTGGCCCGGTTGAAGAACTCCATGACCAGACCGGCCGCTTCGAGTGCGCTGTCACCTCTCCCCGGGCCGCATACAGCCCACTTGGCGATCGCCTCCCACACCGTGTGGTGGGCGATACGCACCGCGTGCATGAAATCGACCAGCGACACCCCCAGCCGAGCTCTGTGGGCAGCGTGCGGGCGGACGAACCCCACGTCCTCGTCACCGGCCGGCCGCGCTTCCGCCAGACTGAGGCCGAGCGCGTCGTTCCCCTTGCGCACATGGGTGACCACGTCGTCCAGCAACGCCTCATCGGTGATCGCCGCGTAGCCGGGGATCTCCGCCCGCATGGCCGCCAAGGATGCCTGGGCCAGCGAATGCCGCTGGACGGTGACCACTTCGGCGACGTCGGACAAGGTGGCGGCCTGCGCAGGGCGACCGGTCATGGCGTCGGCCGTGTCGCGTAGCGGTTGCGCATCGCGTCGCTGGCTGCGGGGCCTGCGGTGAAGACGTAGGCCCCGCTGTCGTCGAGTCGGCGGCCGGTCCTGGCGTCGACGACGACGGGCTCGACCTCCTCGCCGCTGCGCGCGTCGACGAGGATCATGCTGCGCTCGCTCGGTGTGAGGCGGGAGTTGCCCCACGCGGCCAGGGCGACGATCACCGGGCGCAGGGAGTGTCCGAGTTCGGTCAGGACGTACTCGTGCCGGACGGGGGCGGTCCGGTACTGCCGTCGCTCCAGCAGACCGTCCGCGACGAGGGTCTTCAGCCGGGTGGTGAGCATGCTGGAGGAGATGCCCAGGCTCTCCTGGAACTGGTCGAAGCGGGTGTAGCCGTCGAATGCATCGTGAAGGATCAGCAGCGTCCACCACTCGCCGACGTGTTCCACCGTCGTGGACAGCGGGCACTCCCGGTCCTCCAGCCTGATCCGGCTCGCCACGGCGACCACCCCTTCAGTTACTGCTAAAGTCGAAGTTACTGGCTTCTAGTTTAGCAGTAACGACGGGAGCGGCGCCTCGCATGCCCGCATCCAGAAACGGAACACGCCGTGACCACATCCATCAGCGAATCCCTCGCCGACCGGCGCGCTCTGGTGACCGGCGGCACCAAGGGCACCGGAGCCGCCATCGCCCGACGCCTCGTCCAGGCTGGTGCGAACGTGATCGTCACAGCCCGCAGCCGCCCGCACGACGTCGAGGAGAAGGCCTTTGTCGCCGCCGACCTGTCCACGGCCGAAGGCGCCGCCCGCGTGGCCGCCGAGGTGGACGCCCGTATGGGAGGCGTCGACATCCTGGTCAACACCCTCGGCGGTTCCGAGGCGCCGGCCGGTGGGTTCGCGGCGCTCGGCGAGGACGACTGGGCAAGGGAGCTGAACACGAATCTGCTGGCCGCCGTCCGCCTGGACCGCGCCCTGCTCCCGCACATGATCACCAAGGGCAAGGGTGCGATCGTGCACGTCACCTCGAAACAGCGCCGCATGCCACTGTGGAACGCAACCCTGGCCTACGCCGCCGCCAAAGCCGCGCTGACGACCTACAGCAAAGGCCTGGCCAACGAGGTAGCCCCCCACGGCGTCCGCGTCAACACCGTCTCCCCCGGCTTCGTTCAGACACCGTCCGCCGACGACCTCATCGCCCGGATCGCTCACGAAGCCGACATCACCCAGGAAGCGGCGCTGGGCCGGCTCATGGACTCGCTGGGAGGCATCCCGCTCGGCCGCCCCAACCGGCCCGAGGAAGTCGCCGAGCTCGTCGCCTTCCTCGTCTCCGACCGCGCCTCGGCCATCGTCGGCGCCGAACACGTCATCGACGGCGGCACCACCCCCACCGTCTGAACCCGCCACCACCATGAGGAGCGTCATGCACGACCACCAGCCCCGGACCATCACCCCGGACGCCCTGCCCGAGGTGATCACCCGCTACCTCCGGGCGCACCACGCCCACGACACCGCCGCCGCCGTCACGGCGTTCGCCGGCGACGCCACTGTGATCGACGACGGCAACACCTACCGGGGCACCGACGCGATCGAGCGGTGGCTGGGCCGGTCCGCCACCGAATTCACCTACACCGTCCACCTCACCGGCGCCCAGCAGACCGACACGGACCACTACATCGCCACGCACCACCTCGAAGGCGACTTCCCCGGCGGCGCCATCGATCTGCGCTACCAGTTCACGCTCCGCGACGACCTCATCGAACAACTCGTCATCCGACCCTGAGTCCGCTGCCGCCCTCAGGACTTGGCCGGCTTCACCTTCTTGTCGACGCCGTTCACCCGCACGGTGACACTCCCCCGGTTCCGTGCCCGGTCGGCCACGACTCTGTAGGACGTGACCTTCCCGTCCCGCCACTCGCAGTCGACCTCATAGCCGCCGCGGGCGCGGAGCCCGGTGAAGGAACCCTTGGCCTTCCAGCCGTCCGGCAGGGCGGGCAGCAGGTGGACGACCCCGTCGTGGCTCTGCAGGAGCATCTCCGCCACGGCGCCCGTCATACCGAAGTTGCCGTCCATCTGGAAGGGCGGGTGGTTGCCGAACAGGTTGGGCAGCGTGTTGTAGGCCAGCAGGCCGCGCAGCATGATCTGGGCGCGCTCCCCGTCGCCGAGGCGGGCGAAGAGGGCCGACCGCCAGGGCCAGGTCCACGAGCGACGGCTGTCGTCATGCACCGTCGCGGCCGTGAACGGAACACCCTCCTTCTCACCGCACCGCGCCTTGAGCGAGACGAGGGCCGCGGCTGCGAACTCGGCTGTCTCCGGGGTGATCTGGCGGCCCGGGTAGACCGCGAAGAGATGCGAGGTGTGGCGGTGGTAGTCGGTGGGGCTGTCCAAGTCCTCCTGCCACTCCTGCAGTTGACCCCAACTGCCGATCTTGTTCGGGGCGAGCCGCGCCTGCATGTCCGCGACCTTGGCCCGGTAGGCGGGGTCCGCCTTGAGCACCGACTCGCAGTCGAGGTAGTTCTGGAACAGGTCCCAGATGATCTGCTGGTCGTACATGACGCCGTCCTCGCGCGGCCCGTGCTCGGGGGACCAGCCGTTCGGCGAGACGAGGAGTCCGTCCTCGCGCTCCTTGAGCTGGTCCTCCCAGAACTCGCAGATCTCCTTGATCATCGGGTAGGCGATGGTCCGGAGATAGCCCAGGTCCTGGGTGAACGCCCAGTGCTCGTACAGGTGTTGGGCGTACCAGGCGCTCGCGACCGTGTTCCACTCCCACGAGTTGCCGCCGAAGACGCTCTGGCTGGTACGGGCGGTCCAGCCGCGCGTGTCCTGCCCGAACGCGTTGCGGGTCGCCACACGGCTGGGCACCGCCACCTGCTCGATGAACCTGACGAGTGCCTCATGACACTCCGGCAGGTTCGTCGTCTCGGCCCCCCAGTAGTTCATCTGGATGTTGATGTTGGTGTGGTAGTCGGAGGCCCACGCCGGCTGGTTGCTGTCGTTCCACAGGCCCTGGAGGTTGGCGGGCAGGCCGTTCGGGCGGGAGGAGCTGATCAGGAGGTAGCGGCCGTAGTCGAACATCGCCTGCTCGAGCGTCGGGTCCTCGCCGCCCGCCGCGTACCGTGCCAGCCGGGCGTCGGTCGGCAGCGCGACGACGTCTGCGGCGGAGGTGCCCCAGGCGACCGAGACCCGGTTCATGAGGGCGCGAACCTCGGCGGTGTGCTCGTCGCGCAGCTTGGCGTAGGGCCGGGCGACGGCCTTGGCGAGCGTCCTGGCGACGATCGGTTCCGGAGCGGCTCCGCGCCAACCGGCGGCGGCGTCGAGCTTGTAGTCGGTGCGGGCGTCGAGGAACAGGGTCAGGGTCGTGCAGCCGCTGAACCGCAGCACCGACCCGTCGGCGCGCAGGTCGCCGTCCGTGTGTACGGCCTTGACGGTGCAGGTGTGCTTGAGTCCGTTGCCCATGACACCGCTGAAGGCGATCCGCCCGGCCCGGGCGTCGACGGTCGTCGGGGCGTCGTCCTGTGCGGAGGTCAGCGATATCGCTCCGGAGAGTCCCCTGGCGCCGTCCGACGTGTATCGGAAGACCATGACGTCCGCGGACCGGCTGGCGAAGGCCTCGCGCAGGACGCGGCGTCCCGGCGCGCCGAAGCGGGTGACGTGGACGCCTTTCACGAAGTCCAGGCTGCGCTGGTAGTCGACGACCGCTCGCTGCGTGCGCGTGTCGAAGCCCGGGCCCTGCAGCGCGATCTCCGCGATCTGCACGCCGGTGGAGGACGCGCCGGGGGTCAGGGTGAGCCGGTAGGCGCGGTAGGCCGTGCTGTCGGCGATCGGGAAGGTCCGGGTCTCGCCGCGGTCGGCGAAGGACTTTCCGGGGTTCTGCGTGTCGAGGGTCGTCCAGGTACGCCCGTCCTGCGACGCCTCCAGCACCCATCGCCGGGGGTCGTCCCGCGGCCGGTCCGGTGCCGCCGTCAGCGCGTACGAGGTGACGACGACGGCGCGGGGCAGGTCGGCCTGCCAGACGACCGCCGGTGCGTCGGCGTCGACCCGCCACACGGTGGCCGGATCACGGTCCACCGAACACGAGATGTCCGTGGTCCTGGACTTGGAGCCGCCACCGGATCCCTTGGAGTGCCCGCTCGGCGACGACAGATACATCGAACCGCCCGCACCGAGGTCGACGCCGGACAGACCGATCTCGCTCACCTGGAAGTGGCTGACGCCCGCCTTGGGGACGAAGTCGAACCGGTAGAAGCGGTAGGCGGCGGGGGCGGCGCAGGTGAACTCCTTCGTCTGGAAACGGCTCTCGAAGGGCGCGGCCAGAGTGCGGCTGTCCAGCGTGGTCCAGGTGGCGCCGTCGGCGGAACCGGAGAGCGTCCACTGCTGCGGGTCGCGCTGTGGCACGTCGTTGGCGCTCGTCAGACGGTAGGAGGCGACCGCGACGGGTTCGGGGAGCTCGACCTGCCACTGCACCTTCGAACCGGGCCCGTCGATGCACCACTTGGTGCTCGATTCACCGTCGTACGTCTTCTCGACACCCTCCGACGAGGAGCTGCTGTACGGTCCGCCCGGGGCCGTGATCTTCGGGCTCGCGCGGGGAGCGAAGGCGACGACGACGTCACCGAAGTTCCGGTACGAGCCGAAGCCCGTCATGCCGGTGTCGAAATCGCTGTCCGGCTTGCCGGCGAGAGCGTTGTCGTAGTTGTTGACCCCGCCCCACAGGCTCTGTTCGTTGAACTGGATGCGCTCCTCGTAGGGATCGGCGAAGAGCATGGCGCCGAGTCTGCCGTTGCCGATCGGCAGGGCCTGGGACTGCCAGTCCGCCGCGGGGACGCGATACTTCAGCGCCTTGCGTGACAGAGTCGGCCACTGGACGGCCGTCGGCGCGTCGGTCCCTGCGGCAACGGCCTGTCCCGCGGGGATACCGCCGGTCAGCTGAGTGATCAAAGGTGCGAAGGCGAGGGCACCGCCGAACTTGAGGATGCTCCGTCGCTGCGGTTGAGAGTCATTGATCACAGTGAGATCTCCCGGCCTATTCATCGGCTCTTTCGCGGGGGCATGACCGCCACATCGACGTCCATCGAGGGCGCGATCATCTTCGCCGGAGAAGAGATCGGATGTCTAGAGGCGGGGCAATCGCTCTCGCCGAGCGAACGGAGCTCGCCCTGCGGCCGGACGCCTTTCCTCGCAGGGGTCCCGCCACACCCTGGCGAGGGCGATCTTCCACAGCAAGCGCGGGCATATCCGGCAGGCCTGCCGCGACGGCCAGGAGGACCAGTTGACCGAACTACCGGAGGGCCAGGGACGGGTCAGCGTTTGACACGGCCGCGCACCGCCAGTACGGCAAGGGTGAAGAGGACGGGTTCGGCCAGCCGGGAGGTCATCTCGGTGTAGGTGCCTGTGGTGGTGAGACCCTGTTCAGAAGAACGGAAGATCACCGAGTTGATCGCCACGCGCAGGGCTCTCTCGAACCGCTTGGCGGTGACGCGTTCGGTCCATGGGCCAGAGGGGTTCTGCGGGTCGGGGGTGTCGGTGGTGAAGGTGATCTTCTGCCCGACTGCCACCTGTTGGCCGGTGGTGATCTGCTTCGGGTCATCGGCGGGCAGTCCCCACAGCACCATCACCGCGATCGTGGCGGCCATGGCCACCCCTAGCCAGGCCAGCACGCGAATGGCGCGCAGCCCGTAACCCGACAGGGCCCAGTAGGCCGTCAGCAGTACCCGATCCCCCCAGGGCCGGTTGGCGTCGTGGCGGCGCATCTCACATTCGCCGTAATAGAAGTCGGCGGCATCCGGCTCGTTCTTGCCGTCTTCCAGGGACTTGCGCAGCTGCCGGTACAGAGCCGCCACCGCCGTCGGCTTCAGCTCGGCAACGTCTTGCGCCGGAGGCGTCCAGCCGCGGGCTCGAGTGGGGTGGCGAGCGGTGCGCACCCGCCAGTAATGCTCCTCTGCCAGTGTGTTGCGCTGGCTCCACCACAAGGGAAAGCGCCTCCTCCAGCCGGCGGGGACGGCGGCGAAGGTGCACCAGCCGTCCACCTTCAGCTGGTCGAGGTGGACAGCGCCGGCGAACCTGCACCTGCTCAGGTTGATGTCTTGCAGTGCCAGGTGCGCGGCGTCCACCCCGCCCACCGACACCAGGTGTACGTCGGGCTTCTGACTGGACAGCTCCGTCTCCAGCAACGGCTCATCCCAGCCGTAGTGTCGGAAAGGGTCCGGGCGGGCAGCAACTACCACCGGGTACTCGAAAATTGAGTCCCTCAGATCCAGTTCGGCATACCGCAGGTGCAGTGTGGCCGTCGATGTCCACTTGGTGCGCGCACAACTCACCTGTCGGGCGGCGATCTCCACCGTCACCGGCTGCTGGAATACCGCACCGTCCAGTACCACCTGTTTACCGCACACCAGCGGCCCCAAGCGCGACACCGTCTCGAAACGTGCCCCGTTGAACCCGGCGTCGCCGGAGAAGGTCGCCCCGCCGAACGAGGCGTCGCCGGAGAAGGTCGCCCCGCCGAACGACGCATCGCCAGTGAAGGTCGCCCGGTGGAACCGGGCCAGACCGGTGAAGGTCGCATCGTAGAACGAGGCATCGCCGGTGAAGGTGGCATCGCCGAACGCGGCCAGATCGGTGAAGGTCGTCCCGTCGAACCGGGCGGTGCCGGTGAAGGTCGCATCGGCAAACACGGCGATGCCGGTGAAGGTCGCATCGCCGAACTCGGCAGTACTCGAGAAGGTCGTCCTGCCGAACTCAGCCATGTCGGTAAAGGTCGCCTCGCGGAACGCGCCCGGGCCGGTGAAGGTCGTCTGGTAGAACTCGGCGGCACCGGAGAAGTGAACTCGCGGGGGCACCGGAACCGCGGATGGAAGAGATGACCGAACGCGATCTGACCCTGCTCGCGTTCACCGAGCTGTTCTGGGCGGAAATGCACGAAGTGCTCACCAAGCCGGGTGACCCGTTCGTCATCGACTACTCCGAGACCGAGAAGATCCTCGGTATGAGCGCCACTCCGGTGGACGAGGTGCTCCGGGAAGTGATCTAGAGCGGCTCGTCATGCGGCCTTGGCCGGGTATTCGGTCCACGAACGGATCGGCGAGGCGGGTGCGAAGTTCGTCTTCGGGCCGGCGCGGGCATTGCGCCGGCGGACGTAGGCGGCGATGGCAGCATTCTGCTCTTCACGGCCGCGGTGGTCGGTGCCGTTGAGCGCGAAGTGGCGCAAGGCCGCGAACTCGGCCTCGATCCAGTTCAGCCAGGAGCCATAGGTCGGCAGAAAGACCGGCTGGATGTCGTTGTCAGATGCCCAGGCACGCACCTTGGCGTGCTTGTGCGGGGAGAAGTTGTCCAGCACCAGGTACAGCTTCTCCCCGGGCCGGCGGGCGCGCAGTGCCTTGAGGAGGCCGAGGAACTCGCGCCACCGCTTGCGCGGCCGGATGCGGTAGTAGAGCTTGCCGGTGGCCAGGTCGAGAGCGGCGAGCATGTGCAGCACGCCGCCGTAGCGGTTGCAGGTGGCCCGCAGCCTGCGCGGACGCTTGACCGGCCCCCACGTCTTGCCCTTGCGCGGCATCAGGTTCAGCGGTCCGAACTCGTCGACGCATATCACCCGTCCGTCGGCGGGGGACGTCCGGGCGATCAGGCACATATGCTCACGCGCCTCGTCACTGATCGTCTTGGCGCGTCCCCCGTTCCATTGTGGGTTCAGGGCGTCGAATCCCCCACTCGTTGAAGGCGTGGATGACATCGCGGACGTAGTCCTCGCCGACCTGCATCAGCATCGTGATGTCTGTGACGGTCTCCATACTGACCGGCCGGACGAACACACTGGGTCGACATCCCACGTCCCCCTCCAAGAGCAGATGTTGAGGGCAGTCTGCTGCCCCACCGACCAGGAGGTCGATTACCTGGCCAAGGCCACGTGACAAGCCACTACCTCGAGGAGCACAACTGTGGAAGGGCGCCGGGACCGCTGAAGACCCGGGGGAAGGGTCCGGCGCTGTCTGGTTGCGTGGCAGTCAGGCCAGGGCGTTCTCCAGGCGCTGTACGGGCGTTGTGTCGGGGTCGACCAGGAACGCCGGGCGGGTCGAGTGCGTCGGCACATTGGTCACGGAGTTGTACGTGAGGACGAGCATGGCGCGGCGGTCGTCGGATGTGTTGTTCGTGGACGAGTGGATGATCGATGGGTGGAAGGCGGTCACGGTGCCCGCCGGGCCCAGTAGTTGTTCTGGCGGGAACGTGCCGGTCAACGCCTTCACCTCCTCCTCCGGGACGGTGTGGGTGAGCTTGGCGGAGACGTGGTCCCGCCAATCGCGACCGGCCTTCGCCCCGCTCCCGGCCGCCTCTACCAGACCGACCCTGTGCGAGCCCGTCAATACGGTGAGGGGGCCGTTCGCCTCGTGCACGTCGTCGATGTTGAGGGCGATGTTCACTGCGTCGCACGTCGGCATGCCGTCCTCGTGCGCCCAGAACGCGTAGTCCTGGTGCCAGGGCCACTCCTGGCCTTGTCGGGGGCTCTTTATGTTTACCTTGAACTGGTAGAGGTAGACGGGTCCGCCGATCAGCCCCTCCGCCAGGTCCAGCAGCGTGGGGTGCCGGACCAGTTCGGCGCAGACCTCGTCGTAGCGGTGGCAGCCGTGCAGGGCGCGGACCGTCCGTGTGCCCTCCTCGTACACCACTTCGGGGCGGACGGTCCCTGACAGGGCGCGCATGCTCTCGCGGACCTTGTCGAGAGCGTCCGGGCGCAGTGGGTCAGGCGCCACGAACCAGCCCTTGTCCGCGTAGGCGGAGCGAGCGGTCGCCAGGGTCTCGGCTGACATCGCCGGCATATCGCTTGACCTTCCTCTGTGGTCTTGGGGCCGTCGGTTCCTGCGGTTTCTCGCCTCAGGCATGAACTACGCCGGTCGAGTGTTGCTCCCAGTCCTCCCGGTTGCGCAGGTAGAGGGGGTGGTCCGCCAGGATCCCCGTGGTCTGCGCGGAGCCGGCGGTAAGCCGCCATCGCACCGCGCCGTCCACTTTTTCCGCGCACGTCTCGATGAACTTCTGGCAGGCCGCACGCAGTTCGCCGAACCAGCGGCCCTCCAGCGCCTCTCGGACCCACACCTGCTCGACGTGCATCTTCTCCCGGATGGTCTCAGCGTCCAGCACGGCCGTTTCCAGGTGACGGTAGGTGCGGAGCAGGAGGCACGCCGCAGGCATTTCCCGGATTTCCAGGACCTTTTCCCCGCCCGCGAGATGTTCCAGGCCGCTGTACCGGCCGATGCCGAAGGAGCCCACGCGCCGGTTCAGTTCGTCGATCAGCTCCGTCAGCGGGAGTGCCCTGCCGTCCACCGCCACCGGCACCCCGGCGCGGAGGCGGACCTCGACGACCTCCTCGGCCGTGTCGGCCGTCATGACGCTCCACCGGTACAGGTGATCGGGTACCGCGTGGTCCTCGGGGTCGTCGAGGATGCCGGACTCGAACTCGCGGCACCACAGGTTGGAGTCTCCGCTGACGATCCGGCCCGCCATCTCCTCCAGACCCGCCTGCTTCAGCTCCCAGATCTTCTGGTCCCGGCTGATCGGGTCGAGTTCGTACGGGCTGCCGTACACCCCGCTGAAGCCGAGGAGACCGATCGCGCCGTTGAGCCGACGCAAGGTGTTCTGCGAGCGGTTGGCGGTGTGCAGGACCGTGTGCGCCCCGATGTTCCGGGCGAGTTGCACAGCCAGGCGCGCGATGAGCGGACGGCTCAGCGAGGAACTGATCGGGTGGGTGTCCAGGTAGACGGCCTGGGCGGAGATCGCGGGTCGCACGAACTCGTGGACGAAGGTCTCCCGCGCGTCGATGATGTGCAGGTTGACGCCGAGCGAGTCTGCTATGCGCTGTTTCTCCGTGGTGGTTTCGTCGTCGCCCACATCCACACTCACCGCATGGATGTTGCGATATCCCGTTCGGGCCAGACGGTGGAGCAGATAGCTGCTGTCCAGCCCACCGCTGAACAGGGTGACGACAGGGCGTCCGCGTCCGAGGTCGTTCGTGTCGAGATCGCGGAATGAGCGCACCAAGCATGTCGTGTTCAATTCAGCCCTCGCAGTCTCGTATCCCTGATGGACATCACTCGTAGCCGACCTCGACCGCATCGCTCATCTTCTCGAGCAGTACGGCCAGTTCACCGTGCGAGGCTGCGGTGCCAAAGCACAGGTACACATGGCCGGACGTGCCCACATGCCAGTCGGTGGTGCTGCCGACGCCCTGTCCCGGCACGACGCGTGCGACGCCGGGCAGGGCACGCAGCCGTTCCAGGCCCCGGACCTCCGCCACCCGCCGGGCGCTCATCGGGGGCAGTCGGGCGTACTTGAAGGCGATCCGATCGAACGCGATGTCCCGGATCTCGTCCTGGGCTCCGCCGTCCCCGAGAGCGATCCGGGCCGCCAGGCGCACCGGGTCCAGGCCGCACGCCCGTGCGAGCAGTGGGCCGATCGGCCCGCCCAGGCGCCCGTTGACCTCGATGACCTGCGGGCCTGAGGGCGTGAGCTTCACCTCGGTGTGGCATAGCCCGGTGCGAATGTCCAGGGCCGTCAGTGCCCGGGTCACGGCGTCCAGGACCAGCCGCTCGTCCCTCTCGCTCAGGTCGGCCGGCAAGAAGGAGCCGGTCTCGCGGAACGGCGGCTCCAGCGGGAACTTCCCGGTGACCGCCAGATGGCAGAGTGCGCCGTCCAGGACGGCGGACTCGACAGAGATGTAGTCCGCCCAGGGCGCGGTGTCCGGCCGCCCCGGGAGTTCGCTCTCCAGGACGAAGGCGGCGTCCGGGCCTGCCGGCGCGCCGTCGGGGAACTCCGCGCGGCATGCGGCGCGCAGGTCCTCGGTGGAGCGGATCCGGTAGGTGTTGCGGCTCCCGGTCCCCACGTCGGGCTTGAACACGGCCGGGAGGCCGGTGTCGGCCAGCGCCTCCAGCGCGGACGCCTCCTCCGTCACCAGCCGGGAGGGCACTTCGGATGCGGCGCAAGCGTTGAGCACCGCGCGCTGTGCGGACTTGTGCAGCAGCGTGTGCACAAGCTCCGGCCGGTGGAAGGGCAGGTCGAGGGCCACAGCGAGGCCGGCGGTGGTCGCGAGCTGGTAGTCGTTGAAGGTGACGATGCCGTCGGGCCGCTCCTGCCGCACCTTCGCGGCGGCCTCGTCCGGGCCTAGTCCGCCGATGTCGCAGAGCCTGCCGAACTCGGCCATCTCTTCGCGGGGTTGCTCGCCCACCCCGGAGTCCGGACAGACGAAGACCGGCTCGGCAAGGCCCTCCAGTGCCACAGCGACGTCCACCACGCTCGCGGCACCCACGTCGTGGACGACAGCCAAGCGGCGCATCAGGACACCCCCGCGTTCGCGTCAGCTCGCTCCGCGTCGATCAGCGCCGCCAGGTCCCGGAGCACCGGATGGTCCAGCACCACCCGGAAGCCGAGCGAGATGCCCAGGTCCTTGGCGACACGCTGCCGGATGCGGAAGGCGAGCAGGGAGTTGCCGCCCGCGGCGAAGAAATCGTGCTCCGCGCCGATCGGTCCCTCCCCCAGCAGTTCCTCCCAGAGGCCGGCGAGGTATGTCTCCGTCTGTCCTGTCGGCCGGTCGTCCGCCGTCAGGTCACGGGTCTCCTCGTCGAGCAGCCGCCGCAGCGTGTCCACGTCCCGTTTGCCGTTCTCGTTGGCGGGAATGCCGGGCAGCAGCAGAAAGCGGCTGGGAACCATGAACTCCGGGAGCTCCTTCTCGGCGTACGCGATCAATTCCGCGACGCTCAGGGCCTCGTCGGCGGCCACGAACGCCACCAGCCGCAGATCCAGCCCCTCGCCGACGGCCAGGACGATCGCCTCCCGGGCCAACGGGTGCTGGGCGAGGACCTGTTCGACTTCGGCGGGCTCCACCCGGTAGCCGCGTATCTTCACCTGGTCGTCGGCCCGGCCCATGTACTCGAAGATCCCGTCGGCCCGCTGTCGGCCGAGGTCGCCCGTGGCGTACATGCGGCTGCCGTCACCGGCGAAGGGGTCGATAAGGAAACGCTGCGCCGTCAGCTCCGGCTGGCCGATGTAGCCGCGCGAGACTCCCCGGCCGCCGACATGGATCTCACCGACCTCACCGGCAGGAACAGGCCGGCGATCGGCATCCAGCACATACATCGAGAAACCGTCCAGGACTCGGCCTATGGGGACCGTGGTCTCCTCGGGTCCGACCGCGTCGATCCGGTGCGCCGAGCAGCCGGTCGTGGTCTCCGAGGGGCCGTACAGGTTCCACAGCGAGCCCGTGAAGCCGCTCGCCAGGACGTCCCGGCAGGCGGCGGCGGACATGACGCCACCGCCGACCTGGAGGACCCGCAGGCTGGAGAACGTCTCCGGGGTCTCGCGCGCCAGGTGGTTGAACGCCATCGTCGGCGCGATCATGACGCTGATGCGCCGGCGCTCGATCTCCCGCTGCACGTCCGACGTCAGCAGTTCGGTCATGGAAGGGAGGACGACGATCTCGGCGCCGTAGGCGAAGCTGCACCAGGTCTCGAAATGGAAGGCGTCGAAGGAGACGCTGGCGATCTGGCTGGTCCGGTCGGTCGGGAGCAGCTCCGGCATGGCGGAGTTGCGGGCGAACGCCAGCAGGTGACGGTGCTCCAGCACAAAGCTCTTGGGGACGCCGGTGGAGCCCGAGGTGAACAGGACACAGGCCGCGTCCTGGGGTACGGGCGGCGCGGGGATCCGGTCGACCGTGGGGGCGGCCTCGCTGCGCCACTCGACAACGTCGGTGTCCAGATGAGACAGACGTGCCGCCCAGCCCGGTTCGGTGACGACGGTCTTCGCGCCGCTGCGGCGGATCATCAGGTCCCGTCGGCTGTCCGGGTAACGGACGTCCACGGCGACGTAGACCGCGCCCGCCTTCAGGATGCCGAGGAGGGCGACAAAGACCTCGCAGGAGCGGGGGCGGTGCACCACCACGCGATCCTCCCGGCCTACGCCGCGCGTGCCGAGATGTGCCGCGAGGGCATCGGAACGCCGGTCCAACTCCTCGTAGGTGAACGTCTGTCGGTCGTCGCTGACGGCGTTCCGGCGAGGGTGGCGCGCGGCGGTCGCCCGGAAGAGCTCGACCAGCGTGCCAGGTGCGTGGTGGGGATCGGGCGTGCTCAACACTGACTCCTGACTCTGCGCAACAACACATGCGTGGGATAAGGGTGGGGAGGGCGATGGGCCCGGACCGGACTCAGGCGCTCGCCGGCACCTGCTCCGCCGCTCTCAGCGAGCCGCTGCGTGCGTAGAAGAAGTAGGCCTGACCGGCCACCAGCAGAAGGTTGGCGACGACCAGGGAGAACCACAGGGCGTGCAGGCCGCCCGCGTTGCCGACGGGGACGGCGGCCAGTGCGAGCACGCCGTAGCAGAGAGCGAAGGTGGCCAGACTGGGCACCGTGCGCTTGATACCGATCAGTCCGAAGCCGAAGACCGCCTGGATCGCGTCCGCGAGAACCGCGAGGAGGACCAGGGGCAGCAGGTCCAGTACCTGGTCGTGCAGGTCGGAGTCGTGGGTGAAGACCGAGATCATCGGGTCACGGGCCAGGGCCAACAGCGCGGCCAGCGCGGACACCGCGCAGACGGCGACCCCCACTCCGGCAAGTGCGCTGCGCCGGATCTCCAGTACGTCGCCGCTCTTCACGGGGTCGGCCATCAGGGGCACGGTCGCCTGACCGACGGCGACCGCGGCCGTGAACATGAGGTTCACCAGCGACAACGCGATGCTGTGCACGGCTGCGCTGTCGGTGCCGGCTCGGGCCGCGGAGAACGCGAGCACGCCCAGGACCGCGAACTTGATGAGCACGGTCGCCGCGAGGGGGATACCGACCCGGGCGATCCGCAGCACCTCGTGCGGCCTCGGCCGTCCGAGTCCCAGCGGCCGTCCCGCCAGCACGGTGTTACGGCGGAGCTGGAAGTGGGCGAGGGAGGCGTTGATCGTGCTGGAGGTGAGCATCGCGATGCCGGCGCCGGGCAGGCCCAGGCCGTCCCAGGAGCCGAAGCCGCCGACCAGCAGCAGCGAGAGCACCACCGCGGCCGCCGTGCCGGTCAGTCCGGAGCGCATCACGGCCTTGCCCTTGCCCAGGCCGACGAGCGCCGAGGTGGCGGTGGCCCCGATCGACATCATGACAACGGCGCAGGCCAGGATGTAGGGGAAGACGCCCAGTTCGTCGAGGGTGGTCTCCGGCACCCCGCCGATGCTGCCGATGACCGGAACCGCCCCGACCGCGACCGCACCCAGCAGGCCCACGAAGATGCCGAGCCACATGCCGTTGCGCAGGACCGGCAGCAGCGCGTCGACGTCGTCCTTGTGCGCCGAGACGAACGGCATCACACCGCGCATCGCCCCGGACACCGCCGCGGTGGCCGGGCTGAAAACGGCCAGCGTGACAGCGAAAGCCGCGAGCGAGCCCGTGGCATGCCGCCCGAGGACGGCCGTGTCCACCAGCGCCGCCGCCGACGACGCGATCATGGTGAGGTAAAGAGGAAGCGCGGCGCCGACTATACGCCACATTCTCCCTTTCTCCTCGGTCCCGTCCGAAGTGACAGACGCTTTCTCACTCACAGCTCTACACCTTTCATTTCCCGCACCGCCTGCGGCGCGCCCGGCATGGCGGAACACACATCCGCCACCAGATTTTCGGTAAAAATCTTGCTCTGCTCAAAAAGATAGAAATGTCCACCGGGCCAGGACCGAATGTTCACGGCGCTTCGGCTTCTCTCGCGCCACCCGCCGAGGAGCTCGACACCGGCCAGTGGATCAGCGGTTCCCGAATAGACAGATATCGGAGTGCGCAGCGGCGGCCCGTCGACGTGTTCATATGTGTCCACGGCGTACAGATCGCTCCGCAGCACTTCCACCATATAGTCGACGACATCCGGCATGGCGAGCATTTCTTCCGGGGTACCGCCCAGTTCCCGCAGGAACGCCAGGAGTCGCTCGCGCGACCACAGATCCCGCCGCTCCAGACGGCGTTGCGCAACCAGCTGGGGCGCGGGGCTGCCCGACACCCCCAGCCACACGGGTCCGACCTCGCTCCGCTCCAACTCTCTGACCAGCTCGTATGCGACCAGTGCGCCGAGACTGTGCCCGAAAACCGCGATCCGCCCGGTCCCCTGAGCGAGGACCGCGGGCGCCAGCCGGTCCACCAGTTCCGCGATGCTGCGGTCGGCGGGCGGCTCCGCCGAGCCGCCCCGACCAGGCAAATCCACGGCCAACGACCGCCACTTCACCGGAAGGTGGGGAATCAACGGTGAGAAACTGGCGGCCGAGCCTCCCGAATGGTGAATCAGGAAGCAGGTCACCTCCGGTTCCCGCACGATTGTCGGGCGTACACGCCCGGTCCGTAATTCTCTGAACATCAGGTGGCTTGGCATTGTCTCCGGTCCTCATGCTCGATATGGTGAGCCGCCACGGCGAAATCCGCGCTGAACCCAGCTGTCACGACACGTGCGAGGTGGCCATGGACAGGATTGCCTTTCTCTTTCCCGGACAGGGATCCCAGATACCCGGCATGGGTAAGGACTTCGCGGAGGAACACGCGGACCGGGTGGGAAAGTACTACACTGTCGCGGACGAGATACTCGGATTTCCACTGAGCCGGGTGTGCTTCACCGGCGGCGAGGAGGATCTGCGGGACACCTCGATCACACAGCCCGGAGTCTTCCTCACCAGTGTGGTGGCCTCCGCCGTCCTGCGGGACCTCGGTGTGCGGCCCGCCGTGGTGGCCGGGCACAGCCTCGGCGAATACACGGCGCTGGTTCACGCAGGGGTCCTCGCCTGGGAGGACGCCCTGCGCCTGGTCCGCCTCCGCGGCGAGCTGATGGCGGCGGTCAACCGGCGTACACCTGGACGCATGGCGGCGGTCCTGGGGCTCACGCCGGAGCGGGTCGATGAGCTGTGCGCCGAGACCTCCTCCGCGTCCGGCGAGGTGGTGGCCGTGGCCAACTACAACTCGCCCACACAGACGGTGGTTTCGGGCAGCGTGGCCGGGGTGGAGACGTTCACCGCGGCCGCCCTCGCGCAGGGGGCCCGGCATGTGACACCACTGAAGGTGGGGGCCCCGTTCCACTCGCCGCTGATGAAGGAGATCGAGGAGGAGTTCGGCGCGCACCTGGACGCGACGCCGTTCGCCACTCCCGCCCTGCCCGTCGTCGCCAACAGCAGTGCCGGGTACGTCCACAGCGGCGACGAGGCACGGGAGCTGCTGAAGCGTCAGCTGTCCTCGCCCGTGCTGTGGCAGCAGACGCTGGAGCTGCTGGTGAAGGAGGATGTGGCGGCGTTCGTCGAGGTCGGACCGGGCCGGGTGCTGACGAACATCTGCCGCGGCGCCGCCCCGAAGGTGCCGGCCATGACCGTCGGCACGGTACGGCAGGCCGAGCAGGTGCTCGAACGGCTCACCGGTCGGCAACCGTAAGGTCCAGGCCGTGGGCGGCCCGAACCGCGCCGCCCACTCGGGCCGACCGGCCATTCTGTCGGCACGCCTCATGGTCACAGTTCCTCGCACCTTTCCTTCAGCACGGCGAGATGCCGCAGCGCGGCCAGCACTTCGTCCGCGCCCACCCCGAAGTCGATCAGACAGGCGACCTCGTCGATGCCGAGTTCGGCCAGTGACTCGACGAGCGGAAGACAGCCGTCGACGGAGCCGATGAGGCAGCGTGTCCGCGCGTACTCCTCATAGGCGTGTTCCAGCAGCTCCCGCATCGCGGTCTCCGACGGCTGACCGCCGCCGGCCGACTGGGGCGACTTGAGACCGAAGAGGTTCATGGAGGAGCGCATGTACGCCGTCATGGGCGCCCGCGCGGTCTCCAGCGCGGCTCGCGCGTCGTCCGTCACAAAGGTGTGGAGCATGATGGCCACCCGCTCCAGCTCGATGCCGTGGCCCGCCTCCTCCAGCGCCTCGCTGTAGTCCCCGAGATTGTCCTCCAACTGGTCCCAGGACTGGCCGAGCAGGTGGGTGAGCACTCCACAGCCGAGTTCGCCGGCGAGGGCGAAGGTCTGGGCCGATCCCGCCGCCGTGACCCACAGCGGGATGTCGTCCTGGCGCGGGCGCGGATACGTTCGCACGCCGTGCTCCTTGGCGTCGGGGCCGAGCCTGGACATCGCCTCACCGGCCCACAGGGCGCGCAGGGTGTGAACCCCGTCGCGCACCAGTTCCTTGTTCTTCTCGAAGTTGCCCGGGGCCAGGACGAAGTCCTGCGGGTTCCAGCCCGAGGCGAGGGCGAGCCCCGACCGCCCACCGGAGATCTGATCGACGACGGCCCACTCTTCGGCGACGCGCAGCGGGTCGTGCAGGGGCAGCACCACGCTCCCCGCCCGGACTCCGACCTGTGAGGTGACGGCCGCGACCGCCGCCGAAGTCACCGAGGGGTTGGGGAACGGCGCGCCGAAGTCGTGGAAATGGCGTTCCGGCGTCCACACCGCGGAGAACCCCTCGCCGTCGGCGAAACGCGCCGCCTCCAGCAGGAGTCGGTACTGCTCCTGCGTGTCCTGCCCGTTGGCGAAGAAGAAAAGGCCGAATCTCATAGCTCCTGCCCGGCGTCGGCCGAGGCCATGAGGTCCTCGGGAGTGATGTCCGCCTCGAACACGAGGGCGTACAGGGTGGTGCGGTACAGGGCCGTCAGGCGGGCGTCCTGCCGTTCGGTGACGCCGGCGCCGTATTTGAGCAGCGCCCGGAAGGAAGCGGGGCCGTCGGCGACCGTGAAGTGCACGCGCTGTCGGGGGGCCAGCGGGTCGGGGCCCACCGCCCGCAGCCGTTGCCCGCCCAGGCGCAGTTCTCCCCCTTCGTTACGCGCGTAGTTGAACACCACGGGCAGGTCGTGGAAGGCATCGAGCCGTCCGTCGGCCACCGCGAGGTCTGCGTAGGGCACGGTGCGGACGGTGTCCACCTGGTGGAAGACGGTGCGCACGGCCTCCACGGCCCGGTGCAGCGGCCGGTCCCGCTCCAGCCGGAACGGCAGGGGTACGACGTTGGCGAAGGCGCCCACGGTCCCGTCCAGGTCCGGGTTGACGCGCCCGTCGAGGGCGATCGCGCAGACGGACTCGTCCGCCCCCCTCGACCACACCAGCGCGATGCAGAACACGGTGAGGTGCAGTTGGAACGGCGTGACGCGGTACTCCCGGCAACGGGTGCGCAGGTACTGCTGAATCCGCTCCCCCGGCGCCCAGGAGGCGCTTCCGGCGACGACACCGGCAGTTGCCGGGCCCAGTACGTCCAGGTCCCCCGGCGCGTCGGGCAGGAGCGAACGCCACACCTCGGCGGCTCGCCTCGCGCGCTCGCCGCCGACGAGGGCGTGGCGCCAGGTCACGTACCGCAGGAAGCCGTCGTCGGGCGCCGGTGGGACAGGCCGGCCGTCATGGGCGTCGGCGAGGGAGCGGCACAGGGTGTTCAGGCCGCGTCCGTCGAGCGCGGCGAGGTGCACGGTCAGGGACAGCAGGGAGGTGCCGCCGGGCGCGTGGGCCAGCGCGAGGCGTATGAGGGGTTCGCGGCTGGGGTCGATGGGCACGCGCTGGGCCTCGTCGTACAGCCAGGCGGCTGCGGTGACCGGGTCCTTGCCCGCGGGCAACTCGTGTACGGCGACGACCTGTCGGCCGGGCTCCCGCGCGCCGCGGTCCGGATACGGCGGGTCGACGGCCCGGTGCCGGGCGATGACCGCGGCCACGGCGGCCCGCAGGCGCTCTGGATCCAGACGCTGTCCGGTGTCGAAGACGAAGGTCTTCTGCCGGGCAGCCGACGGGCTGCCGTCGATGAGCCGGCCGAGTCCCGGCAGAAGCAGAGACTCAGCGACTTGGGGCAGTTCCTCGCCCGGCTCGCCGGCAGGGGTGCCGGCGGAGACGGCGGCGGCGATGCGGGTGGCGGTTCCGGCGTCGTAGAACTCGTCGGCCGAGAGCCGTACGCCGAACTCCTCGCGGACCGCGTGGATGACGCGGGTGGCGAGCAGCGAGTGGCCGCCGGCGTCGAAGAAGTCCTCGTTCGGTGCGAGCCGTGGCTGGTCCAGCACTCGGCGGCAGATGGCGAGCACGCCCTGCAGAACGCCGCCGTCCGTCCCGTCCATGTCGGCTTCCGGTGCCGGGGCGCCGCCGGGTGCGGGCAGCCGCGCCGTGTCTATCTTGCCGTTGACGTTGACCGGGAGCCGGTCGAGGACGGTGAACGACGACGGCACCATCGCGGCGGGCAACTCGGTCCGCAGCCGGTGGCGCGTGCGCCCGGTGACACCGGCGTCGGCCGACGTCACGAGGTAGGCGTCGATGCGCTGGTCGCCTTCCTGGCCGCGCACCACCAAAGTGACGTCGCGGATGTCGGGGTCCTTGCGGATCGCCGTCTCCACCTCGCCGAGTTCCACCCGGAATCCACGGATCTTGACCTGCTTGTCGCCGCGGCCGAGGAACCGCACATCGCCGGAGGGCAGCAGTCGGGCCCGGTCTCCGCTGCGGTAGCCCCGGCCCTCGCCGGGGACGGCGTGGTCGGCGCAATGGTCCAGGAAGCGCTCTGCTGTCAGTTCCGGCTGCCCGAGGTAGCCGGTGGCCACGCAGACACCGCCGATGACCAGTTCGCCGACTGCGCCGCGTGCCGCGGCCTGCCCGTCGGCGTCCAGGACGGCCAGGGTGACGTTCTGGATGGGCCGGCCGATCGGGGCGTGCCGGGGCCACGTGTGCGGCGGCCCCGTGAAGCGGTAGGAGGTGACGACGTGGGTCTCGGCGGGGCCGTAGTTGTTGATGAGCCGACAGTCCGGCAGGGCCTCGAAGAGAGCGACCATGGACTCGCTCAGCCGCAACTGCTCGCCGGTCGAGGCGATCTCCCGCAGGGAGGCGAAAGGAGAGGCGTCGGAGGCGAAGCGGGCGGCGAGTGCGTGCAGCAGGGACACCGGCAGGATGGCCTTCTGCACCTGTTGGTCATGGACGAAGCCCGCCAGCATGTCGTGGTCGTGCTTGGTCTCCTCGTCGGCGATGTGCAGGGAGCCACCGGAGCACAGGGCGCCGAACATCTCGTGGAACGCGGCGTCGAAGCCGAAGGAGGCGAGCTGGAGCCACCGGCGGGCGGCGGTGTGGCCCTCGGTCTCCCAGTGGATGAGGTTGGTCAGCGCGTGGTGGGGGAACTGGATGCCCTTGGGTCGTCCTGTCGTACCGCTGGTGTAGGTCAGGTAGGCGCCGATGGAGGGGGCCACGTCGTCTCCGGCGGCGCTACGACCGGTGCCCCGTACGTCGGTGAGGTCCGGAAGTTCCAGCGGTGTCGCGGCCGCCGCGAACGCTGCGTCGGCGCTGCGGGCACAGAGCACGAGGCGGGCTCCGGAGTCCTCCGCCATCACGGCCAGCCGCTGCCGCGGGTGGGTGAGGTCGAAGGGCACCGGGGTCGCCCCGGCGCGCAGCACTCCCAGGACCGCCGCCACGACGGGTACGCCGCGTGCCATGGCGACGCCCACACTCTCACCGGGGAGTACGCCGCGTTCTGTGATCAGTTCGGCCACGCCGACGGAGATCCGGTCGAGTACGCCGTACGACAGGGAGGTACGGCCGTCGGTGACGGCGAGGCGGTCGGGGTGCTCGGCGGCCAGGTCGGCGAAGACGGCGTGCACCGGGCGCGGCGGCACCGGCACGGTCGGGCCGGTCAGCGCCGCGGCGGTGCGCGCGGCCGCGGCGGGCGGTTCGGTGGGGATCTCCCGCATCGGGCGGTCCGGGGAGCGGGTGAGGGTGTCGAGCAGGAAGGCGAAGGAATCCTGCCAGTCGGCGACGGTCCGGCGGCCGAAGCTGTCGGTGTCATAGAGGAAGCGACCCGAGATGGCCCCGTCCCGGGCGAACCACCAGTCGAGCGACACCTCGTAGGGGCTGGTGTGCCGGTCGAAGGGCAGCGGGCGGCGTTCCAGACCGGCTGGGGGTTCGGCGCCGCCGGCGTCCAGGCTGAGCATGTTGAACAGCACCTGGAACAGCCCGGCGCCCTGCGGGCCACCGCCACGGCCGAGATGCCGGGTGATCACCTCGACGGGCAGGTCCTGGTGGTCCAGGCCGGCCGTGACCCGTTCGGCGAGCCTGCCGACCAGCGAGCGGAAGTCCGTGGCATCGCCGGTCCTGGCACGGATGGGGAGGGTGTTGACGAAGTTGCCGATCAGGTCGCGGGTCTCCGGCCGGTGCCGGCCGGAGACCGGCACTCCGACGACCAGGTCCGGCCGTCCGCCGAGCCGCGTCAACAGCACCGTGAAGGCGGCGAACACCACCACGAACGGGGTGGTGTCGAGCTGTTCGGCCAGCTCCCTGACCTGCCGGGACAGCCTGGCGGGGAGAGTGAAGTCGAGCAGATCCCCACGGTAGCTGCGGGCGATGCCGGACGGGCGGTCGCCGGGCAGTTGGAGGGGTTCCGGGAGGTCGGCCAACTCCTCAAGCCAGAAACGCAGTTGGCGGTCGGCGTCCGCGGAGGCGAGCCAGTCGGCGGTGAACCGGGCGTGGGTGGCCAGCAGCCCGTCGATCGCGGGCAGGGTGACCGGCGCGCCGGTGGTACGCCCGGTGTAGCAGGCGTACAGGTCGCGCAGCAGGACTCCGGTGGAGTGAGCGTCCGCACAGATGTGGTGCACGGAAAGGGCCAGAACGTGGCGGTCGGCGCCGAGCCTGAAGAGACGGGCGGCGAGGACCGGGGCCTGGTCCAACGACAGCTTACGGTCGAGGAGTTCGGCGAGGGCGGCCCGCAGCGCAGACTCGTCCGCGACGGCCTCGACGGGCAACTCCGCAAGGGCCGTGGGCAGGATCTTCTGGGTCGCGCCGTCCACGGTGGTGCGGAACACCGCACGCAGGCTCTCGTGCCGGGCGACGACGTCGGCGAGCGCCGCGTGCAGCGCCGCCACGTCCAGCGGGCCCCTCAGGTCGGCGAGGACCGGCACGTTGTAGGCCTCTCCCGCCCCGTCGATCTCGTCCAGGAACAGGAACCGCTCCTGCTGGGGGGTCAGCGGCAGCACGCCGCCGGGGAGCGGAGCGGCGGCCCGCTGCTCCGGCAGTCGCTCCGTCTCCGCGGCCAGGCGGGCCAGGTTCTTCGGTGTGGGCGCGCGCAGGAAGGTGCCGAGAGGGATGTTCGCGCGCAGCCGCGAGCGGGCCATGGAGACGACCCGGGTGGCCAGCAGGGAATCGCCGCCGAGGGCGAACAGGTCGTCCGCGGGGTCGACTTCGTCGAGTCCCAGGCACCGGGTGAAGATGTCGACGGCCTGCCGCAGCGCGGTGTCGCCGTCCGGTTCCGCATCCCGGTCGGGCCGCGCAGCGTCGGCCGTCTCCCGTGCCGGGTGGGGCTCCAGCCAGTGGCGCCGCCGGTCGAAGGGGTAGGCGGGCAGGTCGACGATCCGGCCCCCGTCGGCGTCCGCGATGCCCCTGTGGTCTTCCAGCAGTCCCAGGGCCCAGGCTCGGCCGAGGCGCGCGAGCAGCGCGGGGTGGCCGCCGCGCGCGGTGCACGAGCCGTCGACGGCGACGGCCGTTGCGAAGAAGTCGGGTACGGCCGTCGCCGGCAGGGCCCGTGCCGCGCCGAGCAGCACCAGAGCGCGCACGCGGGGCGGCAGGGTGCGGCGGCCCGGTACGACAGCGCCCTCGCCGAGGATCCGGTCGAGGTCGGGAAGGTGTCCGGCCGGCCAGAGTTCGGTGCCGTCCTCGTCGTAGCAGGGGATGTCCGCCGGGCGCGGTGTGACCCGGCGCAGGCTTTCTGCGAGCGGGACGCCGTGGGCGAGGTGCGCGAGTGCGACGGCGAGGTCGTGCTCGGTCAGGGCGCCCGCGAGGACTGCGGCGGCGGGCCGCGCGGTCCGGTCCGTCACGAGGGCGCGCGCCGCCGTGCCCCGGTGCTCGGCCCATACGGCCGCCTCGCCCAGGCACAGCACGGCGGCCACCAACTCCTCGGGTCCCTGTGCGGCGAGGACCTCGAGGGCCTGCCGGAGGCCGGTCCCCCGGGCGGCGGCCCACGGCCCGGCCAGCCGCTCGGCCGTGCGGCGGAAGGCCGGGTGGGCGTCGAGGACCTCGCGCAGCGCCTGCGCGTCCGGCGCGGCGTGCCGCAGCACGAACGCGCACGTCGCCGGGTTCGCTGGCGCCGGGTCCGAGTCGAGTACGACGGGTTCGGCGCCGGGGGTCGTGAGAAGGGCGCGGCGGTGCGTCAGAACGGTGTGCGCTCGCGTGAGGGTGTACGCCATGTCGCGGGCACCGTCGGGAGTCTCGTCCGCGAGCCGCTCCCGCAGGGCGGTCTCCCAGGCATCCAGGGCCGGGCGGGAGGCGGCCGAGAAGGGCAGCAGCCGTGCGGGCTGCGTCGGCGCGACCCGCACGGCCGGCGGGGCGGGCGGTTCCTCGACGAGGAGGTGGACGTTGGTCCCGCCCACGCCGAACGAACTGACGCCGGCGAGCAGGGGGCGCGGGCCGTCCCACTTCTGATGTTCGGTGGTCACGCGGAACGGCGAGGAGGCGAAGTCGATGTGCGGGCTGGTCTCCTCGCACCCGAGCGTCGCGGGCAGCTCACCGTGGCGCAGGGCGAGCACCACCTTGATCAGTCCGGCGATGCCCGAGGCGGAGTCGGTATGGCCGATGTTGGACTTCACCGACCCGATCCCGCAGAAGCCCCGCGCGGCGGTGGTGTCCCGGAAGGCCTCGGTGAGGGCGTTCACCTCGATGGGGTCGCCCAGGGCGGTGGCGGTGCCGTGCGCCTCCACGTACGACACCTGGTCCGCCGTCACGCCCGCCAGCTGATGCACCGAGGCTATGAGCTCGGCCTGGCCCTGGGCGCTGGGCGCGGTGTAGCTGCTCTTGCGTGCTCCGTCGTTGTTGATGTCACCGGCCCGGATGACCGCCAGCACCCGGTCCCCGTCCGCCAGGGCGTCCTCCAGCCGCCGCAGCACCACCACACCGACGCCGCTGGCGAACACCGTGCCCGTCGCTCGGGCGGAGAAGGGTCGGCAGCGGCCGTCCGGGGAGCCGATGCCGCCTTCCACGTACGGGTAACCGAGGTCGGTGGGCTTGATCGCGGCAGCGCCCGCCACCGCCGCGTCCGTCTCGAAGTCCAGCAGGGCACGGCAGGCGTGGTGCACCGCGGCCAGGCCGGAGGAGCATGCGCAGTCGACGGCCGTGCTCGGGCCGGTCAGGCCCAGCCGGTAGGAGATGCCGGTGGCGGTGAATCCGCGGTCGTTGCCCATCAGGACGCGGTGCCAGCCGAGACTCGCCACGACCTCGGGGTGGCTCATCACATGGTGCAGCAGGTAGTCGGAGTGGTTCATGCCGAGGAACACCCCGATGCCGCCCGGGAAGGAGCCGGGGTCCAGGGCCGCGTCCTGGAGTGCGTGGACGGTGGTTTCCAAGAGGAAGCGCTGCTGGGGGTCGGTCGCCGCGGCCTCGGCGGGGGTCATCCCGAAGTAGTCCGCGTCGAAGAGGGACGGGTCCGCGAAAGGCTTGCGGACGGCGACGTGCAACGGGTGGTCACCGGCCTGCGTCGGCAGGCCCGCGCGTCTCAGTTCCTCCGTCGGCACGGCTTCGTGCGGTTCTGCACCGTTGCGCAGCAGCTCCCAGAACGCCTGGGGCGAGTCGGCCCCGGGGAAACGGCAGGCCATGCCGATGATGGCGACGGCCGGGGCATCGGTGTCGTGGTCGGGAAGGTCGGCAGTCAAGGCTCCTGCTCCGGGGTCGAGGCACACGGGTCCGTGCGCCGGGGGCGGGGGCAGCTCTCATAGCACCGGCAGAGTGGCCGTCGGGTGGTCAGTCCGGCTCGGTCGCCGGTGCCGAGGCACGGCGTTGCTGCTTGCGCAGGACCTGTTGTCTGCGCCGCAGTTGGGCCTCGCGCCGGGCGGCCGGTACCGCCGAACGGTCCCTCAGGGGTGTGCCGGAGCCGGTTGCGCCGCCGAGGTGGGCGGCGTATGCCCGGACGGTCGGGTAGCGGAAGAGGTCGACGATGCGGGCGTCCTCGCGGACCCGGGCGCGGACCTCGGTCAGCAGCCGGGCCACGAGGATGGAGGTCCCGCCGGACCGGAAGAAGTCGTCGGCCGGTCCCACGCCGTCGTCCCGCAGCACCGACCGCCAGACCTCCAGCAGGCGGCCCTCCAGGTCGTTGAGGGGCTCTGGTGCTGTCTGCTCGCGGGCGGCGGTGAGCCGGACCGGAGGAAGGGCCTTGCGGTCGGTCTTGCCGCTGGTCGTGGTGGGCAGGGCGGTGCAGGGGACGCAGACTGCCGGGATCATCTGGTCCGGCAGCAGTTCCATGAGGCCCGCGCGCAGCGTCGCCTCATCGGGATGCGCGCCCGGCTGGGGCACGTAGTGGGCTACCAGGACGCCCCGCTCTCCGTCGTGCTGCACACACACCGCCGCCTGGGCGACGTCGTCGAGCGAGTTCAGGGCGTGCTCGATCTCCTCCAGTTCGATCCGGTAGCCGTTGACCTTGACCTGGTTGTCGACGCGGCCCACCAGTTCGATGTCGCCCGAGGGCAACAACCGGGCGATGTCACCGGTGCGGTAGACCGGCCCGTCCGGGTGGACGGCGGGCAGGACGGGGAAGCGTTCGGCCGTCAACTCGGGTCGGCCCACATAGCCGCGGGCCACGCCGGCCCCCGCGAGCACGAGTTCGCCGTACATGCCGACCGGGACGGGATTGAGGGTGGCATCCACGATATGGGCGGCGGTGTTGGCCAGCGGCCGGCCGACGAGGATCGCGTCGGGATCCGCCGGGACCTCCCAGTACGTCGACCAGACGGTGGTCTCCGTGGGCCCGTACATGTTGAGGACGCGCGGGATGCCGAGCCCCTTGAGCCGTGCGGCCAGCGTCCGGTCGAGAGGTTCGCCGCCGACCATCAGTACGTCGAGGCGGCCCAGGGCCTCCTCGGCGCCGGGCAGTGCGAGCACGCCGCGCAGCAGGGTGGGAGTGGCCTGCAGCGCGGTCGCGCCTTCCCTGACGATGAGTTCGGGGACCGTGGCGGGCTCGGCGTCGTCCCTCGCCGGGGTGTGCCGCAGGCTCTCCGCTGTTTCGGCGAGCACCACGAACACCCCCCGGGCCAGGGTCCACAGCAACTCGACCACGGCGATGTCGAAGGTGACGCCGGTGACGGCCAGCCACACGGTGGGAGCAGGCAGCGCGACCGCTTCGTCCAGGGCCGTGAACAGGTTGGCCAGGTTGCCGTGGGTGACCTCCACGCCCTTGGGCTGTCCGGTGGAACCCGAGGTGAAGATGACGTAGGCCGCGGCCGCGGGGTCCGTCTCCGGGGCCGCGGCGGTGCCCGGGGAGGCGAGAAGTCCGGCCGCGTCCAGGCGGCGGCCGGGGAAGTCCGGGCAGCGTCCGGCGTAGCGTTGGTCGGTGACGAGAGCGGAGCACTCGGCCGAGTCGAGCATGCCTGCCAGGCGTGCGTCGGGGGCGGTGCCGTCCAGGGGGACGTACGCGCATCCCGCGCGCAGGATGCCGAGCAGGACGGCGACGAGTTCGGGGGACCTGGTCGACAGGACGCCCACCCGTGATCCTGGCCGCAGCCCGGCGGCGCACAGTCCTGCCGCCACCGACTCGGCGCGCCGGGCCAGTTCGGCGCCGGACAGGCGCCGACCGCGGAAGGCGATGGCCGGTGCGTCGCCGTGTTCCAGCAGCCGACGCAGGATGTGCTCCTCGGCCCGGCCGGATGTCACGGCGCGGACCGTGGCCGCGTGCCAGCCGGCGATCAGCCGCTCGCTGTCGGGGTCGGCCACCCGCAGGGTGTCGAGGGGCGCGTCCGGCTGGTCGCACATCTGCTCGACCAGGTGCCGGAACCAACCGGTGAAGCGCTGCGCGTCGTCCTCGTCGAACAGGGTGTCGTTGAACACGAGCAGGCCCTGGAGGCCGTCGCCGTCCTCGCGCAGCTTGAACATCAGGTCGTACTGGGCGGAGTAGTAGGGGGTGCCGGCGCTTTCGGCCGTCACGCCGGGCAGGGAGAACTCCTCGCCCGGGTAGGTCTGGAGGATGAAGATCGTCTGGAACACCGGAGAGTGCGAACTGCTCCGACCGGGCGCCACCGCCTGCACGACCTGGTCGAACGGCAGGTCCTGATGAGCGAAGGCGTCGAATGCCGCGCCGCGGGTCCGTAGGAGGTGATCGCGAACCGTCCGGGCCTCGTCGATCCGGCTGCGCACGGTGATGGAGTTGAAGAACAGGCCGAGGGTGTTCTCCAGTGCCTCGTAGGGGCGGTTGGCCAGCGGGCTGCCGACCGCGATGTCGTCCTGGCGGGTCATCCGCGACAACAGCAGGGAGTACGCGGCCATGAAGGCGCCGTAGAGCGTCGTGCCGGTCTCGGCGCACAGTTCGCGCACCCGGGCGAGGAACGCGGCGTCGTAGCGGAAGGTCAGCGCGGAGCCGCGGTAGCTCTGGACCGCCTCGCGCTGCCGAGCCGGCGCCAGCTCCAACAGGGGAGGCAGGTCGGCGAGGGCCGTGCGCCAGTAGTCGCGCTGACGGCGGGCCAGGTCGCTGCCGAGCCATGCGCGTTCCCAGACCGCGTAGTCCGCGTACTGCACGGACAGCCCGGGCAGTTGTGGTGGACGGCCGACGACCCGCGCGGCGTACAGCTCCGACAGTTCCTTCTTGAGCAGGCCGGTCGACCAGCCGTCGGAGACGACATGGTGCTGGGTGACGACGAAGGTCCACCGCCGGGTGCCGGTGCGTAGCAGGTCGAAGCGGATCAGTGGGGCCGAGGCCAGGTCGAAGCGGGTGGAGACAGCTTCGAAGAGAGCCTCGGCGCGGGCGCCGGGAGCGTCGGCTCGCCGGACGGAGAAGACGGCGGGGCAGTCCTCGTGGACGGTCTGGAACAGTCCGTCCGGGGTCTCGGTCAGGGCGGTGCGCAGGATCTCGTGGCGCCGCACCAGGTCCTCGGCGGCGCCGCGCAGGGCGTCCTCGTCGAGGTCGCCTTCGAGATCACTGGCGAAGTACATGTTGTAGATGGGCAGGTCCGTCGCGGTCTGCTCGACCAGCCACAGCCGGTGCTGGGCGTACGAGGCGGGGATCGGCGCCCGCCGGTCGACGCGCTGGATGCGTACACCGCGGCGGTACTGCTCCTCCTCGTACTCCCGGAAGAACCGGAGGATCTCCTCGCGTCGGCCGCGGATGGCGTCCTTGACGTCGTCGGTGAGGACGCCGTCGGCGGCGGAGACCGTGAGTCTGCCGTCGGTCGGGGTCACCTGGATGCCCCGTGCGGACAGGTCCTCGAGGAAGCGGGTGACGTTCACAGTTCCACCGTCTCCCTCGTGTGGTCCGGCGTGGAGGTCGAGGCGGCGTAGACGCGCATGGCGGCCAGTTCGTCCTCGACGAGTCGGGTCATTCCGGCCAGCGTCTCGGCGTCCAGGAGATCGCCCAGGGGGACGCGGACCTCGAACCGCTCCCGGATGCGGGTCATGATCTGTGCAGCGAGCAAGGAGTGGCCGCCGAGGACGAAGAAGCTGTCGTCGGGCAGGACCTCGGGCACGCCGAGGACCGTCCGCCAGACACCCGCGAGTTCGGTGGCCACGTCGGCTGTGCCGAAGACGGGCTCCGGGCTCGCCGCCGCCGCGGGCGGGACCGGAGGCTGCGGTGCGGGAACCGCCCAGTGGCGTTCCTCGGCGAACGGGTAGCCCGGCATCGGGACCCGGTGTCCGCCGCGGCTGCCGGGCGTCCCGTCCCAGCGTACGTCGGCGCCGTGCTCCCAACAGTGGGCCAGCAGACGCAGCCACGCCCCCCGGTCGGCCGCCGCGGCGACCAGGTCCGGGCAGTCGGCGGGGAGCGTCGCCTCGTCCTCGCCCATGACGGCGGCGCGGGTCACCTCGATCAGGTGCTCGACGGCGGGCACCCGGTCCGTGGTGAACACCTGCGAGACGGCCGGCGCGCGCACCTCGAAGGCCGGCGGGGCCAGAGGGCAGGCCCGCAACTCCTGCTCGGTCTCGAGCAGCAGCCGCTCGCACGCGCTCAGATCACCGCCGGTCGAGGCCAGCGCCTGGAGGTGCCTTGCGGCGCACCGCAGCGCCACGTCCCGGGGCAGCGCGCCGGCCTGGCCGAGGGCCAGGAACTCACCGCCGTTCACGGCGGTGACCGCGTGGGGGTGAATGCCGAGCCGGGGCAGGGAGTCGAGCAGCTCGTAGCCGGTCCGCACGGTTCGGTCCGGCTCCTCCCTCGCGTCCTCCGACACCCTCTGCAGCTCGGGCAGTTGCCGCGTCAGCCCCGCGTGCACCGGGTGCGGGGCGCCGGCCCCGAGCGCGATCCCGACGACCAGAGGTCCCTCGGCGGTCGCTCCTTCGGGACCGTCACGCAGGGCGGCGGCGAGGCCGTCGCGCGAGTCGGCCACCCACGCGCGGCGTACCGGGTGCGGGGCGCGGCCGTGCTGGAGTGTGCAGGCGGCGTCCCGGAGGGTGGGGCCGGGTGCGGCCAGGGTCGCGGCCAGCCGCTCGCGCAGCCGGTCGAGCGCCTGCGGGGTGCGGGCGGAGAGCGGGAAGACCCGCGGTTCGCCCTCGTCCTCGGCGACGGGCCCGGCGGACGGCGCCGGGGGCTCCTCCAGCACCATGTGGGCATTGGTGCCACCGACGCCGAGCGCGGTGACGGCCGCACGCCGGGGATGCCCGGTCAGCGGCCAGGGGTGGGTGCCGGTGCTGATGTACAGGCCGCTGTCGCCGAATTCGACCAGGGGGTTGAGCGTGTCGTGTCCGACGGTCGTGGGGACGATGCCCTCGCGGACGGCGAGTACCGCCTTGAGGAGCCCCGCCATGCCGGCGGCGGTGTCCAGGTGCCCGACGGACGACTTCACCGCGCCCACAGCGCAGGGCGTGGACGCGCCGAGCCGTTCCCGGGCCTCACGCAGAGCGGCCAGCTCGACCGGGTCACCGAGCGGTGTTCCGGTGCCGTGCGCCTCGACGTACCCGATGGTCGAGGGATCGACGTCGGCGTCCGTGAGTGCGGCGATGACCACGTCACGCTGGCCCCGCACGCTGGGTGCGGCGAAGCTCTGGCGGTCGGAGCCGTCGTTGTTCAGGGCGGAACCGCGGATCACGGCGTGGATGGTGTCGCCGTCGCGCAAGGCGTCGGACAGCCGTTTGAGGACGACGGCACCCACGCCGCTGCCGGGCACCGTGCCGCGGGCCTGCGCGTCGAACGGGCGCAGCGCGCCGTCCGGGGACATGACGCCTCCGTCGTGGGCGCGGTAGCCGTGCTGCTGCGGGAGTTGGACGGAGACGGCGCCGGCCAGGGCGAGTTCGCACTCACCGGCGAGCAGGCTGCGTCGGGCGAGGTGCACGGCGGTCAGCGAGGTGGAGCACAGGCTGCTCACGAAGACGCTGGGGCCCCGCAGGTCGAGGTGGTACGAGACGCGCAGGGGGAGGGCCGCGGGCGTGTCGGACATGCCACGCCGGGTCTGGGCGCCGCTGCCGGAGGTGGGCAGCAGGGCGGCGTAGCGGTTCTCGCCCGTACCGCAGAACACGCCCACCTTGCGGTCATCGCCGCGGCCTGCCCAGCCGGCGTGCTCCAGGGCGTGGACCGCCTCCTGGAGGAAGAGGCGGTGCTGCGGATCCATGGCGGCGGCCTCCGCGGGCGGGATACCGAAGTAGGCCGCGTCGAACAGGTCGACGCCGTCCAGGCCGCCGGCGACCGGCACATAGGCGGGGTCGGCGCGGACGTCCGAGGGGACTCCCTTTTCGTCCAGAGCCTCGGAGCTCAGGGGAGTCAGGGAGGTGCGGCCCGCCAGGAGAGCGGCCCAGTAGGCGTCGACGTCGGGGGCGGCCGGGAAGCGGCAGGCCATTCCGACGATCGCGACGTGCTGACTGTCCTGCACGGAGTTCATGCTCGTCCTTCGTCGTTCTCGGAGCCGCTCACCGCACGCCCGACGGCGGCGACGGTCGGGTACTTGAACAGGTCCGTCACCGAGATTCCGGCCTCGATCTCCGTTCTGAGCCGACGGTGCAGATGGATCAGGGTCAGGGATGTACCGCCCAGTTCGAACAAGCTCCGATCGCGGGGCACTCGCTCCGGCTCGGTGCCGAGGGCTTCCGCCCACAGCGCGGTGAGGCGGCGTTCGAGGTCCGTGCGCGGGCCGCTGTCAGGTGCCGCCGTCCGGCCGACCTCGGGCAGCGGGAGAGCCCCCACGTCCACTTTCCCGGTGGCAGTGACCGGCATTTCTGCCATGACCATGACATTCGAAGGCAGCTGTTCGGGCGGGAGACGATCGGCGAGATGACCGTGCACGTCGGCCGCTTCGCCGCCGGCGCGCGGGACGACGTAGGCGATCAGTGCGTCTGGGGCCTGGGGCCGCACCGTCACCACGGCGTCGCGTACGTCCGGATGTTCCAGCAGCACAGTGCGGATGCCGTCCAGGTCCACGCGCAGCCCGCGGACCTTGACCTGCGCGTCTTCGCGGCCGTGGAAGTCCAGTACGCCGTCCGGGCGGAAGGAGGCGAGGTCGCCCGTCCGGTAGAGCCGGGCCTCGGGGTCGTCGCTGAAGGGGTGCGGCACGAACCGTTCCGCGGTCTGCTCCGCACGGTTGGCGTAGCCAAGGGCCAACGGCAGCCCTCCGATGCACAGTTCACCCACGAAGGTGGGCGGCAACAGCTGACCGCCGGGGCCGAGCACATAGGCCTGCGCACCGGGGATGGGGCGGCCGATCGGCTCCGCGGTCCCCTGCGCGTCGCTCGGGGCACATGTGTGGGAGGTGACGTCGACAGCGGTCTCGGTCGGGCCGTAGAGGTTGACCAACCGCGCGCGGCTGCCACGCCGCACGGCGTCGGCGACCCACGAGTCGAGCGGCTCCCCGCCCGCGAAGACCCACCGCAGGGCGGAACCCTCGCTCCATGCCTCCTCGGCCAGGACCGCTTTGAGGACAGTGGGCACGAACTGGGCCACGGTCACCGCGTACCGACGCATCTCGTCGATCATCAGCGCCGGGTCCCGGTGCGCCTGCGGCGGCGCCACGACCGCGGCGGCGCCCAGAGTGAGCGGTGCCAGGTATTCCCACAGGGACGCGTCGAAAACGGGCGGCGTCTTGAAGTAGAAGCGGTCCTCGGCATGGAAGCCGAACTCGGTGCGCTTCCACAGGAGGTTGTTGGCCAGGGCGCGGTGTGGAACGACGACCGCCTTGGGCAGGCCGGTACTGCCGGAGGTGGTGATGACGTAGGCGGGATCCGCCGGGCCGGGCGCCCGGTCCTCGAACACTGTGGCGGCATCGGGCGGGGCGTCGTCCCAGACGACGGCTGCGAGCCCGTCCGGCAGGTCGACGGCGGCCGAACCGTCCGGCACCACGGCGGCGGCGGCCCCGGAGTCCGCCAGGACGAACGAGCGGCGGCGCGCAGGTTGGTCCAGGTCCACGGGCAGGAAGGCCAGACCACAGCGCAGTACCGCCAGGGTCGCGGCCACGAACCGGGCCGACCTGGGCAGGCACAGGGCCACGACACTGCCGGCGGGCAGGTCCAGCGCGGCGAGGCGGGCGGCCAGGGAACGGGACGTCGCCTCCAGTTCCCCGTAAGTGGTCTCGCACCCGTCCTCGATCAGGGCGGTCCGCTCGGGAGCGGCCAGGGCCTGCCGCAGGAACGCGGCCGGGACGTGCGGTGCGGCCGCCTCGCCGGGGGCCGGATTCCAGCCGTCCAGCACCATCGCTCGGTCGGTGGGTCCGATGAGGTCCACCGCGGTCGCGGGGCCGTCCCAGCCTTCGGCCAACCTGTCCAGGACGACCTCGAAGGCGTGCGCCAGACGGGTCGCGGTCGCGGGCGGGTAGACCGCGGGGTCGAAATCCAGGCGAGCCGTGGCACGGCCGTCGCAGAGGTCGAATACCAGCATCAGCTCCGACTTGGCGTTACGCGCGGTGAGGGGGAGGCGCTCCGCCTTCAGGCCGCGCAGCCGCAGTTCGTCGCCGGTCTCATTGACGGACAGCATGGGCGGCAGCACCGCCCCACCCCCCGTGAGGGTGCGCAGGTGGGCCCGCAGCTTTTCCAGCGAGGCACCTTGATGCTCCAGGCACGTGAAGAGCGAGTCCTGAACGTCCGCCACGTATTTCGGCAGGCTCCGCCCCGGCCGGGGCGGACACCGAAAGACCAGCAGGTCGGTGAAGAGGCCGACGACGGAGTCGTACTCGGACCGACGCCAGTCCACCGCCGGGTATGAGATGACAACGTCGTCCGAGCGCAGGAAGTGCTGCAACGTCAGAGAGAAGGCGGCCAGCAACAGCGCGAAGGGCGTGGTCCGCAGCTGTTTCGCAGCGCGGCCGACGTCCGTGCGGACGGTGACCGGCACTGATGCCTTGACGCCCTGGGCGGGCGCCGTGTCACGGGCTTGGCGCGGCGGGGCCGCGAGGGTTTCCAGGTCGGCCACGACATCACCCCAGAAGGCGGCGCTCGCCCGACCCTCGGCGGAGGCGTCCCAGGCGCGCTGTCGGCGTATGTAGCCGAAGTAGCCGTCGGCCGGGGACTCGCCACCGTCCGGTACGCCGTCCAGCACTGCGGCATAGGCCTCGCCCAAGTCTCTCGACAACTGTCGGACCGACGGGGCGTCGGTCGCCACGTGATCGAAGACCATGAGCAGAACGGCCTCTTCGGGAGCGAGCCGAAACAGGTCGGCACGCAGTCGGCAGGTCGCGTCGGCGAGGAACGGGATCGACAGCGCGTCGTCAATCCGTTTGTCCAACTCGCCCTTTGTCACCTGGTGCACGCTCAGGATCTCGTCCGGCACCGCGCACACGCTCTGACACGTCGGGCCGTCCGCCGCCTGTTGGATCGACACGCGTAGCACGGGATGCCGCCGGAGCACCCGGCGCAGCGCCTCGTCCAGCGCGCCTTTCTGTACGACGCCGGAAAGGACGTACGCGACAGGGACGTTGTAGAGGTCCCCTTGAGGATTGAGTTGCCGCGCTGTCCAGACAGCCTCTTGCTGCCTGGACAGCGGAAAAACACATAAGTCTTCCAAGGACTGAGACATTAGATCCCCCGTTAACCGACCTGACGCCTGCCGCGTGATCTTGCCCTCGGTGACACCACCGACACCACAAGCGATCAAAATGTGACTGGTGCCACAGTCAATGCCGGTGAAAGGCCTGCGAATTCGACTGAAGGAAGAATCGGGACCAAATCCGGCAACCCTTGACACTGCCGTCGACCAACAGAACAACGGCCGTTGGGGCCCGGCCAGGACGGCTGTCCGTCACACCACGCTCACCGGATGCCGGACGACCGCGTCGAACAGGTACCCCTGCGTGTTCGGCACGGCGGTGGCCGGCTGAGTGCGGCCGGCCGTGTCCGTGGCGCGGGCCAGCAGGTGGGTGGCGCCGGGTGCGTCGGGCCGCCAACCGAGGGACCAGCGGGTCCAGGTACCGGCGCGGGGCCGGTCGTGCAGGTGGGCGGGCCGCCAGTTCGCCCCGCCGTCGGTGCTGACGTCGACCCGTGCGACGGCGCCCGCGCCCGACCACGACCGTCCGTGCAGTACATGCCGCTGTCCCGCCGTGAACGTGGCCCCGCCGGCCAGCTCGAAGGCGCTTTTCGTGGCCTGCCGGGTGAGCGGCGCGCTGCCGCCCTCCGGGTAGGAGGAGCCGAACAGCCGGTAGAAGGTGGTGTTCCAGGGCGAGTAGAGCGGCTGCGCGGACACCTCGATGTCGCCGACCCACTTGATCGACGCGATCCCCACCCACGAGGGCACCAGCACCCGCACCGGGTACCCGTGGTCGTACGGAAGCGGCTCGCCGTTCATCTCGTAGGCGAGCAGTACGTCGTCCAGCGCCTTGGCCAGCGGCAGCGGACGCCGTACCCGGCCCAGGCTCTCGCCGCCGCTGACGTACTCGGCGTCCAGGCCACGCGGCTGCACGTCCACGGCGTACGGGGACAGCCCGGCCCTGCGCAGCACGTCCGCCAGGCGCACCCCGCGCCAGCGTGCGACGCCGATGGCGCCCAGGGTCCACGGGGTGCCGGTGACCGTCTCGCCCTGCTGAGTCGTGTAGTAGGAACGCCCGTTGCCTGCGCACTCGACGAAGGCGGTACGGGTGACGGCCGGCAGGGCCCGCAGGTCGTCGTAGCCGAACTCCACCGGCCGGTCCTCGCCGGGGGCGCCGCGCAGCCCGCTCCCCCACAGCCGCAGCCGCCAGTCGTCGGCTTCCAGGACGGGGGTGGCGGTGTGGTTGCGCACGAAGAACCGCTCGTTGGGGGTGTGGTGACCGGTTCCGCGCAGCGCCTCCCAGCGGGTCTCGGCGTTGGTGCCGCGCGCGATGAACCACTCGGGCGGCAGGGGCTTGACGATCGGCCCGGCGGCGGCGTGGGCGGGCCGCGTGGCGCCGAGTGCGGTCCCGGCGGCGGTCGCGGCGAGCAGGGTGAGCAGCCGACGGCGGGTGACCCCGTCGGCCCTTGCCTCACCGGCAAGCCACTGACGCAACCTGCGGCGGTCGTAGTCGGTTTCGTAGGAATGACCGGCGGGGGTGGAGGCAGGCATGGCGTGTCCTCGTCATGGGGGGGGGGAGGGAGATGCACGAGAGCCGTGGCGCGGGCCAGGGCGCGGCCGTCCGTGGGACGGGTGCGGCCCGTGCGTACAAATGGCTTGTCCAGCAGGGTTGTTGACAGAGACGCGAGGAGGCGCGCGATCAGCCGGTCGTCCGACACAGCGCGGCGGCCACCCGGACGAGGTCCACGGCGCGGCGACGGGTCAGCGGCTCCGACAACGGCATGGCGGGATGCAAGCACGTGGGGCGGAGGGTGTCAACGGAGCGGTGGCGGTGGGCCGGACAGGGGCGGGTCAAGTCGCCCGAGCGGGAGGCGGGACTCGGCATGGGCGCGTCACTCCTTTCCCGTGAGCAGCCGCCGTGGATTGGCGATGCGGAAGGCGTACGCCGCGGCCGCGCCCAGGCCGAAGCCGGGGTGGCGTGGGGGCGTCGCGTAGGGCCGGTCCGAGCCCTGGACGACGGCGTCCGGACCCAGGGCGTGGACGACCGCTTCGACGGCGGTCGGACCGTACGAGGACGTCTCGACGAACACGTCCGGATCGGTCTTCTCCCGCGGTCCGCCCCGGGCGGCGAGGCGCTCCCCGTGCAGTGGGGCGAGCCCGGCCAGCAGCGCGAAGCACACCCGCAGACGCGGATGGCGGGGTCGGCCGAAGGCCTGGAAGGCGAACCAGGCGGTGTGCATCTGCTGGACGTAGGGCACCATCGCGGGCCACCATCCGGGCCCCTCGGAACCTCCCGGTGCAGGCCCGGGATGGACGAACAGCGGGAGGTCGCGCTCTTCGAGCAGATCGAGCAGCGGGGCACAGCGCGCGTAACCGGTCGCGTCGGCAAGGGCGTTCGCCGGAAGCTGGAGGCCGACGAACCCCCGCTCCAGCTCCCTCTCCGTCGCGTTCGCGTCGATGTCCCGTACGCAGGCCGCGGCCCAGGCCCCGAACGGTGCGGGCAGCTCGGCCGCGCCGTCGTGGTACGCGTCGAGCAGGGGCCGGGCCTCGACGGCGGGCAGCCACTCGACGCCGATCGGGGCGGACAGGGAGACGAGCGCCCGGCCGAGTCCGTCGGCGACGGCGAGTTCCGTACGCCGCGCGATGTCGTGGTCGGCGGGAGGTATCTCGTAGGGCGGCTCACCGTCCAGGAACAGGGTCCAGCCGTCCAGGAACGGCGGCTCGCGGCGCGATCGCAGGGCCGTCACCAGCGAGGGGGTCCACAGATGCTGGTGGACGTCGACGTGGGTCATGCCGATCCTCCCGCCAGGGCGCGCAGTGTGCCCCGGACCTCGTCCGAGCCGAGGACGGCGCGGCCCACCGCCTCCACGTCCGCCCCGCAGGCCCGGTCGTCGTCCAGGCGGGGCACGATCTTGCGGATTGCGCTGTACAGGAACTGCGGCCCCCGTCCCAGCACGGGCGGGGCTGCCAGATCCACCGCCTGTGCGGCGACCACGCACTCCACGGAGAGCAACTGGCGCAGCCGCACGAGGATCGTGGTCAACCTCCGTGCGCCGAGCGCCGCGTTGGTCGAGTCGTCCTCGACGGCGTGCGCACCATGGCGGGGGTCGGTGCTCACCGGTACGGACAGCATGCGGATCTCGGCCACGAGCGCCTGTGCCGTCTTGGCCAGGGGGGCGAAGCCCGAGCGCTCCGGACCGTACGGCGAGAGGTTCGCGGGCAGTCCGCTGACGGCCGGGTCGAGCAGCCGTCGCATGCGCTCGGCGGAGATCGACGCGGTCTGCGTCAGGGCCAGCGCGAGGGTGTCGAAGGCGAGGGCGAGGGCCGGGGTGTGGAAGTTCCCGGACGAGAGGATCTCGCCGGTGTCGGCCAGGACCACCGGGTTGTCGCCGCAGCCGTTGAGCTCCGGCCGGAGTGCCGCGTCGGCGAAGTCGAGCGCGGTGTGCAGCGCCCCGTGGACCTGGGCCGCGCAGCGCAGGCTGACGGGGTCCTGGACCCGCCGGGCGTTGCGGGGATCGCCCAGCTCACCGCCGTCCAGGAGGGCGAGCAGTTCGCCCGCCGCCCGGGACTGCCCGGGGGCGGGCCGCAGTCCCAGTACCCGCGCGTCGAGCGGACTCGTGTTGGCCCGGAAGCCCTCGTAGGTCAGGGCCGTGACGGCCTGGGCCAGGGTGAGGACGGCGGCCGCCTCGTGCAGGGCGAGCGCGCCCTGACCGGCCGCCAGCGGGCTCGCGCTGCACAGCACGTGCCCGTCCTTCGGGCCCAGCAGGGCCGGGGCCAGACCGGCCCGGCGCAGTGCCGTGGCGCCGTCGAGCACCTCGCCGGCGAACTCGGCGCTGCCCTCGCCGATGACGACCAGACCGACATGGGCCAGCTGGACCAGATCGGCGGCGCCGATCGACCCCACCTCGGGTATCACGGGGTGCACCCGCGCGTTGAGCAGGGCCACCAGCAGCGTCAGGATCTCCGGCTGCACTCCGCTGCCGCCGCCCGCGAGGCCGTTCACGCGGGCGAGGACGGCAGCGCGTACGACGGGGACCGGCAGCGGATCGCCGACCGCGTTGGCCCGCCCCCGGACCGTGCGGGCGCTGAACACCTCGAGCTCGTCGCGCGGCAGTGCGTACGAGGAGCGGGCGCCCAGCCCCGTCGTCAGGCCGTAGGTCGGCACCTGACGGTCGACTACGTCGTCCACGGCGGCACGCTCGCGCGCCAGCCGCGGGAACACCTCGTCCGCCAGTTCGACCCGGGCGCCGTGGTGGGCGACGGCGACGACGTCGTCGTAGGACAGCGTCCTCCCGTCGATGACGACCTCGGTCATGCGAACCGCAGCCTCTGGCCGAGGCCGCGTTCGGCGGCCTTCTTCAGCATGGCGGCGCCCAGGGCGATGTCGGAGAGGGAGAGGCCGCGGTGCCAGAACAGGATCGTCTCCTCGGCGCTCTCCCGGCCGGGCTTGACGCCGGCGACTATCTCCCCCAACTCACCGTGCAGATTCGCCTTGTTGAGCCTGCCGGAGTCGACGTGTACGCGCAGGGCGCCGAACGGCCCGGCGTGCGCCTGGCCCCAGTCGTCGACGACGATCTTGTCCATGATGTCCGTGAGGGTGAGCTCGACGGCGCTGTTCGTCCCGTAGGGCACGACCAGCGCCCCCGGGGAGATCCACTCGGTCCTCAGCAGCGGCTCCGGCCTCCGCAGCCGGGACGCCTCGACCACGATGTCCGCGCCTTCCACACAGCTCTGCCAGTCCTCGGTCACGACGACGGGCTTGCCGAGTTCCTCCGCCAGCCGTCCGGCGAAGGCCTCGCGGCTCTCGGGGCGGCGCGAGTGGACGCGGATCTCGGACAGGTCGAAGATCCGGTCGAGCAGCCGGACGTTCCAGTACGACGTGGCACGGGCGCCGATGTGCCCGAGCACCTTGGCGTCCGGGCGGGCCAGGTGACGGGCGCCGAGCGCGGTCAGGGCCCCGGTGCGCATCTCCGTGATGGCGGTGGCGTCGAGCACGGCCACCGGCATGCCACTGCGCGGATCGAAGAGGTTGAGCAGGGCCATCTCGGAGGGCAGCCCGGCCTGGTGGTTGTCGACGTAGTCGCCCACGATCTTGACTCCGGCCAGCGCCAGCGGAGCGATGTACCCGCGCAGGACGTTGAAGTGGCCGTTGAACGCGGGATCGGGCATGAGGTGGACGCGCGGTTCGATCACCGTCTGGCCAAGACCCTGGGCACGCAGCCCGTCCTCGACGGCGTCGAGTATCTCGGTGTCCGTCAGTTCGAGCCGCTCTATGTCCGCGCCGTTGAGGAAGGTGAACCAGACAGGTTCCATGGGCTGTCTCCCTACGTCTGAACTGCTGGTTTGCTGATTTCGTACGAACGTAATACGCCGTTTACAGGCAGCCATTGACTGTCATTCACTCACCCGCGACTCTGCATGACCATATGCAGTCGGGGTAAGGGGCAACCTTGATCAGGTTTGACGCGGTGAGCAAAAACTATCCGAACGGCACCACGGCCGTGGACGAACTTTCCCTGGAGCTCGCCGAGGGCGGCATCACGGTCCTGGTCGGTCCCTCCGGCTGCGGCAAGACCACGACCCTGCGCATGATCAACCGCATGGTCGAGCCGACCGCCGGGACGGTGAGCCTGCGCGGCCGGGACATCCGCGAGGTCCACGCCCCCGAGCTGCGCCGGGGCATCGGGTACGTGATCCAGCACGCGGGGCTGTTCCCGCACCGCACCATCCTCGACAACATAGCCACCGTCCCGCTGCTCCTCGGCTGGAGCCGGAAGAAAGCGCGGGCACGGGCGGCGGAGCTGCTGGAACTGGTGGGGCTGCCTGCGGAGATGGCCAAGCGCTACCCGAACCAGCTCTCCGGCGGGCAGCAGCAGCGCGTCGGAGTGGCCAGGGCGCTGGGCGCCGACCCGCCCGTGCTGCTGATGGACGAGCCGTTCAGCGCGGTCGACCCGATCGTCCGGGCGGAGCTGCAGGCGGAGTTCATCCGGCTGCAGAAAGAGCTGCACAAGACGATCGTGTTCGTCACCCATGACATCGACGAGGCGATCAAACTCGGCGACAACATCGCGGTGTTCCGGACCGGCGGCAAGCTCGCCCAGTTCGACACCCCCGAGCGGCTGCTCGCCCACCCGGCCGACGCGTTCGTGGCCGGGTTCGTGGGGCAGGACCGGGGCATCCGCCGGCTGTCCTTCGTCAAGGCCGCCGAGGTGCCGCTGCGCCACGGTCCGGTCCTGGCGGCCACCGCTCCCGTCGCGCAGGCCCGGGCGGCCGGCGAGGCCTGGCTGCTCGTCGTCGACGACGACCGACGGCCGCTCGGCTGGGCCGCGGCCGAAAAACTGCCCGAGAGCGGCACGCTGGCCGATGCCCCGCTGGCCCCCCTCGGCCACACGTTCAGCCTCGCCGACGACTCGGCACGGGCCGCCCTCGACTCCGCCCTGCTGTCGCCCGCCCGGCTCGCGGTGGGGGTCGACGCGGACGGCGCGGTCGTCGGCGTCGCGGACGCCCATGAGCTGTCCGCCGTGACGGCCGCCGAAGCCGACGAGCCGGCGGCCGTCACGACGGACAGCGCGAAGACGGACCGCGCGAAGGCCGACGGTGCGAAGGCCGACGGTGCGAAGGCCGACGGTGATGACCGATGAGAGACGGTGAGCCGCTGGTCCGGTGGCAGTGGATCGGCGACCACGCCGGCGAGCTGGCCGACTACACCGGCGTGCATCTGCGACTGGGCCTGCTGCCGGTGCTGTTCGGGCTGATCATCTCGGTGCCGCTGGGGATCGCGTGTCACCGCTGGCGCTGGCTGTACGCGCCGGTGCTGACCGTGACCAACATCCTGTACTCCATCCCGTCGCTGGCCCTGTTCATGATCTTCGTGCGGTACACGGGGCTGACCGAACGCACGGTGATGATCCCGCTGACGCTGTACACGTTGTCGGTTCTGGTGCCCAACGTCGTGGACGGCCTCGCCTCGGTCCCCGAACCGGTCCGGCAGGCGGCCACCGCGCTGGGATTCGGCACGGTGCGCAGGGTCGTCCAGGTCGAACTGCCGATAGCCGTACCCGTCGTCATCGCCGGTGTACGCGTCGCCGCCGTCTCCTCCATCAGCCTCGTCGCCGTGGGCCAGCTGATCGGACAGGGCGGTCTCGGCTACTACATCACCCGGGGCCTCCAGCTCGACTTCCCGACCCCGATCGTGACCGCGATCGCGCTGATCATGCTGCTCGCGCTCACCACGGACGCCCTGCTGGTCCTCGCGCAACGGCTGCTCACCCCGTGGTCCCGGAGCAAGGTGACGTCGTCATGAACGATTTCCTCAACCAGGTCCGGCTCGTGGGGGAATGGCTGACGTCCTCGCAACAGTGGCACGGCGACGACGGCATCCCCCACCGGCTCCTGGAACACCTCACCTACAGCGGTGTGTCGCTGCTCTTCGCCGCCCTGATCGGGCTGACGTTCGGGCTGCTCGTCGGGCACACCGGGCGCGGCGCGTTCGCCGTCGCCAGCGTCGCCAACCTCGCGCGGGCCATCCCCACCTTCGGCCTGGTGGTCCTCGTCGTCACGCTCGCCGGGCTGAGCACCACACCGGTGCTGGTGGCCCTGGTCGCGCTCGCGGTCCCGCCGATCCTCATCAACACCTTCGAGGGCGTCCGGGGCGTGGACCCCGCCACCCGGGACGCGGCCCGCGGGGTCGGCATGACCGAGTGGGAGGTCCTGGTCCGGGTGGAGGTGCCGATGGCGCTGCCGCTGATCCTCCTCGGCCTCAGGATCGCCGCGATCCAGGTCGTGGCCACCGCGACCGTCGCGGCCTACCCCGGCCTCGGCGGCCTGGGCCGCTTCATCGTCGACGGACTCTCCCGCAACGACTACCAGCTCGTCATCGGCGGTTCCGCCGTCGTCGTCCTCCTGGCGCTGGTCGTCCAGATCGTCTTCACCGCGCTGCGGCGCGTCATCGTCTCGCCGGGCCTGCGGGTCTCGGCGTCCAAGTCCTGAGTTCCTCCGAGCCCGAGCTTTCCCGAGCCCGAGTTCTTCCGCGCCCTGAGAAAGGAAACACCCATGAGTCCCAAGAGAGCTGTGTACCGCGCCGCCGCGTTCGGCCTGATCGCCGCCTTCTCGCTGACCGCCTGCGGCGATGGCGGCGACAGCGACAGCAACCCGCTGGCGGGCGGCAGCAGCGCCGCCGGCGACGGCAAGACCCTCGTCGTCGGCTCGGCGAACTTCCCCGAGAACCAGCTGCTCGCCGAGATCTACGCCGAGGCGCTCGAGGCCAAGGGCCTGAAGGTGACGCGCAAGTTCGACATCGGAGCCCGTGAGGTCTACTACGACCAGATCGTCAAGGGCGGCATCAGCGTCTTCCCCGAGTACAACGGCGCCCTGCTGGCCGTCGCGGTCGACAAGACGAGCACCGCGACCGGCACCGAGGAGATCAACGCCGAGCTGAAGCAGAAGCTCCCGTCGTCGGTGGAGATCCTCGACTCCGCCGAGGCCCAGGACAAGGACTCGGTCACGGTCACCGCGGAGACCGCCGCCAAGTACAACCTCAAGACCCTCGCCGACCTCAAGCCCGTCGCGAGCAAGCTGACCCTCGGCGCCGGCTCGGAGTTCAAGACCCGCCAGCAGGGCTGGATCGGTCTGCAGAAGGTCTACGGCGTCGAGTTCGGGAAGTTCCAACCGCTCGACGCGGGCGCCCAGAGCACCCTGCTGAAGCTGCTGCAGGACGACAAGGTGCAGGCCGCCAACATCTACACGACCGACCCTGCCATCGTCGAGGACAAGCTGGTGGTGCTGGAGGACCCGAAGAACCTCTTCTCCTCGCAGAACGTCACGCCCCTCGTCTACAAGTCCGCGGTCGACGACACGGCCAAAGCGGCGCTCAACGGCGTCTCCGCCAAGCTCACCACCGCCGACCTGCAGGACATGATGAAGAAGCTCGTCAACGACAAGGAGGACGCCGCCACGGTCGCGAAGGAGTGGCTGACGAAGGCCGGCCTCGTGAGCTGACGGGTTCGGCAATGCTGAAGCTGAGGGTCCGGCAATGCTGAGGCTGACGGATCCGGCAACGCTGACCGGTTCGGCAACGCAACGGCTGGGGGAAGCGGATGAGTGAAGGCGCCGGCACCGACATACCTGCGGGTGTCGGCGCCTCCGCACGGCTGCACCAGCTCTTCGAAGGCCGTCGGCTCACCCCGACGCAGCGTCGCATCGCGCACTGCCTGGTGCGGCGAGCGGCGGACGTGCCCTTCCTGTCGAGCGTGGAACTGGCTCAACTGGCCGGTGTGAGCCAGCCGTCGGTGACCCGTTTCGCGATCGCCCTCGGCTTCGACGGCTATCCGGGGCTGCGCAGCCATGTGCGACAACTCGCGCCCCCCGGAACCCCGTTGGACCAGGAGCCGAGCAACCCGTACCAGCAGGCGGTGCGGGCCGAGATCGACAACCTGCGGCAGCTGGCGTCCCTGCTCGCGGATCCGGGGCCCGTGGAGCGCGCCGGTCGGCTGCTCGCCGCCTCCCGGCCACTGCCGGTGCTCGGGCTGCGCGCCTCCGCCGCTGCGGCGCGGGGCTTCGCCTACTTCGCCGCGAAGGTCCACCCCGACGTGCGCCTGCTCGACGAGGGCGGTTCCCTGCTCGCCGATCGTGTCGACGCGGCCCGGCACGCCGGCGCCAGCGCGCTCCTGTGCTTCGCGCTGCCCCGCCACCCGCGGGAGATCCTCGCCGCGCTCGGCCACGCCCGTGCCACGGGGCTGACCGTGGTGACGATCGCCGACGGCACGTTCGCCCCGGTGGCGGCGCACAGCGATCTGCTCCTGCCGGCGGCCGTGGGGACGGGCCTGGTGTTCGACACCGTGAGCGCCCCCATGCTGCTGGGGCAGGTCCTCCTGGAAGCGATGTGCGACGCCCTGCCGGACGCCCAGGCCCACCTGGAGGAGTTCGACGCGCGGGCCGCGGCGCGGGGGCTGTTCGTCGACTGAGCCGAGGGCGCCCGCAACCCTGTCGAGGCATCTGGGACTTGTCCCCACGGCACTGCGTTCCCTATATTTCCTATCGATTTACTAGGAAAGCATTGACGGCCTGCCCGGCGGGTGCCGAGGATGATGCACATGCCCCACAGGCAGCAACGATTCACTCCATCGGGTGGGGACGTGACTCTGCCGCCGACCGTGAGGAGACCACCGCCATGGGCGTTGCCACTGCGCCGTCCGGACCCGCCTCGGAATCCGACCGGACGGGGCCCGGCCGTGTGCACTGGCTGCAGGTGGCCCGCGAGACGGCGGACGACCTGGCCACGGACGCGGTGGCCAGGGAGCACGCGGGCAAAACCCCGTTCGACGAGGTGTACCGACTGCGCGAAGCGGGACTGCTGACGCTCCTCCTCCCGGCCGAGTTCGAGGGAGGCGGCGCGGACTGGCGCACGGCGTACGCCGTCGTCCGGGAGATCGCCGCCGCCGACGGCGCCATCGGTCAACTGCTCGGCTGTCACTACTTCCTGTCGTGGAGCGCCCGGTTCTTCACCGAGCCCGCCCTCGCCGCTCGGTTCGAGCAGAAGTCGGCGGCGGAGCAGTGGTGTTGGGGTGGCGGTCTCGCCCGTCAGGAGCTGCCCCTGGCGCTGACCAGGAAAGCCAGGGGCCATGTACTCGACGGTCGGCAGAGCTACGCCACGGGGGTCCTGGTCGCCGACCGCCTCGTCGTGCGGGCCGAGCGGGCCGGCACCGGCGAACCACTCGCCGTCGTCGTCGATCCGGCCCACCCCGGCGTGCGGATCGACGCCGACGTCGACACGTTCGGCCAGCGGCTCGCGGCCGGCGGCAGCGTGGAGTTCGACTCCGTACCGGTCGCCGCCGACGACGTACTCGGCTCCCTGTCCGCGGACGAGGACGTCCTGTCACCCCTGGTCGCTCTCATATCGCCGATCGGACGTCTCCTGTCCGTCCAGCTCCTTCTCGGCATGACCGAGGGAGTGCTCGCCGAAGCGCGTGAGTACAGCAGGGCGGGCCACTCCCCCTGGCATCCCGCCTGGCCGGTCGGCTCTCCCCAGGACCCGCAGACGCTGACCGTCTACGGAGAACTCACCGTCCTCGCCCGCGCCGCCTCCGCACTCGCCGAGCAAGCGCTGGAGGCCCTGCACGCCGGGCTGGCACACGGCCCGGACCTCACCTACGACGAGTACGCGGACATCTCGGTCCTCGTGACCATGGCCGAAGCCGCCGCTTCCAGGGCGGCGCAGGAGTCCACCACCCGCGCCCTGGACATCGTCGGCTCCCGCTCCGCGTCCTCGCGGCTGGGCTTCGACCGCTTCTGGCGCAACGCGCGGACCCACACCCTGTACGAGCCCGCCGCCCACCGACTCCGCGATGTCGGGGACTACTTCCTCAACGGCGCGCACCCTCCGTTCGTCCTGCCTGTCTGACCACGGGCATCGAGGGCGCCCGAAGCAGTACGGGATTACGGGATAATGCGCGCATGCGGATCTCAGCCAGGGCGGACTACGCGGTACGTGCCGCGCTGCAGCTCGCCGCGTCACGGGATGACGGGCCACTGAAGGCCGAGGCCATCGCCGACGCCCAGGACATCCCGCACAAGTTCCTCGAAAGCATCCTCAACGACATGCGCCGAGGCGGTCTCGTGCTCAGCCAGCGCGGCGGCAACGGCGGCTACCGGCTGGCCAGGCCCGCCGACTCCATCAGCATCGCCGACGTCATACGCACCGTGGACGGACCACTGGTCTCGGTACGCGGGGTCCGCCCGCCGGATCTGTCCTACACCGGCCCCGCCGAGTCACTGCTCCCCTTGTGGATCGCACTGCGGTCCAACGTGCGCGAGATCCTCGAAGGCGTGTCGCTCGCCGACGTCGCATCGGCCCAACTGCCCGCCGATGTCTCCGCGTTGACCAATACACCAGGCGCTTGGGTCAACCCCTGACCCGCCGGGCCACCCACGACTGATCTCACAGAGTGAGAAGGTTGTGTCCGTCATACGAACACCCCCTTGGGATGGACGCCACCTTCTGCCACGATCCCCATCATCCAGGTAGGAAAACTAGGGATCTGCGGGGGTGGTGGCCATGAGAACGCTCGACCATGTCGGCCGGATGCTGCCCCTTCTGACCTCGCGTCGTCATATCGACCTCGGCCGTACGTCCAGTGCCATCTGTCGGCCCCTCCGACACCACGGATCCTGACGCTCTCCGAACCGGCGCCGTCGCCCTGCCTCCCCGCCGCGTCGGCGGGCCGGACACGCTCACGTTCCATTTCTCAGCACCCGACGGCATGTCTGCCGCCGACGACCGAGAAGTGGAGTGCCGTCGCCTGCCGACGAGCAGTCGCCTCACACTTCGCACCTCACATTTCGCACCTTTCTGATCGCCCATCCCTGATCGCCCATCCCTGATCACCCATCCCTGATCACCCATCCCTGATCACCCATCCCTGAGAGGACACCTCTGTGTCTGCCGCGAGACCGCTCACCGCCCTGCGCACCACCGCCGTCGTAGTCGCGCTTCCCCTCCTGCTCACCGCCTGCGGCTACGGTTCCGAGTCCACCGACGACGGCAAGCAGGCCGCGGTCGCGGCAGGCGCCAAGAAGCTCTCCGCCGACGAGGTGAAGATCGGCTACTTCCCCAACCTCACACACGCCACCGCCCTGGTGGGCGTCCAGGAGGGCCTGCTCCAGAAGGAGCTCGGCGGCACCACGATCAAGGCGGCCACGTTCAACGCCGGCCCCTCCGAGATCGAGGCGCTGAACGCCGGCTCCATCGACATCGGCTGGATCGGCCCCTCCCCCTCGATCAACGGCTACACCAAGTCCAACGGCAAGAACCTGCGCATCATCAGCGGTTCCGCCTCCGGTGGCGTGAAGCTCGTCGTCAACCCGAAGAAGATCAAGTCCCTGGACGACGTCAAGGGCAAGAAGATCGCCACCCCGCAGCTCGGCAACACCCAGGACGTCGCGTTCCTCAACTGGATCGCGGAGAAGGGCTGGAAGGTCGACGCGCAGAGCGGCCAGGGCGACGTCTCCGTCGTCCGTACGGACAACAAGGTCACCCCGGACGCCTACAAGTCCGGCTCCATCGACGGCGCCTGGGTGCCGGAACCGACCGCCTCCAAGCTGGTCGCCGAGGGCGGCAAGGTGCTGCTCGACGAGTCGACGCTGTGGCCGGACAACAAGTTCGTGATCACGAACATCATCGTGTCGCAGAAGTTCCTCAAGGAGCACCCCGACGTCGTCGAGGCCGTACTGCGCGGGTCCGTGAAGACCAACGAGTGGATCAACGCCAACCCGGAGAAGGCCAAGGCGTCCGCCAACGCGGCGCTGGAGAAGCTGTCGGGCAAGGCGTTGCCCGCCGACGTCATCGACGCGGCCTGGAAGTCCATCACCTTCCTCGACGACCCGCTGGCCTCCACCCTCAACACCGAGGCGGAGCACGCGGTCAAGGCCGGCCTCCTGGAGAAGCCCGACCTGAAGGACATCTACGACCTCGCACCGCTCAACAAGGTCCTCAAGGCCGCGGGCAAGACCACGGTCGACGCCGCCGGTCTCGGCGCCGAGTAACGACAACCGCACCCGACGCCGTTCCCAGGAAGGTGACGGCCTTGGCGACCACCATCGCCAAGGCCGTCACCTTCCTGGCCGTCAAGCTCCTCCACCCGAACCAGGGCCCCTGTCCCCTTATCAGGCTTGAGTGTGGAGTGCTCCAGTAACGGGTTGTTCGTCCCCTCGCTGCGACTTCCGGGTATATGTCTCGAAGGTCAATCGGCTCCCGGTATCGAGTGCACCGTCGCGCGTGCACCCGGCGGGAGTGCTTCCGGGGGAAGGAACTGCATGTCGAGGCAAGTGCCTGAAGCGTTGTTCTTCGGCAGGGTGGAAGAGCTGGCACAGATGGGGGCCAGGTTGGTCCGGGCCGCGGAGGGTGAGCCGCAAGCCGTCCTCATCGACGGGCCGGCAGGCATCGGAAAGACCTCGCTCGTGCGGTGTTTCCTCGCCGGTCTCGGCACGGATCACTGCCTTTTGCAGGCGAGCGGGGACGAACTCGAGATGCATCTGCCGTACGGGGTCGTCACGCAGCTGCTACCGCACCAGACGCACGGCGTCGCGGACGCCGGAGCCTCTCTGCCGGACCCCATCGCCGTCGGCGCGACCCTCATCGACGCTCTGGGCAGGTTCCAGGACCGTGCGCCGGTCATTCTGGTGATCGACGACGTCCAGTGGGCGGACACCCCTTCACTGCACGCGCTCACGTTCGTACTGCGGCGCCTGCGCGTGGACCGGGTGCTCACGGTGCTGGTGACCCGCGACGCGACCGACCCGCGGTTGCCGCACGGACTGCACCGCATCTTCGAGGAGGACACGACCGCCAGACTGACGCTGTCCGGACTCGGCGTCGCGGAACTCGCCGAGCTGAACCGGGCGCTGGGCCTGTCACCGCTGCCCCGCTGGGCCCTCGCTCGGCTCAGGGACCACACCGTAGGAAACCCACTGCACACCAAGGCGTTGCTTCAGCAGTATCCGGGCGAGCTGCTGAGCGCGGGCGACAACTTCTTGCCCGCACCACGCCGGTACGAGCGGCTCGTCGCTGAGCGGCTCGACGGTTGCGCCCCGTGCACACGTCGACTCGTGGGCGCCGTCAGTGTCCTCGGCATGTCCGCTCCGCTGCATGTGGCGGCGGAACTCGGCGCCGTTCCGGACCCGTTGGAGTCGTTGGCGGAAGCCATGACACGGGAACTGCTTGCAGAGGGCGCGGTCGGCGCCATGCCCAGGGTGGCCTTCCCTCACCCACTGCTGCGGGCCGCCGTGTATCGCGGTCTGGAGCCCGGCGAACGCTCCCGCCTGCATCAGCTGGCGGCCGGTCTCTCGGACGATCCGAGCATCACGCTGCAGCACCGGGTGTGCGCCGCGGTCGGCCCCGACCGCGGGCTCGCGGACGAACTCGAGGGGTTCGCGGGGCAGCAGGCGGAGGAGGGCGCCTGGTCGGCCGCGGCCTCCGCCTCGATGTCGGCCGCACGGCTGGGTCCGGACCGCTCCCGCAGCGCACAGCGGATGCTCCAGGCGGTCGAATACCTCCTTCTCGCCGGGGACGTCAGTCAGGCCGCCGAACTCGAACAGGAAGTCCGGGAGACTGATCCCGGCGCCGAACAGCACTATGTGCTGGGCCATCTCGCCCTGACCGCCGGACGGCTGGACGAGGCTCGCCGTGAACTCTCGGCCTGCTGGGAAAGCTGTGACGCGGCGACCGGTACCGAGACCCTCCGCAAGGCCGCCGAGCAGTTGGCGTGGCTGTGCCTCATCCAGGGTGACGCGCCGAACATCATCGAGTGGGCGCGCCGCGGACTCGGCCTGCCGCCGGGCACCCGATCGTCCTTCCTGCGGGACTCCCTCGCGATCGGATTGGCTGTCTCCGGCGAGTACGAGGAAGCCATGAAATCCCTTGCTCATCTGCCGCTGTCAGGGCCGCGCAACAGCCCCGAGCAGTTGGACGGCCTGCTCGCACGCGGCATGCTGCAGTTGTGGAACGGGCAGCTGAGCGAGGCGTGTCGAGATCTGAGGGACACCTTCGCCTCGCACCGACGCGGTGGACTGCCGTACGCCGCCCTCGTGGCACTGGGGTTTCTCACAGATGCCGAGTACCGGGCCGGATCATGGGACGACGCCGTCGCACACGGCACACAGGCCGTCTCCCTGGCCGAGGACACCGACCAGATTTCCATCCTCGCCGTGGTGCACGCCGTGACCGCCTTTCCCCTCGCCGGACGGGGCGACTTCCGGACGGCCGAAGCGCATGCAAGGGCCGCAGCCGTACACGCCCGGATGCTCGGAGACATCAACGACACCGCGTTCGCGGCCACGGCACTCGCCATGGTGCACACCGCCCGCGGCGACTACGAGAACGTGGTCACCGGGTTGAACCCGTTTCTGGGACAGGAGATCGTCCACCGCAACGGCATCGAGGAGGTCGGCCTCCTCCCCTGGCGTCCGCTGCTCGTGGAAGCCCTGGTCCGCACCGGTCGTGCGGCCGAGGCACGAGACGTGCTCATCCCCTACGAGCGCCGCGCCACCGAGCGCCGCCGATGGCTCGACCAAGCGGCGGCCGCGCGCTGCCGCGGCCTCGTGGAAGAGGCCCTCGGAAACGTCGAAGCCGCCGAGCGCGCCTTCCACGACGGGCTGGCCCACTGCGAGCGGGGTGAGCCCTGCTTCGAGAAAGCCCTGCTGCTCCTCGCCCACGGCACCTTCCTGCGTCGCGCCCATCGCCGCACCGACGCGGCGGCCGCACTCGAACCCGCCTCCCGAACGTTCCACCGGCTCCAGGCCACGCCGTATCTCGAGCGATGCAACAGGGAGCTGGCAGCCTGCGGCCGAGCGGCGGCGGCACGCCCGGAGGATGTCGCACATCCCGTGCTCACGTCCCAGGAACTCACCGTCTGCAGGCTCGCCATGCAGGGCATGACCAATCGTCAGATCGCCCGCGAACTGTTCCTCAGCGTGAAGACCATCGAGTACCACCTCGGCAACGCCTACGCCAAGCTGGGCATCACCTCCCGCATGGGTCTGATGGACAAGCTCGGACGAGACGGCTGAGACACCGCTCAGCGGCAGCCGCCGGCCTGTCAGGGCACCGACCCTGGGACGGCGACTCGCAACCCTGGGGACAACCCCGGGGTCATCCCCAGGGTCCCGCCGGTGGCTCCCTCCGTAACGTGCTGAGCGAGGCAGCAGCCGTCCGGCGACGGGGTCGGAACGGCGACGCCGTACGTGATGTGCAGGAATGCGAGGGGGGCCGGTCGCCCATGAGCGACAACAAGGAACGTCTGGACGCGGTGCTGCGCCGACGGCGGGCACATCTGCCGGTGGTCGACGAACAGGTCGGCCGCTGGCGAAGGATTCACCAGTTGGCCACGGAGCTGGGTGCCGCCGTCCTCGGTGGCGACCCGTCCGCGGACGACCCGGCTCAGGCCGTGCTGAACTCTCTCGACGCGGACACGATGGTGCGGGCGGCGCAGGACTGCCTGGACGTGCTTGCCACGGTCCGCGCCAGGGTCAGCCGCGCCACGGTCGACATCGGCGTGAGCGGCCGTGCCCGCAACGGCAAGAGCACGGTGCTGCAGTCGCTGTCCGGACTCGACGACCGGCAGATTCCCAGTGGGCGCGGCCGGCCGGTGACGGCCGTCCGCAGTCGCATCCACCACTCGGCCACCGACCGTGGCGCCCGGTTGGCGATGCACAGCGAGACGTCGTTCCTCCAGGACGTGATCGGTCCGTACCACACCGAGCTCGGCCTGCTGCCGGCGCCACGTGACCTGTCGGAATTCGTGAACTACGCTTACCCGCGCGTCGATGGCGTGAGCGGACCCGAACAGCCGCGGCTGGCACCGCTCCTGGCCCGCGTGCGCGAGGCCCAGGATGCCCTGGCCACGTACCGGCACTGTCTCACCGGCGAGGTCCGCGGCGTGGACCTGTCGGACATCAGGGAGTGGGTCGCCTACCCGGAGACCGGCCAGGGCGGCGCTGTGAAGCGGCCGTACCTCGCGGTCCGGGACGCGACGATCACCTGTCCCTTCCCGATCGAGGACGTGACCGCCCTGGGGCTCGTGGACCTGCCCGGCCTCGGCGAACTGGTGCCGGCGGCGGAAACACATCACGTGGACGGTCTGCGCAACGACGTGGACTTCGTGATCGTCGTCAAGCGCCCGACCGACACCAACGCCATGTGGGCCAAGGAGGATGCCGACGCACTGGAGCTCGTCGCGAGCGTCTGCGGGGTGGCCGATGTACGGGACTTCGCTCTCATCCTGGTGAACACGGGCGAGTGCCTTCCCGAGAACGTCCGGGCGCTCGACGACGACCTGCGGGAACGCCTCAACGGCTCCGATGCCGACCGGGGTTACTGGGTGATCCTCGCGGACGGCGCCGACCGTGACCTCGTCCGCGACGAGGTGCTCCAGCCGGTCCTGGAGCACCTGGCGACCGCTCTGCCGCGCATGGACAAGGCGGTCATCGACGACGCTGTCGGAGTGTGCCGCGACCGCACGGCCCGCATCCGGGCCCAACTGGCCGACTGGTCCGACGCGTTGCGGACGGCGGCTGTGCCCACCGCCACGGAGCAGGTGATCGCCCGTGCGGCCGCGCTGCGCGAGGAGGTGGCCGCCTCCGTCCAGGCCTGGGTGGACACCCTTCGCGAACGGACCGCGGACGACTACGAGGACACCGAGTACTTCGCCCGCGTCACCGAGGTCCACGAGGACGTCCGCGAGTGGGTGCTCAGCGGATTCGGCGAAGGCGTCGAGGCCTGGCAGCGGCGGGCGCTGAACCGCTTTCGCGTGGACCGTGCTTCTCTGCCGTTCGCCGTCGCCCAGCTCAATGGCGCACGGGTGGAGATCGCACGCCGCTGTTCGGCGGTGGACGATCTCCTGACGCAACGCCGGGACGACTACTGGACGGGTCTGGTCACGGCGCTCGGCCCCAGGCTGGCACGGCTGGTCGACGAGGCCGGCCCCGCACGCCCTGTCCGCCCCCAGGACTCCCTGATGACCTTGTCGCGTGTCCTGCGCGACGCATCCGACCCCTGTCCCACCCTGGCCGAGACGCTCGAGGTCGCGTTGGACATCCGGCTCGACTACCACACCCGGGTGCTGCCCAGGCTGCGGCGTGCCCTCGACGTACTGTGCCCCGAGCCTGACGACCCGTCCCGCGAGACGGGCCCCACCAGCCTGCTGTCCGTGCCGCGTACGGCCGACGGGGCCGAGTTGCTGCTGGAGCGCATCACCCAGCTGGCCCGGCAGGCGGCGTACGACGCCCAGTCGGTCCTCGCCCAGGAGCCGGCGGCAACGGCTCAGGCGCTCTTCGCCTACGGCGAGCAGTTCGAGGACGCCTTCGTCCGGTCCGAGTCCTCCGAGGCGGAGTTCCGTCGTCTGGTCGGCGGATTCCACGGCCGCATGTGGCCCGGCGACCGAACAGGGACGCGGGCCGCTACGGAGCGGGTGCGTCAGGTCCGGGATCTGGTGACCGCTCTGCGCGAACTGCTCACCGACACGGACCGGTACCCCACTGGTGCAGAGGAGATCGGGCGTTGACTCCGTCGTTCAAGGTATCGATGGTCGGTCCGTCCAGGGCCGGCAAGACGACCCTGCTCACCGCCATCCTGGCCGAGACGCAAGCCATGTTGGCGGGCAGCGGAATCACCCTCGTCATGGACGAGGAGACCGAGATGAGGGTCCGCAGGAACCAGAAGAGTCTGCGCCGGGCCATCGAAGCGCGCGAGTTCGATGCCGGCGCACTCGGCGGGACTCAGTCGCTGGCGCTCTACAACGTGGGGCTGCGGGCGCTGGGGAACGGTACGGAAGGCATCCCGTTCAGCATTCTCGACTACCCGGGCGGCTGGCTCGACCCTTCCGCCCGGGCCCGCGTCGTCGAGGCCAGGGAGAGGTGGCCCGAGTGCGAAGCGCACATCGCCGAAAGCCTCATGCTGCTGGTGCCCGTGGAATCGGCCGTCCTGATGGAGGCTGCGACCCCGGCCCAGCGCCGGGCCTCGGCCGACCTTCTCGGTTTCGAAGACATCATTCCGATGGCTCGCGCATGGGCTCAGGCGCGCAATCTTCCCCAACATCGCGACGAGCCCGCCACTTTGCTGCTCGCCCCTCTGAAGTGCGAGACGTATTTCGACGACAACGGCGGAAAAGGCCGTGAGGCCGCACAACTGCGGCAGCTGGTCCGGGAGAAGTACAGGACGATCGTCGAAACCGTCGAGAAGGAAAGCAGGAATCGCCCGGTGAGGGTGGTGTACGCACCGATCGACACCTACGGATGCGTCGACCTGATGGAGGGGAAGTGGAGCGAAACGACCGACAGCGACGGTGATCCGACTCTGGACTTCCGGGGACACTATCGCTTCCGAGGCATTCCGCCCGAGGTGAAACCCAAGGCAGCCGGCACCGTCATGCAGGAACTGTGCCGGTGTGTCATTTCCGGCCAGGTCACGGCAGAACGCCGACGGGCCGCCACCGCAAGGGGCACCTACCAGGCCGCGCTGGAACGAAAGTCGGAGCGCAAAGGGTTCTGGGGAACGCTGGATTACTACCTCTCCGGCGAGGCACGGGCCAATGCAGATACCCGAGTGACAAGCCAAGAAGAGATGGAAGCGGCGACCCGGCGCCGAAGGCTGCTGAAAGCCGCACTGGAGCACATCGCCAGGGAACCCGCCGACGAGCGAGTAGAGGAATGGTGAACACCATGCGCGCCCATCTGATGACCCGGGGCACCCGGCGACGCCACGACTATGCGTTCCTGGGCGAGGTTCCCCCCGACCAGTGGTGGAAGGAACTGGCTCGCTGGGTGCTCCTGGAGAGCGAGGAACTCGTCGTCCGGCGCCAGGAAGACGGCAGGACCGGTCTTGTCGTCAGCGGCATCCCCTCCCGGCGCACCGACGCGATCGGCACGCGCATCCGGCACACCTTGGTGGTCGACGCCGTGCACGAGGACCAGCGGCTCGCCCGGTGGCTGGTGCGGTGCGGACTGGACGACGCGGAGCGGACACGGCTGGGCGAGGCCCTGGACGCCGCCTTCGACGGCGACCTGGTGGACGCGCTCATGTCCGGTGAGGACGGCGAGGTCGACACCCGACTGCTCGACACGCTGCTGAAGGCTGCAGGCGACGCAGAGGGCGGTGAGACGTCGCAGGACGTCCCGGGGTCCTGGGCCGGTGACGTCCATGATGAGGCTTCGGTCCGGGCGTTCATGGCGCGCGTACGGCGCCTGCTGACGGAGGAACCGGCAGGGTACGCCTTCACCACACATGCCCTGGGCTCCGTGAGCGGTGCGGAGCGGGCGGCCTCGGCCCTTGCCGACGAGGTGGCCGTACTGCTCCACGACGGTGCACTGCGGGGAGTGCAGCACCTGGGAAAAGGTCCCGCCCCGGCGCGGGGCCCGGAGAGGACGACGGGCGACCGGAAGGCTCGCGCGGCGGTACTGACCCTGGTCGGCCTGGCGGTGGCGCTGGGACTCTGGTGGGTGTTCCGGCGCAGCTGAGGAAGCTCCTGGCGGCCGTGGTCGACGGGACGCAGGCGTCGTACAGCCTGAGGAGGGAGGGAGCCGTCGGCGAGGTCGTCCTCACCCTGCAGGGAAAATCCGGCGGATTCCGTCTCGTGCTCGATGCGTCGCTGGCGGAGGAGCTCGTAAATCCGGTCGTGTGGCTCCGGGACGCGGCCGCCCGACGCGAACACGACGGCTAGGAGCAGTGGCATGACCAGTGCGCTTGATCATCCGGCCTGGCCCCGCCCCACCCAGCGGCCGACGAACGACGGCGAAGGGCTCGTCCCGATACCGGAGTGGGCGGCTCCCCTGGTGGACGACATCGAGGTCGCCATGGCACGAAGCGACGTCGGCCTCATGCTGCATTCCCTGCGCCGCCTCGTCGAGTCCGCCCGGCCCGACAGTGACTCACGCTGGCTGTGGGCGGCGGCTCAACAGGAACTCGGGGATGTACTCGCCCAAGTGTGCCGGCCCCATGACAGACCGGGGATGCGGGAGGTCATCGCCGCCTACCGAGCGGCGTTGGAGGTATACACACCGGGGTTCTGCCCCGTCGAATTCGCCACGGTGCAGAACAACTTGGGCAATGCGTACCGCATGCTGCCGGGATCGGACGGCCCGCACGGCGGCGAGGAGGCGGCCGAAGCTGTCGAACAGGCGATCTCCGCCTACCTCGCGGCGCTCGCCGTCCGGACCCTCGACACGGACCCCTACGGCTGGGCCAGAACCCAGAACAACCTGGGCAGCGCTTATGCCGAGCGCCTGCGCGGCAGGTCGGCCGACAACAGGCAGCGGGCGCTACAGGCATATCGCGCCGCGCTGGAAGTGCACGACATCCTCGAGTACCCCGACGACTACGTGATGGCGCAGACCAATCTGGGTCTGCTGTACCTCGATTGCGCGGACGGCACACGGCCCGATGTGCTGGACCTGTCGATGGCGGCCTTCCTGAGCGCGCTGCTGGTCCGCACCCCCTGGACGGATCCCCGGCGGCGTCAACGACTCGTCCGCAGCATGTACGACGCGTTCCGGTCCCGTCTGGGTCTGACGCCGTCCGGTCTCCGGGAGGAGACCATCGCCCGTCTCGCCCCTGTCGTCGAGGTGCTCGCGCAGGCGGGAGCACCACTGAGCACCGAGAGCACACCGGTCATCGAGGACTCCTCGGCCTTCGACGATTCCTCGGCCGTCGTCAACTCCACCCGGGTGGACCCTGACCTGTTCGTCTCCTACTGGCACGACTTCCACAGGGTCATTCCCCTGCCGGAACTCATCGGGATGATCACCTCGCCGGAAGCCGACCGGCAGCCGCACGTGCGGATCGCCATGCTGCGCGCCGCCCTCCAACGCGATGACGTCGTACTGCCTTCCTTCCGCGCCGACCTCCTCGACGAACTGGCCCTGGCCCTGCTGCACCATCCGTCGGACGACGCGGCACAGCACCAGGAAGAGGCGATCTCCGCCTTGGAAACGGCGCTCGAGGCATACACCCGCGAGGACGACCCGCTGAAGTGGGGGACGATCAAGAACCACCTCGGAGCCGCCTACGGCCAGCGGCTCTCCGGGGACCGCGCGGAGAACCTAGAACGCGCCGTCCGGCACTGCACCGACTCCATCGGGACACGTCCTGTCGGATCCCTGGACTGGGCGCTCTTCACCGGCCAGCTCGGCCAGCTGTACCGGGACCGGCGGTTCGGTGATCCGAGGGAGAACCACGACCGCGCCGTCGCGGCCTTCGAGCAGGCCCTGACCGTCTTCGACCGCGAGGATCATCCGTACGAGTGGGCCAGACTGCGCAACAGCACGGGGTACACGCGGCTACGCCTGCGCCGGGACGAAGCCGATGCGATCGAGAGGGCCGTCGAGGACTTCCAGGCGGCACTGACGGTCCTGACCTGCGAGCAGTACCCGGTGCCGTGGGCGGGCACTCTGTTCAACCTCGCCTCCGCACTGCTGGAGCGGCCGTCGGGGGACGCCTCGAAGAACATCGAGCAGGCCATCGACAACCTGAACCGGTCCCTCACGGTACGCACGCGCGAACGCGATGCCGTCGAATGGGCACACACCCAGCACAACCTGGGCCAGGCCTACTACAGAAAGCTGTCAGGAGAACGCACTGACAACCTGAACCTCGCGGCGCGATGCCTGCGGGCCGCCCTCGAGGTGCTCACGCTGGCCGACCGGCCCGCCGACCACCGCAGCACGGTGGGCACGCTGGGCATGATCGAGGCTCACCGCGGCAACTGGCAGACCGCGCACGAGGCCTTCGCCTCCGCCTGTACCGCGGGAGACCTGCTCCTGTCCCGGGTCAGCACGGGCACCTACGGATTCGACGACGTGGTGCGGCGAGGCCATGAGGCCGGCGAGCTGGACGCCTTCGCTCTCGCGCAACTGGGACGCCTGGACGAGGCCGTTGAGTCACTCGAGAACAGCCGGGCGCGGTCACTCGCCGAGGCACTGGCGGTGCGATCCGCCGACCCCGAGCGCATCGAGGACCAAGACCGCAGGAGGCGTTTCGTCGAAGCACACCTGGCGCTCACCACCGCCCAGTCCGCCGTCGACGACCTGGGGTGGCGCCAGTGGGATCCCGCGGCCGGCGACGGCACGGACGCGGGCGGCGAGACCGTCGCGTTGGCGCGGGCGGAGGCGCTGGGAGATGCCAGGCGACGGTTCCAGGCGGTGGTCGCCGAGATCCGCTTGGCGAAGGATCCGGCCGACTTCCTCGACCCCGTACTCAGCGCCGACCGGATCGCCGCGGGTGCAACCCACCCGATCGTGTATCTGCTGGCCACGGAATGGGGCGGCCTGGCCCTGGCCGTGCGTCCCTCCAGCAGCCCTGCCGGGGCGGGGAGGATCCTGGCCCTACCCTTGCCCGAGTTCACCGACGCGTTCGCGCGCGACCTCGTCCAGCTGGTCGTCGATGACCGCTCAGGGCGCATCGTGGGCGGCTTCGGGCCGGCGCAGGAAGGCATCGGACTGGGCTGGATCGTCCATCAGTGGCCGGGCGACACATTCATGGCGAAGGCCGAGCACCTGCACGACGTGTGCCGGCAAGCAGGGACGGACAGCACGTTCGGCGCAGCCGCGCTGGCCTGTTCACGGCATCCCGGGCTTGAGGAGATCGCCCGTCGGCCGCTGCGCGAACTGGATGCGCAGAGCCTGTCCCGGCTTGCGGCGACGCTGCATCATCACATCCTTGCCGGTGAGCTGCGCCGCTGTCTGCCGAAGCTGGCCGAGGCGGCCATGGAGCCGCTGACGACCTGGCTTCTCGAGCAGGGAATGACGAAAGTGACTCTCGTCCCGTGCGGCTTCCTGCCGGCCTTTCCTCTGCCGTGTGTGCCCGTGTCGGTGCCGCAGACCGAAGCGTCCCCCGCAGAGGTGCGACGCACGGTGGGCGACCTCCTCTCCATGACGGTCGCACCGAGTGCCCGCACCGTCCTGGATGTCACCAACGGCACTGGCAGGTCCGGTGTTTACGCGCTGGGTGATCCGCATCCCACCCACCGGCAACTGCGGTGGAGTGAAGCCGAGGCCCTCACCGTCGCGGCCCTGGCCGGCGATTCGGCCCGCGCCCGTGTGCATGAGGCCGCGACACGGGACTGGCTCGTCGAGAGTCTTCGCAAGGGGACCGTGGTCGTCGCTTCGTGCCACGGCGAGTTCGACGGCGTGGACTTCCTGAATTCCCGGCTGCTGCTGGCCCGTGGACAGACGCTGACGCTGCGCGACGCCCAGGGGGACATGGTCCACCTCGACGGCCTGCGACTGCTCGTCCTCTCGGCGTGCCAGACCGCGGTCATGGACCTCCGCGGGGCACGGGAGGAGGTCCGAAGTCTGGCGGCCGGAATGCTTCGAGCCGGGGCCCAGGCGGTTGTGGCTCCTCTGTGGGCGGTGGACGACCGCGCCACCTATCTGCTCATGGTGAGGTTCGCTCAGGAGTGGCTGCCCGCCATGGAGGAAACCGATCTTGCGGAGGCGCTGGCCAAGGCGCAGGCCTGGCTGCGCACCGTGACCTACCGCGAACTGGCGGCCTGGAGCACGGACCTCGCGCCCTCGCAAGCCCCACGGCAGGCCCCGGCTGCGCCGCGCGGCCGGGGCCTTCGATTCTCCGCCGACGCGGCGGAGAGTCTGATCGGGGAGTTCGCTGAGCGCAAGGCGGCGAGCTCACCGGACGAGACGCCCTATGCCGAGCCCTGTTTCTGGGCGGGCTTCGTCGTGCACGGGCGTTGACCGGATCCGAACTCAGCAGAGAGGGATGCTCGGCTCGTCGGTCAGCACACCAGAGCGGTTGCGCCCCCGAAACAGCATCAACAGGTCGACGGGAGCGAAGCCGTGACTGCCCATCATGAACTGAACCGTCGCACTCAAACCGAAGGTGGCTTGTACAGTGGTGCCCTTGGGTTTGCGGACAAGCATGAACAGTCGATGCGGCCCACTGATCTCCCGCTGTTCCGTGCGGCGGAAGTTCCACGCCGGCCGGGTGCCGCGGAGATCGAAGGCTTCGACTCGACTGGTGTACTGGATCCCCTCCTCCATACGCTCACGCGACGGCAGCGTCAGTGTCGCCTCGACCGGCTCGAAGCCGAAGGTGACGTCCACTCCCGGACGTTGCGAGGTGACCGTCACGGTTCGGGCCTCCTCCAGCCGCAGCGGGAAGAGGTCGTACGCGATGGCCTGCGCCCCGGTCGACCGCTCGCCCCCGTCGACCGTGGTGACCAGCTCCGTGGTGAACCGCGCTTGGGTGAACCGGGAGCCGACCGCGGCCTGGAAGGAGCACGTCAACTGCACTTGGTGGAACTCGAAGTCGTCGAACTGACGCCTGAGCTCGACTGAAGCCTCGACCTGCGGGTCCAGCGCGACGACGACGGGCTCACCGATCGATATGTAGCTCGGCTCCCGGAAAGGCAAGGCGACCTCTCCCTGCCCTCTGTCGACGGCACCGGGCCCCAACTCGTCTTCCATCAGCAGCACATCCACCTCGGATGCACGCCCCTCCGCCACGAAAAGTGGCCCATGTTCGCCCATATACAGAATTATTCTTCATACACGGAGATCCTGAAGGCACAGTCCCCGCTTCTGTGCCGGTTCGTTGGAGGTCTGGGGCGGCGAGGTCGGGCCGGCAGCCAGCGTCGAGGGCGTCCTCGGGGCGCCGGTGAACGTTCCTCGGCGCCGGCCATCCCTGGGTTCACCGTCATGTCAGCGTGGCGGTGGTCGGCGCCCGTCGGCCTCCTGTCGGGATTCCGGGGCCTTGCCTGATCGCGTCGAGGAGGCGGAATACCAGCAGTACCTGCGTAGTTGTCCGCCGTTGTCGATCAACAAGGAGGGCCTGTGCCTACGATCCGTCGTCCCCGTGCGCTGCGTTCCGGCGATCTCGTGGTCGTCGCCGCGCCCTCGGGCCCGCTCGAGCCCGATGAGGAGCCGCTGCTCGCTCGCGGTGTGGCGATATTGGAGCGGATGGGTTTCCGCGTGCGGGTCAGCCCGATGGTCGACCCCGCGCAGAGCCGCTGGTGGGCGGCGGGCGCTCCGGCGGAGCAGGCTGCCGAGCTCAATGCGCTGCTCCGGGATCCGGAGGTGCGGGCCATCGTCGCGCACACCGGTGGTCAGGCGACCATCGGTTATCTCGATCTGATCGATCTGGATGCGGTCCGGGCCGACCCGAAGCCGATCCTCGGCTACAGCGACATCTCACTGCTGCACATGGCGTTGTACGCCAAGACCGGCCTCGTCGGCTTCCACGCCGACATCGTCACCCACGGTTTCGGCAGCGATTGGTACACGTTGGGCGACGAGGCCCGTCGGTCCGAACTCGTCGACCTCTACGCCCGTGTGCTGACCAAGGCCGAGGCGCCGGGCGTGCTGCCGGCAGGGGGGACTTGGGAAACCTGGCAGCCGGGCCGCGCGCAGGGACCACTGGTCGGCGGCCTGCTGAACCGCCTGGTCCAGTTGCAGGCGACGCCATTCGCACTGGCCGCCGAACGGTTCGACGGCGCCGTCCTGTTCTGGGAAGAGCTACAGCGGCCGGTCACGCGGATCTGGTGCGACCTGCATGCCTTGCGGCTGTCCGGTGTGCTGGACCGGATCGCGGGCATGGTGGTCGGCATCCCGAGTGAGGTCACGCCCTACGAGGGCGGCGGAGACCAGGTCGGTCTGCGCGACGTCGTGCTCGACGTCCTGGCGCAGCGTGACATCCCCGTCCTCGCCCAGGTCGACTTCGGCCACACCTCGCCGAACCTGCCGCTGCCCCTCGGCGTCCGTGCAGACGTGGACGCGGACAACCGGACCCTGTCCCTGCTCGAGTCTGCGGTCGCGGAACGCTGAGTTCTGTCGGATCCCGGCACGGGTCTCGGCGGGCTGCGGCCCGTCGTGATCCGCTTCTCCCGATCGGCCCGCCTGCCATGCCCGTTGCCCCGGCCTGCCCGACAATCCCGACCGCCGCCGAACGTGAGCGGTTGAAGAGGACGGCTTACGGCCACAAGATCGAGCACCGGCTACGGATACGCGCGCAGGTCGTCCTGCACGCGGCACAGGGACGCTCCAACGCGCGCATCGCCCACGAGACGGGCCTGCACTGGGACACGGTCCGCGTCCGGCGCGGCCGCTTCGCCCGCGGCAGGCTGCGGGCCCTGGCCGACCGCAGACGCTCCGGACGTCCCGCCCTGTTCACTCCCGTGCAGGTCGCCGAGGCCAAGGCGCCGACCTGCCGACTTCCCGCCGAGACCGGCGTACCGCTGTCGCGCTGGTCGTGTCCGGAACTAGGTCCTGTCGTTTGGATCACGCCGCAGACGCGGGGTGTGGCACGCCCATCTGCACTGATTCAGAGATCTTATGGCGTGGGAACATGCGGCTGCGCAAACTACTTACTCTTGTCCCAGATCCGCACTTCCCCGTCGGCGTAAGCGGCGATTCGGGAGGCGTCCGCACTGAACGCGAGGGCGGTAACCGTACTACGGTGACCGGTCACCGAACCGATCCTGGTGCTGGTTCGGGTGCTGGCGTCGACGATGTGGAGGGCGCCAGATGATACGCCCACAGCCAAGTAACGAGTAGCCGCACGATAGGGCTTGGGACGTGCTGGCCTGGCGGTTCGGCTTGGGAGTGGATCAGCAGGCCGTCGCGCGGACGAGGTCGAGTTCCGTGCTCGGCCTGCTGCGGGTTGGGCGCTTTGCGCTGCGGTCGGAGACCAGGGTGCCGATTGCGGCGATGACCTCGGGCAGGCCGTCGCGCTCGCCGGTCCAGCGTTGCAGCGACCGCCACTGCTTGACCTCTGCGTTGGCGTGCTCGACCATGATCCGCCGTTGGGATTGGCAGCGGCGCGCGTGGTCGTAGAAGTTGCGCTCGGACGGCCCGGCGTCCGCCGCTGGTTTCTTCGGCGGGGCGCTGACCTGGCCGGGGAAGTCGCGGGCCAGGCCGGCATAGCCGGAATCGACTTCGGCTTTCACGTTCGGGTGCAGCCGCAGCTGCTCCTCGATGCCTCGGTGCGTACTGCGGTGGCATCGTGCATCCGGCCCGGGCGGATCGCCCCGAGCCACAGCTCCCGGCCCTGCTCGTCGCTGATCTCCATGTGCGCCTCGACGAGGTCCTCTACTTCCTCCTCGACCTCAGCCAGACGCGGCACGACCTCGGTCACGCCGCTTTGCGTGTTGAACAGCTTCAGCCCCACCACTCCCCTGCACGACCACGATGCCAGAGGGCAACGCCAGCAGGATCAGGGATATTTCCGCCACCGAAATCCGTCTTGAAAAGGGCCCAACACCCAGACATGCATACACAGAACAGCGCGATACAGGTTTCCCGGTACAGCCCCACGCACATCCGTGCCACCTGGTGCGGGACAGGGAGCGTGGAGGAAGCATCCAAGGCGTTCGCATTCTCGAGGGCGAAGGGCTACGACCGCGTTCGCCAGGGGAAGTTCCCGTGCCGCGTGCTCCGCATCGGCCGCAGCACGCGGGTCGTCACCACGTCCCTGCTTCGGGTGCTCGACAACGGCGAGCCCGAGTACAACCCAGCCCACGAAGGAGCCCTCAGAGCATCTTGACCAGCCACACGAAGAGGCCCCGCCGGAGCAACCGCGTCATTCCGAAGGAATGCGAAACTCGCATTCGGGACGGTCCCACGGCACGGCGGGCGGGTTCGCAAACGCGGTCCCGGTCCGCACCGCACCCACGCGGTGGTAGAAGTCCTCGGCGGGAACATGCGACACGACCTTGACACAGTCGAGCCCGGCGGCACGGGCCTCGGACTGCATGTGCGCCACGAGCAGCCGTCCAATACCACGTCCTTGCGCTTCGTCGGCGACGAACAGCAGGTCGAGCTCCGGTGGAGCGAGGACGAGCGAGTAGAACCCGAGGACCCGGCCTCCATGCTCGTCGGCGCCGACGGCCACGAAGGCGCGGTGGGCCTCGATGTAATCAGGACCGACCCGGTAGCCCGCCACTGCGGCCGCGTACTTACCCTCGTAGGCGCCTGAGCCACGCACGAGCCGCGTGAGCCGTTTGGCATCCCGCGCGACGGCCCTCCCTATCGTGATCGGCTGGCTGATCGGGGAAGTGCGTGAACTCGTCGGGGGAGTATTTCGCACCGGGGTGTGCCTTCGTGCGGCGGGTCGGCTGCTCGGGCAGGCGTTCCCGCACCGCTTCCGGGAACCGCTCGCCCAGGCCCCGATCGGCCACGTCACTGCCGTCGAATCGGCCGCCCGCCAGCAGCAACTGGCCCCCTAACCGATGCAGAGGAACTGGAGAACGGCGTGGTCGACGGCTGCTCTCCCTGGGCCTGCCGTGGCGAAGCCGAGCCGGTACAGGAAAGTTCCGAGCCAGCCTCGTGAGGCGGATCATCCTCGACGTGTTCGCCGTCCCCGGCGGCTGGACCACACCCGCACCGTCCCCGAGGCCCGCGACATCGGCCTGGAGTGGGACAGCTGGGCCTACAAAACCCGGGCCTGAGTCGTTCAGTTGACGATCCAGACCGATGTCGCCCGCTATTCCGTATGGATCTTCTCCAGTCGGATTCCCGGGCTGACCACCTCCCCTGGAAGGGGCGTCTACGGCGAGGTGAATCTTGGTGGTCAGCCCGCGCCCAGCCGCTCCCACTGTGCATCCGTCAGATCGCCACGAGACATTCGAAGATCGTTTCACGATCTTGATCAACACCTCAAACACGCCCGCACGGCCCATCCGAGACCCAACCCGAAGGTCAGACGATCGGCGCGCTCACGATCCCGCCGCTCGAGCGCCCTCCAGCCGTACGCCACGCTCGCACTGTACATACCGCATGCGTCCTCCGCTGTCGATTGCGCAACGGCCTCGATGCGCCTTGCTACCTCTCCTCGTTCACCTCACAGCGACCCTCTGCCTCACCATCGGAGATCTCGTGTGCCGACCGGCTGCCGGTGCACCGCAACCGGAACCGCATCCAGGCGCACAATCGAGAGCAGGCTTGCCGCGGTCGGCGTCTGCTGCGAGCGCGTCACGCCAGGCGACGCCCGCGATTACGTTCGTGCCTCCGGTGTCCTGGCCGGTCCGAGACGGGTGTCCGCGCTTCCGCGTCGGTGCAGGTCATCGACTATGGCCCCGAGCGGAATCGGGAGGGCGCCTCACGCCGCGTACCAAGCACCGACGCAGGTCACTGTCACACGAGCAGCGCCTCGAGCCCCGGAAGTCGGCCGAACAGGTCGGGGAGGCCGCGCACCCCGTTGCGCACGGACTCGTGCGACAGCGCGAGGTCAGGGCCGGTGCTCGCCTGGACACCGGCGAGGCACCGGAGGATGTTCCACCTCGTGTGCCCCAGCCAGCCGCCGATCATGAACACAAACCAGCTCGGACCTGACGGCGGCAGCGCTCCGCCCCCCGCGACATAGCCGTCCAGAACCGAGCGGAAGATGGCGGGCTTGATGTCGTCGAAGCCAGGTCCCTTCGCGAGGCTCAGCGCGGTCGAGCCGAGCTCACCGGCCAGGTCGAGCATCCCCGAAAGCTCCCAGTCGAGCACCACCGGCCGACCCTTTCGAGCGAGCAGGTTCCACGGTTGGATGTCCCTGTGGGTCAGCACGACGGGGCCTGGCCGTTCGCAGGTGTCGACGAAGTGGGCAATCGCGAGGAACGTCTCGACGTGAGAGGCGAGCTCGTCGGCCCACGGCTGTCCGGTCGCCGCCGCCCGCGCGGCGAGCTCGGGCCAGTCCCGTGACGTCGGGTCCTCGATCGACACATGGGTCCACGCGACGTCGAGCGCGTGGATGCGCGCGAGGATCTCACCGATCTCAAACGCGTACGCCGCCGACACCGGCGCTTCGGGCACCTTCTCGCCCTCGACCCATACCCTGGTGGCGGCGGTGCGCAGGCGGCGCCGCCTCTGGTGCTCCCTCGCGCTGCTGGGGCTGCTCGTCGGCGCGGCGGTGGCGTTCCTGCTGCCGCAGCCGCCGACCGCGGTGACCAAGGTGCTGGTCGCGCATGAGGAGGACCAGCCGAACGACCCCGGAACGCTGATCCGCACCGACGTCGCGCTGCTGCAGACCACACGGATCGCCGACAAGGCCCTGAAGTCCCTCAAGTCCCAGGAAGAAGCCGAGGACTTCATGCAGGACTACAGCGGTATCGGTCTGACCAACAACGTACTGCAGATCACCGTGACCGGTGACAGCGACGCGGAAGCGGTGGCCCGCGCCCAGGCGTTGGCCGATGCGTTCGTCGCGGACCATGTGAGGCGGATACAGGAGACCGCGGACGCCGAGGCCAAGGCCCTGCTCGACCAGCGCGACCAGTTGAAGGACCAACTGACCCAGGTCAACAAGGCGATCGGAGACGGAACGCAAGCGAGCGGGCCGGAGTCGTCGGCGGACCTGGAGTCGCTCTACGCCCGCCGGGCCGAACTCACCTCGCAGATCACCGATTTCAGCCAGCGCGCCGCGGAAGCGAGCATCGGCACGCCCCGGCTCGTCGCCGGCACGCAGATCGTGGACGCCCCTCACATGGTGCGGCACTCCCTGCCCAAGACCGCTGCCACCGACGCCGGGATCGGGCTCTTCCTCGGGCTCTTCCTCGGGCTCGCGGTGGCCGCGGTCGGCGCGGTGGTCGCGGACCGTCCCGTGCTGCGCCGGGAGATCGCCGTGAACCTGGGCGCCTCGGTCATCGCGGAGCTGCCCCACCGGTCGACCGGGCGATGGCAGCGCCGCCGGGTCCGGGCGGCACGCGAACGGCTCACCACGTCCCTGGCCCGCGCCGTGCGCGGCTCCGCGGAACCCGTGTCGCTGCTGGAACTGGGCTGCGCGCGCAACACGAGCGTGATCGCCCTGGACCTCGCCAGGGCACTGGCGGCGGAAGGGCCCGTGGTCATCGTCGACGGTCTGCCGGGCCGGCAGCTCGCCGGCCGCCGCCCGAAGCCGGGGGACCCGGCCGTGGTCACCGGCAAGCGTGCCGCGGCCGGGCCACACCAGGAGCGCCTGCTCGGCGTCGGCTCGGTGGCGCCCGGCACGGCGTGGACCGACCTCCAGTACCTCGGCACTCGGACCGTGCTCGTCGCGCGCGCCGGGCACGGCAGCGCCGCATGGCTGCACACCGTGGCGCGGCAGCTCGCGGACCAGCACATTCCGGTGATCGGTGTGGTGCTGATCGACCCCGATCCGCGTGACCGGACCGACGGCACGCTGTGGGACGGGCCGCACACGGCGCTGCGCGGCCAGAACGAGCGGCCGGCCCGGCAGAACGATGGGGGTACCTCCCACGCCGTTCAGGCAGTGAGGGAGGGCCAGCGGTGGCCGGAGCGGCTGCCGATGTGGGCGGCACGGGTCCCGGACAGCGACCAGGAGGCGCGGTAGCACATGTGTGGCATCGCAGGCACTTACCGATGGCCGGACGGGAAGGTCGTGACCGACCGGCTCACCGATACCCTCGCCCATCGCGGTCCGGACGGGACGGGCCGGTACAGCCACCCCGTCGGTGACGGCGAAGTGCACCTCGGACACCGCCGGCTGGCCATCATCGACCTGTCCGGGACCGGCGCCCAGCCGATGGTCTCGGGCGGCCTCGTCCTGACGTACAACGGCGAGCTGTACAACGCGCCCGAGCTGCGTGCCGAGCTGGCGGCGGGCGGGGTGCGCTTCCGCGGTACCTCCGACACGGAGGTGCTGCTGGAGGCCTGGCGGCGCTGGGGCACGGACTGTCTGCCCCGGCTGCGCGGCATGTTCGCGTTCGGGATCTTCGACGAGCGAACCGGTGACCTGGTGCTCGCCCGCGACCAGCTCGGCATCAAGCCGCTGTTCCTGCTCCGGCGCGGCGAGGGCCTGATGTTCGCCTCCGAGCTCAAGGCGCTCGCTGCCACGACCGGCGGGTCGCTGCAGGTGGACCATGCGGCGCTGGTGGCTTCGCTGCTGTACTACTGGGTGCCCGACTCACGGTGCGCGTTCCGCGAGGCGGAGAAGCTGCCGCCGGGGAGCTGGCTGCGGTGCCGGCCCGACGGCCGGGTGGAGCGCGGCCGGTTCTGGAACCTGAAGGACGTCGCCGCCGAGGGCCAGGAGCGGGCGCGGTCCGGCGAACAGCCGGATCTCGCCGCCGTCGTCGAGGATTCGACCCGGCGCCACCTGCTCTCCGACGTCCCCGTGGCGACCTTCCTCTCCGGCGGACTGGACTCCAGCTACCTGACCGCGCTGGCGGCCCGCGACCGACCCGGGATCTCCGCCTACACGATCGGGTTCCGCGCGGAGGACTCCCGGTTCGAGGCGATGCCGGACGACCTGCGCTACGCCCGGCAGGTGGCCGAGCGGTTCGGCGTCGACCTGCACGAGATCGAGATCGCTCCGAATGTGCTCGACCTGCTGCCGCAGATGACGTACCACCTGGACGAGCCGATCGGCGACCCTGCCGCGATCAACACGTTCCTGATCTGCTCGGCCGCCCGGGAGGCCGGGGTCAAGGTGATGCTCTCGGGGATGGGCGCCGACGAGCTGTTCGCCGGTTACCGCAAGCACCTGGCCAACACGATCGCGCTGCGCTACCAGCGCGTCCCGCGGCCCCTGCGGCGCGGCCTGTCCAGGGCCGTGGACCGGCTGCCGGTCGCCACGGCCCGCCGGGGGTACCGGTCGGTGCGCTTCGCGAAGCGGTTCCTCTCCTTCGCCGATCTGCCCGAGGAGACCGCGTTCCGGCGCAGCTACACCATGTACGACCGGCGCGAGCTGCTCGCCCTGATCGATCCCGACCTGGCCGGGACGGTCGAGGACGTGCTGACCGAGCACGCGGACGTCTACCGGGACAACGACCTCGACGACTTCGTCAACCGCATGTGCCTGACCGACGCCCGGATGTTCCTGCCGGGCCTGAACCTCGCCTACACGGACCGGTCGAGCATGGCCGCGTCGACCGAGGTGCGGGTGCCGTACGTGGACGTCGAGGTGGTCAAGGCGGCGTTCGCCGTGCCCGGTGATCGCAAGATCGTCGGACGGCAGGGCAAGGCCGTCCTCAAGGAGGCGGCCACGTCGATCCTGCCCCGGGAGATCGTGTACCGGCCCAAAGCCCTGTTCAGCGCCCCGCTGCGCGCATGGATGAGCCGGGATCTGGCACCGCTGGTGCGCGAGGTGGTGAACGACGGTGTGCTCGTCAGTTCCGGGCTCCTGCGCCGCGACGCGCTGGCGCGCATGGTCGCCGAGGACGCCGCCGGGCAGCGGGACTTCTCCAAGCATCTGTGGCATGTGCTGACCCTCGAGCACTGGTATCGCGGCGCGACCTCCGGGGCCGGCCAGAACTCGTCCTTGACGGCATAGAGACAAGAGGACTTCGGGTGAAACAGGTTGTGCAGAACTACAAGAGCGGCGAGCTGGCGGTGCTCGACGTGCCGGTGCCGGGGTGCAAGCCGGGCGGTGTGCTGGTCCGCACCGCCTACTCGCTGATATCCACCGGGACCGAGCTCATGAAGGTGTCCGAGGCCGGCATGTCGATGCTGGGCAAGGCCCGCTCGAGGCCGGACCAGGTGGCCAAGGTCATGCAGAGCGTGGCCACCAACGGGCTGCCCGCCACCTACCGCAAGGTGATGGGCAAGCTGGACTCCTACACACCGCTGGGCTACTCGCTGTGCGGGGTGGTCGAGCAGGTCGGCACCGGGATCGACGATGTGAAGGTCGGCGATCTCGTGGCCTGCGCCGGCAATGAGCACGCGTTGCACGCCGAGCTGAACTGGGTGCCGAAGAACCTCTACGCCCCGGTCCCCGACGGTCTCGCGGCGCGACACGCGGCCTTCGGCACCGTCGGGTCGATCGCGATGCAGGGCGTCCGCCGCGGCGAGCCGCAACTCGGCGACGTGGCACTGGTCATCGGCCTCGGACTGATCGGGCAACTGGTGGTGCAGCTCCTCGCCGCCGCGGGAGTCCGCGTGGTCGGAGCCGACCCGGACCCGACGCGCTGCGAGCTCGCCGAGCGCCTGGGCGCCACGGCCTGCGGCGACCCCGCGTCCCCGGCCGTGGAGGCCGCCGTCGCCGAACTCACCGACGGCCACGGCGTGGACCAGGTGTTCCTGGCCGCCGGCGGCGGCAGCAACCAGCCCGTCGAGCTGGCCGCCCGGCTGAGCCGGGACCGCGGTCGGGTCGTCGACATCGGCAAGTGCCGCCTGGACCTGCCGTGGAACGCGTACTACGAGAAGGAGCTCGACGTGCGGTTCTCCCGCAGTTACGGCCCCGGTCGCTACGACCCGGAGTACGAGCTCGAGGGCCGGGACTACCCGATCGGCTACGTGCGCTGGACCGAGCGCCGCAACCTGGCGTGCTTCCTCGATCTCGTCGCCCGCGGCCGCGTCGACGTGGAGCCCCTGGTCTCCCACATCGCCGACTTCGATGACGCCGTCGAGACGTACCAGCGCCTGAAGGACGGTGACCTGAAGGCCGTGGCCGTGCTGTTCCGGTACCCCGAACACGCGGGGGAAGCGGAGGAAGCGGGGGCCCCGGCGGTGGCCGTGCCCACGGTGAAGCGACCCGGCGGCGGAGCGTCCACCCCGGCCCGGTCCGCCAAGGCGCCGGTGCGCCTGGCATTCGTCGGCGCGGGAAACTACGCGACGTCGATGCTGCTGCCGCACCTGGCACAGCGCGACGGCGTGGAGCTGTCCACGGTCGTCACCACGACGGCGTTGTCCGCGGCCAACGCGCAGCGGAAGTTCGGCTTCACCGAGGCGACCACCGATCTCGACGCCGTGCTCGGCGACATGTCCATCGACGCGGTGTTCGTGGTCACCCGGCACAGCTCGCACGCCGAACTGACCCGACGGGCGCTGCTCGCCGGCAAGACGGTGTTCGTGGAGAAGCCGTTGGCGCTCACCGAGGACGAGCTGGCCGACGTGGTCGCGGCGGTGGAGGAGTCCGGCAACGACCGGCTGCAGGTGGGCTTCAACCGCCGGTTCTCGCCGCTGCTGCAGGAGGCCAGGCAGCGGTTCGGCGTCCGGACCGGTCCGGCGAGCCTCCGCTACCTGGTCAACGCGGGCCGGCTGCAGCACGGCAGCTGGTACCTCCAACAGGGCACTGAGGGCTCGCGGTTCGTCGGTGAGGGCGGGCACTTCATCGACACGGCGAGCTGGCTGCTCGAGGCCGACCCGGTCTCGGTGTACGCGGTCGCCGCGTCCGGCAACGAGGATCTGCAGGTCGTGCTGCGCTACCCGGACGGGTCCACCGCCACCATCAGTTACGTCACCACCGGCTCGCCCGGCTTCCCCAAGGAGACGCTGGACCTCGTCGCGGACGGCAAGGTGCTGCGGCTCGACGACTTCGTCCGTGCCGCTGTCTACGACGCCCGCCGCAAGCGGTGGGTCAGTTCGCGGCTGCCCAAGGCCCGGGACAAGGGACAGTCCGCCGAACTGGCCGCATTCATCAAGGCCGTGCGGACCGGCGGTCCGATGCCGGTGCCGCTGGAGTCGCTGGTCGCCACCACGGCGGCCACCCTCGCCGTGCAGACCGGCCTGGCCGGCGGCGCGCCGGTGACGTTGGCGAGGGCGCGATGACGGTGAGCTCGGGGAGTCCGGGCTGGTACCTACGGCGGCTGTCCCGGATGGGACCGCGGGAGGTCGGCGGCCGGGCGGGCGACGCGGTGCGCAGGCGGCGGTGGCGGTCGGCGCGGCCGCACGGCCCGGGCGTGACCGGCGCCCGGTTCACCGCGGTACTGCCCGCGGAGGCGATCGCCGCGGTGCCCCCGGACGCCGCGAAACGTCTCATCGCCGAGGCGGACCGGCTGATGGCCGGGCACGCCGAGTATTTCGGGGTGGTCCGCGACGACCTGGCCGACCCGGACTGGTGGTACGACCCGAAGACCGGGCGCCGGGCTCCGTGGGGCTACGCCTTCGACGTGCCGTACCGGAACGAGGACGCGGTCGGGGACATCAAGCAGATCTGGGAACTGTCCCGCCATCAGTACCTCACCGTGCTCGCCGCCGCCTACGCGATCACCGGGAACGAGCGGTACGCCGAGCGAGTGGCCGAGCACCTGCGGTCGTGGTGGAGGGGCAATGCGCCGCTGCGCGGAGTGCACTGGACCAGCGGCATCGAGCTGGGGATCCGGCTGCTGTCCTGGGTGTGGATCCGCCGGCTGCTCGACGGCTGGCCGGGCGTGGCCGCTCTGTTCGAGGGCAACCCGGTGGCACTGAACCAGATCTGGCACCACCAACGCTGGCTGGCCGCCTTCCCCAGCCGGGGGTCTTCGGCGAACAACCACGTCATCGCCGAGGCCGCCGGGCAGGCCGCCGCGGCCTGCGCCTTCGGGTGGTTCCCCTCGTCGGCGCGCTGGCGGGCCGACGCGCTGCGGTCGCTGGAGCGGCAGCTGCGCGCCAACACCTTCGGCTCCGGCCTCAACCGCGAGCTGGCCACCGAGTATCACGGACTGGTGCTGGAGCTCGGCCTGGCCGCGGTGGCCGAGGCGGATGCCGCCGGTGTGCCGGTCCCCGCGTCGATCCGGCTGGTGCTGCTGCGGATGACCGACGCGCTGGCGGCCGTCGTGGACAACCGGCTACGGCCGCCGCGCCAGGGGGATGCCGACGACGGGCACGGTCTGGTCGTGGACGGCGCGGGCACCGACCGCTGGGCCTCGCTGCTGGCCACCGGGGACGCCGTGTTCGGTCGGCTCGCCTGGTGGCCGACGGTGACCGGCAGCGACGTGCGCACCCCGCTGCTGGCCTCGCTCATCCGGCCGTACTCGAAAAGTGGAACCGCACCGGCCGCGTCCCGCCCGGCAGGCCGACCGGACCATTTCGCCGACGCGGGCATGACCATCCTGCGGAGTCCGCAGGAGAGGGCGGAGATCTGGTGCCGCTGCGACGGCGGTCCGCACGGATTCCTGTCCATCGCCGCGCATGCTCACGCGGACGCGCTGTCCGTGGAGGTCCGGCACGACGGGGTCGACGTGCTCGCCGACCCGGGGACGTTCTGCTACCACGGGCAGCCCGAGTGGCGGCAGTACTTCCGGTCGACCCTCGGCCACAACACCCTGCGACTGGACGGCGTCGACCAGTCCGTCTCGGGCGGCCCGTTCCTGTGGACCCGGCATGCCCGCAGCCGCGTCCTGGTGGCGGACACGTCCGGCGACTCCGACAGGGGGACGGCCCGCTGGTACGCCGAGCACGACGGTTATCAGGGCTCCGCGCACCGCCGCCGGGTGGAGCTGAGGGCCGCGAGCCAGGAGCTGACGGTGGTCGACGAGGTGCGCGGTCCGCGCCGGACCGTGCAGCTGGCGTTCCACCTCGGCCCGACGATCGCCGCGGACCTGGCGGGGAACCGGGCGGTGCTCACCTGGACCCGGGACGGCGAGGACCGCTCCGCGGCGCTCGACCTGCCCGGGCAGCTGAGCTGGCGGGCGCATCGCGGCGAGAGTGACCCGCCACTGGGCTGGTACTCCGCCGGCTTCGGCCGCAAGGAACCCACCACCGCGCTGATCGGCACCGGCTTCGCCGACGGCACGCAGGGGTTCACCACCGTACTCAGGTTCCACGGCTAGGGGCTACTGATGGATCTCCGTGGTGGAAGGAGCGCCCGGCGCGATGGAGGTCCCGTCGACGGGCCGGACGTACTCGGGCTTTCGGCCGGTGCGGCGCGTGGGGGGACCTCAGAGATCCGTCAGAAGTCCCCTGGGGGAGGACGCGTGGGGATCAAGTGGCGGCACTGGGCGTTGCCGGCAGCACCGCTGACACTGGCCCTGCTGGCGGCGACCGGCTGTGAGAGCGGCACGACGGACGCGGCCCCGAAGCCGACCGCTGCGCCGTCCGCGTCCGTGGGCCGGCTGTGTGCCAAACCCGCGGCCGGCCCGGCGAAGGCGCCGGCGGGCGCGGTGACGGTCGACCCCTCGGTGCCCGGCGACCTGGCCGCGAAGACCGAGAGCAGCCCCCCGCACACCACCTTCTGGCTTCGGCCGGGCAAGCACACGCTCATGTCGGACCGCTACGACCAGGTGAGCCCGAAGGAGGGGGACGTCTACCTCGGCGCGCCGGGCGCGGTGCTCGACGGCCGGAAGAGCAACCAGTACGCGTTCGGCGGCACCGCCCGCGACGTCACGATCCGCTACCTGACCGTGCAGGGATTCGTCGCGCCGCGTGACGAGGGCGTGGTCAATCACGACTCGGCCGACGGGTGGGTGATCGAGCACGCGACGATCCGGAACAACTCCGGCGCCGGGCTGATGGCCGGTGCCCGCCAGCAGGTGCGCGCCAGCTGTCTGCGCGACAACGGCCAGTACGGCATGAACGCGTACAAGGGCACCGGCCGGATCAGCGGCCTGGTGGTCGAGGGCAACGAGATCGTGGGCAACAACACGGACGACTGGGAGGTGCAGCGGCCGGACTGCGGCTGCAGCGGAGGCGTCAAGTTCTGGGCCGTCGACGGCGCCGACATCACCGGCAACTGGGTGCACGACAACCGCGGAGCCGGGTTGTGGGCGGACACCAACAACAACGACTTCCTGATCGAGGGCAACCTGATCGAGGACAACGACGGTGCCGCGCTGATCTACGAGATCAGCTACAACGCAGTCATCCGAAAGAACACCATCCGGCGGAACAACTGGGTCGAGGGCCGCGATTACGCCGCCGACGGCGACAGTTTCCCGTTCGCGACCGTCTACCTCTCCGAGTCCGGCGGCGAACCGCGGATCCGGGCCCGCACGGACAATATCGAGATCTACCGGAACGTGCTGGAGAACAACTGGTCCGGGATCACCCTGTGGGAGAACGCCGACCGGTTCTGCAACAGCCCGGCCAACACCTCGTCCGGTGACTGCACGTTGCTGGTCAAGAACACCGACCGCTGCGCGCAGCCGGCGATCGCCAAGGCACCGCTCTACTCCGACTGCCGGTGGAAGACCCAGCGGGTCGACATCCATGACAACCGCTTCGTGCTGGACAAGTCCGTCGTCAAATGCACGGTGAAGTGCGACCGGATGGCGGTGCTGTCCAACTACGGCACCTATCCGGACTGGTCGCCGTACCAGGGCGAGCGGGTGGCCGAGGCGATCACTCTCGAACAGCACAACCGCTGGCACGACAACCTCTACGTCGGACCATGGACCTTCGTCGTCCACGACGCGAGCCGGACAGTCGACTTCAAGCAGTGGCAGGCCACGCCGTACCGGCAGGACACGGGCAGCACCTTCCGCGCAGGGGACGGTGGTTGAGATGAGGTCCGCGGACACGAACACAGACCACACCTCGAAGATCGTCGGGACGGTCTGGGGGCTGCTCGTCCTCAACACCCTCGGCTCCGCCGGGGCGAGGACCATCGTCCCGCTGCCCCGCTCCCTCATCCAGATGGTCACCATGGGCTCGCTGGTCGCCGCGTTCGCGCTGGCGCTCGTGGTCAACCCCCGGGTGCGCATCCGGGCCAGCGCCTACGTGTTCCTGCTCACCCTGCTGCTGGTGCCGAGCCTGATCTCCAGCGTGGACCAGGGGGCCGGGTTCGGCGCGCTGTTCCGCTGCGCCCGGCTGGCTCTCTTCATCGGCACGCTGTGGCTGCTCAGCCGCTGGTGGGACGGCAGCACGACGTTCGTCCGGCACCACATCCGGATGTACTTCGCGGTGCTCGCGTCGGTGGCCGTCGGCCTGGTCGTCTCACCGGGCGCCGCCCTGCCCGACCTCTACGGCGGGCGGCTGGTCGGCGCGTTGTGGCCGCTCACCCCGCCGCAGATCGGACAGTACGCCGCGGTGATCATCGGGCTCACCGTGCTGCTCCTCCTGGGTCGCCGGACCGACCGGACCAGCGCGGCGGTGGTCATCGTGCCCTCCCTCGCCCTGCTCGCGCTGACCCATACCCGGACGGCCACGCTCGGGCTGATCATCGCGCTGGTGCTGGCGATCACCTCGCTCGTCCTGACCAGCGCCGCCGCCCGCCGGCTCTTCGCCTGGGCGGTGCTGTGCGCCGCGGTGGCCGCGGTGGGGTTCAGCTCCGCGCTCCAGGCGTGGTTCCTGCGCGGGCAGAGCCAGGAGAACTTCGCCAGCCTCACCGGCCGGGCCAAGGTCTGGCACGCCCTGCTGGCGGCGCCCCGGACGACCTCGGAGTACCTGTTCGGCACGGGCTTGGGCGACAAGTCGTTCGGCGGGCTGCCGATCGACAACAGCTGGCTGGCCGTCTACAACGAGCAGGGCGTGACCGGCATCGCCCTGGTGGCGGCGATCATCATCGTGCTGGGCGGGGTCGCGTTGCTGCGGCCGCCGTCGCTGTCGAGGGCCTGCGCGATCTTCCTGATCAGCTACTGCGCGATCGCGTCGTACACCGAGGCCGGACTGGGCGACGCCTCGCCGTATCTGTTGCATCTGGCCGTGGCCGCCTCGCTGCTGGCGGCACCCGCCGCGGCCACTTCCCCATCTACGCCCGAAATCCCTCGACGACCCGTCCCACGACGGGTCCGGGAATCGGAGGTGACCTGAGCATGCACGTCCTCGTGGTACACAACCGCTACGCCTCGGCGCAGCCGAGCGGGGAGAACAAGGTCGTCGACCAGGAGGTGGCGCTGCTGCGCGGGGCCGGCCACCGGGTCGAGGTGTTCGAGCGGCGCAGCGACGACATCGCCGCCCGGTCCCTGCCGGGCAAGGTCGCGGTACCGCTGCTGGTGCCGTGGAACCCGGCGGTCCGCGCGGAGCTCGCCGCCCGGCTTCGCGCCGAGCGGCCGGACGTGGTGCACGTCCACAACGTCTTCCCGCTCCTGTCGCCGGCGGTGCTGGCCGCCTGCGCCGACGCCGGCGTGCCCGCCGTCGCCACGCTGCACAACTACACCCAGGTCTGCCCGCCCGGCACGCTGCAGCGGGACGGCCGGCCGTGCACCGAGTGCGTCGGGTCCGCGCCGCTGCCCGCCGTCCGGCACGGCTGCTACCGGAGCTCCCGCCTTGCGACGGTGCCGCTCGCGGTCAGCCTGTCGGTCAACCGGCGGCGGTGGTGGTCCGGCGTGGAGCGCTTCTTCTGCATCTCCGCGGCGCAGCGCGACGTCCTGGTGCGGGCCGGCATGCCGGCCGAGCGGCTGGCGGTGAAGCACAACTTCGTGCCCGACCCGGGCACTTACCGAGAGGGCGACGGCGAGCATCTGCTCTATCTCGGCCGGCTCGCGGAGGCCAAGGGCGTGCGGCTGCTCATGGCCGCGTGGGACGAGATCGCCGCCGGCGGCGGTGTGGGCGTGCCGCTCGTGGTCGCCGGCGCGGGGCCGCTGGAGCGAGAGGTGACCGCCTGGGCGGCGGGCCGGGACGACGTGCGGTACGTCGGCCTGTATGACCAGGCGGAGTGCCGGCAGGCCGTCGCGCGGTCGGTCGCCGTGGTGGCTCCCTCCACGTGGCTGGAGGCGTTCGGCCTGGTGGTCGTGGAGGCGATGGCGGCCGGGGTCCCGGCCGTCGCCGCCGGTCACGGCGCCTTCGTCGAACTCGTCGAGGACGGGGTGACCGGGCTGCTGCACCGGCCGGGCGAGCCCGCCTCGCTCGCGTCCTGCCTGCGCCGGATCACGGCCGAGCCGGCCCTGGGCCGGGAGCTGGGCCGGGCGGCCCGGCGCCGTTACGAGCAGGGCTTCAACCCGGCAGTCGGGCTGGAGCGCCTGCTGGATGGGTACCGCACCGCGATCGCGGGTCGGACGGAACTGATGGGGGGCAGTAAATGACACGATGCCGGCTCTGCGGCTCGGCGACGCTGGCGAGCGTCGTCGACCTGGGGGCGACGCCACCGTGCGAGAGCTTTCTCGCCGCGGACCAACTGGACCTGCCGGAGCCCGCGTACCCGCTGCACCTGCGGGTGTGCACCGACTGCTGGCTGGCACAGATCCCGCCGCTGATCACACCGGAGGAGACGTTCAAGGAGTACGCGTACTTCTCCTCCTTCTCGACCTCCTGGGTGGAGCACGCGCGCACGTTCGTCGCCGACGCCGTACAGCGACTGGGTCTCGGTACCGACGCCTTCGTGGTCGAGGTCGCGAGCAACGACGGGTACCTGCTGAGGCATGTGGTGGACCGCGGGATCCGCTGCCTCGGCATCGAGCCCTCGGTGAACGTCGGGGCCGCGGCACGGGACGCGGGTGTGCCCACGCTCACGGAGTTCCTGTCCCCGGACACCGGCTCGGCCGTCCGCGCCGAGCACGGCCCGGCGGACCTGGTCGTGGCCAACAACGTGTACGCGCACATCCCCGACGTGGTCGGGTTCACCCGGGGGCTGCGCGCCCTGGTCGCCGACGACGGCTGGGTCTCCATCGAGGTGCAGCACCTGCTGACCCTGATCGAGGAGAACCAGTACGACACGATCTACCACGAGCACTTCCAGTACTACACGGTCGCGTCCGCGATCCGGGCGCTGGCGAGCGGCGGACTCGCGCTCGTGGACGTCGAGTTGCTGCCCACGCACGGCGGCTCCATCCGGCTGTGGGCCCGGCCGGCCGAGGTGGCGGGCGAGCCGTCGCAGCGGGTGGCCGACGTCCTGGACCGGGAGAAGGCCGCCGGGCTGCAGGAGCTGTCCGGGTACACCGAGTTCTCCGCCCGGGTGGCCAAGGTGCGCCGGGACCTGCTGCGCTTCCTCATCGAGGCGGCCGAGCGGGGCGAGACGGTCGTCGGCTACGGCGCCCCGGGCAAGGGCAACACCCTGCTCAACCACTGCGGCATCCGGCCCGACCTGCTCCCGTACACGGTCGACCGCAACCCCTACAAGCACGGCAGGTTCACCCCGGGCACCCGCATCCCGGTCCTGCCGCCCGAGCAGATAGCCGCCGACAAGCCGGACTACGTCCTCGTCCTCCCGTGGAACCTGCGGGCCGAGCTGGTCGAGCAACTGTCCTTCATCCACGACTGGGGCGGCCGACTGGTCTTTCCCATCCCGGAACTGCGCATTGTCGAGGTCAAGTCATGAAGGTCGTCCTGTTCTGCGGCGGTTACGGGATGCGGATGCGGAGCGGTGCCGCAGACGACGTGCCCAAGCCGATGGCGATGGTCGGCCCACGGCCGCTGATCTGGCATGTCATGCGCTACTACGCGCACTTCGGGCACACGGAGTTCATCCTGTGCCTCGGGTACGGGGCCCACCACATCAAGGACTTCTTCCTCAGCTACGAGGAGACGACGTCCAACGACTTCGTGCTGCGGGGCGGGCGGACCGAATTGCTGTCCACCGACATAGCCGACTGGACGATCACGTTCGCGCAGACCGGCATCGAGTCGCCGATCGGGGAGCGGCTGCGCCGGGTGCGGCACCACCTGGACGGCGACGAGATGTTCCTCGCCAACTACGCCGACGTGCTCACCGACGCCCCGCTGCCGGAGATGATCGACCGGTTCGCCGGGCGCGACGCCGGTGCGTCGATGATGGTGGTGCCTCCGCAGTCGTCGTTCCACTGCGTGGACCTGGGCGAAGACGGCCTGGTGGGGGGCATCACCGCGGTGAGCGAACTGCCGCTGTGGGAGAACGGCGGCTACTTCGTGCTCCGCCAGGAGGTCTTCGACCACATCCCGGAGAACGGGGACCTGGTCACTGACGGATGCGCCCAACTGGCCAAGCGCGGCCGCCTGGTGGCGTACCAGCACCGCGGCTTCTGGAAGCCGACCGACACCGTGAAGGAGCGGGCCGCGCTCTGCGACGCCTACGCCCGGGGCGACCGCCCGTGGGCCGTGTGGGAACACGACATCGCCGGGGTGAGAGCGTGATCCGGCTCGGGACCGGGCGCCTGGACCGGCTCGTCGCGGTGGGCGCGCACTGCGACGACATCGCCATCGGCGCCGGCGGCACGCTGTTGACGCTGTGCCTCGCGCGGCCGGGCATCCGCGTCGACGCGCTGGTGCTCTCCGGCGGTGGCAGCGAGCGGGAGCAGGAGGAGCGGGCCGCACTCGCCGCCTTCTGCCCGGGCGCCGACCTGCGGGTGACCGTGCACAAGCTGCCGGACGGCCGGCTGCCCGCGCACTGGGGCGAGGCCAAGGCCGCGGTCGAGGAGCTGCGCGAGCAGACCGAGCCGGACCTCGTGCTGGCCCCGCGCACCGAAGACGCGCACCAGGACCACCGCGGCCTGGCGAAGCTGGTGACCACCGCGTTCCGCGACCACCTCGTGCTCGGCTACGAGATCGTCAAGTGGGACGGCGATCTCGGCCGTCCGACGGGGTACCAGCCGCTGTCGCCGGAGATCGCCGAACGGAAGGTGTGGCTGTTGCAGGAGCACTACCCCTCGCAACGGCACCGGCCCTGGTACGACCGGGAAGCCTTCCTCGGGCTGTCCCGGATCCGCGGCATCGAATGCCACACGCGCTACGCCGAGGCGTTCGCCGTCACCAAACTCACTCTCGACCTGGGGGACTGAACCTTGCGCGTGCTGCTGACCGGACACCAGGGATACCTGGGCACCGTGATGGCCCCGGTCCTCGCGGCCGCCGGGCACGAGGTCGTCGGCCTGGACGCCGGCCTGTTCGCCGACTGCGTCCTTGGCCCACCGCCCGCGGACCCGCCGGGGTATCGGGTGGACCTGCGTGACATCACGGCCGAACACGTGGCCGGGGTGGACGCCGTGATCCACCTGGCCGCGCTGTCCAACGACCCGCTGGGATCGCTGGCGCCGGACCTCACCTACGACATCAATCACCACGCGTCCGTGCGGCTGGCCCGGCTGGCCCGCGACGCCGGGGTGCGGCGCTTCCTGTACGCGTCGACCTGCTCGGTCTACGGCGCCGCCGGCGGTGACGACCTGGTGGCCGAGGACGCCCCGCTGCGCCCGGTGACGCCGTACGCGGAGTCGAAGGTGCGGGTGGAGGACGACCTGCACGCGCTCTCCGACGGCGACTTCAGCCCGGTGTTCATGCGCAACGCCACCGCCTTCGGCCACTCACCCCGGCTGCGCGCGGACATCGTGCTGAACAACCTGGTGGGCCACGCGCTTCTGTCCGGCGAGGTGTTGGTGCTCTCCGACGGCACCCCCTGGCGCCCGCTGGTGCACGCCGCCGACATCGCCCGGGCCTTCGCGGCCGCGCTGACCGCACCGCGGGAAGCGGTGCACGACGGGGCGTTCAACATCGGCAGCGAGATCAACAACGTCACGGTCGCCGAGATCGCCGAGCAGGTGGCCGAGGCGGTGTCCGGCGCGAAGGTGGTGATCACCGGGGAGAACGGTGCCGATCCGCGGTCGTACCGGGTGGACTTCTCCCGGTTCCGCGCCGCGATACCCGGCTTCGACTGCGAGTGGACGGTGAAGCAGGGCGCGCTGGAACTCGCCGACGCCTACCGGGAACACGGCCTGACCCGGGAGGACTTCGAGCGACGCTTCACCCGGCTGGCCGTGCTGCGCGCGGCGTCCGACGCGGGCGCCGTCGACGACACTCTGCGGTGGAGCCGATGACCGCGGCCGGCGAAGCGATGCACGCGCTGGTGGAGCGGCTGTACCCGCTGTGCCGGAGCATCACCGGCGACGGTGTGCGCGCCACCCTGGAGATCGTCGGCGAGTACGTCCCGCTGCAGGTGCACGAGGTGCCGACCGGGACTCAGGTGCTCGACTGGACGGTGCCGCAGGAGTGGAACATCCGGGACGCGTACATCGCCGACACCGCCGGCGACCGGGTCGTCGACTTCGCCACGTCCAACCTGCACGTGCTCGGCTACAGCGTGCCGGTGTCGGCGACCATGCCGCTGGCCGAGCTGCGCGGGCATCTGCACACCCTGCCGGACCACCCGGCCTGGGTGCCGTACCGCACCAGCTACTACAAGCCGGAATGGGGGTTCTGCCTGGCCCAGGAGACCTTGGACGCGATGCCGGACGGCGAGTACGAGGTGCGCATCGACTCCACACTCGCGGACGGCCATCTCACCTACGCCGAGCACGTGGTCCCCGGGCAGATCGCCGACGAGGTGATCGTCTCCTGCCACACCTGTCACCCGTCGCTGGCCAACGACAACCTGGCCGGCATCGCGGTGGCGACGTTCCTGGCCCGGAAGCTGGCGGAGGAGAAGCCGTACTACACCTACCGGTTCATCTACGCGCCCGGCACCATCGGGGCGATCACCTGGCTGGCCCGCAACGCGGAACGGGTCGAGCGGGTCAAGCACGGCCTGGTGCTGGCCTGCGCCGGCGACTCGGGCCAACTGACGTACAAACAGAGCAGACGCGGCGACGCGGAGATCGACCGGGTGCTGCGGCATGTGCTGGCCGCCTCCGAACGCCCGCACCACATCTCCGAGTTCACTCCGTACGGTTACGACGAGCGGCAGTACTGCTCGCCCGGGTTCGATCTCGGCGTGGGCTCGCTCAGCCGGACCCCGTACGCCGGCTACCCCGAGTACCACACCTCTGCGGACAACCCGGACTTCGTCTCCCCGGAGGCGATGGCGGACACGCTCGCCCTGTGCCGCGAGGCGTTCGCCGTCCTCGACCGCAACCGGCGGTACGTCAACCTCAGCCCCTACGGCGAGCCACAGCTGGGCCGGCGCGGGTTGTACGACTCGCTCGGCGGCCGCAGCGACGCGAAGCAGGCCCAGCTGGCCATGCTCTGGGTGCTCAGCCTCTCCGACGGCGAGCACAGTCTGCTGGACGTCGCCGAGCGGTCCGGGCTGCCGTTCGGCGCCGTCGCCGCCGCGGCCGACGCCCTGCGCGGCGCCGAACTGCTCAAGGCGTGACACCGATGACCACCGAGGGGGAGAAGACGACGGCATCGGCGGCCCCGGCCGGATCCGCCAGGCGGGCCCTCGTCGGCCGGCTCTCCTGGGGACTCGCCGACCAGGCGGCCTCCAGCGTGAGCAACTTCGTGGTGGGCGTCTACGTGGCCCGCTCGCTGGGGGTGACCGCGTTCGGCGTGTTCACCCTCGCCTGGGTGACGTACGGCGTGGTGCTCAACGTCTCCCGCGGGCTGGCCACCGATCCGCTCGTGGTGCGCTTCAGCGGCGTTCCGGAGGCGTCCTGGCGCGGGGCGGTGGCCCGGTCGACGGGCACCGCACTCGGCGTCGGCGCGGCCCTCGGCGCGGTGTGTCTGGCGGCCGGGCTCGGCATCGGCGGCCGCGTGGGGCCCGCGTTCGCCGCCCTGGGCGTCATGCTGCCGGGGCTCCTGCTCCAGGACGCCTGGCGATTCTCGTTCTTCGCCGCCGGCACCGGGCGGAAGGCGTTCGTCAACGACGTCGTGTGGGGCGTCGCGCTCGTCCCGGCCATGGTGGTGGCGGTCCGGGTGGGCAGCGTGGCCGCCTTCGTGCTCGCCTGGGGCGCGTCCGCCACGGTGGCGGCAGGGTACGGCTACCTCCAGTCCGGCATCCGGCCCCGGATGACCGAAGCGCGCGGGTGGCTGCGCGAGCAGCGCGATCTCGGCTACCGGTACCTGGTCGAGAACGTCAGCCTCAGTGGCGCGAGCCAGCTGCGGGCGTACGGGCTCGGCGCGATCGTCGGGGTCGGCGCGGTGGGTGCGGTGCGGGGCGCCGAGCTCCTGCTCGGCCCGTTCCTCGCGGTGCTCATGGGGCTTTCGCTGGTCACCGTCCCGGAGGCGGCACGGGTGCTGCGGCAGGCCCCGCACCGGCTCGGCACGTTCTGCGTCCTCCTCGGCGGAGGACAGGCCGTCGGCGCACTGCTGTGGGGCACGGCGCTGCTGCTGATGCCCGGCCGGCTCGGCGAGCTGGCGCTCGGCGACGTCTGGACTTCCGCCTCGGAGCTCATCGTGCCGGTCTCCCTCGGCGTCGCGGGCGCGGGCCTCGGCACCGGCGCGGCGGCCGGGCTGCGCGCGCTCGGCGCGGCCCGGCGCAGCCTGCGCTCCCAACTGTTCGCCTCCGCCTGCTACGTCAGCGGCGGACTCGGCGGCGCGGCCGTCGCCGGCACCGTCGGCTCGGCCTGGGGCATCGCCGCCGCGACCGTGAGCGGCTCCGCCGTGTGGTGGCTGCACCTGCGCTCCGCCCTGCGCGAGCACCACCCAGACCCCATCCGCGAAGTGAGGACGCCATGACCGCCCATCCCCGGTTGAGCATCGGCCTGCCCGTGTACAACGGCGAGGAGTACCTGGCCGAGTCGCTCGACGCCCTGCTCGGCCAGACCTACGAGGACTTCGAGCTGGTCGTCTCCGACAACGCCTCGACCGACGGGACCCAGGGCATCTGCCTCGAGTACGCCGCGCGGGACTCGCGCATCCGGTACCTGCGGCTGCCCCGGAACATCGGCGCCACGCCGAACCACAACCATGTGTTCGCCGAGTCCCGCGGCGAGCTGTTCAAGTGGGCCTCGCACGACGACCTGTACGGCCGGGACCTGCTGCGGCGCTGCGTGGATGCGCTGGACGAGCGGCCGGACGTGATCCTCGCGCACACCGGCCAGGCGGTCATCGACGGCGACGGCCAGGTGAAGGTCCCGTACGAGTACGGGCTCGCCACCGACTCGCCGCACGCGCCGGAGCGCTTCCGCAGTCTGTTGTTCGAGCCGGGTGGCGACGACTTCTACGGGGTGATGCGGGCCGACGCGCTGCGCCGGGTGAAACCGATGGACAGCTACCACCACGCGGACCGGACGTACGTCGCCGAGATCACCCTGCACGGGCCCTTCCACCAGGTGCCGGAGCTGCTGTACTTCCGCCGCGACCACCCCACCCGCGCCGAGCGGGCGAACCCGTCCAAGCGCTCCCGGTGCGTGAACCTGGACCCCCGCCGGGCCGGCCCGCTGCACCCGACGCCCCGGCTGCTCGCCGAGTACGTCTGGGGCTTCGTCTCGGTGATCCGGCGGGCGCCGTTGTCCCCGGCCGACCGACGCGCGTGCTACCACCACCTGGCCGCGTGGATGACCAGCCGGGTCCGGCCGGGCGCCGGCGAGCGGATCGAGGACCGCGCCCCGGTCGACCCGGCCCTGCTCACGGTCTCCGTCGACGCCCTCGTCGCCGGCCGTGAGGGGAGGCAGGCATGACGGCCGCGGACAGGGCCCCGGTTCGCGTCGGCGTGTTCGGCCTGCTCGGCTCCGGCAACCTCGGCAACGACGGATCGCTCGAAGCCGTGCTCGCGTACCTCCGCGCCGACCACCCTGAGGCGGTCGTGGACGCGCTGTGCGGCGGACCCGAGGCCGTGACGACCCGGTTCGGGATCCCGGCGACGCGGCTGCACTGGTACCGCGGGGAGTACCGGACCGCGTCGCGTGCGGGCGCGATCGCGGCGAAAGGTCTGGGCAAACTCGTCGACGCCGTCCGCACCACCGCCTGGGTGCGCCGGCACGACGTGGTGATCGTGCCGGGCATGGGCGTTCTGGAGGCCACGCTGCCACTGCGGCCGTGGGGCTTCCCGTACTCGCTGTTCCTGCTCTGCGCGAGCGGACGGCTGCTGCGCACCCGGGTGGCGCTGGTCGGCGTCGGCGCCGCGACGATCGGCAACCGGCCGACCCGGGCCCTGGTGCGCTGGTCGGCGCGGTTGGCCACCTACCGGTCGTACCGGGACACGCAGTCCCGGGACGCGATGCGGGCGATGGGCGTGGACACCGCGCGCGACGAGGTCCACCCGGACCTCGCGTTCGCCCTGCCGACGCCGCGGGCGAGCGCGCCCTCGGATCCCTCGGCCCCGCCGGGCCCGGTCTGCGTCGGCGTCATGGACTTCCACGGCGGCGACGACGATCGCGCCCGGGCCGACGAGATATACAGGCGCTACCTCGACGGAACGATCCGGTTCGTCCGCGCGCTGGTCGAGGAGGGCAGGGCTGTCCGGCTGCTCACCGGTGACGAGTGCGACGCGTCGGTGGTCGCCGCGATCCTCGACGCGGTGGACTCGCCGCTGGTCACCGCCGCCGAGCCGACCTCACTGGCCGACCTGATGAAGGAGATGGCGGCTGCCGACACCGTGGTGGCGATCCGCTACCACAACCTGATCTGCGCACTGAAGACCGGTACGCCGGTGCTCGCTCTCTGCTACGCGGCGAAGAGCGACGCGCTCATGGCGGAGATGGGCCTCGGCGCGTACTGCCACCCGGCGCGCGAGGTCGACGCCGACCGGCTGCTCGAGCAGTTCCGTGCGCTGGAGAAGCGTTCGGCCGAACTGCGGCAGACCCTCACCGAGCGGAACCTGGCCGCCGCCCGGCGACTCGAGAACCAGTTCAACTCCTTGACCGCGGCCCTGTTCCCGGCGGCCGACCACACCGCGACCTTACGGAAGGCGTCATGAAGGCAACCGAAGTTCCGGAGATCACCGGCGCGTACCTCTTCGAGCCGACGCCGTACGCCGACGAGCGCGGCTTCTTCTGCCGCACCTTCGACGCCGACGTGGTCCGCTCGGTGGGGCTCGACCCGGACGCGTTCGTCCAGGACAGTCTGTCCCGCTCGGTCCGGGGCGTGCTGCGCGGCCTGCATCTGCGCTCCGGCGCCGGCGAGGCCAAGCTGGTGCGGTGCTCCTACGGGAGGATCTTCGACGTCGTCGTGGACCTGCGGCCGGACTCGCCGACCTACCGCAACCGGGCCTTGTTCCAGCTGTCCGACGACACGCAGGTGACCCTGTACATCCCGGCGGGGTGCGCGCACGGCTTCCAGGCGCTGACCGAGACCGCCGACACCTCGTACCGGATCGACCGCCCGCACGATCCGGCCGAGGACGTGACGATCGCCTTCGACGACCCGGAGCTCGCCATTCCCTGGCCGCTGCCGGTCACATCGATGTCCCGACGGGACCGAGAGGCCCCGAGCCTCGCCAAGGTCCTGCAGCAAAGAGAAAGATGAGGTTGGCGTGGCCAACGAGAACACCAAAGAGTTCCACCTGCCCCGGTCGCGGACGGCGAACGAGCGGCTGCACGCCATGATCCCCGGGGGCGCCCACACCTACGCCAAGGGCGACGACCAGTACCCCGAGAACCTGGCCCCGGTCATCAGCCACGGCCGCGGCGCCCACGTGTGGGACGTCGACGGCAACCGCTACATCGAGTACGGCTCCGGCCTGCGGTCGGTCAGCCTCGGGCACGCCCACCCCCGCGTGATCGAGGCGGCACGGCGGGAACTCGACCGCGGCAGCAACTTCGTCCGGCCGTCCATCGTGGAGGTCGACGCCGCGGAACGCTTCCTGGCCACGGTGCCGACCGCCGAGATGGTGAAGTTCGCGAAGAACGGTTCCGACGCCACCACCGCCGCGGTGCGCCTCGCCCGCGCCGCCACGGGGCGCCCTCTGGTGGCCCTCTGCGCCGACCATCCGTTCTTCTCCGTCGACGACTGGTTCATCGGCACCACACCGATGTCCGCCGGCATTCCGGCGGCGACCACCGATCTCACCGTGGCGTTCCCTTACGGGGACCTGGCCGCCACGGAGGAGCTGCTCACCCGGTACCAGGACGAGGTCGCCTGCCTGATCCTCGAACCCGCCACCCACACCGAGCCGCCGCCCGGGTACCTCGAGGGCCTCCGCGAACTGGCCGACCGGCACGGCTGCGTCCTGATCTTCGACGAGATGATCACCGGTTTCCGCTGGTCCGAGGCGGGCGCCCAGGGCCTGTACGGCGTCGTCCCCGACCTCTCCACGTTCGGCAAGGCGCTGGGCAACGGATTCGCCGTCTCCGCGCTGGCCGGGCGCCGCGAGCTGATGGAGCGAGGCGGGCTGCGTCGCTCCGGCGACCGGGTGTTCCTGCTCTCCACCACGCACGGTGCGGAAACACACTCCCTGGCGGCCGCGATGGCCGTGCTCACCACCTACGTCGAAGAGGGCGTCACCGCACGGCTGCACACCCTCGGCGAGCGGTTGGCCGCCGGGGTCCGCGACGCCGCGGCCGCCATGGGCGTCGGCGACCACATCGTCGTCCGGGGCCGGGCCAGCAACCTGGTCTTCGCCACCCTCGACGAGAACCTGCAGCCGTCGCAGGAGTACCGCACCCTGTTCCTGCGCCGGCTCCTCGCGGGCGGGGTGCTGGCCCCGTCGTTCGTGGTGAGCAGCGCGCTCGACGACGCAGACATCGACCGCACCGTCGACGTGGTGGCCCAGGCATGTGCGGTGTACCGGAAGGCGCTGGACGCCGCCGACCCCACCCCCTGGCTGGCCGGACGACCGGTGAAACCCGTGTTCCGCCGCTTGGCGTGACGTGACGTCAGCGAAGCTCCCGCCGACCGGCGTCGGCCGGCCGGTCAACCGGCCGGTCAGCCATCCGATCAGCCACCAGGTCGACCAGCCACGCGGTCGCCGGTGTCACCGCCAGCGCGGTGCACCAACCGCCGAGGACGTCGGTCGGGTAGTGCGCGCCCAGGGTGACCTGCGCCCAGCCCATGGCGGCGCCGGCAATCAGCGCCGCGGCGAGCACGAGTGACGTGCCGGCCGTCCTGCCGAGGCCGAGCCGGCCGGTCGCGAGCAGCGCCACCACGAGGGCGAGCGCGGTGAGGAAGGCGGTGTGCCCGCTCGGATAGGACAGGTTGCCGTCGCCGTGGATGGTGCGTCCCACCAGGTGCTTGAGCAGCGTCGCCGTCCCCACGGTCATGCCGACGCCGGCAACGAGGAGCACCGCCGCGCGAGGGCGCCGAAGCAGCAGGCAGCCCATCACGGTGGCCGCGACCAGCGTCGCCGCTCCCACGGGCTCCCCCAGGAAGTCCATGGCCCGAGCGACGTACCACCAGGGCGGCCCCACACCGTCCGACGCCGCCCCGATCCGCGCGTCCACCGTGCCGGGCTCGCTGTCGTCGGCATACAGGACCCCGAGCACGCCGACCACCAGCGCGGCGAAGGCCGCAATCAGCCCGAGCCCCACGCGCAGCGGCAGAGGCAGCACCGCGGGCGCCGGCCGGCCGGTCACACGCCCACCGCGTCCGGTCGGCCTGCTGTGCTTCGCCGTGATCGGGCGACCATGAGCCGGCCGGCTCCCGTGGGAAAGTCGCCGCGACCCTCTACTCGTTGGCGGTCGAGCCGAACACCCCGCTCATGGCCGAGACGGGGAAAAGCCCGCACACCGTCGCAGACCATCCGGCAGATGCGATGCACCTCCCCCCTCCCGTCGGGGCCGACGCCATGTCACGTCAAGCACGAACCGGGCTGGGCCGACTTCCAGGCCCGCTCCGGTCAAGCGATCCAACGCCGCTGGTCGACGTGGCCTTCGGCTTCTGCCGACGCCGACTCCCCCACCGACGAGCCCCCCGTCGTGTCCGCTTCGGCCCGCGCGGGAGCCATCAGCCTGTGCGGCTCCGAACTTCGCAAGCCTGTCCATCACCCTGGCCGGGTGTCAACACTCCGCGAAATTCGGTTCTGGATCGCTGTTCCGTGCCAGGGCCGGAGTGTCACCCAGGCATGACCGGAGAGCACACCGCCGGCCACCGGGCGAACCTCTGCCCATTCCCGAGAAACCGCAGCTCAGACGGCCTTTCGGACCGGCTCGAGGATCGCGACACACTCAACATGGTGCGTCATCGGGAACACGTGGAGACAATGCCGACGGCCCCACCAGCGGTGGAGACGCCAGTTGAGCCCTATGCAACTCACCTCCAACACTGAGCGGAGCAGGGTATCCGTCAACGGCCGGCTACCGAAACCGGTGATTCTGCGGACTATTGACAGTTCACCACGTCTCCCCGCTTCCCTGCTGCCGCGGAAGCAACTAAACCCGAAAGGCACTGCTGACAGGAATGCCCAGTCAGAGCAGCGAAACGCCTCACGGCCAGTTCAGCCCCGAGCACATCCGCGCCACCTGGAGTGGAACGGCGAGCGTCGAGGACGCCGCCCAGGCGTTCGGCTTGTCGAGATCGAAGAGCTACGACCTCGTTCGCCGCGGAGCATTCCCATGCCGCGTGCTACTGATAGGCCGCACCGCCCGCGTCGTCACCGCCTTGCTCCTCCGCGTACTCGAGAGCGGCGAGCCGGAGTACAACGGACCCTCCAGTGCAAGCCCCAATCCGTCATGACCAACTACACGACGACGCCCCGCCGCAGCAAGGGCGGGTTCTACTGATCCCCGCAACACCCTGGAGTTCAGGGAGTTGCGGGGATCGTGGATTTTGAGGTGCTGAAGGCGAGGTTCTTCGAGGCACTGGACCGGGAGGACGGCAGCATCACCGATGCCGCTCGCGCAGTCGGGGTGAACCGCAATACGGCGTTCGCATGGGCCCGTAAGGCCGGTGTCCGCGGTCGCGGCAAGCCCGGCACGTCCGGGCATCCCGGTCGGGCGAAGTACGAGCGGCTGCGTGCGGCCGGAGTCCGACGCCGCGATGCCGCCGCGCAGGCCGGCGTCCACGAGCGCACCGCCCATGACTGGGACCAAGGCATCCGGCAGATCGGCCATTCGCGACTGCGCGCCGACGGTCGCTTGATCGTTTATAAGACCGGTGTGACCATCATCCAGCCGTCCCTCGCGGCGGTCGACGCGCGGCTGCACCCCCGGTTCCTGAACGTGGCCGAGCGGGAGACGATCGCTGACATGCGCCGGGCCGGCCACTCGCTGCGGGCGATCGGACGGGCTCTGGGGCGGCCGGCATCCACGATCAAGCGGGAGATCGACGCCCGGGCGGTCGACGGCGTCTACCTGCCACACCGGGCCCAGCGGGCCTGGGCCGAGAGCCGGTCACGGCCCAGGGCCTCGAAGCTCGCCGCAGACGGTCCGCTGCGTCGATACGTTGAGGACAAGCTGCGCGAACGCTGGTCCCCGGAGCAGATCAGTCACGCTGTGGTCATCGAGTTCCCCGACGACGAGAGCATGCGGGTGAGTCCGGAGACGATCTACCAGGCCATCTACGTCCAGGCCCGTGGCGGACTGCGCCGCCAGGTCGCGGACGCGTTGCGCACCGGGCGCACCCGCCGCAAGCCCCACCGCGGCCCGGAGCAGCGCACCCGCCGCTTCGTCGACGAGATGGTGATGATCTCCGAGCGGCCACCGGAGGCCGAGGACCGGGCGGTTCCCGGCCACTGGGAAGGCGATCGTGCGACACGAAGTTGCACGAATTTGAGTGGACTGACCGATTGGAGAGGCAGTTGATGAAGCTGTAGGTGCAGTCACGGGTCTGTGTCCGTATG